>CALQAH020000039.1 GCA_943328505.2 Rhizobium sp. Q54 | reverse complement strand
TCTATTTCTTGAACAATTTGTAATTTAAAAGACATAGTGTAGTCTTTTTGTGTGCGCTTTACATAGCGACTTTCTTTAGGATTTTCCATAAGGATACTTTTTGTGTATCGCTATTTCAGGACAAGACAAGAGTAAAAATAAAAAACCATCAGTTTTCACCGATGGTTTTTCTTTACAACTAAAAACCCAATTAATTATTTTGTTGGAGTAGTCAGCATGAAATCCTTTAGATAAAAAGGTTCAAAATAAGCAACGTCTTCAAATTGATTTTTGGCAAACTTTTCAAAACTCAACGCACTCATTTCTTTGGCTGAAGGAAATTTAATTTCTGGAATAAATTTAAAATTCTCCTTTGTTAAAACCTCCTGACATTTCTCCTGACAATCACCAACAAAAAAACTATTTTCAGAAAGTTCAGCAAAACTATCTTCACTGATAATTTCTGCTTTAACGTCTCTTATTTTTTTATAATTTGAATCAAAAACGGCACTGTAAACTTCCATTCTTCGGGCATCAATCATCGGAATAATTATACCCTCTTCCACTTTAACCTGATGTGCTAAAATTGCTAAAGTATCAATAGCAATAAGCGGTATATCCAAAGCATAACAAAAACCTTTTGCTGCCGAAATTCCAATTCTCAATCCAGTATAGGAACCCGGACCTTGACTTACGGCTATGGCTTTAATTTCATTAAAATGGATGTTCACTTCTTTTAGAATTTCATAAATAAAAACATGTAATTTTTCGGCATGTGAATAACCAATTTCTGCAATTTCTTTACATAAAATGGTTTCCCCATCTTTCGCTAATGCTACTGAACAATTACGAGTGGCAGTTTCAATATTTAAAATATAACTCAAAGTACTAAGGTTTATTTTTTATCTTCTTTTTTAGAATTGGAACTGGAACTTAAAATTACAACATCGCCCGAATTTAAATCTTTAGAAACTGTAGTATACGGACCAGTAATTACAACATCGCCTTTCTTTAATCCCGAAATTACTTCAATATTGGTGTCGTCTTGAATACCTGTTTTAATAACTCTAATTTTAGCTTTATTACCCACTTTTACGAAGACGCATTCCAGTTTTTTATCGCTTTTTGCAACTACTTTTTTATCGCCACTTTCATCTTCTTTTGCTTCAAATTTCTTTGTCGCTGTAGTATCCGATTTTACCACAACTGAACTAATTGGAACACCAACCACATTTTCTTTTCTAGTTGTAATAATATCAACAGTAGCGGTCATTCCAGGACGAAATGGCGAATACGTATCGGGTTTTCCTTGGATTAAATCTTGATAAGATTCTTTTAAAATTCTAATTTTTACTTTAAAATTAGTCACTTGATCTGCCGTGGTTGTTGAACTTGCAGAATTAGAAATACTTGTAACTATTCCTTTAAACTCTTTTTTCAAATAAGCATCCACTTGAATTTTGGTGCTGTCTCCAATGTTAATTTTTACGATGTCATTTTCGTTAACATCTACTTCAACTTCCATATTGTTTAAATTGGCAACACGAAGAATTTCGGTACCCGTCATTTGCTGCTGACCTAAAACGCGCTCTCCAAGCTCGACTCCAAGTGAAGAAATGGTTCCATCGGCAGGAGCATAAATCACGGTACGACCAAGATTATCTCTAGATTCTTTTACGGTAGCAGAGGCGCTTTGTACATTGTAATAAGCCGATTCTTTGCTTGCTTTTGCTCCTTCAAATGTTGCAATAGCTCTATCCCATTCTGATTTTGAAATAATTCCTTTTTCAAATAAGGTTTTGTTTCTTTCATAGTTAGCTTTCGCCTCTTTAAAAGTGGCATCGGCTTGGCTTAAACCTGCTTTTGTTCCCGATAAATTGGATACGGAGCGGTTCAATCCTGAAGTATATAAATCGGGATTTATTTTTACTAATAAATCACCTTTTTTAACCACTTGACCTTCTTTAACAGGCAATTCAATAATTTCTCCTGAAACTTCGGAAGATATTTTAACTTCAATTTCTGGCTGAATTTTTCCAGTTGCAGAAACGGTTTCTACAATTGTAATCTGGTCTACTGAAGCAGTTTCAACTTCAATTCCTTTTTCTTTATTTCCTAGCACTCCAGCTTTTGATAAAGCAATTAGCACTACAATCAAAACAATTGCACCACCGATTAACCAGTATATTTTCTTCTTTGACATAATATATTATTGTTTTTTAATGATTGGTATTCCGAAATATAACTCGACTACTTTTACTTTAAATATATAGTCATATTTTGCTCTTATTACATCTGACTGTGCATTAGAATATAATGTTTGTGATTGATTGAAATCAAAAGCATTCATCATCCCAACAGCATATTTTTCTTTAGCATAATTAAACGCTTCCTCTCTTGCAGTCAATGCTAAAGCCGCTGAATCATAGGTTTTTAATGCGCCTTTGGCATTGGTAATAGCCGTATAGACATTTTTTTCTAAATCCGTTTCAGATTGAGTAAAAGCCACTTTAGATTTTTCAAGGGTTACTTTTGATCGCTCCACGTTGTTTCTTGCAGAAAGGCCATTAAGAATTGGGACATTCAATTGCAATCCAAAATTATGTCCTTTGTTATCACTAAACTGATCTAGAAGAGGTGCGGCTTTGCTAAAAACAGGCAAAAAATTTGATTGTAAAACATTTTGCCCAGTGCCATCTACTTGACCTATTACCGAAGTAGGATTGGCAGTATTTGGAACAAATCCAGAAATTATTTCTGAATAACTTGCTCGAGTACTAAAACTGTAAAACCCCGATAAACTTGGTTTTAATGCGCCACGAGCAATTTTAACATCTCTTTCGGCAACATCTAAATTTGCTTTTGCAATTTTTATTTCTATTCTTTCTTGTTTGGCTTTTTCAAAAATAGCTTCTGGTGTTTGCAGCATTGTAGGACTTTGTTGCGACTCATAATTTTCATCCGCAATGTCAAAATCTTTAAAATTGTCTAATTGAAGTAATTGAGCCAAACTTAATTTCGATAGTAATAAACTATTTTCGGCAGCAACTATTTTCTGATTATCAGCAGCAATTGTAGCTTTCATGTCTAACAAATCGCCTCTTGCGGTAGAACCCGAGTTGACTAATTCTTCAGTTCTCAAAAGTTGTTTTTCATCATTGATTAATAGATTTTGTTGCACTTTTAGATTTTCTTTGTTAAAAAGAATATCCAAAAAGGCATTGGCAACAAACAATGAAATATCATCTTGCATTTTTGTTAACTGATACTGAGAAGCGAGTATTGCCAATTTAGCTCTGCGTAAACGGTTTTGATTTTGCAAACCATTATAAATGTCAATATTAGAATTTAAACTCGCTGATGTAAATTGTGTTGTTTGATTTTCTAAAAGTCCTGTAGTAATGTTTTGATTTAAACCAATATTCCAAGAATGTGATCCGCCAACATTTATGGTTGGAAGAAAATTTCCGACAGCAACTTTTTTATCAATAGTGGCTAGTTTCAAATCCAATTCTGATTGTTTGATGGAAATATTATGCTGTAAAGCATAATTTACACATTCTTCGATAGTCCATTTTTTAGTTTGAGAGTAATTAGTGAAACTAACTAAAAACAAAATAATGAGAACAGTGAAATTTTTAATTTTATTTTTCATATTAAAAAGAGATTCCAAAAACCGTAGTAACAAAGGTATTATTTTTGATTGTTACTTTTAACATCAAATATCTTTTAGACTGTTCTTTTTTGATTATGTTACATTATTTATAACTATTTTACAATTATTTTTGCAGCTTCAAATAACAATTTGCTTTATGAATCAATCTAAACCCTTTTTATCTCTATTACTTTTTATATTTCTATTGAATAGTTGTTCCACAACTCAAAAAATAGAATCGCTAAAACCTTTACCTTCAGATGACGCACCAATGGTCTATAAGACCAACACGTCTTTTGTAAATATGCCATTGGAAATTACATTAAAAGAAATTGAAAATCAATTAAATAAAACTATGAGCGGTCAAATTTATGAGGATTCAAATCTTGAAGATGATAAAACTGAAATGAAGATTTGGAAAACAGCACCTATTCGATTGATTGAAAAAGACGGAAAAATTCAAACGGTTTTGCCTCTTAAAATATGGTCAAAATTTAAATATGGCACTGAATTTATGGGCTTGAATGACACCAAAGAAATTAATTTGAATGGCGTATTTATTTTGTCAAGTACTGTTAAATTATCGAATTGGAAAATGAATACCGTTTCGAAAATTGAAGATTTTCAATGGACAGAGAGTCCAACAATTCTTGTGGCTGGAAAAAACATTCCAATTACCTATATCATCAACCCAACACTTGCTATTTTTAAAGCCAAAATGGCTAAGAAAATTGACGAAGCCATAGAAAAATCATGTGATTTTAAACCGTATGTTTTAGACGTTTTAGATAAAATGAGTACGCCTTTTTTAACGAGCGAGCAATATCAAACATGGTTCAAATTGAATCCAATTGAAGTGTATGTAACAGATGCTGTTTTAGGAAAAACTAAAATCAGTATGGAGTTGGGCTTGAAATGCAATATGCAAACCATGGTGGGACTTAAGCCTAAAAACACTTTTGAAAGAGATGCCGTTGGTTTTAAACCAGTGACAAAAATCCTAGATAAAGTTACGGCCAATGTAGCTGCAATTTCTACTTATGAAAGTGCTTCCAAAATTATAACCGCTAATTTTCAAGGCAAAGAATTTGGTTCAGGGAAAAGAAAAATTGTAGTTCAAAAAGTTGATTTATGGCAAAGAGACGGTAAAATTATTGTAGCACTTGACATGACGGGAAGTATTAACGGAACTATCTATCTTTCTGGGATTCCAAATTACAACACACTCACTAAAGAAATTTATTTTGAACAAATGGATTATGTTTTGAATACCAAAGGGATTTTAACACGAACTGCCAATTGGTTGATGCAAGGCACAATTTTGAAGAAAATACAAGAAACCTGTCGGTATTCTATCAAAGAAAACCTAGATGAAGGCAAAAAAAGCATGTTGCCCTATTTGAATAATTATTCCCCTATGAAAGGTGTTTTTGTTAACGGAACGATGAATGATTTTGAATTTGAAAAAGTAGAAATCACTAATAAAGCCATTATTGCTTTTATTACAACTACTGGGAAAATGAGTGTTAAGATTGATGGGATGGAGTAGGAAGTGTTCGCTTTGCGGTACTCAGATACAATTATGTTTTTTTATTATACATTCTGTAAACAAAAAAACCTACAAAGCCAACAATCAAATAAGGAATGACCATTAAGTAAACAATGCCATCATTTACAGCTTCTGCTTTATTGTTGTTGCCTTCACTTTCTAGCGCAGCTCTGCACATGGCGCATTGGGCGTTTGCGGAAAGAGAATAAAAAACAGAGAATATAATAAAACAGAGAGTAGTAATCTCTTTATTCTTTATTTTTTTCTCTTTGTTCTTTTCTCTAATTAACATAATAAGGAGCAATCATTAAATATACCACAACACCTGTTACGGCAACATATAACCAAAGTGGAAAAGTGATTCGAGCTAATTTTTTATGGCGATCAAAACTTTGAGATAAAGCTCTCACATAGGTAAAAAGAACCATCGGAATGATAATAATAGATAGTAATATATGAGATAGTAAAATAAAGAAATATACAGTTCTAATCCAGCCTTCTCCACCAAACTTAGTTGAATCGGAAGTCAAATGATAGGCTACATACATGACTAAAAAAATAAGAGAACATGCAATTGCTGATTTCATCAATACTTCGTGGCGCTTTCTATTTCCATTTTTAATAGAAATTACAGCCAAAATCAAGAGTATTGCAGTAATCCCATTTATAGTGGCATATATTGGAGGCAGATAGGAAAGAGGTTCAACTATAATCCCAAAATCTTTCAGTTTCACACTAAATAAAATAGCTACAACTATAGGAATTAAAATAGAAACAAAAATGATTGCTTTTTTAAATTTTGTTTCAACGGTATTGTTTTCTGAATTATTCATTTAATAGTTTTTTTATATCTGCTGTGATTGTTTTAATTCCTTTTTTTTCTAATCCGTCATAGTATAATGTTGGATTGCCAAATTCGTCTTTTTGACAACGAATATTTCCTTTCTTATCAATTAAAGCGAAAAGCCCAGAATGTTCAAATCCGCCATTTGCTTTACTGTTCTCACCTGCATAGAGATTAAAACCTTTATTGGCAATATCATAAATATATTTTTTATCGCCCGTTAAAAAATGCCAATTGGCTGATTTCACTCCAAGTGCATCAGCATGTTCTTTCAAGACTTTTGGCGTATCGTTTTCCGGATCAATTGTAATGGAAACTATACCGAAATTTGGATTGCCAAAAAATTCGTTTTGAATGTCCACCATGTTCTTATTCATTACGGGACAAATGGAAGGACAAGTGCTAAAGAAAAATTCAACAACATATACTTTTCCATTATAATCTTTATTAGAAATTGATGTATTGTTTTGATCTATCAATTCGAATTTTGGAACTGGACCAACAACTATTAAGCCGGTATCCGAGTTTTTGTGGTTAGAAATGGCATCGATTCTATCGCCTTGTACAACAGTACCATTTTTAATCCGCTCAATTATTCTTGGAATAAAGATGATCCCAAAAATTAAGATGATAAATGAAACTCCTATGTATGATTTGTTTTTCATTACTTTTTTAAAATTATATTTGTCGGTTGGCGTTATTTCTTTTTAATGCCAAACGATATTCTGCTAAAATAATTTTTACATCATCGGTCATTTCATTGTATAATTCTCCAGCTAATGAAGTATTGTATCCTTCTTTATATTCTGGTTTTCCTTGAACACTTTTACCTTTTCTACCTCGTAAATTTCTTTTTTTATCTATTATAAAAACATTGGGTGTTCCCAATTTAGAATCCAATTTACCTAATAACTTCATTGCATTAAAATAGGCTTGAACTTCATCTGTTGGTCCAAAGACAAAATGATAACCCGAAAGGTCATTTAAACCGCTTAGTTCTTTTAAAACTTCTTTGGCTTGGTCTTGAGTTCCGTCAGGGGCAATAAAAACCATTTGAAAATCTTTAAATTCTCGGTTTCTATTGTAAATTTTTTGGTTGAGGGTAAAATAGTTGCCTTTATTTTGCAAGATTTCATTTCCAGCAAAACCTAATATGGTTATTTTATTGTTTAAAGTAATTTTCTCGCCATTTAAGGAGGTCCAATTTTTTTGAACATCAGGAATCGTAGAGGTAATGGTAGGTAAAGTTATAAAGCTATTCACGCCAGAAGCAAAAAACATATAGGCTACAATGGGTAAAATAAATAATACAAAGAGAACAATATTTTTTTTCATGAAACCTTAAAAATTAATGGTACAAAAATAAAAAATCCCGTCTTGGTATCATAACAAGACGGGACTTTTTTTTGAATTAAACTAATGTTAAAAATTCCACTTAATGGTAGCATTTTTAAACACCTCATATACATAGTCAGCTTCTACCAAAAGGATAAAAAGCAAATATAAAAGCAAGAATATAACTGTTCCGACAACAGCCCATCTTAAGCTAGCTTTTTCACCTTCCATGTGCATAAATGCCCATACAATGTAGTAAGCTTTATATACCGTTAAAATAATAAAAACCCAGTTTAATAAATTCATGCTCAAAAAATTGTGCATGTATAAAAACCCTGGTCTTGTAATACCTAAGTAAACTTCAACAGTTGTTACTACCGATAAAAGTGCAAATACCAACCAAATTCTTCGTGTGTTTGAAACGTGTTCGTGTGACATAATAAAAATCTTTACAAATAATTAAACTAAGTAGAAGAATGTAAATACAAAAACCCAAACTAAATCGACAAAGTGCCAATATAATCCAACTTTTTCTACCATCTCATAATTTTTTCTTTTTTCGTATGTTCCTAAGATTACATTCAAAAAGATTATAATATTGATAATTACACCTGAAAATACGTGGAAACCATGGAAACCAGTGATAAAGAAAAAGAAATCAGCAAACAATTTACTTCCGTATTCGTTTCTTTTCAAGTTAGCGCCTTCGACAACTATATGAGCATTAGATACCATGATATCTGATTCGGCTCTAGTTAAAATCTCTCTATGCTTATTTTTATTTAAACCAGGTTGTAATTTTGTATTGGCTATATCTTCTTTAGTATCTCTATAAATTTTTTCGGTTCTAACCAACATCTCTGGATGTGCTTTAAAACCAGCTTGAACTTCTGCAACAGAATAAGTAGGAAGTGTTTCTTCACTCATGAACCATCTTCCGTTGCTTCTTTTCAATTGTTCTCTTTCTTCAGGAAGTTGTAAAGCAAAATCTTCCAACTTTACTCTTTCGCCTTTGTTGTTAACGAATTGAATGATACTTCCACCTTTGGTTTCAATGGCTCCATATTCACCTTTGATGAAATTTTTCCATTCCCAAGCTTGAGAACCAACGAAAATCATACCCCCAAAAATGGTTAATAGCATATAAATGGCTACTGCTTTTTGTTTCATTTGATGTCCTGCATCGACAGCAAGTACCATTGTTACAGAAGAAAAAATTAAAATAAATGTCATTAATGCTACATAATACATTGGTGCTTCTACACCATGTAAAAAAGGAAAGTGAGTAAACACTTCATCCGCAATAGGCCAATTATCTATAAATTTAAATCTTGAAAAACCGTAGGCTGCAAGAAATCCTGAGAAGGTTAAAGCATCTGATACGATAAAAAACCACATCATCAATTTGCCATAATTAGCTCCCATTGGTTCGTTTCCTCCGCCCCAAATTTTCTCGCCTGTAATAGTATTTGTAACTGTCGCTCCCATAAAAAGTTATTCGTTAAAAAGTTCCCAAATTTAGATTTTTTTTCTTATTTAAAGAAATATAAAAACAAAAACAAATACACCCATAAGAAATCTAGAAAGTGCCAATACATCGCACCAAGCTCAATTCCAAGTGTTTGACTTGCATTGTATTTTTGTTTAAAATGATTATAAATTATGATTAAAAGAGAAATTAATCCTCCGAAAAGATGCGCTAAGTGTACAATGGTCACTACATATAAAAAAGTTGTCGTTATATTACTCTCTGCTCCAGTGAAATAATACCCGCTTTGAACCACTTGTTGGAATCCTGTAAATTGCAGATAAACAAATAAAATTCCAAGACCCAAAGTCAATAAAAGATAATTTGTAGTAGCTTTTCTGTTGTCTTTTTGAATAGCTTTTTTGGCTAAATGAAAAGTAACACTACATAAAATAATGGTAATCGTACTATAGAAAAAAGCCATTGGCATTTGAAAGTCTTTCAGCCAATCTTCTCTCGATTTACTCACTACAAAAGCGCTAGTCAATCCCGCAAACATCATGGTCATACTCATCATGGCGAACCACAAAAGTAATTTGTATGATCTTGCTGATCTTGCTTTATGTTCTTCGGCGGTCATTGTCATAATAATCTATCGTAAAAATTTATCTAATATAAACACTAATTGTAATAAGGAGATGTATGAAACACTCGCTAGCATCAAGTTTTTTGCAGCTTTCGAAGTACGCAATTGATACAACTTCACCGCATAATATATCATTCCAATTCCCAGCAAAAATACAATTCCTGCGGCAATTGGCGTTAAAAATAATTTTCCTGTGTAACCAAAGGCCGGCAACAAAGATGCAACCAACAACCAAACCGAATATAAAATAGTTTGTAATGCTGTTGAAGTATCTTTTTTACCTGTTGGAAGCATAAAAAATCCTGCTTTGGCATAGTCATCATATAAAAACCAGCCGATTGCCCAAAAATGAGGAAATTGCCAAAAAAACTGTATTAAAAATAAAGTTCCTGCTTCAATTCCAAAATTATTGGTAGCTGCAACCCAGCCCAACATAAAAGGAATTGCACCCGGAAAAGCGCCCACAAAAACTGAAAGCGGCGTTATTGTTTTTAAAGGCGTATAAATACTGGTATATAAAAAAATAGAAATTGCACCAAACATATCCGACTTCGGGTTAATTAAGTACAATAAAACCAAACCAATAATGGTTAATAAACTTGCTATAAACAAAGCGTGATTGGGCGACATTCTTCCTGAAGACACTGGACGATTTTTAGTTCGGTCCATCAAAGCATCAAGGTCTTTTTCGATTACTTGGTTAAACGCGTTGGAAGCACCAACCATGCAATATCCACCAATTGACAACATCAATAAGGTTAACCAATTAAGCGATTGAAAGTCAGCAACACCTAAAAGATATCCCGCAATAGATGAGAAAAGCACACTGATAGCCAAACCAGCTTTTGTGATTTCTTTGAAATCAGTCACAATGGATTTTACAGAAAAGGGTGTTGCAATAGTGTTCATCAATACTTATAAAGTCGTGCAAAGGTACTTTATAGAAAGCGATTTGACAAAAAAAGAATTGACAAAATAAAAGATAAAAAAACCATCATTTTAATTGTTCCTAATAATCAAAATACCAATTAAACACATCACAACGCAAACCAACGGAGAACCAAGTGGTGCTTTCTTTGAAAGTAGTCAAAGTTTCTTTAGTGGGATTAAAATTTCTATAAATGACACTGCCGATAAGTCTCATATTGGTGGCCGGATTTACTAGGTAACCTGCTTGTAAATCGGCGATAAAAATAGTGGTTTTATTTCCTTGACCTACTTTTACTCCTGTATCAAAAGGGCGGTTTTCATCATAATCTTTGTAGATGTTACCACCATAATTGAAACTGTTTTCGGCAGTGTCAAAATCCAATCCTCGTTCTCCGAATGTAATTTTAGCATCGGCAAAATACCTGCCATTATGATATCGAGCTATGGCAATAAATTCTCTGAAATTTCCTCCCCATTGGTGACCTAAACTTTGATTATTTTGTCCATAATTGGTCAAAGGTTCGCTATGAGAATAGACATATGGGCGAACATGGTTGTACTCCAATTGCAATAATAAATTTTTGACAGTAAAAGCATTGTAATATTTTGCGCCTAATTGATAACCATATTTATTTTTCCAGCTGTTATCTCCTTTTTTAACATCGGCTAATGAAAATTCGTCTAGTAAAAATTGGCCATAAAAATTAAGTTGGTTGCTCCATTTTAATTTAGAAGTTAAACCAAGCAATGCATTACCAGTTCGGGCAGATGAAGAGAATTCCACGGTTCTATAAAAGATAATGGGATTAACAAAATTCATGTCAAAACCACGATTGTTATTATTGCTCCAAATAACCGACTCGAAAAAACCTAAATTCCATTTTTTAGTTACGTTTAAACTCAAATAGTGACTGGCGGCATATTTGGTAGCATACGTTCTATCTTCGGTAACTTCTGGGCGAACGTCTTTTAGCCAAGTGTAAATATTGGTGTATTTTATTTTCCAAAAATTGGTATTCATTTTAAAAAACGGATACGGACTTGCGCCATCGCTTAACAATAAGGAACGATACCCATCACCAATAAAATTTCGTCCATAACCTAAATTTAAATTAATAAATTTACTAGGTGTAAAAGCTAAATTTGCTTCCGCTGATGGAAAATCAAACGCATCTGTTTTAAATTCTTTGGCAATTCCAATTCCAGGTATAATGGCTGGATTTCCGCCATCTGGTTTTATGGAAACTGCATAATTATTGAAATAATCTGCAAAGCGACCTTGACTTTCGTATATTGTGGTTGTGAAATTTAATTGGCTACCAATACCTCCGTTTATTTGTATTCCCCGTGTATTGATGTAAGTGTATTTTGATACACTTGGTTCACTTTTCCCAAATTGAATATCTAAAATTGGATTTAATGTAAACCAATAGCCTTCACCTTGAATTTCAACAAGGTTTTCATTCCATAATTTTCTACCCCACCAACCTTCTTTGTTTTTCAACAACTTTTGATTGGTTTCTTTTAAATTGTAATATTTATTTACTTCAGCATAGGTGTAGGGTTTTGACCCAGTATGATTATTGGCACCAACTTTATTCAAATCGTCATCAAATTGGGAGTACAAACTATGTGAAAAAGGAATATTTAAATGATTTTCATACTGTGGGTTTTCAAATTTTTTGTAAACAATGCCATCAAATTCAGTAAGCTCTTTGGTTTTTTCGGACGCTATTTTTTCAGTTAGTGCATCGGCTTCTTTTTTGGCTTGAATTTCTGCGACACTTTGTAAAGGGATTGCAATTTTTATGGTGTATTTTGAATAGGTTGGTCTTCCATTATACGTAGAAGGACTTATTTTTGGCAATTTCTCAAAAACTCTTTTGCTTTCAGTAACAAGGTCAGCATCAAAGGCATCTACATATTGTACAGTAAAAGCGCCGCTATCATTTACTTCAAAAAGCACGATAACATTCCCTTTATAATTGTTTTGTTTTAGATTTTCTGGAACTTTGAAATTAGTATAAATAAAGTTCTGGACTTCATTATAAAAACAATTTTCTAATGATTTAGATTGTAAACTTTCACAATTTGGAAAAACTGGAAATCGTTCAATATCAGGATTTGACACTTGAGCTTTAGCAAAAATGAAGCTAAATATAAAAAACAAAACGGATATTTTTTTCATAGTATTTTTTTAAAAAGCGAATTAATAATCGCTGGTTGAAACTTCGCCATTTGCTATAGTTTTTGCTGCAGATGTACCAATTCTTTTAACACCTAATCGAATCATTTCTTGTGCTTCTTCAAAAGTTCGAACTCCGCCAGCAGCTTTTACTGGTAGAGGAGAAGCATTTTCTAGCATCATAATTATTGTTGGAATGGTTGCTCCATTGGGTTTATTATTTTGAGTTTTAAAAAATCCGGTTGATGATTTTACAAAAACATTTGGAATACATTCTTCTTTAAAATTAGATAGAATCACATTTTTTATCAAAGCTGATAATTGTATGATTTGCATATCGGTTAAAGCAGCAACTTCTATAATCCATTTTACTACTTTACGATGGGAAAGTCCTAATTTTGTACATTCAATGATTTCTTTTTTGACTAAATCAATTTCGCCTTTTTTGAAGGCATTGTAATTACAAACAAAATCCAAATCATCAGCTCCATTTACAATTGCTTGTTGGGCTTCTTCCAATTTTTCACTAAGAGTATTTGTGCCATCAGGAAAAGAGATAACAGTGCCAACATGCACTTTGGAATTAGCATTATTAATTAATTTTCTAGCCATTGCAACCATTTCAGGCCGAATCATTACTAGTTTGAAATTATCTTGAATAGCTTCCTGTATAAATTCTTTAACAATAGTTGTATTGTCATTTTCTGAAATCCCAGCTTGAATGGCGGTTTTCAAATAAGTTGAATCAAGATATTGATTTATATTCATGGTATAAAAATAAAAAAATCACTCCAAAAAGGGACTGTTTTTGTCATCTATTTATTAAACAAGAGTTTTTTTTGCCTGATGTACTTGTATAAAAGTATAGTAATAATGGCAATTAGTGCTCCTGTTGCATTGGCTAAAACATCCATAATATCGGCTTTCCTGGTTGTAGTATATGCACCTTGAAGGAACTCAATTAGTATTCCATAGGATACAGAAACAGAGAAAACAGTTATTACGGTTTTGAACGTAATGTTTTTTAATAGGCTACAAAAATAAATAGACCAAAGAAAAGTGAAGCCAAAATGAAATGTGAAATGCACATATTTATCCATTCCGGATACCCCAAAACTAGGTAAATCGTTAAATTGAACTAGGCATAAAACAGCAATTAAAAAAGTCCAGAATATTGCTATGCCTAGAATAATTTTTTTAGCCACCGATAAGTTCGTTATAGGCATCGCTTGAAAGTAGTTCTTCGATTTCGGACGGATTTGAAATTTTAATTTTTATCATCCAACCTTTGCCATAAGGATCTGAATTTACAGTTTCGGGAGTACTTTCTAAATCATCATTAAAATCAGTAATCTCACCAGAAAGCGGTAAGAATAAATCGGATACAGTTTTTACGGCTTCAACAGTTCCAAAAACGTCATCTTTATGCATTGTTTGATCTAATGTTTCTACTTCAACATAAACAATATCGCCTAATTCTTTTTGAGCAAAATCAGTAATTCCAATGGTTGCCACATCTCCTTCAATTAATACCCATTCATGATCTTTAGTGTATTTTAAATTTGCTGGTATATTCATTATATTTTATATTTTAAAATTAATTTTAATGTTTTAATTGTCGCAAAAGTATTATTTATAATTAAAAGGATAGTCCTAAAAAGACATTTAATTTCCAAAATTATATCTCATTGTAAATCCTGCTCTAATATTTGTTAATGGGTAAGAAGTTGAGATAACTGGTTTAGAAAAGGAATGATCATAGAAGAATATTGCCGTTAAATTTTTACTAAAGGAATAATCTGCGGTTAGTTTTGCGGACCAAATATTTTGACCTCCTCCAAGTTGATTATTATTATAATCTAAATAACGAACAATGGTTTTATTTTTTCTAAAAGAAAAATCCATTTTGATGTTAATATCACTTTTTATTATTCCAGTTGGATTATCGGCTAATTGAGAGGAGAGAATCACATCCTTAATTCTATATCCCATCCCAATAATATATTCCATTCCTTGAACTTCTGTCAAGAGATTATTATCAAAACTTAACGACAAACTTCTATCTTTTTTCATTTCAGCCAATATTTTCACTGAATTTTTCATTTCAAAGTCAATACGAATTAATGGATTAAATTGTTCTACTAAATTAATATTGGCAATAATAGTATTGTTATTAAAATTCCCTCCAGCATCAACTCCATTTGGATTTTTGTCGTATTCAAAATTGGATCGGAATGAATTAATTGTATAGGAAGCTCTATAAGAATGTTGAATTGAAAATCTTTTAAATTTTTCTTTAAAAAACGTATAACGCATTAGTCCACTATATTTGATATTCCAGTTAGGAATAGGGAAATCTCTAAAAGCTCTTAATGAAATATCTTTTGCGGTATCTCCAGCGCCTGTTGTGAACAAACCGGTATATGCTGCTAAAAAGGAAGGAATTAAAACCGATTGATTGTTTTTTCCAAACCCAACAGGATATCCTTCTGCATCTAAAGGGAAAGAGGTTGTTCCATAATAATCTTTAGCCAATCTATTGGCTATGATAATACGATTTTCTCTAAAATCATCAAATGCAGCAGAACCATTTTCATCACTCTGTTTGAAAGCAGTTTTTAACATAATTGTTGAAATTGAGAAATTACCAAAACTGTTTGGAGAAAGCGGAGTATATTGTCCCGTTAACTCATCTACATTATACTGTTCAGAAGTATTATTAGACATTGTTCGATCTCCTTTTAAATCTATTTTAAAATCGGGAAACAAATCCACATTTGCTGTCAAATCTAAGGTATTCGTAACAACTTGAGTAAAGTTCTGATTAAATTCGGGATAAGTGGTCAACCAACCTCTTTTTGCTGCCTCATAACGCACATCGTCCTGACTACCAAAAGTAAAAGCTAATGTTGGTTTAGAAGTTCCTAAAAACCCTATTCCTGGCAAATATCCTGGCAAAACAGTTCCTTCATTTCGAGTAAAATTAATTTGAAGATTTTTAACACTTGTTAACACGCCTTTTAAACCATCTAAAAAAAGATTGCTTGAAGTTGCTGGAGTTGGTTTAACAGCCGCAATTTTTTCCCCAGGTTTTGGTTTTGCAACAGGTTTTGCAGGTGTGGTTTTTGGTTTTTTAGCTAATCCGATATACTTATAAAATGTTTCCATATTAAAAGCAGTATTCAATCGATGTGAACCTGCATTTTGAATGGTATTTCCTAAATCATAGGTTACACCATTTGATTCAACTTTGTCAAAAGCCAAAGAAGCACGTTGCCAACTATAATCGCCAGTATAAGAATAAGTTGATTTTACAAATGCAAATACAGGAATTTTGTTAATAGGTAAATCATAATTTACAACCAATTGTTGATTGTGTTGATTTGCTTGACCAACATTCCAAAAATCTGTCCAAATAGTATAACTATTGTCAGGAACATTATCTTCATTCATATAGCTTCTAACAATATTATGTGAAGCTGTCGTATAATTAAGTTTTAACGCTTTGGTTAAATTATAATTAAAACCATATTGATAATTGAATAGATAGTTTCTTCTAAATAAAGGTTCTATTCCAATTCCAGCAACATCAACTTGTCTAAATTGTTGACGGTTATATTGTCTAGTAATATTTGAACTAAATGAAATGTTTGTCGGTAAATAATTAAAATTAAAATCACTCAATAATTTCCAATACTCACTTTTCTTAAAAATTTTAGTTTTTTTGAAAGGCTCTACGGCTTTAGGTTTAAAAGCAAAAGTATAATCGACAGTAGCGGAAACTTGTTGGTCTATATAATTTTCAATTTCGTAATTGTGTTTTTCAACTTCATTGAACGAGTAGGAAAGCGTTAGATTTTCTGGATCATAAAAATGAGATTTTTGATCTTGGCCTCTTTCTTTTCTAACGCCAATAAAATTGATGCTTTTTCTTTTAGTATAGTCAATTGCTCTATCTTCAATATTCTTTTTAGCGGCCGCATCGGTTGTATTGTTTAATAAAACATCGAGTTTTATATCTTGGTAAAAAGGATCAAACTCAGGGGTAATTATTTCCTCTCCGATGGCATAATTAAAGGGTAAATTAACGCCCCATTTTTTAGGCAATAATTTACCTAAACTAAAATTGGAAACAAGGTTATATTGTTTCATGTCTTCTCTGCTTCTTTCATTTGGACTTTCTTCCAAGGCTCCAAATCCAATGGTACTCATTCTTCCCGTTCCAGAAAAAGTTGCAAAATCAGCAAAATTGGTATCAACATTTAAAACGGCTGCTTTCCCACTAGAATTGTCGGCACCAGAAAGGCGTAATTCGTTAAACCAAACTTCCCCACAAATAGGTGCGTTATGAATGTTTTTAACACCTACCATTAAATTTCTAACTAAACCAAAATTTGGATTTCCTTTTATGGATATTTTTAAAGGGCCACGATTCGCTATTCCAGCTAAAGATGGGTCTAAAACAAAATCATCTTTGGTATAAACACCATCAACAAAATCAGTAAGTGGCGCACTCATTGCTAATACTTTAAGCTTTGTTAAAAGTGCTGTTGGTAAATCTATTTCATTCAATTCGGGCCAAATATCAGCAGGTAATTCTGCATTTAAAGCGGTTGTTTTTAAAGGAATTTCAACTTGATAGTAGTTGTTGGTAAAATCGTTACCAAAACGAATAAATGCTACCATCTGATCATCTAATAACGGTGTAGAAGCGCCTACCAATTCTTCAGCATGTAAAAACATTCTCAATTTTTTGTATTGACGCATATCAACACTAATGTTTTTAAATACACCACGAGAATCTTCAGGTTCTAAGCCGCCTCCAGAAGTACAAGCAACTCTAAGAGATAAGGATTGTTCGTTTTGATTTAGAACATTCTGCCCATCGGTAGTTTGTTCACGGACAACACCAGGAGGAGTAACATAAGGTATAGGATCACGAGAAGCGTTTTCTTGAATATTAACAGACAGTACATCAAAATCGGTTACGTCATCAGTTGGGTCATCTCCAGTTTGTAATGTATTGAGGTAACGTCTCCATTCTCCTCTAACTAATTCTAATGCTCCAAAACGGATTGTAATTGGCTCTGTGAAACCGGTCATAAACATTCTCATAAAACGAACTGATTGAAACCCAGATATCCCTCCAATATTATTTTGAAATTCTGTTACTGGAATTTTAAATTGAATCCATCTTGCTCGAGTTGTTTCATTATTAGGTAATGTTATATCGGTATTAAATGTAGTAGGAATATCAGTTATAAAATTTTCTCCGACTTGCATGTTTGGTTTAATATCAATGCTGTATTCATAATACGCATTAATAGTATTCATAGTGTTGTCGCGATTTAAATCTTCAACATCAGGAAAAGTAGTTGATCCTCTATTGGTGTCTGTAACATCAACTGGTGAGTTTCCTTGAAGCCCATTGTAATTTCTATATCGGTCTAATACACTTGAACCAGTGGCATTTAAAAAATATTGGTAATTATCGGCAGCAGGATCAGGTTGACTTGCAAAAGCTGGAAATAATGCTGCTTCATCGCCATCTCCAATTCCATCGTAACCAACATCTTGAGACGTTCTGTTTGCTCCATCGGTATCAAAAGCATAGATTAACGATTGTGATTGTGGAACTTTCCCCCAAACTGTAGTATCTGTATTTCCAGAACCATTAGCGCCAGGCAATCCATTTTCATATTGTTTACGTTCGTCTTTTAATACATCTTCGGAGATTTCACCTAAGTTGAAAAATATTTTCCCGACATTAGAATTGTTTGCTGGCGTACCTGAAATTCCTGGGTCATAATAGGGGTCTAAAATCCAAAACTGTATATATTCAACATTGCCTTGTTCAAAATTTGTTGAGTTTAAAGCACGAGTAATTCCTCCAAAATTATTTTCAGGATTTGGAATTAAATTAGTGCTTGAAGCAAAAGGATTGTAATTATAAGGACCTCTTTCTTGTGGATAATAGCTCAAATCAAGCGTATTTATTACTGTATTTTGTCCTACGGAAATGGCTAAATTTGGAAATAACTCATCAATAAATATTCTTCTCGTATTATTTTGCGAAACTCCATCGGTACCAATCTCACCAGGAGTTTGAGAATAGATTGTTGGATCAATTGTATACCAGCTTAATTTGGCTCTTTTATAACCATAACTTGGGTCAATTGCTGTTGCACCAAAGTCATTATAAAGACTTTCGGGATCCCATTTAGGTGTGGAGGATAAACTCCATGCAGATGGAGATCGCATATCAATTGTAGTTTGAGATCCTTCAAAATCATCAACATATACAGTAGCTTCTCCGTTAAACTGGTCTCCTTTTGGTTTTTTGGGTTGTAGAAAAGCTAATTCCCCTCGAACGGATAGATTGGATGGTACATCGGTATCGATATTGGGTAATTTATTGACTAATCTAGTAAAGAATGGAACTTCGGTAGAATAATTAGCATTGAAACCAAAAATAGTATTGTTTACAGATTCTTGACCATAATTAGATTTTGACGTAAATGGTCTTTCGGTCATTTGTAAAAATGTACCTCCAACAATAAATTTATCTGAAAATTTATGTTCCACATTTAGCCCAATAAATCTTCGAGTTTGTTGTCCAAAAGTAGCATTATTTTCAACGGAAACTTCAATAGGAGTATTGGACGCTTGTAATGATGGGTCTAATATTTGGACAAGTCCAGCTTGATAATTTACACTGTAATCAATGCCTTCTGCTAAAACTCTTCCACCTGCAGTAACGACTACAGAACCACGAGGAACATTAAAGGCGCCAATTGGAATTCCATTTCCGCCACTGGATTTGAACCTTCCTTTTAATTGAAATTTATTTTTCTCACTGTCTTGTAAGGCGCCAGCAGGAGTATTATTATACATGCTTCTGAAAACATATTTGGCTTGATTTGAATTAAATGTAGATGTTAAATCATTTGGTTCAGAATAGTCTTCATTTGGGCTTGTTCTTAATTTTTCAAATAAATGTTTTCCAAAAGGTTCTACAGTTGTAAATATTAAACGACCATTTTGTTGATCCACAGTTAAGCCAGGGATGAAATCAAAAAATCCATCTCCTCCAGCTTGTGGGTCATTGTTGTAGTTTAATTGATCAACATTGAAAACTTTTAACAAGGGAGTTTCTGCAACATTTGCTGGTAAAGGTGTAGTTCCGGCTTGAGTAATATAATTTAAGGGTGAAGGATCGGTATATAAAATGTTAAATCTAAAATCTTCTTGTTGTAGTTGAAAACCACCTTGGATTTGATAAATATTTTTCATCATTATGTTCCATAATGGTTTTTCAACATTAACCAACGTACTTTTTAACATTTTTAAAAGTAGACATTGTGTTGAAACTTCTTCGGTTGTGCTTCCAGGATCGGTAACTACTGTTGATTCAACCCCATCTGTTCCAAACTCTCCCACTTGATATACTTCGCCTCCAATGGTATATTGATAGGCAACAGCCAAAACTTCATCATTGGCTAAACGCTGTTGCAAAGAGATATACCCTAATTGGGTGTTAAACGTAAATTCATTTGCCGTTAATTTTCTGGCGTTTTCCAATTTGGAATAATCAGTTCCCTCACTTACTGGAGTTGTATTATTAAATCCAGCACTTGAAGTAATAATTTCTCTTATATTACTATTTAACAAACCTGTTGTTCCTATTAATCCCGGATCATATCGGTTATTTTTATTGTCTGAAGGAACGTTGCCTTCAGTGTCTGGAGGTGTTTCAGTTGAATTATAGATAAAGAAATCTGCAGGAGGAGATTCTATTGCTACTAATTGTGGATCCGGAACTCCGGTATAGGTTGATTCGCCTAAATCTTGTAATGCAATAATATTTCGTAAATTATTGTTTGTATTATTAACACGGTTTTGTTTGTTGGTTACCCATACTTCAATACGAGTAATTTGTACTCTACTATCAATAAAAGGGTAATTTTTTAACGATTTGTCGTATTTATTTCTGAAATATTGTGACAGAAAGAAATGTCGATCGGCATCGTAATCTAAAGCAAAAATTTCAAAATCTTGAACGGTTCCTCCACCTTGAGCGGTTACCGATTTGGTTTGTGATTTTTGCTCAGAGAAAACACCCGTAAAAGTTGTTTTCCCAAATTGTAGTTGGGCTTTTACACCAAATAAACTTTGTGCACCACGTACCAATGAATTTGACAATGGCATACTGACATTTCCAACCTCAATTTTTTGGATAATATCGTCTTCGGTTGGAGCGTATTCTAGCTTTATTAAATTTTGAAAAGCAAAAGTAGATTCGGTATCATAATTGGCGTTGACACTCACACGAGTTCCAACTTTACCAGATAAACTCATGCTTATTCTTTGATCAAAATCAAATGTAAATTGAGATCTATTTCTAGGCGAAAAAGACGGATTGTCTTGTTTTGTATATCGCACACCTAAATCCATTTCTACAGACCCAGTTGGTTTTACATCGATAGTGTTTCCTCCGAAAATAGTCTCAAAAAAACTTGAGTTCACATAATATCTTGGCAATAAATCTTTTTTGGCTTCTTCACTTCCTTCTTTTTTCCCATCAATGGCATCCGATTTTTTCTTAAAATAATCTCGCATGGATTCTCTAAGAACTAATTCTTCATATTCTTTTGGCGTTAAAATTATGGGATAGTTAATGTTAAAACCATCAAATGTACTTGTGTAAATGTACCTATTGGTAGCAACATCGTAGGTATAAGCATCTAGAATGCTAGGCGGGTTTTTTATTTCAACTACACCTGTATTATAACCGGTAGTGTCCTTTACGGCTGCGGGTACTTGAGCAAAAACAGTGTTGTTGTAACATAAAAAAAGTAAAAAAATACTAATTTTTAAAATGTGAAATCTATAATTTAAGTATATTGTTTTCAAGGATTACAAATTTTTTAATGCTTGTTTAATGATGGATTCAACACTTGCCGTTGGATCTTCTTTAACTATTTTATCAACGACTCTTTCAGAAGCTTTTCGAACAAAACCTAAAACCTCTAAAGCAGATAACGCTTCATCTCGATTTGTATTGTGTTGTGCCATCGAAACTTCGTCTAAATCATATAATTTTAACACCTTTTCTTTTAAATCCAAAATTACACGCTGAGCCGTTTTACTGCCAATTCCTTTTATGGATTGGATGGTAACGACATCGGCGGTTGCGATAGCTTGAATGATTTGTTTAGGTTCTATAGAAGATAACATTGTTCTAGCAATACTGGCTCCAATTCCTGAAACGGATAACAACATTTTAAAAATTTCGCGTTCAGATTTTTCTACAAATCCAAAAAGAGTATGTGCGTCTTCTTTAATTTGAAGGTAGGTAAACAGTTTAATGAAATCTGTTGTAGGCAATAATGAATAGGTATGCAATGAAATATTAATGTGATAACCTACACCATTACAGTCAATAACGACTTCGGTTGGTGTTTTTTCTGCTAATTTCCCTTGAATGTATGCTATCATTATGTTCAAAATCTACCTTCAAATATAACAATTTTCTACAACTGAGCGTATCTCTTTTAAATATCTGCTACAATTATATGAAAACTATTTTGTAGTCATTTTATTTCGCTTCTCTTTTTCTTGTGCGTCTACTACGGCAACAGCAACCATATTTACCATTTCTTCAACACTTGCACCCAATTGAAAAATGTGAACTGGCTTTTCCATTCCTAACATTATGGGTCCAATAGAATCGACTTTATACAACTCTTTTAGTAATTTATAGGTAATATTAGCTGATTCTAGATTTGGGAAAATAAGTGTATTTACTTTTTTGTTTGCCAATTTTGAAAAAGGAAATTTATGTTTCAACATTTCAGAATTTAACGCAAAATCGGCTTGAATTTCACCATCGACAATCATGTCGGGGTAATATTTATGCAAATAGGCAACGGCTTCTCTTACTTTTGAAGCACTTTCGTTTGTAGATGAACCAAAATTAGAGAAAGAAACCATTGCTATTACTGGTTCCATTCCAAACATTCTAACTGTTTTGGCAGTCATTAGTGCTATTTTTGCTAATTCATCGGCAGTTGGATTTGGATTGATAGCAGTGTCGGATAAAAACATTGGACCGCGATTGGTCATCATCATATTGGTAGTGGCTATTAATGAAATTCCAGGTGCTTTACCAATCAATTGCATCAATGGTTTTACAACCGACGGGTAACTTCTTGAATAGCCTGAAACCATGGCGTCAGCATCACCAACATTTACCATCATTGCCGCAAAATAATTTCGTTCTCGCATCCATCTTTGTGCATCGAGAAGCGAAATGCCACGGCGTTGCCTTGTCGACCAATACATCTCGCCATAACGTAATCTTCTTTCGTTTTCTTTTTTTGTTTTTGGGTCAAAAATTGGAATATCGGCATCAAAACCTAGTTCTTCTTTGAGTTCTAAAATGAGTTCTTTATTCCCTAATAAAATAGGATATGCAATTCCTTCTTCATAGGCAATTTGGGCTGCTTTTAGAACATCAAGATGATCAGCTTCAGCAAAAACTACACGTTTTGGAGCAGTTTTAGCTCTGTTGGTTAACAGTCGAACCATTTTATTGTCGGAACCTAAACGTTCTAATAATTCAACTTCATACTTTTCCCAGTCGGTTATTGGATTCAGTGCAACTCCCGATTCCATTGCGGCTTTAGCAACTGCAGGAGCAACCATCGTTATTAATCTCGGGTCAAATGGTTTAGGTATGATATATTCTTTTCCAAAATTTAAACGGGTTTCTCCATATGCAATATTCACTTGCTCTGGTACAGGCTCTTTAGTTAAAGCTGCTAAAGCTCGAACAGCCGCCATTTTCATATCTTCATTTATTTTTGTAGCACGAACATCCAACGCACCACGAAAAATATAAGGAAATCCTAAAACATTATTTACTTGGTTAGGATGGTCTGAACGTCCAGTTGCCATGATGATATCTTTTCGAGTTGCAATGGCTAAATTATAGTCGATTTCCGGATCTGGATTTGCCATAGCAAAAACAATTGGATTTTTTGCCATTCCAAGTAACATATTAGCCGTCATTATGTTAGCTGTAGATAAGCCAAGGAAAACGTCTGCATTTACTAAGGCTTCTTCTAGTGAAATTGACTTGCTATTTTTAGCATATTTTAATTGTAAATCGGATAGGGTAGGGTTGTCTTTTGTTAAAAGACCTTTGCTGTTAAACATTAGAATATTTTCAATTTTAACACCTAATAAAACATATAAATCTGCACAAGCTAACGCTGCTGAACCTGCTCCAGAAACCACTAACTTTATATTTTCAGCTTTTTTATTGGCTAGTTCTAAGGCATTTAATAATGCTGCTGAGGAAATTATTGCGGTTCCGTGTTGATCATCATGCATTACAGGAATATTCAATTCCTCCACTAAGCGTCTTTCTATTTCAAAAGATTCTGGCGCTTTGATATCTTCTAGGTTAATGCCTCCAAAAGTT
>CALQAH020000038.1 GCA_943328505.2 Rhizobium sp. Q54 | reverse complement strand
TAATTCTCAAACCAATCCAATAATTACGTCTTGGTTACGAAATACAACAGGTATTACAGGAAGACATTATCTAACAACGACAACTTTGCCAGCAACTCCAATCAACGATCCTACTTTGTTAGCCAATGTACAAGCGGTAAATTACAATGAAACAACGGGTTATGTTTATGTGAGCACCGATGGGATTCCTGCCTATGTTTCTGGTCCATTTGGCAATAATCCAAGTCCTGTTGCAACAGAACGTAATGCCGTTTTCAGATTTCCTTTAATTTTAGTTCCAACACCTGCAACTACTCCAGTCGCTACAACAGGAGGCAATATTGGTGTATTTATAAATGGTGTAGCACTTTTTGATTATGGTGATGCTTTTACTTGGAAAGCTTCTACAAGCACTGATGTAATGCAAACTGGAGACCAAGTATGGAAAAGAGATGCCGTTGTAGCAGAAAGAACCGGTTTTGATTGTTCTAAAGCACATCCAGCTGGAGGAAACTATCACCACCATCAAAACCCAAGTGCCTTTAATTTAGATTTAGTAGTAATTTCAGCTATTTGTGATAATTATGCTTCAGATGGTTTGTACGTAATTAACCCTTCTGTTCATTCTCCATTAATCGGTTTTGCCTATGATGGTTATCCTATTTATGGCCCATATGCTTATAGAAATGTAGATGGAACTGGAGGAATTATTAGAATGAAATCAAGTTTTACTTTGCGCACCGATTTACCCGTTGGAGCTATAAGAAGTACTTATGCCGATGGAACTAATGTTGCCGATGGACCAGCAGTTGCAGCAGGAGATCCAGCTGGTGGAGCAAACCCAAACAGAGGGCTAGGCTATTATAGAGAAGATTATAAATTTACCGCACCAACAGTGGCAACCCCTGATTATTTAGATACCCATAATGGTCGTTTTTGCATAACTCCTGAATATCCTGATGGAATGTATTGCTACTTTGCCACAGTAGATGAAAATCATAATTCTGCTTATCCTTATGTTGTAGGCACAACTTATTATGGAAATAAGGTTGCTTCAAATGTAAATACAGTTCCAGCAGGAACAACACTATACAATCCGACTTTAAATGCTACTTCTTTTGCTATTTCAAATTTAGATTTTAAAGTCTACCCCAACCCAACTTCCGATTTAATTTCAATTCAATCTACAGGTTTATTAGTAAATGATTTGAAAGTAGAAATGATAGATGAGTTAGGTAAAATTGTATTAAAAAAGACTTTTTTCCAAGGAAGTGCAACGTGTTATATAGAGACAGATACACTATATAATGGAATGTATTTTATCAAAATATCAAACCAAGAAGATTCAAAAACATTTAAAGTAATTGTTTCTAAATAATGTAACGGCATCAAGAAAGGTTCTTTAACAAAGTCAAAGTATGAAAAAAATTATTGTTCTTTTTTTAGTAATTGTAAATCAATTACAGTCACAAACTGTTGGATTAACACAACATTCGTCGGGAACATTAGATGATGGTTATGTTTTATTTGCACCAAACACGTCAAACAATACCTATTTGATTGATAAATGTGGCAAACAAATCAAATCATGGAATAGCGCATACAAACCCGGGCAATCAGCCTATTTATTACCCGATGGTACTTTATTTCGAACTGGAAATGCTAATAGTACAACATTTAATGCAGGCGGAAAAGGTGGTGTTGTTGAAAAAATCGATTGGAATGGAAACGTTACATGGAGTTATACCATTTCGGATGCAACAAAATGTCAACATCACGATGCTAAAGTTTTGCCTAATGGTAATGTTTTAGTAATTGCATGGGAAAAGAAAACCAATACCGAAGCCATTGCATTAGGAAGAACTTCAACTTTAGTTCCTACCTTTCTATGGAGTGAACAAATTTTAGAAATACAACCTGTTGGTGCTACTGGAGGCAACGTAGTTTGGGAATGGCATTTATGGGATCATTTGGCTCAAGATGTTGATGTATCCAAACCCAATTACACAACTATTGCTTCCAATCCACAACTATTAAATATTAATTATGGTGCTAGTGCCACAGTATCTGATTGGATTCATATGAATTCAATTGATTATAATCCAACGTTAGATCAAATAGTTATGAGTTCTCATAATTTAAATGAAATTTGGATTATCGATCACAGTACAACAACAGCCCAAGCTGCAAACCATAGTGGCGGAAATTCAGGAAAAGGTGGTGATTTTTTATACCGTTGGGGAAATCCTCAATCCTATAATAATGGCACTGTTGCAAATCAGAAATTATTTGGTCAACATAATGCTCGTTGGATTGAAGCAGGCTTACCCTATGAAAATCAATTAATGATATTTAATAATGGTGCAGGAAGAACTGGTGGCAACTACACGACAGTAGAAATTATAAACCCTCCTGTTTCGGGTTACAATTATACAGCAACCCTTCCCTATTTACCTTCAACTCCATCTTGGATATACAATTCAGGGAATCCAAATAATTTATATGCCATGAATATTTCTGGAGCACAACAATTATCGAATGGTAATGTTTTAGTTTGTAATGGTCCGAGTGGTATTTTTACAGAAGTAAATGCTGCAGGAACAACGCTATGGCGTTATATCAACCCAGTAAATGCAACAGGAATAATGAGTCAAGGCACAACTCCTACTCAAAATACAGTCTTTAGATGTACTTTTTATCCTTCAGAGTATAGTGGTTTTTCAGGACATGTTTTAACAACTGGAAGCACCATCGAAAACACCAATACCGTTTCGGCAGCATGCAGTTTGACATTAGCCGTTTCTGATACTGATTTGACAAATGAAATCAAAGTATATCCAAACCCTGTAAAAGAAAATCTATACCTCAATTTTGGGAATTTAGATTTTGCAGCATCTCAAATTCAAATATATAACGCATTAGGACAGAAAGTATATGAAAATGAAGTTAACAATACTGAGATGACTATTCCAGTAGTTAATTATTCAAATGGGATCTATATTCTAAAAATAAATTCAAATAAGCAACAGTTCACTAAAAAAGTGATTATTGAATAATAAAAAATCTCTCGATTAAATCGAGAGTTTTTTTTACCTTAACAATGCAGTTAACAAAAAATTTTCCTTTTCCATTAATTTTTACCTTACTTCCAGTTTTATCAATTGCAGTGGTCCATTTTTGTATTGTTCTTTTACTGACATTGCCTTAATTATTTTTCAAAGTTGTAATAAACAATAATCAAAAGCTATAAAAAAATAAAAAACAATAGATTTTATATATATTAATTTTTTAAAAAATATTTGTATATTTATTAAATATAAAATTTTGAAAAAATGAAAATTAAATTTTTACTTGTGTTTTTTATTTCAACGGTAAGTAATGCACAAATATCATTGAATGAGATGAAAATAATTTTGAATAAAGACATTGACTACATTGAAACATTTGCTTTAAGTAGAGGGTATTCTTTTAAAGAAGTTATTAAAGATGATATTGAGGAGGGCGTTAGCTATGTTAAAGGTGTTGGAAAAAACACTAAATATCTTGATTTCTCGACTAAAAGATTTGAAATTGGCGATAAAAAATTATTTTACCAAACATCAATAGAAACTGACTATTTGTTAATTAAAAAGCAATTAATTGAACAAGGATTTAAACTAACAAATACCTATGATATTGAAGGTTTTCTCCATAAAGAATACAAAAATAAGCTTTATAAAGTTAGACTAAGGACCGGAGGGACAGCTGTTTATACGATTGAGGTAGAATTTAATAAATAAAACTTATTTTTCTAGTATACTTTAGATTTTGCTGTCAAAATAAATTTTATTTGCTAAAGTAATACTTTATACTGAAGTTGTTTGACAGGATAACAAACATCCACAACAATACTCCCCCAAACAATTAGGGTTATTAAAAAGTCCCTAAAATCAACTCCGCTTCCCACTGAAAATATTTTGGCAATAAATACCGTTAATTCCGGTTAAATTTAAGTAGTGGTATTAACTACTTTTTTTATTATGCACCTATCTGTTACACGCATATTAATAAAATCCTTACATTTGGTTTGAATTTAAATATGAGAATAATGAAAAAACTATTACTACTTATTATTACGTTATTTTTAACCACTCAAACCATCAAAGCACAAACAGTCGTGTTAGATGCAAATGGAGTTACCGTTAAATGGACGGGGACTACAGTTCCAACCCAATACTTAGTTCAAGCAAGCCCTAGAGGGACTTTGGAATGGTTTGCTATTGTCGATAATACAACTAAGAGTAATATTACTAATTATGCTAAAAATATTCAATCGGGCATAACTTATTTTACTCCAACGGGACAATCAATTCCTATTCCTTTTAATAATATTGTGACAACTCTTGTAACTAGTATGAGTAGTATGTTTTATAATGCTGATGCTTTTAACCAACCTATTGGTTCTTGGGATGTGAGTAATGTGACTAATATGTTGCGAATGTTTTATACTGCTACTGCCTTTAACCAATCAATTGGGTCTTGGGATGTAAGTAGTGTCACTACTATGAAAGAAATGTTTTATAATGCTGTTGCCTTTAACCAACCAATTGGGTCTTGGGATGTAAGTAGTGTGACTGATATGTCTTATATGTTTTTTGTTTCTTATGACCCTTATATCAACATGTTTAACCAACCCATTGGGTCTTGGGATGTGAGTAATGTGACTAATATGCGTGCTATGTTTGCGAATGCTGTTGCCTTTAACCAATCAATTGGGTCTTGGGATGTAAGTAGTGTCACTGATATGTCTCTTATGTTTGGAAGTGCTAATTCCTTTAACCAACCAATTGGACTATGGGATGTAAGTAGTGTCACTGATATGTATGGTATGTTAGGTGCTAATTCCTTTAACCAACCAATTGGTCTATGGGATGTGAGTAATGTGACTAATATGAGAAGTATGTTTTTATCTGCTCATGCCTTTAACCAATCAATTGGGTCTTGGGATGTGAGTAGTGTGACTAATATGTCGCGAATGTTTTATAATGCTGATGCTTTTAACCAACCTATTGGTTCTTGGGATGTGAGTAATGTGACTAATATGAATGAAATGTTTAAAGACGCTGAAGCCTTTAACCAACCTATTGGGTCTTGGGATGTAAGTAGTGTGACTGATATGGGATCTATGTTTTTTGGGGCTTACTCTTTTAACCAACCTATTGATTTATGGAATGTTGGTAGTGTGACTAATATGGGATCTATGTTTATTGTGGCTTACTCTTTTAACCAACCTATTGGTTCTTGGGATGTGAGTAATGTAACTAATATGAGTTTTATGTTTGTTGAGGCTACCTCTTTTAACCAACCAATTGGGTCTTGGGATGTAAGTAGTGTGACTAATATGTCGCAAATGTTTTATACTGCTCAACTTTCTACTGCTAACTATGATGAGCTACTAATAGGTTGGTCAACAATAGGACCAAATGAAAGTCCTTTGCAACCAAATGTACCTTTTTCTGGAGGCAATTCTAATTATTGCAATGGTGCATCAGCAAGAAATTCTATAATTAATACTTATGGATGGACTATCACAGATGCGGGTCTAAATTGTAATTTAAACACAGAAACATTTGATAAAATAAGTTTAAAACTTTATCCTAATCCCGTTATAAATGTCTTAAATGTTACAGTTGAATATAATCTTATCAATCAGTCTTATAACATAGTTGATGGTTTAGGAAGAGTTGTTTTAAATGGTAACCTTAACCAAGTTGATAACACTATCAATGTAGAACAATTATCTAAAGGTATTTATTATCTAAAGGTATCAGATAACATTGCAAGTAAGTTTATAAAAGAGTAGATACAATGAGCAACTTAACAGTTGCTCTTTTTTTTATAAATTAAATCCACCTATCTGTTATGCGCTTTTTATAAATTAATCAATACTTTTTTCAAAAATATTTCATCGATTAATTTATATTAAATATTTGTTGTTTTTAGAGCACTAAAAAAGGGAATTTTTAAGGTAAAAACGAAATGGTTGGGTAATGCTTGGGTAACTTTTAAAAAGAAAAAACGTAAACTCTTTATTTATAAGGGTTTACGTTGGTTAAAGTGCGGGTAATAGGACTCGAACCTACACGCCTTGCGGCACCAGATCCTAAGTCTGGCATGTCTACCAATTTCACCATACCCGCAAAATTGAGAGTGCAAATATATAAATAACTTTTCAATATCAAAAGCCAATTATAATAATTAAAGTTGTATTAGGCTTCTTTTTCCCATTTACCAACTACCGATGTTGCTAATGCATTTCCTAACACGTTAGTAGCACTTCGAAACATATCGCAAAAATGATCTATCGGAAGAATTAAGGCAATACCTTCAATTGGAATTTTAAACATGCCACAGGTTGCAGCAACTACAACTAGGCTTGCTCTTGGAACTCCGGCTATCCCTTTACTAGTAAGCATCAATACCAAAAGCATGGTCATTTGAGTTCCCATATCTAAATCAACGCCATACGCTTGCGCAATAAAAATACTAGCAAAAGTCATGTACATCATACTGCCATCCAAATTAAATGAATATCCTAACGGTAACATAAAGGATACAATTTTATCTTTTACACCAAAACGTTCTAATTCTTCGGTTAATTTTGGAAAAACTGCTTCACTACTTGTCGTTCCAAACGCTATTATCAAAGGACTTACAATATGTTTTAATAAAGTAGTCATTCTACTTTTTAAGAATATATATCCAACAAGTAATAAGAATACCCAAAGCGATGATATTCCAACAAGGAACGAACCGAAATATTTAGCATAAGTAATTAATAATTCGTCTAAGTTTCTGACAGCAAATACACCTGCAATAGCACCAAAAACGCCAATTGGGGCAAATTTCATTACATAGTTTACCATTTTTAAAACGATATGCGATGTTTTGTCTAATGCTTTTACAACAGGTTTTGCATGATCACCAATGGATGCTGCAGCCAATCCAAAAAAGATGGAGAAAATTACGATTTGCAAAATTTCATTGTTAGCCATGGCTTCCACGATACTTTTTGGAATAATATGTTCGATAAAATTTTGAGCGGAGAAGCCTTGCGCTTTATCGGTTACCTCTGAAGCAGTGGCAAGATCAATATCGGATAAATTCAAACCAACTCCAGGTTGTAAAAGATTTACCCAAAACATTCCAATTAATAGTGAAACCAGAGAAGCTGAAAAAAACCAGCCTAAAGCCTTTCCTCCTATTCTACCAACTGCTCGAATGTCACCAAGTTTAGCAATTCCCACAACCAATGTTGTAAATACCAATGGTGAAATAATCATTTGAACCAATCGAATAAAAACGGTGGCTAACATTTTGATATAGCCACTAAACTCTTTGGCAACTTCTTCTGAATAATTGTTGTGAATATAAATCCCTAACAATGCACCAATAATCATGGCAATTAAAATTTGCACGGTAAGGTTGCTTAATAAAGATGGTTTTTTAGTTTCGGTAGTTATCATTATTTTAAATAAGTTTTGTTGATTAAATAAAAATCGGCAAGAACAATTGCTGCCATAGCTTCAACAATTGGGACTGCACGAGGAACAACACAGGGGTCATGACGCCCTTTTCCTTGTTGTTCGACAATCGTATTTGAATTGGTTAATACTTCTTGTTTCTGGATTAATGTGGCTACAGGTTTAAAGGCAACCCGAAAATAAATATCCATTCCGTTAGAAATACCACCTTGGATTCCACCTGAAAGGTTGGTTTTTGTAGTACCATCTTCGTTATACAAATCATTATGCTGACTACCTTTCATGCGCGCGCCACAAAATCCGCTACCAAATTCAAATCCTTTAACGGCATTAATGGATAGCATGGCTTTCCCTAATTCGGCATGAAGTTTATCAAAAACAGGTTCGCCCAAACCAATTGGAACATTTTGAATAACACAAGTAACGGTTCCGCCAACAGTATCTCCTTCTTTGCGAATTTCTTTGATGTAATTTTCCATTTTCTCTGCTGTAGCGGCATCTGGGCAACGAACAGCATTGGATTCGGTTTTAGAAAAATCTAATTCTTGATACGGTTTGTCTATAAAAATATCGCCCACTGAGGATACAAAAGCATTGATTTTGATATTTGTTAGTACTTGCTTAGCTACTGCTCCTGCTACAACTCTGCACGACGTTTCACGAGCAGAACTTCTTCCGCCACCGCGATAATCACGAATACCATATTTTTTTTCATACACATAATCGGCATGACTTGGTCGATAGGAATCTTTAATATGCGAGTAATCATCCGACTTTTGATTGGTATTTGGAATAATAAAACCTATAGGTGTACCAGTAGTTTTCCCTTCAAATAGACCTGATAAAAATTGCACTTGATCTTCTTCTTTTCGTTGTGTAACTATAGAAGATTGCCCTGGTTTTCTTCTTGCCATTTCATTTTGAATAGCATTAAAATCAAGAGTAATTCCTGCGGGACATCCATCAATTATACCACCTAATGCTTCCCCATGAGATTCTCCAAAAGTAGTTAGTCTAAATAGCGTTCCGTAACTATTGCCAGCCATAGTGTTTGTTTTAAACAAATATAACATTAATGATGTAATGTCAAAAGTTATTAATTAAATTAATAAACAAAAAGAATTCTTTAATATCTTCGCATTTCTAACCTTAACTTTAAAAAATTGAAAAAAAAATTAATATTTATTGTCTTAACAATAACGATTTTGTTTTCTTGTTCAAGTGATGAATCTTCAAATACAAGTCCAAGTGTTATCAATTACTTTCCTTTAACAACGGGTAATTATTGGACCTATGATGTTACAACTGTAGGTCAAAGCATCACAAATAGAGATTCATTATTTGTCGCCAACGATACGGTAATTGGTACTAAAACTTATAAAAAAATGAAGACTTTGACTATTGCAAATGGCTTTTTCACGAATACATTACGTAATAACGGGTTACGAAAAGAAGATGATGCTATTTATTTAACAGGTGATGCTGGATTGAATTTAGGCGATGTTTTACCGATTAATTTAAGCGTCTCTGATTTTATAATTTTTAAAGAAAGTGCCACCGTTGATCAACAACTAAGCACAATTTCTGGAACAATAAACCAAGATTTACAAGGTTATCCACTTGTTATAGACTATACTTTAAAAACAACAGCTTTAGAATCATTATTGAATTATACTTCTGAAGACAATACTTTATATACAGATGTTAAAAAAGTAAAAATTACATTGAATGCAAAAATTTCAACTAGTGTTACTGTTGCCGGTTTTACAATTCCTGTAGTAATTTTAAATCCACAAGACGTCCTAGTTTCAACGCAATATTATGCGAAAAATATCGGAATGGTTTATTCTAATACCAATATTACTTATGAACTTCAGGATTTCTCACAATATGGAATTACATTGCCAATTCCTCAATCTGGTTCACAAACTCAAAATGAAAATATAGATACTTATCTCGTAAATTAATAATTGTTAAACAATAGATTAGTAAATTTGTCGTTTGAACTTTATATTTAATTTAAAGAAACATTTTATGAAAAAAGTCATTTTATCAGCTTTTATGCTAATTGGGTTAGCTTTTAGTGCTCATTCTCAAGATATTTCAAAAAACGCCTTAGGTTTGCGTTTAGGAGATAATGATGGTTTTGGTGGCGAAGTAACCTACCAAAGAGGATTGTCTAAAAACAATCGTCTAGAATTAGATTTAGGATGGAGAAACAGTAACGATGTTGATGCCTTCAAATTAGTTGGATTGTACCAATGGGTTTGGGATATAGACAATAATTTTAATTGGTATGCTGGAGCCGGAGCTGGGCTTGGAAGTTGGAGTTCTAATTACAGTGGTGGTAGCGATAGTGGCACTATGCTTTTAGCTGCTGGAGATATTGGTATTGAATATAAATTTGATGAAATTCCATTATTATTATCTTTTGATTTTAGACCCGAAATTTATTTTGATTCAGATAAATACAGAGAAGATAGTTTTGGACCCGATATTGCTTTAGGAATTAAATATTGTTTCTAATTCTGAAATTAATTTATTAAAAAAACGTCATATTTATATTGACGTTTTTTTTATTTTATAATTAAAGGTTTTTTAGAATTAATTTTCACAATTGAATAGGGATAAACCACTTCAGAATCTTCATTTAGATTAGGCGTTGATTTAGATTCTTTAATTGTTAGAATAATATTATCAGCCGTTTCTTCTATTTTTTCAACCACAATTTTGTTGCTTGTTTTTGGAGATTGTGAGCCCATATTGAGGATAACAAAATTACAACTATCGGTATCCTCATCCCTAATTTTTTTCTTTAAGTTTGGGTCTCCTAAAAGCATTTGTATCTCGTTGGGTTCTGTTAGAATTTCATAAAATCGGATGTTGGCACCACCATCATTTTGTGAAGTTAAGACTTCATATAATGGTTTTTTAGCAACTACCTTTTTAGTGGAACAAGAGGCTAAAATCAATACTATTCCAAATAAGATTATTTTTTTCATACGGTTTGTTGGGTTATAGCTTTTTCATATAATTCTTCATAAAGCGGTAATATGTTTTTGATATCAAACTGTTCTGCAACGGTAAGTGCATTATTTTTAAAGGTATTTAATGCTGTGGTATCTCTTAATATTGTCAATGCCTTGTTAGCCATATCGTCAATATCACCTACATTACTCAAAAATCCAGAGATTCCATCAAAATTAACTTCGGGTAAACCTCCTGAATTACTGGATATTACTGGAACACTCCAAGCCATTGCTTCTAAGGCAGCCAATCCAAAACTTTCTGTTTCTGAAGGCAATAAAAACAAATCGGAATAGGAAAGAATTTTATCTATTTCATTACTATTTCCAAAGAAAATAACTTTATCCTGAATACCTAATTCATCACAAAGTTTTTCCGCTTTTTCCTTTTCTGGTCCATCTCCAACCATCATTAATTTTGCTGGAATACTTTGTTGAATTTTATTGAAAATCTTAATCACATCAGGAATTCGTTTTACTTTTCTGAAGTTACTAATGTGAGTTACTATTCGTTCCTCGGGTTTTGCCATTATGGAACGATGACATGAAATTGAAGTTTCGTTTCTATTTTTGTTTAATTCAATAAAATTAGGAATAACAACTATTTCTTTATTGATAGTAAAAAGTTTATTGGTATCATCTTTCAAACTTTGCGAAACCGATGTTACCACATCTGATTTGTTAATACTGAAAGAAACCGCAGGTTTGTATACCGGATGATTACCTACTAATGTAATATCAGTACCGTGAAGTGTTGTTACCATTGGCAAACGAATGCCTTCCTCTTTCAACATTTGTTTTGCCATATAGCCAGCATAAGCATGTGGAATAGCATAATGAACATGCAACAATTCAATTTTATAAAGTTTCACCATATCCACTAATTTGCTCGATAAAGCTAGTTCATAGGGTTGGTAATGAAACAAAGGGTATTCGGGTACATTAACTTCATGATAATGCACATTAGGATATAATAGTGCCAAGCGAACAGGTTGTCGATAGGTAATAAAATGAATTTCATGACCTCTGTGAGCTAACTCTAGCCCTAATTCTGTGGCTACTACTCCACTTCCTCCGAAAGTGGGATAACAAACAATTGCTATTTTCATAAAAGAATTTTCGTGCTACGAATTTAATAAAAATAAAGGGGTTAAAGCTATAGTATTAAAAAAATAACACCCTAATGAGTTTTAATACATTAGGGTGTTATTACTATTTATAATGAAATTATTTTTTACCAAATCACTACTCTTATACTATCAGCTTGATGCATTTTACTACCTGGTTTAATATTAAAAGCTTTATGGAATTCAGGTAAATTAGCCAATGGGCCATTTATTCTATATTGTGCAGGTGCATGAACATCAACCATGATTTGTTGCGCTAATGATTCAGGTTTAATATTGATCATCCAAGCATAACCATAGGCTAAAAAGAAGCGCTGGTCTGGTGTGAGTCCACTAATTTTTTCATTGTTTTTATATTGTGAAGTTCTTTTGAAAGCTTCCAATCCCATTACAATACCACCTAAATCAGCAATATTTTCGCCTTGTGTAGCATCACCATTGACAAATTTACCTTTTAAGGGTTCAAATTTATTGAACTGAGAAACAATTAGTTTTGTTTTCACTTTAAACTTGGCTAAATCTTCAGGTGTCCACCAATTGTTAAGATTACCTTTAGCATCATATTGACTTCCTTGATCATCAAAACCATGTGTAATTTCATGACCAAAAGTGGATCCACCAATTATCCCATACAAGATAGCATCATCTGGCATTCTTCCTTCAAATCCTGGCACTAAAATATTACACGCTGGCACGACAATTTCGTTATTACTTGGATTGTAATAGGCATTGTATTCTTGAGGTTGCATACTCCATTCGTTTCTGTTAACTGGTTTTCCAAATTTTGAAATCATATAATTATAACCCCATTTGTTTGCTGACATTACGTTGGCACAATAGGAATTTCTAGCAACTTCAACACTACTCAAATCTTTCCATTTATCTGGATAACCTACTTTCATTACAATTTTACTGAGTTTAAACAATGCTTTTTTCTTCGTCGCATCACTCATCCAATCCAATTTTTTGATGTGATCGGCATAAACATCACGTATGTTATTTCCAATTTCTAACAATTTTTCTTTAGAGCCTTTCGGTAAATAATCTTTCACATAAACTTGACCAATTAATTCTCCTAATGAGCCATCCGTTTGCTCTACTATTTTTTTCCAACGCGGTTTTTGTTTTTTAACACCACTCATCACAGTTGAAAAAAACTTAAAATTTTGATTTTCAATATCTTTGCTTAAATAGGCAGCATATGAATTTACTAAATCCCATTTTAAATAGGTTTTCCAATCTTCAATAGAATAGCTTTTCACCATTTTATTAAATGCTATATAGAATTCAGGTTGTCCAACAATAACAGTATCGGCTTTAGAAATTCCTAATTGAGGCAATACAGTATTCCAATTGACATTTGGAGTTTTAGCATTGAATTCTGTGATACTCATTTTGTTATAATTTTTAATTGGATCTCTTAGTGCCTCCAATTTTCTAGAATTTTTAGCTAATTCTGTTTCTAATTTCATAATATTTGTAGCAGCTTTTTCAGCGGTAATTTCTTCTTGACCCATCAACTGAAGCATTGCTTTCAAATGTTTTACATATTCATTACGAATAGTAACTGTTTCCGCATCTGTATTAAAATAATAATCACGATTCCCCATTCCTAAACCACCTTGTCCCAAAAATAAGGCATGCTTTGTACTAATTTTATCATCTTGTCCCACATAAAATGAAAACCCTGGACTTGCGCCAATGGTGTGTAAATAACCTATTGTTGCTAATAAACTTGGAATGTCTTTAATACTTTCAATCGCTTTTAAATCCTTATATAAAGGCTTTAAACCTACTTTATCAATAGTAATCGTGTCCATTCCTGAGGCATAAAAATCACCTATTTTTTGTTCATTACTTCCTTTAACAGCATCGGTATTTTTTGATGATTTTTCACAAATAGATTTAATTTGATTGTTAATGGTATCACCAATAGTTCTAAAAATACCATTGCTTCTTTCACTTTCTGGAATTGGATTTCTTTTAAACCAACCACCATTGGCATAGTAAAAAAAATTGTCACTTGGACTTACAGTTGTGTCTCTATTCGTAATCAGTGGGTCTTGAAAAGCTACTTCTTTCTTAGCACAGCTCATTAAAAATAAAATAGATAATAGACTAGGGATTAGTTTTGTAAGGGAACGCATGTTTTATTCTTTTGATTGGTATACTTATTGATTTTTTTTTAACAAAAAAGTGTTCGCCTAGGCGAACACTTATAAATAATTGAATTAATAATTACTATTTTGTTTCTGATTTTTTTGCAGCACAACAAGATTTTTTACCTTCTGTTGTTGCACATTCTTTTTTCTCAGCTGTTGAACAAGCTGCTTTTTCTGTTTTAGCTTTTGCTTTTCTTTTTGATTTTTTATCTTGTTCTTGTGCATTAACATTCATTGAGAATAAAAAAGCTACAATTGCTACTAATGAAACTACTTTTTTCATATCGTTTATTTTAAATTAATTACATGTGAATTTTAGTAGGTCAAAAATATATATTTAATTTTAATATTATTATTATTTAACACAATATTAAAGAATACTGTTTTTATTGAGAGTTATAATGAATCCTGAACAATAATTAAAAAAAAATATAATAACTTTAATACTTTCTACGTTTAATAAACATTAATTTGCACCTTATATTTAAATAGAAATGGATACAATAAAAATTCTTTGGGTTGATGACGAAATCGACTTATTAAAGCCGCATATATTATTTTTAGAGAAAAAAAATTATAAGGTTACAACTTGTAACAACGGTAGAGATGCTGTTGATATTTTTGAAGAAGGTAATTTTGATATCGTTTTTCTTGATGAAAATATGCCAGGAATGAGTGGATTAGAAACGCTTCAAGAAATGAAAGAAAAAAAATCTTCTACGCCAATGATTATGATTACCAAAAGCGAAGAAGAATATATTATGGAGGAAGCTATTGGTTCTAAAATAGCCGATTACTTGATAAAACCTGTAAATCCAAATCAAATATTATTAAGTCTGAAGAAAAATTTAGACCATTCGAGATTAATTTCTGAAAAAACAACCTTGGATTATCAAAAGGAATTTCGAAAAATCGCAATGGAAATGGCCATGGTTAACTCCTATGAAGACTGGGTTGAATTATATAAAAAGTTAATTTTTTGGGAATTAGAACTGGAAAACATCAATGACCAAAGTATGTTTGAAATTTTAGAAAGCCAAAAAGTAGAAGCCAATTCACAATTTGGAAAATTCATTGAACGAAATTATGAAGATTGGTTTGCTTTGCCAGTTCGCCAAGGCTCGAGTGAACCAAAAGTAGATAAGCCGATACAATCACACACTTTATTTAGGGAATTAGTAGTGCCTGAATTGGTTAAAAAAGACAAGCCGGTTTTGTTTGTTGTAATAGATAATCTTCGTTATGATCAATGGAAAGTGATTGAAAACGTAGTTGCTAATCATTATAAATTAGAAAAAGAAACACCCTATTTCGCTATACTTCCTACCGCAACACAATATGCTCGAAATGCAATATTCTCAGGGTTGACGCCTTTAGAGATGGAGAAGCAATTTCCACAATATTGGAAAAATGATGTTGAAGAAGGTGGAAAAAATTTGTACGAAGCTGAATTTCTAACAGCACATTTAAAGCGACTAGGTTTAAACATCAAACAAGAATATTTTAAAATAACCAATTTATCCAATGGTAAAAAATTGGCTGAAAATTTTAAAGGATTAAAAGACAACAACCTAGTAACTGTTGTTTACAACTTTGTGGACATGCTTTCACATGCCAAAACTGAAATGGATGTAGTTAAAGAATTGGCTTCAGATGATAAAGCATATCGATCTTTAACATTAAGTTGGTTTAAAAATTCTCCGCTTCTTGAAATTATTCAACAGGCCCAAAAAATGGGATTTAAATTAATAATTACAACAGATCATGGCACTATAAATGTTAAAAACCCTTCAAAAGTTATTGGTGATAAAAATACAAGTTTAAACTTGCGTTATAAAACAGGTAGAAGTTTAACCTATGAAGATAAAGAAGTTTATGCGGTAAGAGATCCTAAGAAAATTGGATTACCAACCATAAATATGAGTAGTTCTTATATATTTGCGAAAAATGACTATTTCTTAGCGTATGTTAATAATTACAATCATTACGTGAGTTATTATAGAAATACCTACCAACACGGTGGAATTTCACTAGAAGAAGTAATTGTACCATTTTTGATTTTTAATCCAAAATAGTTTTAATTATAAAATGCTTAACAAATACAATATAACCTATGGAAATTATATTTTCTTTAGACGAAATTACTAGTGTAGCTAAAAAAATAATTTCAGAAACACCCCAAAAAGTAGTGCTTTTTAAAGGAAATATGGGTGCTGGAAAAACTACTTTAATTAAAGCACTTGCTCATGAATTAGGAGTAACCTCTACAACAAGTAGCCCAACTTTTTCTTTAGTTAATGAATACCAATCAACTGACAATCAATTTATTTATCATTTTGATATGTATCGCATTAAAAATGAATTAGAAGCGGTAAATATTGGCATTGAAGATTATTTGTATTCTGGCAATTGGTGTTTTATAGAATGGCCAGAAAAAATACCAAATCTAATTCCTAAAAACCATTCAAATATTAATATACAAGAAACAATTGACGGTAAAAGACATTTGACTTTAACATAGATTGAATATTTTTTTGTAATTTGTGCCAATATTCATTGTGATACTATGGCAATTACACCTTTTACAAAACAGCAACTTTTACCTCAAGAAGAAAAACTAGAAATTGCTCGAAAAAAGAGTGATCTTTTTATTGGGATTCCAAAAGAGACATCCTATCAAGAGCGAAGAATTTGTTTAACACCAGATGCTGTAAATTCGTTGACTTCTCATGGTCATAGAGTAATGATTGAAGCTGGAGCGGGAACAAGTTCAAGTTATACAGACAAAGAATATAGCGATGCCGGTGCTGAAATCACTAAAGACAATAAAAAAGTTTTAAGTTGTCCCATTTTACTCAAAGTTGAACCCCTAACCATGAGTGAAATTGAATTAGTAAATACAGGAAGCATTGTAATTTCTGCTATTCAATTAAAAACTAGAAAAAAGGAATACTTCGAAGCTTTATCAAAGAAAAAAATTACTGCGCTTGCCTTTGAATATATTAAAGATGAAGATGGTTCTTATCCTGCGGTGAAATCTTTAAGCGAAATTGCTGGGACAGCTTCCATTTTAATTGCCGCAGAATTGATGATAAACAATCAAATTGGAAAAGGATTACTTTTTGGAAATATAACTGGTGTTTCTCCTACTGATGTAGTAATTATTGGGGCAGGAACTGTTGGAGAATTTGCTGCTAAAACGGCCCTTGGACTGGGTGCAAACATTAAAGTTTTTGATAATTCTATTACCAAATTACGTCGTTTGCAAAATAATTTAAACCAACGCATTTTTACATCTACTATTCACCCAAAATCATTATTAAAAGCCTTACGCAGATGTGATGTCGCAATTGGTGCTATGCGTGGTAAAGACAGATGTCCTATTGTAGTTTCTGAAACTATGGTGGAACACATGAAAAAAGGTGCCGTAATTGTTGATGTGAGTATTGACACTGGTGGTTGTTTTGAAACTTCTGAAATCACAACACACGAACAGCCAACATTCATAAAAAACAATGTCATTCATTATTGCGTTCCTAATATTCCATCACGATATTCTAAAACTGCATCACTTTCTATAAGTAATATTATCACTCCTTATTTATTGCAAATTGCAGAAGATGGCGGGCTTGAAAGCGCAATTCGTTGTAATAAAGGGCTAAAAAACGGCGTATATCTTTATCATGGAATTTTGACCAATAAAGCAATTGGAGATTGGTTTAACCTTCCTGATAATGATATTAATTTAATTGTTTTTTAATTAAAATCTTCTCTCTATTTCTATAAAATAATTGCAACATTTGATTACTTTTGCACCCGTGACCGCAGGTTGAATTGTTACGAAGTAAAAAAAATATATGAAATTTGTCCATCGTTTTGCTTATTATTTAGTTGGATTTGTTATTGGTTGCTTTTTTGTTGCACTTGTATTCAGTGGAAAAGACACTCGTTGCAATTATTTTCCGAATGCAAGAGTTTTAAATGATTTAAGAAACAAACCTTTTCATTACGACATTGAAGCCTCACGACGATTGAGTGAAGATTGGGTTGATACATTAGACATTAAAAATACTTTAACCAATGGCGATGTTGATTTTGACAAAAGCAACATCAAAGAAGAAGGAGGAAAATTATACATTATTTATGGTAAAACTTCAAAGGATGTTGACATAACTTTAGAAGTAATAAATTATACAGATAAGGCTGTATTAAGAAATATAATTAAAAAGTAGTTTTAATTGGATATATAAAAAAGAAAGGTTGACATAATTGTCAACCTTTCTTTTTTTGTGTTTTTTAATTTTTAGCTTTCAGTTCTTTATACTTATCCGTCATTTCTAAGAAATTATAAACGCTTAATAAGTTGGATCTAACGATTTCATTTTGCGCATCCAATTCTAATGCTTTTTCATAGTAAGGTAAAGCACTTTTAAAGAGTTCAGTTCTGTTTTTCTTTAGAACTTCATAACGTTTATTATCTTTATCGGATGTTGTTAATTTATTCATTTCCTCAACTATTGCTGGATCAGAATTTAATTTTAACTCAGCCAAACTAATATAAGCGTTAATGTATTTTGGATCTATATCAATAACCTTTAAATAAAACTTCTCAGCATCTAAAAAATTATTAGTTTGAGCGCTTACATTTGCTAATTTAAAAATCAAATCTACATCTGTTGGGTTTTTTTCTAAAGCTTCGTTGATTAATTTTTTATAGGTGTCAAAATCTTTAATTTTAAAATACAATTCAGCTTCAACGGTAATTAATGAAGTATCTTCAGGGTTTAATTTACGTGCTTCAGAGATTGCCGTTTTTGCTTCGTCATTTTTACCTTCTTCGACTAAAATAAGAGCAATATTTTTATATATTTCACCTCTTCGTGATGGCGTTTTTTCTTCACGAGGATTGCTATGTGTTTTTAGTGACACCAGATTATCTCTTTCGGCTTTTGTTTTAAAACTATCCTCATTCCCAGATGCTAAATTTTTAGCAACATAAGTGATTCCTTCCCCCGAGTAATTCAATGTTTTTAATTGATTATAATAATCAAGTGCAGCTTCATAATCTTTTCCATTTACTGCATAACTGGCAGCATAATACAAATTTTCGACATCTTTTTTATCCAATTGATAAATAGAATATAAAACTTGAGAAGCCTCTTTATATTTATTTGCATTGCCAAGAGATACTGCCATATTTAACATATTGGGCTTGTAGGATGAAATGGTTTCATTTATATCATCTGTATAAATCTTTTTTCCAGATTTTTTTTCATAATCCAAAGTAGCATTCAAACCTACAGCCAATTCAGAAATTGTTTTAGGATTAACTAATTTCACCAATTGCATTTGAACCTGCATTGGTGTTAAGGATTTATCAATTGCTGAAATTTCTAGAATTGGCAACATACATTTATAAAAATTCACATAAATCTTATCATTTTCCTCAATAGCTAATGGATCGACTTTAGATAATAATGATTTATACTCAGCTAATTCTGATCCTACAATTTCTTCTTTGGCATAAATTTTCTTTAACGCTTTCAGTTCGTCTTTTTGAGCAAAATTTGAAAGTGTCGCCATCATTGTTGTCGCTAGGACAATGTGTTTAATTTTCATAATATTAATTTTTAATTATTCATCCGTATCGTCTTCTTCATCGTCTGATTCATCATCATCAATTTCTTCCTCTTCTGAATCGTCATCGTCATCAGAAACTCCATCATCTTCAAGAATCTCCAAAACTGGTTTTACTCTTTCGATTACTTCAGCTTCGATCACATTTCCATCTTCGTCAACTATTTCTTCTACAACATCGTCTTTCATTACTTTGGTTACAGCAGCAATAGAGTCATTTCCTTTGATGTTAATCAATTTAACACCTTGTGTTGCTCTTCCCATTACTCGTAAATCTTCAACGGCCATTCTAATGGTCAAACCTGATTTGTTGATTATCATTAAGTCATCTGCATCGGTTACGCTATTGATTGAGATCAGTTTACCTGTTTTTTCAGTAATGTTTAATGTTTTCACACCTTTTCCACCACGATTGGTTATTCTGTATTCGTCAATGCTTGAACGTTTTCCATAACCATTTTCTGCAACGACAAGAATTTCACTTTCCATATCGTTTACTGAAACCATTCCAATAACTTCATCGCTTTCGTCTTTTAAAGTAATTCCACGAACTCCAGAAGCAGTTCTTCCCATTGGACGTGTTTTGCTTTCTTCAAAACGAACCATTTTACCAGAACGTACCGCAATCATAATTTGACTGTTTCCATTGGTTAATTCGGCAGCCAATAATTCATCGCCTTCTTTGATAGTAATTGCAGCAACACCATTTACTCTAGGTTTTGCGTATTTCTCTAATGAAGTTTTCTTAACCTGACCTTTTTTAGTCACCATAATAAGGTTATGGCTGTTGGTGTATTCTTTATCTTTTAAATCTTGTGTACAGATAAAAGCTTTGACTTTATCATCACTTTCAATATTGATTAAGTTTTGTAAGGCTCTACCTTTTGCTGTTTTACTTCCTTCAGGAATTTCGTAAACACGCATCCAGAAACATTTTCCTTTTTGAGTAAAGAACATCATGTATTGGTGGTTTGTGGCAACATACATATGTTCTAAGAAATCTTGATCTCTTGTTCCAGCGCTTTTTTGTCCAACTCCTCCTCTATTTTGTGTTTTGTATTCTGTCAAATTGGTACGTTTGATATAACCCGCATGTGAAATGGTAATTACTACATTTTCATCGGCAATTAAATCTTCAATACTAACGTCACCACCGGAGTATTCAATTAGAGAACGACGTGCGTCACCATATTTCTCACGAATTTCAATAAGTTCTTCTTTAATTAAAGCTGTTCTTAAATTTACATCCGCTAATAATGCTTTCAAATGTTCGATTAATTTCATCAACTCTTCATATTCAGCCCTTAATTTATCTTGTTCAAGACCTGTTAATTGACGTAAACGCATTTCAACAATAGCACGAGATTGAATGTCTGACAATTTAAATCTTTCGATCAATTTTTCACGAGCTTCTTCGGTATTTTTCGATCCACGAATTAAAGCAATAACTTCATCAATATTATCCGAAGCAATTATTAATCCTTCTAAAATGTGTGCTCTTTCTTCAGCTTTACGCAATTCAAAGTTGGTTCTACGAACCACAACATCATGACGGTGCTCAATAAAATAATGAATCATGTCTTTCAAATTCAACATTTGTGGACGACCTTTTACTAAAGCGATATTGTTAACACTAAAAGAAGATTGTAATTGTGTATACTTGTAAAGCGTATTTAATACAACATTTGGAGTGGCATCACGCTTCAAAATATAGACGATACGCATACCGTTTCTATCCGATTCATCACGAATATTGGCAATACCATCTATTTTCTTTTCGTTTACTAAATCAGCGGTTCTTTTAATCATATCCGCTTTATTCACTTGATATGGAATCTCAGTAACGATGATAGACTCTCTTCCTTCAACTTCTTCAAAGTTCACTTTAGCACGCATTACAATTCTTCCACGACCTGTTTTAAATGCTTCGCGAACACCATCATAGCCATATATTGTTCCTCCCGTTGGAAAATCTGGTGCTTTAATATGGTTCATTAATTCATCTATCTCAATATCATTATTATCAAGATAGGCTAATGTTCCATTAATAACTTCAGTTAAGTTATGAGGTGGCATATTGGTTGCCATACCCACTGCAATTCCAGTTGCTCCATTAATTAATAACGTTGGAACTCGAGTTGGCATTACTTTAGGCTCGTATAAAGTATCGTCAAAGTTCAATTGAAAATCAACAGTTTCTTTTTCGATATCAGCCATAATTTCTTCCGAAATCTTACGCATTCTGGCTTCTGTATAACGCATTGCAGCTGGACTATCACCATCTACAGAACCAAAGTTACCTTGACCATCAACTAATAAATAACGTAAACTCCATTCTTGTGCCATACGAACCATAGCATCATAAACCGATGTATCACCATGTGGATGGTATTTACCTAAAACTTCTCCAACAATTCTTGCGGATTTTTTGTGAGCTTTATTTGAAAAAACTCCTAAATCATACATTCCATACAATACTCTTCGGTGCACTGGTTTTAGACCATCACGCACATCAGGTAGTGCTCTTGAGACAATTACAGACATCGAATAATCGATGTAAGCTGATTTCATTTCATCTTCGATGTTAATAGGAATTAACTTTTCTCCGTCAGACATATTTTATAAATTATTAATAAAAAATTAGTTTAAATTCAAAACGTGCTAATATAGAATATTTAAAAATTTTACAACCAGTTTTCAATCATAAATTTCAATGATTTATTAACAAAATCAACCCTTTTTTTGGTTAATAAATAACTAGTCAACCTACTTTTATTATTGACTTTTTTTTTGTCTATTAGCTGACAGTACATTAAGAAGGAATGGTTTTTGTTGAAATCATTTTATAAAGTAAAATTGACAGTTCCAAATACTATATATTTATGGATGATAATTTCTCACCAAGAGTAAAAGATGTAATCACTTACAGCAAAGAAGAAGCCCTACGTTTGGGTCACGACTTTATTGGAACTGAGCATCTTATGTTAGGAATTTTAAGAGATGGCAATGGTAAAGCAATTTCAATATTAAACAATCTTTCTGTTGATTTAGAACATTTACGAAAGAAAGTTGAGATACTAAGTCCGCCAAATCCAAATATTGAAATTAGTAATGACAAAAAAAATTTGCATCTAACACGACAAGCTGAACGCGCTTTAAAGACAACTTTTTTAGAAGCTAAAGTTTTTCAGAGTTCTTCAATTAGTACCGCTCATGTGCTTTTATGCATCTTGAGAAATGAAAATGATCCAACCACAAAATTGTTGCACCGACTTAAAATTGATTATAACTTAGTTAAAGAACAATACTTAAACATGACACCAAACGAAGAAGAATTTTTAGATAACTTACCTCGTAGTGAATCTTACAATGAAGATTCAGGACAAGATGACAGTTTAAAGGAAGGTAGTTTTAATAATCCAGCCAATAAAACCACCAAAAAATCTAAAACTCCGGTATTGGATAATTTTGGTCGCGATTTGACTGAAATGGCAGAAGAAGGAAAACTCGATCCAGTCGTGGGTCGTGAAAAAGAAATCGAACGAGTTTCACAAATTCTTAGCCGCAGAAAGAAAAACAATCCTTTATTAATTGGTGAGCCTGGTGTAGGTAAATCAGCTATTGCTGAAGGTCTGGCATTGCGTATCATCCAAAAGAAAGTATCTCGTATTTTGTTCAACAAACGAGTTGTGACTTTGGATTTGGCTAGTTTAGTGGCCGGAACCAAATATCGTGGACAATTTGAAGAGCGAATGAAAGCAGTTATGAATGAATTAGAAAAGAATGACGACATTATTCTTTTTATTGATGAAATTCATACTATTGTTGGAGCTGGCGGAGCAACAGGCTCTTTAGATGCATCTAATATGTTTAAACCAGCATTAGCTCGTGGCGAGATTCAATGTATTGGCGCTACAACTTTAGATGAATACAGACAATACATAGAAAAAGATGGCGCATTAGAAAGACGTTTTCAAAAAGTAATTATCGAGCCGACATCCGTTGAGGAGACAATTACAATTTTGAACAACATCAAAAACAAATACGAAGATCATCACAATGTAATTTATACACCAGAAGCAATTGAAGCCTGCGTTAAATTGACCAATCGTTATATGTCAGAACGTTTTCTTCCTGATAAAGCTATTGATGCTTTGGATGAAGCAGGTTCCCGTGTTCACATTACTAACATTGATGTTCCAAAACAAATTTTGGATTTAGAACGTCAATTAGAAGAAGTTCGTGAGCTTAAAAACTCTGTTGTTAAAAAACAGAAATACGAAGAAGCTGCTAAACTTCGTGATGATGAAAAACGTTTAGAGAAAGACTTAGCCATTGCACAAGAACAATGGGAAGAAGATTCTAAAACCAATCGTATTCAAGTTACCGATGATAACGTCGCAGATGTGGTTTCGATGATGACAGGTATTCCTGTAAATCGTATCGCACAGACGGAAAGCAATAAATTAGCTAATCTACCGGAACTTATTGACAATAAAGTAATTGGGCAAAAAGAGGCTGTGTTAAAAATATCTCGTTCTATACAACGAAACAGAGCTGGATTGAAAGATCCAAACCGACCAATCGGCTCGTTTATTTTCTTAGGACAAACCGGTGTTGGTAAAACTCAATTGGCTAAAGTTTTGGCTCGTGAATTATTCGATTCTGAAGATGCTTTGATTCGAATTGACATGAGTGAATACATGGAAAAATTTGCTATTTCTCGTTTAATTGGCGCGCCTCCTGGATATGTGGGTTATGAAGAAGGCGGACAATTAACCGAAAAAGTCAGAAGAAAACCCTATTGCGTGGTACTCTTAGACGAAATT
>CALQAH020000037.1 GCA_943328505.2 Rhizobium sp. Q54 | reverse complement strand
TACACTTTTATTTTTTACAAATTTTGAACGGTAAAAATACAATTATTTATGGGTTTGTCAAGTGTATTTTGTTAACAATATCTGAAAGTTGTGAGTGTTTGGTGTTCAGTGTTTAGAGCTGAGTGTGTTTAGGTTTATATGCACATTACATTTTTTAAAAGAAAAAGTCAGAGTAAAAACTTCAATCTGACTTTAAATTTCATTTTCAATACTGTTTAACTGAACACTAAAAACGGAACACTGAATACTATTTACTTCCTTTGTTTTTAATCATCGTTTCCAACATGTCCCACATTTCTTTAGGAATTTTTTCAAGAATATTAAATTGGCCTGCACCTTGAAGCCATTCGCCACCATCAATAACTACTACTTCACCATTAATATAGGCTGAAAAATCAGAAACTAAATAGGCTGCTAAATTGGCTAATTCTTGATGATCTCCCACTCGTTTTAAAGGTACTTTTTTGGACATATCAAATTTATCGGCTAAATCTCCAGGCAATAATCTGTCCCAAGCGCCTTTTGTTGGAAAAGGTCCAGGAGCAATAGCATTAGAACGAATTCCATATTTAGCCCATTCTACCGCTAAACTTCTTGTCATGGCTAAAACTCCAGCTTTAGCGGTTGCACTAGGGACAACATAGGCAGAACCTGTAAATGCATAAGTGGTTACTATATTTAAAATAGTGGAACTTTCTTGTTTACTATCTATCCAATGTTTTCCAAAAGCAAGTGTACAATTTTTGGAACCTTTCAAGACAATATCTATAACTGTATCGAAGGCATTTGCAGATAATCGTTCGGTTGGAGAAATGAAATTACCCGCAGCATTATTTAATAGAACATTTACTTTTCCATAGGTTTTCAAAACTTCTGCAAGCATGGCTTCAACTTGATCATAATGACGAACATCACATTGTACTGGAAGACATTTTCCGCTAGTTGCAGTTTCTAATTCAGCTGCAGTGATTTTTAGTTTTTCTAAATCACGAGAGGTAATTGCTACTTTGGCCCCCAATTCCATAAAGTATTTGGTCATGGCTTTTCCTAAACCACTTCCACCACCAGTTATTACTATTACTTTGTCTTCGAGAGCGTTATCACGGAGCATTTTTGCTGAAAAATTCATAATAAATATTATTTGTTTTGCGTAAAGATATAAATTAATGTTTTTTATTTAGAAGAATTAATTTTAAATATATTATCGAAAATTCCGTTTTGTAAAATCAAAATAATTGAACTATTTTAGTGCTCGTTTTAAGGATTCAAAATAGTCAATTTATTATCAATGGATATTCAAAAGGTCATTCTAGATTTACGAGAAGAACTCAATAATCATAATCATAATTATTATGTATTGGATGCACCAACAATTTCAGATTTTGAGTTTGATCAAAAATTAAAACTACTTCAAGAATTAGAAAATCGACATCCTGAATTTTTTGATGAAAATTCCCCTTCTCAACGAGTTGGTGGTGCAATTACTAAAAACTTCGATACTGTTGCTCATGATTACAGGATGTATTCCTTGGATAATTCGTATTCGAAAGAGGATTTGATGGAATGGGAAAACAGAATTCAAAAAGTTTTGGGAAATGTACCATTGCAATATACTTGCGAATTAAAGTATGACGGCGCATCCATCTCTATAACGTATCAAAATGGAAAATTAATACGCGCTGTTACACGTGGTGATGGATATCAAGGCGATAATGTGACCAATAATATTAAAACAATTAAGTCAATTCCATTATATTTAAAAGGAAATTATCCAGACAAATTTGATATCCGAGGTGAAATTATTTTACCTTTTGAAGGATTTGAAAAGATGAATCAGGACTTGATTGAAATTGGAGAATTGCCCTATTCAAACCCAAGAAATACAGCCTCTGGGAGTTTAAAATTGCAGGATAGTACCGAAGTAGCCAAAAGACCATTGGAATGTTTGTTGTATTTTATTGTTGGAAATAACCTGAACATTAATTCTCAATTTGAAGGTTTAGAATTCGCTAGAAATTGGGGATTTAAAGTACCAAAACAAGCCAAACTTGCTAATAACTTGGATGAAGTTTTTGAATTTATTAATTATTGGGATATTCATAGACATCAATTACCTTATGAAACGGATGGTGTTGTGGTAAAAGTAAATAGTTTTCAGCAACAAGATGAATTAGGATATACTGCTAAATCGCCTCGTTGGGCAATGGCTTATAAATTCAAATCAGAACAAGTTGCAACCAAAATAAATTCTATTTCCTATCAAGTGGGAAGAACTGGTGCAATTACTCCCGTTGCTAATTTAGAAGCGGTACAATTAGCTGGAACCATTGTAAAAAGGGCTTCGTTACACAATGCAGATCAAATTGAAAAATTAGACATTAGAATTGGTGATACTGTTTTTGTTGAAAAAGGAGGCGAAATTATTCCAAAAATTATTGCTGTTGATTTAACGCAACGATTAACAAATTCTGAAATTATATCGTACATAACACATTGTCCCGAGTGTCAAACTCAATTGATAAGAACGGATGGTGAAGCCAATCATTATTGTCCTAATTTTTATGGTTGTCCACCTCAAATAATAGGCAGAATTCAACATTACATTTCAAGAAAAGCAATGGATATTGAAGGACTTGGTGGAGAAACAGTAGCTTTATTATTTAACAATGGATTGGTGCAAAATTATGCTGATTTATACGAATTAACAATTGAACAAATTCTTCCTTTAGAAAGAATGGCTCAGAAATCGGCTGAGAATTTAGTAAACGGTGTTCAAAAGTCGATATCAATTCCTTTTGAAAGAGTTTTATATGCATTAGGAATTCGTTTTGTAGGAGAAACGGTAGCAAAAAAATTAGCAAAGCATTATAAAAATATTGATGATTTAAGACATGCATCATTAATGGATTTGATACTTGTTGATGAAATAGGAGAGAAGATAGCCCAAAGTGTGATTGAGTTTTTTAATAATCATGAGAATACAATTATCATTGAAAGATTAAAAGGGTATGGAGTTCAATTAGAAGTTATTGAGACCTATAATCCTAATGCAACTGAAAAACTTATTGGAAAAACCTTTGTGGTTTCAGGAGTTTTTGAAAAATTTTCACGAGATGATTTAAAAAAAGCAATAGAAGAGAATGGCGGAAAAGTTGGGAGTTCCATTTCTACTAAAACAGATTATGTTATAGCAGGAGAAAATATGGGGCCTGCTAAATTAGAAAAAGCGAGTCTGTTGAAAATTCCTATCATAAATGAAGATGATTTTTTAGTTTTGTTGGAAAACGGAATTATAAATTGATTTTGTATTGTTTATATAAAAAAAAATAATATTTTCACAAAATATTAACTTACTAAATATATAAAATCGTCAAACAAATAAAAGTTTACCTACATGGATAAAGTTGGCTATTTCGTTTTTAGTTTATTAAAAAATAAACTTAGTAATTTACTGTTTTTTTTCTATTTTTTAATTTCATTAATTGAAATTTCAGCTGAATTTTTCAAAGACAATCAAATTATTTGGTTCGCCAAGCCTTTGATTATTCCTTTATTAGTTTTTTACTATTGGAGAGTTTCAAAAGAGCTAAATAAATTATTTATCATTGCTTTACTATTAAATTGGCTCGCCAATATATTTTTTATTTATCAAGATTATAACAGTACATTAATTGGTTCTCTATTATTTTTAGGTTACAGAGTTTTAATAGTATATATAGTAATGAAGATTGTAAAATTCCCTGGATTTATTCCAATAATTATAAGTTCAATACCTTTTTTAATTTCATACATTTATTTTATTAATCATAATTTTGAAAGTCTAGACAATGGAATTTACATTTTTGTTTTGCAAGGAATTTTTATAATTTATTTGATGGCGTTTGCTATTAGTAATTATATTTTTAAACCCAATAAATTAAGTAAATTGTTATTACTTAGTTCGCTTTTTTTTATTGCAATTCAGTTTTTAATGGTTTTGAAATTATCAAATGTATATTTTAATATTTTCCAGTCTTTAGCAATGTTTCTTTTTGTTATTGGTCAATATTTATTAGTTAAATTTCTTTTGCTTTCTGAAAAAAAGAAAGTGAGATATGAAATTATAAATGGAATTAAAACAAAGGAGGTTTAAATCCAATACAATTTTAATTTATGAAAGAGCCTACCAGTTTAATAAGTAGATTAACAATTATATATTTTGTTTTTGTATTTATTGAAGTGATTGCGGAATATTTGATATATCAACCATTAATCATTATATTCAAACCTTTTATTCCAATTATTCTTCTTCTTTTATATTGGTTGAATTCTTCCAAAAGGCAAATGCTATTTATCTTATCCTTGTTTTTCTCACTAATAACTAATATTTTATTTATTCCAAATTCAAGTAAAATGATTTTTTTTGGGATAATTGCTTATGCTTTTCATAGAATATTTTTAGTAATTTTGATATATAAAACCGCAAAAATTAAAGACCATATACCTTTAATAATAGGGACAATTCCATTTTTGCTAATTTTTTCGTATTTGTTTTTAGAAACCAAAAACATTCCTGAGAACAGCATCTTTTTAATACTTTTTTTGAATGTCTTAATATCTATTTATGCGGGTATCGCTCTATCAAATTATTTCATGGATGATACCAAGCAAAATTCTATTTTACTTATTAGTGCACTTTTATTTGTGATGTTGCAGTTTGTGGTTTTTATAGAAAAATGTTATTTAATAAACGAGTATACTAACATATTTAGACCCATTGCAATGTCATTTAATGCATTAGCTTTTTTTTCCTATTATAAATATGTAATTAATGCCGAAATATCAAACAATGATTGATTTACCTATACTTGATGTAGATATGTTGTTATCAAAATAAAAATCTATTCTTCCTAAATTTACGCCGTAACATCCCACTTGGTTTACCAAAACCTCCTTGTTATCTAGATTCTTTAATACTGTTGGTTTTTCTAAAAAAGTGTGTGTATGCCCGCCAATAATCAAATCAATATCACGAGTTTTAGTGGCTAAATTGGTATCACAAATTTTATTGGGTTCGTCTTTATATTTATAACCAATATGGGAAAGACAAATTACTAAATCGCATTTATGTTCCTTTTTTAGAATTCGTGACATATCTGTTGCAATTTCTAATGGATCATTATAAACGGTTTCTTTACAATTTTTTTTATCTACTAAACCTTCAAGTCCAATACCTAGACCAAATACTCCAACTTTAATTCCCGATTTATTAAAAATTCTATACGGTTTAACATGACCATTCATAATGGTATTTTTGAAATCATAATTGGCTGAAACAAATTCAAAGCTAGCATTTGGAAGTTGAGCGAATAAACCCTCTATACCATTATCAAAATCATGATTTCCAATTGTTGCTAAATCATATCGCATCATGCTCATTAGTTTAAATTCAATTTCTCCACCATAATAATTAAAATAAGGTGTGCCTTGAAAAATATCGCCAGCGTCGAGTAATAAAACATTAGAGTTTTCTGCACGTATGCTTTCAATTAAAGCAGCTCTTCTAGCAACACCACCCATATTTGGATTTTTAGGATGATTAGCTGGAAATGGATCAATATAACTATGAACATCATTAGTATGAAGAATGGTCAAGTGTTTGGTTTCAAGACTTGTAAAACTACTCAGTGATAATCCTCCTAAGCCTAATAATGCTGAAGTTGCCGCAGTTTTTTGTATAAATTCTCTTCTTTTCATTTTATGCTGAATATATATGAGCTTTATTCTTTAGAAATTCTAACATCTGTTTTGGCTTCAATTGATTTGTTTTCTTTGAAATAATCAATAATGATATTTCGAAGTTTATAGTCTAAATCATATTTTTTAATAGCTTTTTTGAAAAACAGCATATTATCATTGCCGTTTGCTAAATAATCTGAAGTAACGACATAATAAATTTTATCATTTTCTAAAGCATTACCTTGTATAGCTATATTTTTTGGAGTGTTGTTTTTGTCAATTACAAAAGACATTCCGCTTAATGGATGTGGTTTTTTTTCTGAAATAATATAATTTACAATTTCTAGTATTTGTACGCCTTTTAAAGCTACCACAATAGCACTATTTTCAAAAGGCATGATTTCAAAAGCTAATTTAGCTGTAACATTACCTTTAGGAATAATCGTTCGAATGCCACCATGATTTAGCAAACAAATATCAATGGATTTGTTTTCTCTTATTTGAAAAATAGAATTTGATTTTTTGAAAGTAATATCAGCTAAAAAATCGCCCATCGGAGTTTGCCATTCTCCATTTTTATCAATCGTTTGAGGTGCATTTGATAAAACAGTACTCAAATCTTTATCGATATTGTCTCTATAGGGTTTTATAAAGTTTTCAATTTCAGCGACTTCACTATTTTTATCTGTAATTCCAATTTCTTTTCCTTCAATCTTGGTTACATGATATTTTTTTTCTGCACAAGAAGTAATAAAAATAAATGTTAATAATAAAACAAAATGCTTTACTAAAACGTTATAGTTTTTTAGTTTTACCATCAGATTTGCCGCTAATTTTAATAAATTTGTAATTCAAGTAAAAGTATATGTTTTTAGATTACTTCAAAGATTTTTCGACAAAAAAAATAGTTAAAAAAAGTTTGTCTAATGTAAAACATTCAGCAAATGACAAACAAATTAAAACCGTTGGATTAATCATTGATGAAAGTTATTTTTTTGAAAAAGAATCAATTATTAAAGAGTTAAATCAAAACGGAATACAGCAAGAGAACATTAAAATTTTAGTCTTTAGAGATAAAATTAAAAAAAATGAAGTCTTTGATTATCCAATATATAGTAACAAAGATTTAAGTTGGATTGCCACAATTGACAATAAAGAAGTAAACAGTTTTATTAAAGAACCCTTTGATTTGTTGATTAATTACTATGATACTGAAAAAACGGCCTTACTTTTAGCCTCACAAATGTCAAAAGCTAGTTTTAAAGTTGGTTTTTCATCAATTGATAAAAGAGTCAACCATTTTATGATAACCACAAATGCAGAAGACTATAAAATTTTCATCAGTGAGTTATTCAAATATTTAAAAATCCTAAATAAAATATAATATGCAATCATTAATTGGTACCGGAGTTGCACTTGTTACACCTTTCAAAAAAGATTTTTCTTTAGATGTTGATGCGCTAAAAAGAATTGTAAATTATCAAATAGACAATGGCATAGATTATCTAGTAGTCTTAGGAACAACAGCCGAAAATGCAACTTTGTCTGATGAAGAGAAGAATGAAGTAATAAAAACAGTAATTAATGTCAATGACGGTAGATTGCCATTAGTACTGGGTGTTGGAGGTAATAATACTCATGAAGTTGTTCAAGAATTAAAAACCAGAGACTTATCTGCTTTTGATGCCATACTTTCGGTTTCCCCATATTATAATAAACCCACACAAGAAGGTATTTATCAACACTTTAAAGCCATTTCAGAAGCTTCACCAAAACCAATTATTTTATACAATGTACCTGGTAGAACTTCCAGTAATATGTTACCGGATACCGTTTTGAGATTAGCCAATGACTTTAAAAATATTGTTGCCATTAAAGAAGCGGCTGGTGATATTGTTCAAGCGATGAATTTAATTCAAAATAAGCCAAAAGATTTTCTAATTATTTCTGGTGATGATATGATTGCATTACCCATGATCTTAGCCGGAGGTTCAGGTGTGATTTCTGTAATTGGAGAAGGATTTCCGAAGCAATTTTCTGAAATGGTGCATCTTGGTTTAAATAAAAAAGTTGTTGAAGCTTACGAAATTCATTATTTTATTGCGGACAGTATTGATATGATATTTGAACAAGGAAATCCTGCAGGGATTAAAGAAGTCTTTTCTATCATGGGTTTATCCGAAAATACCGTTCGATTGCCCTTAGTAAATGTGGATCAAAATTTGTCAAATCAACTACGAAATTTTGTAGATAAAGTATCAAATTTATAATTTGATTTTAATCAAAAAAAATATTTTGTATTCTCTAATTAATCACTAAATTTGCAGTTCGTTTTTAAGACATGAAAAGTCTTTAAAATCAGCTGAATTAAATAAAAAATGAAGAAATTTTTAGCCTTAGTTACCTTAGTTGTTTTCTTTTCGTCATGTAATCAATATCAAAGAGCATTAAAGTCGGATGATGTTGCAGTTAAGATTGCCGCAGCCGAAAAATTATATGATGCTGGCAAATATGGTAAAGCCATTCGTTTATTTGAACAAATAGCTCCAGTATACAAAGGAAAACCTCAAGCTGAGAAAATGTTTTTTATGTATTCTCAGTCTTTGTATAAAACGAATCAGTTTTATCTTGCGGGTTATCAATTTGAAAGTTTTGCATCGAGCTATCCTAAAAGCGATAAAATTGAAGAAGCTTCTTTTTTAGGAGCAAAATGTTTTTCAAAATTGTCACCGGTTTACAGTTTGGATCAGGTTGACACCTATAAAGCCATCGATAAACTTCAAGCTTTTATAGATCGCTATCAAGAATCTTCATATTTGTCAGAAGCCAATTTAATTGTTAAAGGTTTAAGAGAAAAATTAGAAAAAAAATTCTTTGAAATTGCTAAACAATATAATACAATTGGAGATTATAAAGCTGCTTTGATTGCACTTGATAATTATATAGTTAATTTTCCAGGAACACCCTACAAAGAAAAAGCTCTATTTTACAGATTAGATTCAGCCTATCTTTTAGCAATTAATAGTATTCCATCCAAAGTAGAAGAACGATTAACTGTAGCAAAAGCGGCCTATGCCACATTGATTAAACTTAATGTAAATACAGAATATAAAAGTAAAGCTGACGAAATGTTAGCTCGAATTGAAAACGATTTAAAACAATTTTCTAAATAAAAAAGTCATGGATTTAAAAAAGACGAATGCTCCAGTAAACACAATTACGTATAACAAAACTGTAATTGAAGAGCCAACAGGAAATGTTTACGAAGCGATAACTATTATGGCTAAAAGAGCAAATCAAATTAATTCTGAAATTAAAAAAGAATTAACTGAAAAGTTAGAAGAGTTTGCTACTTATAATGATAGCTTAGAAGAAGTCTTTGAAAACAAAGAACAAATTGAAGTGTCAAAATTTTATGAGAAATTACCAAAATCTCATGCATTTGCTGTTCAAGAATGGCTTGACGGTAAAATTTATTACAGAGATACTACAAAAGACTAAATATAATGTCAGTTTTAAGCGGTAAAAAAATAGTACTAGGTATTTCTGGTGGAATTGCCGCTTATAAATCAGCTTCATTGGTTCGATTATTTATAAAAGCCGGTGCACATGTCCAAGTGATAATGACACCAGCTTCTAAAGATTTTGTCACACCACTTACTTTATCTACACTTTCAAAAAACCCAGTTCATTCTACTTTTTATAATGAAGAAGATGAAAATGCGCAATGGAATAATCATGTTGAGTTAGGACTTTGGGCTGATATAATGATTATTGCACCAGCAACTGCCAATACACTATCAAAAATGGTGAATGGGAATTGTGATAATCTACTAATAGCTACCTATTTATCGGCTAAATGCCCTGTATATTTTGCTCCCGCAATGGACTTAGACATGTACAAACATCCTTCAACTAGTGCTAGTTTTCAATCGTTAAAAAAGTATGGTAATACTATGATTCCGGCTGAAACTGGTGAACTTGCCAGCGGACTTTCTGGAGAAGGAAGAATGGCAGAACCCGAAAACATTATTGCTTTTCTTGAAGCAGATTTGGAAAGTAAGCTGCCGTTAAAAGGAAAAAAAATTATGATTACCGCTGGTCCAACTTATGAAGCTATTGATCCAGTTCGCTTTATTGGAAATTATTCAACCGGTAAAATGGGTTTTGATATAGCAAAAAGCGCAGCAAATCATGGTGCTTTCGTAACTTTAATATGCGGACCAACACATTTATCAATTGTTGATTCGAATATAGATGTTATCAGAGTTACTTCAGCAGTCGAAATGTATGATGCTTGTCATCTTTATTTTAACGAAATGGATGTTGTAATTTGTGCCGCTGCAGTTGCAGATTATAAACCGAAAAGTGTTGCCCACCAAAAGATTAAAAAATCAGATTTAGAGTTTACAATTCTTTTAGAAAAAACAAAAGACATCTTACTTTCATTGGGTGAAATTAAGAAAAATCAATTTTTAATTGGTTTTGCACTAGAAACCGAAAATGAAATTGAAAATGCAAAGCTGAAAATTCAGAAAAAAAACCTAGATTTGATTGTTCTTAATTCATTGCAAGATGAAGGAGCTGGTTTTGGAAAGGCTACCAATAAAATTACTTTTATTGATAAGCAGTTTACAATTGAACCCATGCCTTTAAAATCAAAAGAATTAGTTGCTATTGATATTATAAACAAAGTAATTTCATTTACAAATAAATAGCCTTAAATATGAAAAAAATTGCTAGTTTGATTTTAGTGTTATTCTTTAGTTGGACACAAGCCCAACAATTAAATTGTACTGTAAGTGTTAATGCTGACAAAATAGCAAGTACAAACAATCAAATATTTAAAACTTTAGAAACTGCCATCACTGAATTTGTAAATAAAACAGATTGGACTGGTGAAGTTTATGATCAAAAAGAACGTATCAATTGTTCAATGGTCATTATTGTAAATTCCTATGATTCTAATCAATTTACAGCCACTATTCAAGTACAATCAACACGTCCGATATATAATTCAACTTACGATTCACCCGTTTTCAATTTCAATGATAAAGATTTTAATTTTAGATATACAGAATTCGAAAATTTAATTTTTAATCCAACAAGTTTTGAATCCAATTTAGTATCCGTATTATCCTTTTATAGTTTTATGATAATTGGATTTGATGGAGATACTTATTCACCAAATGGAGGAGGAGGTTGGTTTGATGTAGCACAAGAAATTTCAAATGTAGCACAACAAGGTGGCTATAAAGGTTGGAGTCAAACCGATGGTAATCAAAACCGTTATTTTTTGGTTAATGATTTACTTTCTCCAACTTTTGAATTGTTTAGAACCGCTATGTATCAATTTCACAGAGAAGGATTAGATATCATGTCAAAAGATTTAAAAGCTGCAAAACAAAAAGTTATTGAAGCTGTAAACACGGCATCCGGATTATATTCTGTTCGTCCAAATGCTTTTTTAATGCGTGTGTTTTTTGATGCCAAAGCCGATGAGATTGTATCAATTTGTTCTGGCGGACCTTCCATTCCGATTTCTGATTTTGTAGATACACTTAATAAAGTTTCCCCAATCAATACTACTAAATGGGCAAATATTAAGTTATAATTGGTACATTTACTTTTTAACTTTTTTTTTCTGCTTTTTATAATATGATTACCTCACTTTCAATTGAAAATTTTGCGCTAATTGAAAAATTGAATATCAATTTTTCTAATAGATTTTCAATAATAACAGGAGAAACAGGAGCGGGAAAATCAATACTCTTAGGGGCATTAGGATTGGTGCTTGGGAAAAGAGCCGATCTCTCCTCATTAAAAAATAAAGATGAAAAGTGTATCGTTGAAGCTAATTTTTCCATCTCAAAATACCATTTACTCCCTTTTTTTAAGGATAATGATTTAGATTATGATGATGAAACTATAATTCGCAGAGAAATTCTTCCTTCAGGAAAATCTAGGGCTTTTGTAAATGATAGTCCAGTTAATCTTCAACAATTACAAGACTTAAGTTTGTATTTAATTGATGTACATTCTCAACATCAAACTTTGGAATTATCCGAAGAAAACTTCCAATTTCAAATAATAGATTCCATTGCTGGAAATCTTGAACTAGTGAAAGAATTTCAATTTCAATTAAAGGAGTATCGCATCGTAAAATCAACTCTTGAAAACAAGAAAACCGTCTTAAGTTCCTACTTAAAAGAACAAGAATATAATACTTTTTTATATGAAGAATTAGAAGCGGCTCAATTAATCTCCGGTGAACAAGAAGCATTAGAGAGTTCTTATGAAGGATTGAATAATGTAGAGTTTATCAAAGAAAATATAGATAAACTTATTTCAATTGCCAATGATGAACAATATGGAATACTTCAGAACTTAAAAGAGTTTAAAACCACACTTCATAAAAACAGTACTTTCTCAGCAAATTTCAAGGAACTTTTTGAGAGAACTAATAGCATTTTAATTGAATTTGATGATATTGTTAAAGAATTAAATAGGGAATCAGATACGGTTTTTAACGATCCTGAAAAGTTAGAATTAATCAATCAAAAATTGCAAATTATCTACAACCTTCAAAAAAAACATCAAGTGGCAACCATTGATGAATTGTTGGTAATTAAAAATAATTTGGAAAATAAAGTTGTTTCTGTGACCACCTTAGAAAATGAGATTTTTCAAATGGAAAATCAATTATCAGAATTAATACTACAACTTGATTTCATTGCAAATAGTATTCATCAAAATAGAGTAGAAGCAATTCCTATATTAACTGAAAAATTAATTGCTATTTTGAGTCAATTAGGAATGCCCAATGTTCGATTTAAATTAGAAATATCCTTAACGGAATCTTATTATTCTAATGGTAAAGATGTCATACAGTTTTTGTTTTCTGCCAATAAAGGAACCGACTTTGGGTTGTTGAAGAAAGTAGCTTCTGGCGGAGAAATGTCTCGAATAATGTTAGCTGTTAAATCAATTTTAGCACAGTATTCCAAACTACCTACTATTGTTTTTGATGAAATTGACACTGGAGTTTCCGGTGAAATAGCTAATAAAATGGCAGACATCATGAATGCTATGAGCTCAACAATGCAAGTTTTCGCCATTACGCATTTACCACAAATTGCTGCCAAAGGCAATCAACACTATAAAGTTTTTAAAACCACTGTAGGTGAAAATACAATATCGGAATTAAAACTATTAACAGATGATGAAAGAGTAATAGAAATAGCTGAAATGTTATCTGGTAAAGATATTTCAGATTCAGCTTTAATTCATGCTAAAGCATTATTAAATTAATATTTTTGATACTTTTGTTACAACAATTTTAAACAATAGAATAAACATAAAATTATGATTATAGAACCAAGAATGCGAGGATTTATTTGTTTGACAGCTCATCCAAAAGGTTGCGAACAAGGCGTTAAAAATCAAATTGACTATATAAAATCTAAAGGAAAAATCGAAGGACTAAAAAGAGTTTTAGTTATTGGAGCGTCTACAGGTTTTGGTTTAGCTTCTAGAATTACCAGTGCTTTTGGTTCTGATGCAGCAACAATTGGAGTGTTTTTTGAAAAGCCACCAACAGAAGGAAAAACTGCTTCGCCAGGTTGGTACAATTCGGCTGCATTTGAAAATGAAGCTACAAAAGCTGGTTTATATGCCAAAAGTATCAATGGTGATGCTTTTTCAAACGATGTAAAACAACAAACAATCGACATGATCAAAGCCGATTTAGGTCAGATTGATTTGGTAATTTATAGTTTAGCTTCCCCAGTGAGAATGCACCCAACAACAGGTGTTTTGCATCGTTCAGTTTTAAAACCAATTGGACAAAAATTCACAAACAAAACTGTTGATTTTCATTCAGGAAATGTTACCGAAGTATCTATTGAACCAGCAAATGAAGATGATATTGAAAATACAGTAGTGGTAATGGGAGGTGAAGATTGGGCGATGTGGATGAAAGCATTAAATGAGGCTAATTTATTAGCAAATGGAGCAAAAACAGTGGCGTATTCTTATATCGGACCATCATTAACAGAGGCAGTTTATCGTAAAGGAACTATTGGAAGAGCAAAAGATCATTTGGAAGCTACTGCATTTGAAATTACAGATAGCTTAAAAAATATTGGTGGTAATGCTTATGTTTCTGTTAATAAAGCTTTGGTTACTCAAGCAAGTTCTGCTATTCCTGTAATTCCATTGTATATTTCATTATTGTATAAAATAATGAAAAAAGAAGGAATACATGAAGGTTGCATTGAGCAAATTCAGCGCTTGTATAAAGACAGATTGTTTACAGGCAATTCAATTCCAACTGATGAAAAAGGAAGAATCCGAATTGATGATTGGGAAATGAGAGATGATGTTCAAGAAAAAATTGCTGCTTTATGGATTCAAGCAACCACTGAAAATTTATCTGAAATAGGAGATTTACCAGGATATAGAAATGATTTTCATAACCTATTTGGATTTGGATTTAAAGAAGTAGATTACACTGCTGATACAAATGAAATGGTCAATGTTTCGAGTATAAAGTAAGTCAATACAACTTAAAAGGGTGTAATTTTAATTAATTACACCCTTTTTTTTATTTTAAAACTTTACTTTGACAAACAAAATCTGATTTTGGAATTGAAGTTTTAGCAATTGCATTATAACCACCTTCAATTTCTGAAAAATTTCGATAGCCTCTAGCTTGTAAAATCGATGCAGCAATCATACTTCTATAGCCACCAGCACAATGCAAAAAGAAATGTTCATCGGGATTGATGTCTTTTGCCCATTCATTTATGGAGGCTAATGGACGGCAATAGGCTTCTTCAATATGTTCCGCCTGATACTCACTTTCTCTGCGAATATCAACTACTTTACTTTCTCTAATAGTAATTTTTGCTTCAAATTGTTCTGCAGTAATTCTATCTACAGTGTCTATTTCAAATCCTGCTTCTTTCCATGATTCAAAGCCACCTTTAAGATGCCCAATTAAATTATCAAAACCAACACGGGTTAATCGAGTAACAGATTCTTCTTCTTTTCCAATTTCAGTCACTAGAATAATAGGCTGTGTTACATCGGCAATCAAAGCACCAACCCATGGAGCAAAATCACCATTAATTCCAATATTGATAGATTGTGGGATAAAACCTTTAGCAAAATCACTACTATTGCGAGTGTCTAGAATCAAAGCATTAGTATCTTCTACAACTACTTCAAATTCATTTGCATTGATGACTTTCATTCCGTTATTAAATACACTATCAAAACTTGCTATTCCTTTTTTATTCATGGCGACATTCATACCAAAATAAGCTGGTGGAGGTAATAATCCATCTGTTACTTCAGTTATAAATTCTGCCTCGGTCATGTTGTCACGTAAGGCATAATTTTTCTCTTTTTGTTCGCCTATAGTAGAAACTGTTTCTTTACTCATATTTTTTCCACACGCAGAACCTGCGCCATGTGCTGGATAAACTGTTACATCATCTGCTAAAGTCATTATTTTATCACGCAAAGAATGAAATAATATTCCGGCCAATTGATCTTGAGTTAAATGGGCTGCTTTTTGAGCTAAATCTGGACGACCCACATCGCCAATAAATAATGTGTCTCCGGAGAAAACGGCATTGTCCTTTCCGTTTTCGTCTTGTAACAAATAGCAAGAACTTTCCATAGTGTGCCCTGGTGTATGTAACACTTTTATTTTAATATTTCCAATTTCAAAAACTTGATTGTCATTAGCAGCAACAAAATCAAACTCTGGAGCCGCATTTGGTCCATAAACAATTTGAGCCCCAGTTTTTTTACTTAAATCAAGATGACCGGAAACAAAATCGGCATGGAAATGGGTCTCGAAAATATATTTTAATTGTACACCATCACGTTGTAATCTATCAAGATAAGGTTGCGTTTCACGAAGAGGATCAATAATTGCAGCTTCACCATTTGAACTGATATAATATGCACCCTGTGCTAAACATCCTGTGTAAATTTGTTCTATTTTCATTGTTTCTTATTTTAAGAATAATTCATTTGTTATGATGTAAATCCCCATTATTAATACAAACCAACCAAAAGCAGGTTTTAGTTTTGAACCATCAATTTTTTTTGATATGACAGTACCAATAAAAATTCCTAAAATGGCAAGAACTGAAATGGTTAAAAGCAATTGATAATCTATAATTAAGCCACCCAAAAGATCACCTGTAAAACCTATTAAGGAGTTGATACAAATTATAAATAATGAGGTGCCAATTGCTTGTTTCATTGGTAGTTTTGCAAAAAATAGAAGTGCTGGAATTATTAAAAAACCACCACCAGCGCCTAAAAATCCGGTTATAAAACCAATTAAAAACCCAAAAAATCCAAGTTTTGTATAGTTTACATTTGTAGTAGTGACTTCAGTTGATGATTTCCTAATCATTGAAACTGCTGCCATTAACATTAAAATGGCAAAAACAATCATTATGAAAAAATTTTTTGAAACTTCAAAACCGTTAATGGAAAAAAAAGTTAGAGGTAATTTTGGAAGTATATAGTGTCTTGTTAATAATAAAGAGAGCAAAGAAGGTAATGCGAAAAATATAGCGGATTTAATTTTTAAATATCCTAATTTATAATAATTAAATACACCAAAAAAAGCTGTGATTCCAACAATAAACAAAGAATAACTGGTTGCTTCAAATGGATTAATATGGAAAATATAGACTAACATTGGCAAAGTCAAAATACTTCCGCCAGCACCAATTAAACCTAGGATAACACCTATAAGTATTGAGATAAAGTAGCCTATATATTCCATTAATTTACTTTTATAGTCTTAACTTTTTTACTTTTTAAGACTATGTAAAGTTACGAATTGCTAATGAAAATAAGATATGAAAACTATAGCTAATTTTTATGATACCATTAAAACAAAAGCAAAGGCTATATTTATATAAGATATAACTTCAAATCCTCGTAAGTTGAAATTTTAATACTCACTTTTTGTTTATTCAAAACACTATAAATTTGAGATGGAATAGGAAGTTTAATGTTTAATGTAGGTTCTACAGTATCCAAAAATTTAATGGGATGAGCAGTTTCCAAGAAAACGCCAATACAATTTTCGTGATTTTTCATTTCCTTTTTTAAACCTAAATATCCAACAGCACCATGAGGTTCTGCAATATAATTTGTAGTGTCGAATATTGATTTGATAGTAGTATAGGTTTCCGCATCTGTAAAACTATAGGAAGAAAAATCTTTTTTAAATTCCACTAAATTATTATCATACATTTCTTGAATTCGGATAAAGTTACTCGGATTTCCAACATCCATCGCATTCGAAATAGTAGCAACAGATGGTTTTGGATTGTAGTTTCCAGCAACTAAAAATTGAGGAACTGTATCGTTAACATTTGTTGCTGCTACAAAATGTTGAATAGGTAAACCTAATTTTTTAGCTAAAATACCCGCACAAATATTTCCAAAATTACCACTCGGGCAAGAAAATAGTAAAGGTTTGTTAGCCGATTTTAATTGTTTGTAAGCAAAGAAAAAATAAAACATTTGTGGCAACCAACGAGCAATATTAATAGAATTTGCAGAAGTCAAGTTTTTATGCGTTAACTCCTCATCTAAAAAAGCTTTTTTTACCATGTCTTGACAATCGTCGAAAACACCATTTACTTCCAATGCGGTAATATTTTGTCCTAACGTAGTGAGTTGTCGTTCTTGTATATCACTTACTTTGCCTGAAGGGTATAAAATAATGACATCAACGCCTGTAACACCAAGAAAACCACTCGCTACTGCACCTCCAGTATCTCCAGATGTAGCAACAAGCACCGTATTTTTACTGTCTATATTTTCTTTGTGAAAATACGCCAAACATCTTGACATGAATCGCGCACCAACATCTTTAAAAGCCATTGTTGGTCCGTGATACAATTCGAGAGCATAAATATGTTCTTCGACTTTAACCGTTGGGAAATCAAAACATAAGGTTTCTGTTATAATTTGTTTTAAAGCAGCTTCCTCAATGTCATCACCTACAAATTGTTGAATGACTTGAAACGCGATTTCTTCATTGGAATAGTTTTCAATATTCTGAAAAAAAGCAGTTGGAATAGGAGTGAGGCGCTCAGGAAAATACAAACCTTTATCGGGCGCTAATCCTTGAATTACAGCTTCTTGAAAAGAAACTTTTGGAGCGTTATGGTTTAAACTGTAGTATTTCATTTTGTAATCATATGGAGGTACGAAGTAATCTGTTTCAAATTTATAATTTTAAATCACTTTAATTCCTTCGTCATTAATTTTAGAAACATGAATTTCAAATGGAATTCCAGTATCATTATATATTTTTCTCATTGATTTAGCTATTTTTTCAGCAGTCTCTATACCTTTACTCAATGCAAAAATTGATGGTCCAGAGCCTGAAATACCTGACCCTAGAGCGCCATCATTCATTGCGGCTTGTTTCACTTCCTCAAACTTAGGAATAAATTTTCCACGTAAGGGTTCAACAATATCATCGTGTAAACTTCTTCCAATCAATTCATAATCTGATGTGTATAAACCAGCAATTAATCCACCAACATTTCCCCATTGTGTAATGGCACTTTTTAAGGATACCATGGGTTGTAAAACGGCACGCATTTCAGAAGTTTTTAATTCAATTTGAGGATGAATTACCGCTGCATACAAATCTTTTGGACTTTCAATTTTGATAATATCCAAAGGAGTACTACTTCTAACTACAGTAAATCCACCTAAAAGACATGGTGCTACATTATCGGCATGTTCACTTCCACTAGCCAAAGCTTCACCTTTCATAGCAAAAAGTACTAATTCTTTTCGGGAAAAAGGTTTTCCTAGTAATTCGTTAATGCCAAAAACAGCTCCAGCAGCACTTGCAGAACTACTTCCAATGCCGCTTCCTGCCTTTATGTTTTTATAAATTTCAATATCAAATCCAAAGTCACAAGCAACAGCATCAAGTAAAGCTAAAGCTGCCACTCCAGCAACATTTTTGTTAGTTTCTAATGGTAAATCAGCACCCACAATTTTGGTAATGCGAATGCCTTTTTTAATTGATTTTTTGATAATCATTTCGTCACCAACATTTTCCAAACATGTTCCTAGAACATCAAATCCACAGGATAAATTGGCGATTGTTGCTGGACAAAATATTTTTATTTCGTTTATCATTACACGTTTCCAATTCGAATTACATCTGCAAAAATTCCAGAAGCAGTAACAGCTGCTCCAGCACCAGCTCCTTTAATTAGTAAAGGTTGATCAATATATCTGTCGGTATAAAACTGAACAATATTGTCTTTTCCTTCTAAATTGTAAAACGGACTGTCAGAAGGAATAAATTGCAATCCCACACTAGCTTTTCCATCTTCGAAAGTAGCAACAAATTTTAATCGGCTGTCTTTGGCTTTTGCTTGTGCTAAAAGGTTATCGAAATGAGCCGCATTAGCGGTTAAAGATTTGAAAAAATCGTCGTTGTTTGTTGTTTTCATACATTCAGCTGGAAGGAACGAATTGTTTACAATATCTTCCATTTCCATTTCGTAACCGCTTTCTCGAATTAGAATTAATATTTTTCGAGCTACGTCTATTCCGGATAAATCAATTTTTGGGTCAGGTTCAGTAAATCCTTGAACGCCAGCTTCTTTAACTACATCATGAAAATTATAGTTTTGGCTAAAATTATTGAAAATAAAGTTTAAACTTCCTGATAAAACTGCTTGTATTTTATTGACTTTATCACCAGAAGTTATCAAATGTTTCAGCGTGTCAATGATTGGTAATCCAGCTCCAACATTGGTTTCAAATAGGAAAGGAGCATTGTATTTTCTTGACAATCGTTTTAAGTTACTATAGTTGTTATAAACTGAGGAACAGGCAATTTTATTGCAAGTAACAACGGCTACATTTTGTCTTAAATAATGTTCATAGGTTTGAGCAACACTTTCATTGGCAGTGATATCTACAAAAATACTGTTGCGTAAATTAAGATTTTTTACTTTGGCAATAAACGATTCTTTATTGGAAGTTTCTCCATTTTCTAAATTGGTTTGCCAATCTTTTAAAGCAATTCCTTCCTCATCAAAATACATTTTTCTTGAATTGGATACAGCAATTACTCGTAAGTTAATTTTCAAATTGTCTCTTAAGAATTTCTTTTGCTGACTTATTTGATCCATAAATTTTTCGCCAACATTTCCAACGCCCATCACAAACAAATTCAATTGTTTGGTATTGTCTTCAAAAAAGCGTTCGTGTAGCGTATTCAGTGCTTTTTTCACATCTCTTTCATTGATCACGACGGAAATATTTCTTTCAGATGCACCTTGAGCGATTGCACGAATATTAACATTGTTTTTCCCTAAAGTACTAAACATTTTACCACTCAAACCTTGATGGTTTTTCATGCTTTCTCCAACAAGTGCTACAATGCAAAGGTTTTTTTCAACAATACACTTGTCGATTTTGTTTTGTGCAATTTCTAATTCAAATGCCTTATCGATAGCTTTTTGCGCATTATCTGCATCCGAATTTAAAATTCCAATACAAATAGAGTGTTCTGAAGAGGCTTGTGTGATGAAAATTACATTGATACTTTCATTTGATAATACTTCGAATAATCGTTTGGAAGAACCCGAAACACCAATCATTCCTGAGCCTTCTAGCGTTAGTAACGCAATTCCGTCAATATGTGAAATTCCTTTTATTGGATTTTCTTTTTCGTTTTTGTTATTGGAAACATAAGTTCCATCCGCATCGGGTTCAAAGGTATTTTTTATTAGAATTGGAATATTCTTTTTCAAAACAGGTTGAATGGTTGGTGGATACAAAACTTTTGCCCCAAAATGAGACAATTCCATTGCTTCTTGATAGGATATTGTTTCAATAGGTTGTGCTTGTTTTACGATTTTTGGATTGGCAGTAAACATGCCATTGACATCAGTCCAAATTTCCAAATGAGTTGCATCTAAAGCGGCTGCAACTATTGCTGCAGTATAATCAGATCCACCACGACCCAAAGTTGTATTGTTTCCATCTAACGAAGAAGCAATAAATCCAGGTATAACGGTTGCTTGAGCTGCATTTGAATTAAAATAAGTTGCAATTAGATTATTGGATACTTCAAAATCTACGACAGCTTTACCAAAATGATTGTTGGTTTTTATAATTTCGCGACTGTCTTTATATCCAGCTCCTTTTATTTTTTGTTCCAATGCTTTCGCAATGATTTGAGAGGATAATAATTCTCCAAAACTCAAAATGGTATCCGACGTTCTATTAGACAATTCTCCTAATAAATAACAGCCATCTAATAAGGTTTTTAAGTGATTGATATTTGCGTTAATAGTATCTATCAATTCACTTTGTTCCGTTACTGGAATCAATTCTTCAATTGCCTCTTTATGTTTTTTTTCTATTTGACTAACAATTTCTTTATAGTTTTTATTTTTTGAAGATGCATTTGCTGCTGCTAGAACTAGTAAATCTGTAACGCCGCTAAAAGCAGAAACTACTACTACTAATTTATCTTTTTTTGAAGTTTCAGTAACAATGTCAAGAACTAGCTTGATGTTTTGGGCATTGGCAACCGAAGTTCCGCCGAATTTCAATGTTTTCATTAGTAACTATGATTAATCTTCAAAAGTAAGTTATTTGATTTAGTATTAAAAATTAACAAATGCTTTTATGGATAATCTACAAATTAAAATCGATAGGCTACATTTATTAGTTTTTTGCCAGCCTATTGAAAAAAAAATGTATAATTCGTAAAATATATCTGTAATACTATCAACAAAACTTGTTTTTTAACTATCGTTTATGGATTTTTGAACTCTTAAAAAATCAAACGAATGAGTCATTTTCATTATATAAGTTCTGAAGTTGTAAGTTTAGAAACTATTTCAGAAATCATTGCACATCAATTACCACTTGCATTATCGGAAGAAGCTAAAGTAAATATTCAAAAATGTCGAGACTATTTGGATACCAAAATGGCTGTAAATGATGCTCCAATTTATGGAATTAACACCGGATTTGGATCATTATGTAATGTAAAAATATCCAATGAAAATCTCTCTCAACTTCAAGAAAACCTTGTAAAATCTCATGCTTGCGGAACTGGTGATGAAGTTCCTGTAGAAATTGTAAATCTCATGTTGTTACTTAAAATTCAATCGTTGAGTTACGGGCACTCTGGAGTGCAATTACTAACCGTTGAGCGTTTGATTGAGTTTTATAATAATGATATTCTTCCAGTAATTTATACACAAGGTTCACTTGGAGCTAGTGGTGATTTAGCTCCGTTAGCTCATTTGTCATTGCCACTTTTGGGTGAAGGTGAAGTTTATTTTGAAGGCAAAAAAGTTCACACTTCTGAAGTTTTTAAAAAATTTAATTGGCAACCAATTGTACTGCAATCCAAAGAAGGATTGGCTTTGTTGAACGGTACACAATTCATGAGTGCCTATGGTACTTATATTTTAATAAAAGCAGCAAAATATTCCTATTTGGCTGATTTAATTGGAACAATTTCACTAGAAGGATTCGATGGAAGACAAGAGCCTTTTAATGAATTAATCCATTTTATACGTCCTCACAAAGGTCAAATTGTAACAGCCAATCGTGTCAATGAATTTTTAGAAGGAAGCCAAATTGTCAATCAGAAAAAGGAACATGTTCAAGATCCGTATTCATTCCGATGTATCCCACAAGTTCATGGCGCAAGTAAAGATGCTATAGATTACGTAAAAAAAACATTTAAAACCGAAATCAATTCGGTCACTGATAATCCCAATATTTTTATTGAAAGCGATATCATTGTTTCTGGCGGTAATTTTCACGGACAACCTTTAGCCATTGCATTAGATTTCTTAGCCATTGCATTAGCAGAATTAGGAAGTATTTCTGAAAGAAGAACATATCAATTAATATCGGGATTACGTGGTTTGCCAGCATTTTTAGTGGATAATCCAGGTTTGAATTCCGGTTTTATGATTCCACAATACACTGCGGCAAGTATAGCCAGTCAGAATAAGCAATTAGCAACTCCTGCAAGTGTGGATAGTATTGTTTCCAGTAACGGACAAGAAGATCATGTAAGTATGGGAGCCAATGCTGCAACTAAATGCTTAAAAATAATGGAAAACCTTGAAAGAATTCTAGCGATTGAATTAATGAATGCTTCTCAAGCTATTGAATTCAGAAGACCTTTACAATCGAGTGAGTTTATCGAAATGTTTTTAAAATCCTTCAGAGCTGAAGTGCCATTGGTTAATACAGACCGTATTTTGCATTATGATATTCAAAACTCAGTGGCGTTTTTGAATAGTTTTATGATTGAGTTGGAAGAATAGGTATTAAATTTTAATTTACAATACTACTAAACTTAATAATCCTAAAATAGCTGGTATATTTTGTACATAGAAAATTCGCTTCGACACCGTGATTGCTCCATACAGTAATGCAACTAAAACACTAGACAAGAAAAAAAAGCTACGTTTTTACTCCAAGTAGTATCACCAATAAACAAAGACCAAATTAAACCAGCTGCTAAAAAACCATTATACAAACCTTGGTTGGCAGCCATGATTTTAGTTTTTTTTTAAATTGGTCTTCCGTAATGGTTATAAAAACATTTAGAGCCAAAGTATGTATATGAGTATAAAGGCTGACAATCCGATGATAATTTGTGAAAGAAGTGTCTTGATTTAGTTGTTAAAATCCCCTAAAGTTTTATGGATTTTTCGTTTGTAATGGGTTTGTTTAATATTTTCATTTCCAGAAATAACACTAATATTTCCATCAATTTCTAACATAGCTAATTTTACATCTTTATAAAATTCTACGCCATGTTCGCGCATCGCTTCTTGTAATTCATCGGAGGTTATACCTAGTTTAGCCAAGGTTTTAAAATCTATTTTTCCATCATGAACCAGTATTTCTGGTTTGTCTTGTATCAAATTTTTTATAAAATTGGAATTGAGCATGACTTTTTTGAAAAGAAAATTGATAACAAACAACGCTAAAGCAGCAGCCATTCCACCATACAAAGAGGTATTACTTCCTACCATGGCATTTTGAACCGAATTACTAATTAGTAAAATCAGAATAACATCAGCTGTATTTAATTGTGACAATTCTTTTTTGCCAAAAATACGCAAGAGTAGTACCATAAATAGATATACAGCAACACTTCGAATTACTATATCAAGGTACGGATTCATTATAAATTTGATTTACGTTTTATATTATTTTCAATTGCTTTAATCATTTCCCCTGCAATATCTTTATTAGTTGCTCCTTCAATTCCCTCTAAACCAGGTGATGAATTGACTTCTAATAATAAGGGTCCTTTTGAAGAACGAATAATATCCACACCAGCAACTCTCAAATCCATAGCTTTTGCTGCTTTGATGGCGATTCGCTTTTCATCAGCAGTTGGTTTTATTACCGAGGCAGTTCCACCCATGTGAATGTTGGCTCTAAATTCTCCAGGCGCAGCTTCACGCTGAATGGAAGCGACAACTTTTCCATCGACAACAAATAATCGTAAATCTTTACCGTCCGCTTCTTTGATGAATTCTTGAACCAAAATATTGGCATTTAAACTTTTAAATGCATTAATTACTGATTCGGCTGCTTTTTTGGTTTCAGCAAGAACAACTCCTTTCCCTTGTGTACCTTCTAATAATTTTACAATTAGTGGTGATCCACCAACCATTTTGATTAGGTCGTCCGTGTCTAATGGAGAATTTGCAAATCCAGTAGTTGGAATGTCTACGTCGTTTCTTAAAAGTAATTGTAATGAAAATAATTTATCTCGTGATTGAGTAATGGCAGCAGCCGAATTTAGACAATATACTTTCATGGCTTCAAACTGTCGTGTCAAAGCACATCCATAAAAGGTAATACTTGGACGAATTCTGGGAATTACAGCGTCGAAATTGTCCAATACTTTTCCTCCACGATAGTGAATTTCGGGTTTCAAAGCATCCAACTTCATATAACATTCCTTGATGTTTAAAAAATGCATTTCATGTCCACGCATTTCCCCAGCTTCCATGATACGTTTATTACTGTAAAGTTCGGGATTAGATGCTAAAAGTCCAATTCGCAATCCCGATTTAACGGTGAGTGCATCCACATACATGTCTTTCAGGTTTTCCGTAGTAGTTTGACCTAAAAGGTATTTTTGTTCAGGATCGACTAAAATTCGGCCGCTCATCGCTTCACGACCAAGAAGCATTCTAAAACCCATCGAATCTCGGTTGGTTAACGTCATTTCAATTTTCCAGGTTTCGCCGCCAATTTGAATATTGGTTTGAATAACAAATCGTTGTTCCCTAAAACCACTAGAACTTTTAACAATCCTTTTATCAATTTGTAATGCTTCACAATGAATTACGGTTTTAAGATTGTTTTGAATAGGATTAATGTCAAATTTCACCCAATTTTCACCATCTTTAGTAAAAGGAGCGATATTGATTGCATGTAGTGCTGATGTTTTTGCACCCGAATCAACACGTGCTTTTATGGCTGGGATTCCAAGTTCTGGAAAGGAGCACCATTCTTCGGAACCTAATATTATTTTGTTCTGCGGCATATTTATAAAATAAAAAACCACAAATTCTCGAATAAATTTTCATTTAAAAAAAATCCGTGAATTTGCGATTTTAGATGGTTAAAATTTTATTTAGTAGGTTTTTCGGTTTTTTTAACTTTAACAGTTAATTCTTCAGCACCTTCTTCAATATCCATAAAGATTACATCTCCAGATTTTATTTTAGAAGTTATAATTTCTTCTGCAAGAGAATCCTCAACATATTTTTGAATAGCTCTTTTTAATGGACGAGCACCAAATTGTTTGTCAAAACCTTTATCTGCAATAAAGGATTTGGCTTTATCAGAAAGATTAAGTTTGTAACCCAATTCTTCCACACGAGCGTATAATTTTTTCAATTCAATTTCAATAATCAAATCGATATCATGTTTTTCTAAGGCATTGAAAACAATCACGTCATCTATTCTGTTTAAAAACTCTGGTGCAAAAGTTTTCTTTAAGGCATTTTCGATAATACTTTTCGAATTATCATCAGCTTGAGCTACTTTAGCAGCAGTTCCAAAACCAACTCCTTGTCCGAAATCTTTTAGTTGACGTGCACCAACATTAGAAGTCATGATAATAATGGTGTTTTTAAAATCGATTTTACGTCCAAGACTATCGGTTAAATATCCATCGTCTAAAACTTGTAGC
>CALQAH020000036.1 GCA_943328505.2 Rhizobium sp. Q54 | reverse complement strand
TGTTGATAGCTTACCGCGTTCTATTTCTTGAACAATTTGTAATTTAAAAGACATAGTGTAGTCTTTTTGTGTGCGCTTTACATAGCGACTTTCTTTAGGATTTTCCATAAGGATACTTTTTGTGTATCGCTATTTCAGGACAAGACAAACAATCCAATTAAAAACTCTTAGTAAAACTAGGAGTTTTTTATTTTAACGAAAATTTCAATTTGTATTCTTTTAATAAATTTTCCGAAAAGAACAACGAAGCATAAGAATCGTTCGACTCTGGGTTGTTTTTTTCAAAATCTGCTAATTTATCTAAGTATAATTTTAATTGAGCCGGAGTTAATAAATTACGATACTCTTCTTCTTGACGAACCAGCGTTTTTACATATAAAGCGGTGTCTCTTTCATCTTCAGAGACAACCATTCTCTTGTATATAGTATATAATTCCTTAAATTGACTTATAAATAATGCTTTAAACTGTGGATTTTGGTCTTCCGTATAATTTACAATAGCATAGGTAACTTTACCTTTGGTTTGCCAAAACATGGTTTCACCTTCTACTTCGCCTTTAGCTACAAAATTTTGCATAATAGCAACTTTCAATTTTATAGTTTTATCGATTTGAGAAATCAATAATAATGGAAATAATAATAAAAAAATAATTTTTTTCATCACTTACTATAGTTTAAACAACAAAAAAAGCCCCAATAAATCAGGGCTTTTGCGTTCTTGGGTGGATGACCGGGTTCGAACCGGCGACTTCCGGCACCACAAACCAGCGCTCTAACCAGCTGAGCTACAACCACCATTTTTAACGTGTGCAAATATAATATAAAAGTTTTCTTTTTCAAAGAAAAAAATAAAATTTACAACAAATCACTTAAGCTATTGACAGCCAAATACCTTTCAACAGTGAAGCCTTCAGCATACTCTACTCCTACCAATCTACCAAAATCTTGTGTGCGATAATGTATGCTTTCTAAAAAATTCTTTGTAGCAATAGGTGTTTCCGGCTCGTTAGAATTGGGGTCATAAAATTGAGAACTATATGCTAAAATTGAGGCAGTTTTAACTTTTATGAATGCTGAAATATCTACTACAAAATCAGGCTCAATATTTTTCCATTGTAGGTAATGATACACCGTTTTTGGTCGCCATGGTTCTTGTGAAGTTCCCTCGACAGTAGTTTCAATTTTACGCAATCCTGATAAAAAACAGGAATCAGAAACTAATTTACTCCCTTTCCCATGATCAATATGTCGATCTTCAATAGCATTACAAATAACAATTTCGGGACGGTATTTTCGAATCATTTTAATAATGGCAAGTTGATGCTTTTCATCATTAACAAAAAAACCATCGCGCATATCAAGATTCTCTCTAACTTCAATCCCTAATATTTCTCCCGCTTTTCTTGCTTCTTCATTCCGAATGGCAACTGAACCACGTGTGCCTAATTCACCTCGAGTTAAATCAATAATACCTACTTTTTTTCCAAGTGAAATTTCTTTGGCAATTGTACCACTACAGCCCAATTCTACATCATCTGGATGCGCTCCGAACGCTAAAATATCTAGTTTCATATAATTTATTTTTATTCTACTATTGTTATTGTAATTGACATTGATTTCATAGTATCTTCTTCATTGTCTTGGACTTATTGACCGTTTCAATATATTCTTTATTTGGAATACTATCCTTTGTGATGCCACAACCCATATATAATTGCGCCAAAGTTTCATCAATTTTCATGCATCGCAAATTAACAAATAAATCAGACTCTTCTGTTTTAAAAGTGATTAAATCTATATTTAATTCACCTAAAAAACCTGAATAGTATTCCCGATTATAGCCTTCGTTTTGGAGAATAAAATCCATAGCTTCCGCTTTAGGTAATCCACAAACTGCAGGTGTTGGGTGTAGTACTTCAATAATTTGTTTCAATTTTTGATGTTCTAATAATTTTGCTGAAATAGTTGATTTAATGTGAATAATACTTCCTGCTTTAACTGTAAATGGCTTGGAAACAGAAACTTCAGTTACATATTTTTTTAAACTACTTTCAATAAAATTGGTAACAAACTGCTGCTCTACTTGTTCTTTTGTTCCCCAGTTTACATTCTCATCATCTTCAAAAACTTGCGTTCCTGCCAAGGCAACAGTATGAATAACTTGATTGTTAACTTTTAAAAATTGTTCCGGCGATGCTCCAATCCATAAACCTATTTTGGGATGAAAAAAACAATATTTAAAAGCAGTTGGATAATTTGCAATTAGTTTTTTAAAAGCAGTTTCATGATCAAAATTGGAAATTGCAATCGATTCTTTTCTCGACAAAACAACCTTTTGAAAAGTTCCATTTTCTATTGCATTTATTCCTTTTTGAACTAATTCTTCAAAATCAGATTTAGAATTTTCGTAATCGCCAAAAGGAATTTTGTTATCTAAATAAAAATCTGATAACGTTGCTTTTTCAACATATACTTGAGATTCTTCTACAGGAATATAAGGAATTTTAGAATCACTGAAAGGTGCAAAAACAAAACCTTTTTCTTCAAAATTTTCTATAAAATATTCGTGAGCATCATTTTGAAATAAACCAATAATTTTATCCGAGTTGGGTTTGCAAAATACAACAAAAGGCAAGTGAAGCTTTTGATGGGATTCCAATTTTAGGAATAAATTACTCATTCTTTTTTTTTACAAAATTACCACATTAATTAAGAATTGAAAAAAATTACAAGATTTCATTTTCTCATTTTAGAATAAAAAAAGAAAATCATCGTTATTGTAATAGAATTTTTGAAATATGAGACATTTTTAAATTTTCAAATTAATACCTATATTTACACCAGAGACCAAATGTCGAACGGTACAACGTAAAAATTCAGAAACAAATGCGTAAAATTTTTATTTTATTATTTATTGGAGTTGCCATTTCCTTAACATCATGCAGAGAAGATTTTGTGTTTGAACCTAGTACTGGAGATCTAACTTTTTCGAGAGATACCATTTATTTAGATACTGTTTTTACGGATATTGGTTCAAGTACGTATACTTTAAAAGTATACAACAAAAGTAGTAATGACATTAAAATTCCAACAATTCAACTTGGAAAAGGGTTAAATTCTAAATACCGAATGACCGTTGATGGTATGACAGGAAATAACAATAGAATTTTTAATGATGTAGAACTTTTAGCTAAAGACAGTATGTACATTTTTATCGAAACTACTGCAAATATTGCTGATGCCAACCCAACCGATTTTCTTTATACTGACCAAATTTTATTTGATGGTGGTATTAATTTACAAAAAGTAGAATTGGTAACCTTAATTCAAGATGCTTATTTTATATTTCCGAACAAAACGAATGGCGTTATTGATACCATTCCGATTGGTTTTAACGAAGACGGAACTGTTATTGAAACCAATGGACGTAACTTAAGTCACAATCATCCAGACAATGGCGATGAATATCTATTTAAGGTAGATAAACCCTATGTTGTATACGGTTATGCCAGTGTTCCAAACGGGGAAACTTTGACAATTCCTGGTGGTGCAAGAGTACATTTTCATGCCGATTCAGGATTAGTCGTTCAAGAAGGAGGAACTTTAGAAATTACAGGTTCAACTTCTGCTACCGAAGCGCTTGAAAACGAAGTAATATTCGAAGGCGATCGTTTAGAACCACTTTACACCGATGTTCCTGGACAATGGGGAACTGTTTATCTGAGACAAGGAAGTGTGAATCATAAAATCAAAAATTTAACTTTAAAAAATGCAGTCGTTGGGCTACTTATAGAAAATAATCTTGGCGCTACAATGACCATCGAAAACACCCAAGTTTATAATTGTTCCAATCTTGGAATATTAGCAAGAGCCGCAAAAGTTGAAGGTAAAAACATAGTGATAAACTATGCTGGTGTGGCTTCATTAGCATGTACACTTGGTGGTTCTTATGAGTTTAAACAATGTACTTTTAACAACAATTGGGCTAGTTCCAAGCAAGTAGCTGTTTTAGTAGATAATTATTTTACAGATGGTAACAACCAACAACAGGCATACGATTTAGAGAAAGCAGAGTTTTATAATTGTATCATTTATGGATCGAATCAAATAGAATTACTTTTGAATAAAAGTACGGTTAGTCCAGAAACCAATTGGACATCACCTATTTTTAGCAAATGCCAAATCCGATTTAATAATAGCAACAATCAGTTTACCAACAATCCAGATTATGCTTTCATAAACGACACCAATCAGATTAAGAAAAATGGAAATCCAGATTTCTTTGACATCAACAATAATAATTTGGTCATTGGCTTTGATTCTGATGCTAAAGGTTTTGGAAATGATATTGGTGTTGCATTTGATATTTTAGGGAATGCTAGACTAGGAAGTATCGACATTGGTGCTTATAATTATATTGTTTTTCCTAATTAATTTTTTATAAATTAAACGTTTTTTGAATTTTTAGGTTTCATTTTTTTAACCTAAATTTGCATCTACAACAACAACACCCGAGGCGAAGCCGAATTGTATGGAGCGCAGCGGAATAAAATAACAATTACAATGATTCATTTCTTCGGAAACGAAAGTACAACTGTTTTTGCCGTTCACACGAGCGATAACGAACTGGCGAAGCAATCGCAAAACGAACTTTCAGCAGAAACTATCTCAAAACTAAACTGGCTTTTTGCCGACGCTCATAAACTAGAAAAATCCGTCCTGACGGATTTTTTTATTGGTCCACGTTCTGCCATGGTAACACCTTGGAGTACCAACGCCGTAGAGATTACTCAAAATATGGGCATTGAAGGCATCATTCGAATTGAAGAATTCCATAAAGTCACTTCCGATTTTAAGGATTTTGACCCAATGCTTTCGCAAAAATATAATGAGCTTAATCAAACCATTTTTACAGTAAATATTCAACCCGAACCCATTTTGGAAATTGATGATATTGCGACCTACAATAAACAAGAAGGCCTAGCATTAAGTCAAGAAGAAGTGGTTTACCTGAATAATTTGTCTCAAAAATTAAACCGAAAATTGACCGATTCAGAAGTGTTTGGTTTCTCCCAAGTCAATTCGGAACATTGTCGCCACAAAATCTTTAATGGCACTTTTGTAATTGATGGTATTGAACAACCTTCTTCTCTTTTTAAATTAATAAAAAGAACATCAGCTGAAAATCCTAACGATATTATTTCCGCTTACAAAGACAATGTAGCCTTTGTAAAAGGACCGAAAGTGCAACAATTTGCACCGATTTCTCCTGATAAACCTGATTATTATGCCGTTTCCGATTTTGAATCGGTGATTTCTCTAAAAGCTGAAACACATAATTTTCCAACAACTGTTGAGCCATTCAATGGTGCTGCAACAGGTTCTGGAGGTGAAATTAGAGACCGTTTGGCTGGCGGTCAGGGTTCTTTACCTTTAGCCGGAACAGCAGTTTATATGACTTCCTATTCACGTCTGACAGAAAACAGACAATGGGAGAAAGGCATGAATAAAAGACCTTGGCTGTACCAAACCCCTATGGATATTTTAATTAAAGCTTCTAATGGTGCTTCCGATTTTGGAAACAAATTTGGACAGCCATTAATTGCGGGTTCTGTTTTAACCTTCGAACACGAAGAAAACAATCGAAAACTGGGTTACGATAAAGTTATTATGCAAGCTGGAGGAATTGGTTATGGGAAATTAGACCAAGCGATCAAAAAGAAACCAACTGCTGGCGATAAAATTGTAATTCTAGGTGGTGAAAATTACCGGATTGGAATGGGTGGTGCTGCAGTTTCCTCAGCAGATACTGGTGCTTTTGGTTCAGGTATTGAATTAAATGCTATCCAACGCTCTAATCCCGAAATGCAAAAACGTGCTGCCAATGCCATTCGTGGTTTGGTAGAAAGTAACGATAATCCAATTGTTTCGATTCATGATCACGGCGCTGGAGGACATTTGAATTGCCTTTCAGAATTAGTTGAAGAAACTGGTGGTTTAATAGATTTAGATCAATTACCCATTGGTGACCCAACACTTTCAGCCAAAGAAATTATTGGCAACGAAAGTCAAGAACGAATGGGATTAGTAATTGGAAAACAAAACATTGATTACTTGCAACGAATTGCCAACAGAGAACGTTCTCCTATGTATCAAGTTGGTGATGTGATGGACAATCATAGGTTCACTTTTCAAAGTAAATCGACTGATGCCAAGCCAATGGATTTTGCTTTGGAAGATATGTTTGGAAGTTCCCCAAAAGTGGTAATGACAGATTCTAAGATTAATAGAGTCTATTCTGAAACTACTTATAATCAAGAAAATATACCAACATATTTAAACCAAATTTTACAATTAGAAGCGGTAGCTTGTAAAGATTGGTTAACCAACAAAGTAGACCGCTGCGTGGGTGGAAAAGTTGCCAAACAACAATGTGTTGGACCATTGCAATTACCTTTGAACAATTGTGGCGTGATGGCATTAGATTATATAGGCAAAGAGGGAATCGCTACATCCATTGGTCATTCTTCAATAACTGCTTTAATTGACCCGAGCGCTGGTAGTAGAAATGCTATTGGAGAAGCGTTATCAAACCTTGTATTTGCGCCTTTAAAAGATAATTTAAAAAGCGTTTCTCTTTCTGCTAATTGGATGTGGGCCTGTAAAAATGAAGGTGAAGACGCAAGATTATACGAGGCTGTAAAAGCCTGTTCGGATTTTGCAATCGAGCTAGGAATCAATATACCAACCGGTAAAGATTCACTATCGATGAAGCAAAAATATCCTAACGACGAGGTGATTGCGCCAGGAACTGTAATTATTTCAGCTGGAGCCAATTGCAACGATATCACAAAAGTTGTTGAACCAGTTTTACAAGTAAACGGTGGTTCAATTTATTACATCAACTTGTCTCAAGACGCATTTAAATTGGGAGGAAGTTCCTTTGCACAAACACAAAATAAAATTGGTTCTGATGCGCCAACAATTAAAAATGCTGCTTTTTTTAAACTAGCTTTTAATACAATTCAAGATTTGATTAAAGACAGCCAAATAATTGCTGGTCATGATATTGGAAGCGGTGGTTTAATTACAACTTTATTGGAAATGTGTTTCGCCGATGTGAATTTGGGAGCTCAAATTGATTTCTCTTCTTTCTCAGAAAAAGATTTGGTTAAGATTCTATTTTCAGAGAATATTGGTTTGGTACTTCAAGCCAAAAACGATGCTACTTTTGAAAAAGCATTAAGCGGAATAGAATTCTTTAAAATTGGAAAAGTAACTACTTCTGAAAAATTGGATTTTGGAAATTGGAATTTGGACATTAATTCTTTACGCGACCAATGGTTCGAAACCTCTTTCCTACTCGATCAAAAGCAAACTAAAAACAATAAAGCTGCTGAACGTTTTAAAAACTATAAAAATCAAGCTCTACAATTTGCTTTCCCAAATCATTTTACTGGAATAAAACCAGTAATTGACCATTCAAAACCGCGTCCAAAAGCAGCCGTTATTCGTGAAAAAGGAAGCAATTCTGAGCGAGAAATGGCAAATGCAATGTATTTAGCCGGATTTGATGTGAAAGACGTTCATATGACCGATTTAATTTATGGTCGAGAAAACTTAGAAGACATTCAATTTATTGGTGCTGTTGGCGGATTTTCAAATTCGGATGTATTAGGAAGTGCTAAAGGTTGGGCTGGAGCCTTTTTATACAATGAAAAAGCCAAAACAGCTTTGCAGAATTTCTTTAAAAGAGAAGATACGTTATCGGTTGGAATTTGTAATGGCTGCCAATTGTTTATGGAATTGGAATTGGTCAATCCAGAACATAATATTCATGGTAAAATGCTTCACAACGATTCCCACAAACACGAAAGTATTTTTACATCGGTAAAAGTGCAAGAAAACCATTCCGTAATGTTGTCTTCACTAGCGGGAACAACGCTTGGAGTTTGGGTATCGCATGGTGAAGGCAAATTTAATTTGCCCTATGATGAAAGTCAGTACAACATTGTAGCCAAATATGGTTATGAAGGGTATCCTGCCAATCCAAACGGTTCCGATTATAACACAGCAATGCTTTGTGATAAAACAGGAAGACATTTGGTCATGATGCCACATATAGAACGCTCTACTTTTCCTTGGAATTGGGCAAATTATCCAAAAGATAGAAACGATGAAGTTTCACCTTGGTTGGAAGCGTTTGTAAATGCTAGATTGTGGATTGATAAACTATAAACTATTTAAATCTTAAAATAATGAAATTTAAAAAATTACTTCCTATTTTATTTTTACTGTTTTTTTTAAACGGTTTTTCACAAAATTCAGTTACGAAAATAGAAACGAAATCGGGCGTACATTATATCACAACCGATATTGATTATCCTGTAACAGGAACCTATTTATTTGAAGGTGCAGAACCAACTGTGGAATTAAATGCATCCGGAACTGGTTTTTATCAGTTGCATGAACAGCCAAAAAGAGCTGTGATTTGGGGGTTTGAATGTACAGAAACAGGAGAGCCAAAATTTATAAAAGGATACAATAGTTCTGAATATATCCTTTGGTATCAATATACAACTCCAAGTGATGCTGATGAAGTAGAAAGTTGGACTGCTGTCGAATTTACAATTCATTTCAATTCTTTGAAAATGTATATTCAAGGGGAACGTATAAAAAGTTATGTTGGAAAATCCGAAAAATAATACTTTTTAGTACTAGTAATTGATTCTCTAATAAGGTAAAGGAAATATATGCGGAAGGAATTTAAATTGATTTGAAAATCAAAATTTAGTAGTATCTGACTTTTATAATGAAGTTTGGTTAATTTGCCCGAGTTGTGCCAAAAAAGCGGTTGCATAAGTTGAATTTGATACCAAAAAGCAAGATTTTATTACACAAATTGAAGATACAATAAAGAGATTGCAACTTTATTAAACAAAATAACTTCAATAGAGATTGCGGCAAATCAATATTTTAAAGGTGAACTGTTTGAAAGAAAAATTTAAAAACGATGTTTTCTACGCCTATAAAAAAAATCATTTAGACTATTTAGAACTTTATATTTCGGCTACATTACGAAAACATAAAGACCGAATAGGGTTTCCTTTACTGGAAAAATTCCTAAATTTTATCACGAAGGTAAAAATAGAGAAGGACTATTAAAAATTATTACAAAATTGAAGAATAAAGTCTAACTACTTATTTTGCTCTAATTCTTTTCTGCTTTTGTAATTGTGTAAATAATCCCCTTTGGGTTTTCCTAAATCAAACGAACTCCATTTGGTTAAAAATCGAGTAGATGTTCTTGCTTCATCACGTAACATATTTTCATATTCGATGCGATAAATGGCCGAATACATTTCGGCTCTCCCAACACCGTGATAACAGTGAATTAAAACCGGATAATTATCAGGATTGTCCATGATTTTAAAGAACATATCTAAGTTTTTTTGCTTCGGAACTTGATCAGATCCATTATTAAAATAATTCACGCCATCAATTTTTTCCACAGCAACTTTTTCGGCTGTCAATTCAGCTGGAATTTCAGGATTGTTTACATCGTCACCCGTTCCTGGAAAACGCAAATCTATGATGCTTTTGATATGATATTCTTTAACATAATCTGCAATTTCATAAGGCGGAATAACACCACTTTTGTATACTTTACCTTCCGTTATAGTTTCAAAATTATGATTGATGTTCATATCATACACATATTTCCCAACTCCAAGTATAACCAAAATGGCAACTAGTATTCCTATCTTCTTTTTTGTACTCATAATTATTTTTCTGAGGTTAATTTCTTATCAACTACGCGCTCCATATAATCTTGGATAAAGGCTTTACATCTCAATTCCAATTCGTTCATTTCAGCGTTTCTTAATTTTATTAAATTATTTTTTAACGCTTTATCATTTTTATCAAAAAATCCAATAGCGTTTTTACCATCAAAAGTGCAAATATAATTACCTCTCGAAAATTGATAAATTGTTCCTGTAGAATTGATCACAAAAGGCTGTGTGGTTTTTTTATCCAACAAGCTTCTACCCCAACTTCTAAAAGGTTTTTCGTAACCAATCATGTCCAATATAGTTGGGTAAATATCAATTTGCTGTGCTAAATCCTCATCAACACCAATGTAGTTACTATTGGGTTTATAAATCAAAATTGGAACGGCAAATCTATTTATAGGTTTATTATATTCGTCATAAAAAACTTGATTCCCATGATCGGCAACCATTACAAAAATAGTGTTTGAAAACCAAGGTGCTTTTTTAGCTTCTTTAAAAAATTGTTTCAATGCAAAATCAGTGTATTCAGCACATTTATGAATTGGCACACCACCTTCACGAAATGTATTTTTATACTTTTCAGGAATAATGTAAGGCTCATGAGACGAAACTGTAAATACCGAAGCAAAAAAGGGTGCTTTTTCTTTGTCCAAAGTTTTTTTCATAAACTGCAAAAAAGGTTCATCCCAAATTCCCCAAAAACCATCAAACTGTGAGTCGTCATTAAACTCAGTTCTTCCATAATATTTTTCAATACCAAGTATGTTTCCAAAACCTAAGAATCCCATCGAACCATTGGCTGCTCCATGAAAGAAGGATGTTTTGTAACCTTCACTTTTTAAAGTTGAAACCAGCGATTCGATTTTTTGCTTTGGATATGGTGAAGATGTAAAAGCATCTTTAAAAGAAGGTATTCCAGCTAAAACCGATGACATTCCGTGTATGGATTGTCTTCCATTGCCATACGCATTTGTGAATATCAAACTATGTTGCGCCAATGAATCTATAAACGGCGCATGACTTTTAAAATTAGGAATATTTGATTTTTTATTAAAGGCTCCAATATATTCTCTTCCATAACTTTCAATAATAAAAACTACAACATTCGGTTTAGTTTTTGGATTATTATGATACTGCTTAATCGGTTGAACTTTTTCTAAAATCAATTGATCTGTAACTCCAGAATATTTTGTTTTGATGAAGCTATTACTAAACAAAGTTCTAATAATGGCAAATGGTGTATTGAGAACAATATCCGAATGGACAATATTTTTAACATGACGACTTGCATCCAAAAGGTTTATTGGTCGTGTTGATTTTTTAAAATCTCCACCTCTAACACCACCAATAATAAGTATTGTAACTAAAAGAAAACCAACAGTAGAAAACCCAAAGTAATGTAGCTTTTTTGGAGGATGAGCCAATTGAACTCTAACTTTTCGATATAAAATTATCCAAAGTGCAGAAAATAAAACAAACAAAATCAGCACATACCAATAATCAACAAGGAAACTTAGAAACAATGTCGATTTATTGGTTTCATGTTCAATTACATTAAGCGCAACAACTGTGGTTCGTGCATAGGTAAATTTATAATAAATAAAATCAATAAAATTAGTCGCATAAGCTGCTAAATTGGTAATAAAATACAGATAGAATAATCCTTTTTGATACCCTGGTGCTGTGTTTCTAATAAAAGGCAGTATAGAAAAAACAATGAACAAAACATTTACATATAGTATAGCCGTTGTATCAAAAGCCAAACCATAATAACTAAGAGACAGAAAATCAGAAATCGAGTTAACCTTAAGAAGTTCCGCGTTAAACAAATAAAATAATACTCGAGCTATAAAATAAAAAATATAAGCCAATGAAATTCTGTACAACAGGACTTTGTATTCGTTCAAACGCAAATGTTTTTTCATTGAAAATATTTTGGTGTAAAATTATCAAATAAAATAGAATTAAGATATTGATAGTAGTTAAATTAAACAAAAAATTATGGGTTTAATAGTTTGGAAAACACTAACACAATAATAAAAGCTTAATAATTGTTCAATAATTATTATTTACTTAATTTGCAATCCATAAAGCGTTATATAATGACTCCAATCACTAGACTTTTTGATTTTCCCTATTACCAACTTGAAAAAAACAACATACACAATTGTTTAGTGACTAAATATGATGGTATTTGGGTTGCAACTTCAACACAAGAATATATAAATCAGGCGAATACTATTTCGAGAGCATTGCTTCGATTAGGTGTTTTAAAAGATGATAAAATTGCCGTTATTTCCTCAACCAATAGAACAGAATGGAATATAATGGATATTGGCGTGTTACAAATTGGAGCGCAAAATGTACCCATTTATCCCACCATTTCCGAAGAAGACTACGAATATATTCTAAACCATTGCGAAGCAAAATATTGTTTTGTTTCGGATGTTGAAGTGTATCGAAAATTATGTTTTGTAAAAGATAAGCTTATACATGTTAAAGAAATTTATTCCTTTAACGAAATTGAAAATTGTAAAAACTGGAAAGAATTACTAAAACTTGGTGAAGAGAAAAGTAATCAGGATGTAGTTGAAGACCGAAAATCAAATGTTAAACCGGAACATCTAGCAACAATAATTTACACCTCAGGAACAACTGGAAAACCAAAAGGCGTAATGCTTTCTCATAACAATATAGTTTCCAATGTTTTAGATAGTTCCAGTAGAATTCCATTTGAAGAAGGCACAAGTGTTGCCTTAAGTTTTTTACCTATTTGTCATATTTTTGAGCGTGTCATTTTATATATCTATCAATATTATTCGGTTTCTATTTATTTTGCAGAATCAATTGATAAACTTTCCGAAAACATAAAAGAAGTTAAACCAACTGTTTTTACTGTTGTACCTCGATTATTAGAAAAAGTATACGATAAAATAATTGCAAAAGGAACGGAACTCTCTGGTATTAAAAAGATACTTTTCTTTTGGGCAGTAAATCTTGGATTAAAATACGAACCCTATGGCGCAAATGGTTCCTGGTATGAATTTCAATTAAAAATAGCTCGAAAATTAATTTTTAGTAAGTGGAAAGCTGGACTTGGTGGTAATTTGAATGTATTAGTTTCTGGAAGTGCAGCTTTACAAACCCGTTTAACCAAAATATTTGCAGCCGCCGAAATGCCTGTTATGGAAGGGTATGGTTTAACCGAAACTTCTCCTGTTATCACAGTAAACGATGTCAGAAACGGTGGTTTTAGAATAGGAACTGTTGGAAAAGTAATTACTAATGTGGAAGTCATAATCGCTCAAGATGGAGAAATACTTTGTAAAGGTCCCAACGTAATGATGGGCTATTACAAAGATGAAAAGCTAACTAATGAAGTCATTAAAGATAATTATTTTCATACTGGCGATATTGGAGAAATTGACAAAGATGGTTTTTTGAAAATTACCGACCGCAAGAAAGAAATGTTTAAAACATCGGGAGGAAAGTACATTGCACCACAACTCATTGAAAATACCATGAAACAATCTCATTTTATAGAGCAAATAATGGTAATTGGTGATGGTGAAAAGATGCCTGCTGCATTCATCCAACCAAGCTTTGATTATGTGAGAGAATGGGCCAGAAGAAAAAACATTACTATTGGTGTTCCATTTGAAGAAATTATCGCCAACAAAGACGTTATAACTAAAATTCAAGAAGAAGTTGAACTTCTAAATGAGAAATTTGGAAATTGGGAAAAGATAAAACGTTTTGAATTAACTCCAGATATTTGGTCGATTGAAGGCGGACATCTTACACCTACATTAAAGTTAAAACGAAAAGCGGTAATGGAAAAATATAAAAATCTATATCACAAAATTTATAATTAAATTTTAAAAAACGAAAAAGCATGAAACTAAAAGCTATTATTTTAATTGTATTTGCAACATTTTTATTTAGTAATTGTCAAGAAAAAACAAAGACAGATACTGTAAAAGAAAATTATCTTGACTTCACCAAACGTGATGACCAATTTACCGGTGGAATTAAAATGATTCCCATTACAACTCCTGTCGGAAAATTTAATGTTTGGACAAAAAGAGTCGGTAATAATCCGAAAATTAAAGTGCTTTTATTGCATGGTGGTCCAGGTGGAACTCACGAATTCTTTGAAAGCTTTGACGGCTATTTTCCTCAAGAAAGTATAGAATATATTTATTATGACCAATTGGGTTCCTATTACAGTGACCAACCCAACGACACTAAGTTATGGACAACGGAACGCTTTGTTGATGAAGTAGAGCAAGTTCGGATTGCTCTTGGTTTAGACAATACCAATTTCTATTTGCTTGGGCAGTCTTGGGGAGGAATTCTAGCCATGGAATATGCATTAAAATATCAAAAAAACCTTAAAGGATTAATCATTTCCAACATGATGGCAAGTGCACCAGCGTATAATAAATATGCCGAAGATGTTCTTGGACCTAAACTACCCAAAGAAGTATTTGAACAAATAAAAACTTTTGAAAAAAATAAAGAGTACACCAATCCAAAATATACGGAATTACTATTCAAGTATTATTATACCGAACATGTTTTGAGATTTCCAATGGATAAATGGCCGGAATCCATCAATAGAGCTTTTAAACATTTAAATCCAAATGTGTATGTATACATGCAAGGTCCAAGTGAGTTTGGCATCACGGGAGATGCAACTTTAAGAAATTGGGATGTTACAGCTCGTTTAAAAACACTTACAATTCCGACACTCGTAATTGGGTCAAAACATGACACAATGGACCCAAAACACATGGAATGGATTTCCAAAGAAGTACAAAACGGGCGATTTCTTTTTTGCCCTAATGGGAGCCATTGTTCACAGTATGACGATCAGGAACATTATTTTCCCGGTGTCATAAAGTTTTTAAAAGACGTTAATGAAGAAAATTTTAACACGAAAAAGTAATTCCATTTTACAAATTTAACAACCCAAGTTATCGATACATTATAGTTACATTAGCCACATAAAAAAAATAAAAAATTACAATGAAAAATACTGCGCTTACACACATTCACGAAAGTTTAGGAGCAAAAATGCTACCATTTGCCGGATACAACATGCCTATTTTATACGAAGGCGTAAATGCGGAACACGAAACTGTTCGCAACGCTGTTGGCGTTTTTGATGTTTCACACATGGGGGAATTCTTATTGAGTGGACCAAATGCTTTAGCTTTAATACAAAAGGTCAGTTCTAATGATGCCTCAGTACTAACCATCGGTAAAGCACAATACTCTTGTTTGCCTAATAATGATGGTGGAATTGTAGACGATTTGATTATATATAAAATGAAAGAAGAGCAATATTTATTGGTAGTTAATGCCTCAAATATTGATAAAGATTGGGATTGGATTTCAAGCCAAAATAATTTAGGTGTTGAGATGAAAAACCTTTCTGATGAGTATTCTTTACTCGCCATTCAAGGTCCAAAAGCGGTAGAAGCGATGCAATCTTTGTCTTCCATAGATTTATCAGCAATTCCCTATTATCATTTTGAAGTAGCCCACTTTGCTGGATTTCCGGAAGTAATTATTTCAGCGACGGGTTATACAGGTTCAGGAGGTTTTGAAATTTATTGTAAAAACTCAGAAGTAGAAACCATTTGGAATAAAGTTTTTGAAGCTGGAGCATCCTTTGGTATCAAACCAATCGGATTAGCAGCACGAGACACTTTACGTTTGGAAATGGGATTCTGTTTGTATGGAAATGACATTAATGATACCACATCTCCAATTGAAGCGGGATTAGGTTGGATTACTAAATTCACAAAAGACTTTACCAATTCCGAAAATTTAAAAAAACAAAAAGAAGCAGGAGTAACCAAAAAACTTGTAGCCTTTGAAATGCAAGAACGTTCAGTGCCAAGACACGACTATGAAATTGTAAATAAAGAAGGAAATCCAATTGGAATAGTTACCTCAGGAACCATGTCGCCTTCTATGAATGTTGGTATTGGTTTAGGATATGTAACTATTGAAAATAGTGCCTTAGATGCTGATATTTATATCCGAATTAGAAAAAATGATGTACATGCCAAAGTGATAAAGTTACCTTTTTATAAAAAATAAGCTATTGAAAAAAAAATCGTTTTAATCGCATTATTTACTGTTCTTTTTTTTGCACAAAATGAGAAAAATACATGTGAAACATTGTTGAAAATAAATGCCCTAATTCAAGAGTTACATTATAAACCAAAAGCGGTTGACGATAGTTTATCGGTAGATGTTTATACTGTTTTTCTAAAAGAATTGGACGAAGATAATAAGTTGTTTACCGAAACTGAAATCACTACTTTAATGAAACATCAATATAAAATTGACGATTACAATTGTACGGTGAAACAAGTCAACTTAGAAATTGATTCTTATAATAAATACAATACTGCTAATTTACAAAAGAAGAATAAAATTATAAATACTATAAATACTATCTCTGAGAACTTTATTTCAAGCAATGATCCTCTGGATTGATTTTGATAACAATTAGATTTGTACAAATAGAATTATAGCGTATTTTTGCATACTTAAAATAAAATAGTGTTTATTACCAACATTAGAATTTAGAATTATATAGAAATGGGAAGAGCTTTCGAATTTAGAAAAGGAAGAAAAATGAAACGTTGGTCAGCAATGGCAAAAACGTTTACACGTATAGGAAAAGATATTGTAATGGCTGTGAAAGAAGGCGGTCCAAATCCAGAAGCCAATTCAAGATTGCGTGCTGTGATTCAAAATGCCAAGGCAGCTAATATGCCAAAAGACAATGTGGAGCGTGCCATAAAAAATGCGAGTAATAAAGATACAGCCAACTATAAAGAAATCCTTTTTGAAGGATATGCGCCTCACGGAATTGCGATTCTTATCGAAACGGCTTCTGATAATAACAATAGAACCGTAGCCAATATTAGAAGTTATTTTAATAAATGTAACGGAACGATGGGAACGCAGGGTTCGGTAGAATTTATGTTTGACCATACCTGCAATTTCCGAATTCCAAAAGGGCAATTAGATCCTGAAGAATTGGAATTGGAATTTATCGATTTTGGAGCTGAAGAAGTTTTTGAAGATGAAGATGGCATTTTAATTTACGCGCCTTTCGGAAGTTTTGGTGCTATTCAAAAAGAATTAGAAAACCGAAGCATTGAAATTCTATCCTCAGGATTTGAACGTATTCCTCAATTGCTAAAATCTTTAACCGAAGCACAAGTTGCCGATGTAGAAAAACTAATTGAAAAAATTGAGGAAGATGATGACGTGATGAACGTGTATCATACGATGGAAGAGCATTAGAATTCTATAAATAGGTATAAAAAAACTCCAAATTGCTCTGGAGTTTTTTTATATCTAATAATCTAATTTTCTAAAATCTAAGAAGTCTAAGAAAGTCTACTTAATGAATTCTATCTTCTGAGCTTCTTCAGCATTAATGCTATCAAAGAAACCTTGCTCATTCATCCAATCATCACTAAATACTTTGCTCATGTATCTTGAACCGTGATCCGGAAAAATTGCAATTACATTACTATTTTCGTCAAATTCACCTTCTTCAGCATATTGCTTGATGGCTTGCATTACTGCACCCGAAGTATAACCTACAAATAAACCTTCTTTTTTGGCAATTTCTCTAGTAGTATGGGCACTTTCCTCGTCGGTTACTTTCATGAAATGATCAATCAAATCAAAATCGGTAGCCGTTGGGATTAGGTTTTTACCTAAACCTTCTATTCTATATGGGTAAATTTCAGCTTCATCAAACTCTTTGGTTTCGTGGTATTTTTTCAATACCGAACCAAAAGCATCAACACCTAAAATTCTAATATTTGAATTTTTTTCTTTCAAATACTTAGCAGCACCAGAAATTGTACCTCCTGTTCCACTACAAGCAATTAAGTGTGTAATCTTTCCATTGGTTTGTTCCCAAATTTCAGGACCCGTAGATTTGTAATGCGCATCAATATTTAATTGGTTAAAATATTGATTAATGTATACCGAGTTTTTAGTTTCTTCATGCAAACGTTTGGCAACATTATAATAAGAACGATCATCATCAGCAGAAACGTGTGCTGGGCAAACATATACTTTAGCACCAAGACTGCGTAACATATCTATTTTATCTTTTGACGATTTTGAACTTACAGCAAGAATACAATTGTAACCTTTGATAATACTTACCATGGCTAAACTAAAACCTGTATTTCCCGATGTGGTTTCAATTATAGTATCTCCAGGTGATAAAATTCCTTTTCTTTCGGCTTCTTCAATAATATATAGTGCTATTCTATCTTTAGTCGAGTGACCAGGATTGAAAGCTTCAACTTTAGCGTAAAAATTTCCTTGTAAAGATTCGGTGATTTTATTAAGTCTAATAAGAGGTGTGTTTCCTATTAAACCCAATACATTATCGTATGCTTTTATATTTTCTTTCATAAAATAAATTAGTCAAGGCATTGTTTTAAATCCGTAATTACAGACTTCGAAACGTTGCAAATTTAATAAAATATTTTTAAACTAGCTTTCAATTTTTTCTAAATCTAATAAAAATGTGAATTCTTTGGCAATTTCTTTTATCGCTTCAAACCTTCCCGATGCACCTCCATGACCAGCTTCCATATTGGTATCTAGGTATAATTTGTTGTTATCTGTCTTTAAAACTCTCAATTTAGCCACCCATTTCGCTGGTTCCCAATATTGTACTTGAGAATCGTGAAGACCTGTGGAAATATACATGTTTGGATATTCTTGCGCTACGACATTGTCATAGGGAGAATAGGATAACATATACTTATAATATTTTTTTTGATTTGGATTTCCCCATTCGTCATATTCGCCGGTTGTTAATGGTATTGTTTCATCAAGCATCGTCGTTACTACATCCACAAAAGGCACTTGGGCAATGACGCCATGATACAATTTTGGTGCCATATTAAGGATTGCTCCCATTAATAACCCTCCTGCAGAACCGCCTTCGACATATAAATGTTTACTAGAAGTATACTTTTCAGCAATTAAATGTTTTGAACAATCGATAAAATCGGTAAAAGTATTTTTCTTCTTCATTAATTTTCCGTTTTCATACCAAGGTCTTCCTAAATCTTCACCACCTCGAACATGAGCAATGGCATAGATAAATCCTCTATCCAATAGGGTTAATCGTACCGATGAAAAATAACAATCCATCGTGACACCATAGGAACCATAAGCATATAACAATAACGGATTATTCCCTTTTTTTAGTATTCCTTTTTTATAAATCATCGAAATAGGTATTTGAGTTCCATCTTTTGCGGTAGCCCAAATCCGTTTTTCGGTATAATTATTTTTATCAAATTTTCCACCCAACACTTCATGCTCTTTTAAAACCGTTTTTTCTTTGGTTTTCATATTAAACTCAATAGCCGACGAGGGTGTTCCCAAAGATTGATAGCTATACCGAAGCAATTCGGTATCAAAATCTAAATTGGTAGTTGTTGATGCGGTGTAAGTTTCACTTTCAAACGGCAAATAATACTCCCCTTTCCCATTCCATGGCATAATTCGGATCTTATTCAAACCCTCAGAACGTTCAGAAACGACCAGATAATCCTTAAAAATATCGATATCTTCTAATAAAACATCTTCCCTATGAGGAATTAAATCCACCCAGTTTTCTTTTTTAGGCTTGTCTTCATCAGTTTTCATCACCTTGAAATTGGTAGCTTTATCTTTATTGGTAACAATGTAAAAACTATTGCCATAATGTGAAATGGAATATTCCAAACCACGTGTTCTTTTTTGAAAAACTTTGAATTTGGCATCAGGTGTTGCGGCTAACACAATACGATACTCTGTTGTTAAAGTACTGCTGGAATTGATAAGTAGGTATTTCTTTGATTTTGATTTATAAACTGAAACATCAAAGGTTTCGTCTTTTTCATAAAAAACTAATGCGTCTTCTTCCGATTTGGACCCTAACTTATGTTTGAAAATTTTATCCGAACGCAAGGTTACAACATCTTTTCTAGTATAGAATAATGTTTGGTTATCACTTGCCCATGTAGCACCACCAGTGGTATTTTCTATTTTCACAGGAAGAATTTCTCCCGTTTGCAAATTTTTAATTTGAATCGTATATTGTCTCCTAGAAACCGTGTCCACACCAAACGCAATCCATTGATTATCTTCGCTTACACTTAATCCTGCTAAGTTAAAATAAGAATGCCCAACTGCCATAGCATTGCAATCGAACATAATTTCTTCTTTAGCTTCCAGACTTCCTTTTTTTCGGGAATGGATGGGATAATCTTTTCCTTTTTCGAAACGTGTGATATAAAAATAACCATTATAAAAATAAGGAACCGATTCATCGTCTTCCTTAATTCGGGATTTCATTTCTTCAAATAAGGTCTGTTGAAAATCCTTGGTATGCGCCGTTTCTTGCCGGTAATAATCGTTTTCTTTGTTGAGATAATTAATGACTTCTGGGTTTTCTCTATCGTTTAACCAAAAGTAATTGTCCGTTCGAACGTGACCATGCTTTTCTATGACATGTGGAATTATTTTTGCTACAGGAGCTGTTGTTTTTTTTGACATTATTCAATTAAATATAGCTACAAAAATAATCATTCATTAAAGTCGAAAATTAAAACTTTTATGAAGTTATACACTTAAAATTAACATTGTAATACTAACTTTGCAATTCAAATTTTAAGAACAATATATTTGATTTAATGGGAATAATGGGAAATCGTAGCGATACCCAATAAAAAAGTAAAATACCAAAAAGAACTTATTTGACTCAAATAAATTTTATAACATCAAAATAAAACAGCTTAGTCATAAAAGAATACGATAGCTTTTGAAAAAAAATAGCACCACACTACAACAAAAAATCAGCACCAATTTATTTTATTCTAAAAATGAACGATGGTGGCTCATTGGCTTTTCGATGCTCATGGCCAGTAGCCTTATGATCGAACCCCAATTAATTTGTGAAGCATTAGTAAAAGGACAATTATCCGATATGTGGTTGTATTGGAGTGCAATAATTGGATCTAGTTTTAGCGTATCCTTTTTTGCACATTTATGGCGTAAAGTTCCTGTAAAAACTGAAAATGAATTTTTATTTTTCAGGTATTCGGGCATGGGAGCTAGAGTGCTTCACGCTTTTCGAAGTTTGTATTTAGGACTACTGATTGTTCCTTTTCTCATCAGTTTTAGTGTATTGGCTTTTGGTAAAATAATTTGTTTTATTTTAGGTATAGAACTACGTATAGCCATACTTTTAGCTACTTTTCTCCTTGTTGTATTAACCTTTTTCAATAGTTTGAAGTCGCGCCTCAGAATAGATTTTATTCTTTTTATTATTTTTATGACGTTTTTGTGTATTATAACAGTCAACCTATTTGAACAAACGGGAGGATTATCACATTTGGCAACCACTATACAATCATCCAAAATTAATTTCAGTATTATCCCCAGTATAGGTTCAAAAACCTTTAATGCCTTTGTAGTTTTTGTATTGGTGCAATGGTGGTCAGCTTCTTTACTAGATTACCCCGATATGAATGGACAAAAGTTAATGGCCACCAACAGTAGTAAGGACTTGGTTAAAAGTGTTTTCCTGCCTTCTTTATCTGTTGTCCTATTTCGAGTTGTGTTATTCACACTCCCTTTTTTGGCGGTGTGTTATGGTTTTACTGATGGCATTGCAGATAGTGAATTGGCTTTTACCAATCTGTTTGTAAAAGTACTTCCTTCCTGGATGTTAGTTTTAGTAGTTCTGCTATTTCTAATCCCATTTATATCATTGGCACAAAACATGCAAAATTGGGGTGGTTCGTTATTAATTGAAAACTTTTATAAGCATACTATTAATCCTAGTTTAAGTGTTAGCAATGCTAAGAACCTAGGAATTATGACTATGGTTTATATTGTAGTTATAGCTGGAGTAATTGCCCTATATGCCGAAAATTTAGTGGGTATTACTAAATATTTATTTGCCATAACGGCTGGTGTTGGCCCTGTTTTTATGCTGCGTTGGTATTGGTGGCGTATTAATGCTTGGTCGCAGTTATCGGCTATGGTTGCAGCACTGGTTTACCCTCCTATTTATGATTGGCTTTTTGCCAACAATAAAACTATACATCAATTAATTATTGCGCTAGAAAGCAATTACAACATTGATTATTATCCCATTAAAATTGTCATTTTAACCATAGCAGTTTGCACTACTTGGCTATTGGTTACATTTTTAACGGCACCAACAGCAACCAAAACCTTGGAAACTTTTGCCTCAACCATTAAACCTGGCGGTTTTTGGAAAAGGTATGCAAACAGTGGTAAAACATTCTCAAAACGTAGAATTTTGGCTTGGTTACTTCAAACTGGCAATGGGTTCTTGCTCTACTTTATCTTTTGGAATTTCTTAATAGGAAGTTATGTTCTATTTATAGGATTGTTGCTGTTGTTTGTAATTTGTTTCTTTGTTTCTTATCAACTTATTCAGCAAGCGAATGCCTATTATGACTTGGAGTTGGAAAAATAAATTACTGGAATCCAGGTTTACTACAGTGTAAATTAATAAGGTAAGTTGATTATAAAAAGTTCAAAAAATGCTGTTTCAATTATTTGATAGGTAAAATATACGACCACTAATAAGACTACAAACAGAATTATTGCAAATACACCTGCACCCTCGCCTCCCATCCTAAAAAGTGCGCCAAATAATAATGGATAAATTACAAAAAGCACAATTATACCGAGAATAGATATAACTATTATTCCCATACTGTCAGCCCAATTTAATGTGAAAAAACTAATTTCTTTTCTATCGGTTAATTTAGAAGAAAAGTAAACTTTTTTGATACTACTATTTTCTTCAAAATAAAATCCCTTTCTCCAATTTGAGTTTTCATAATTATCGTCTATTAGTAGCTCATCACCATTTTCTAGTTGACTAATTACATTGAACTTCTTCCCTGGACCAGACCTAAGATTTAATTTTTCAACTAAAATACTTGATAGTTTAATGTTGTCTGAAATTGATTTTTCATTCAAATCCCAGTCGAATGTAACATATTCTTTTCCATTCGCTTTTTTTACAAAAATGGTATCTATAATTTTAGTTCCTGATAGAAAGTTTCCCTTAGTTTTAAAGTAGGTTAATAATTCTTCATTACCATTGCTGCAATTCAATGTTACTTTATAGCTTTCATCATTTAATTTTTCAATTGTTTCAATATCAAAAGACAGTAATCCATTTTTACTTAAGAACCTTTGCTCAAAGGTATATAGGTTTTTATGGTCTTCCGGCCAAATGTATTTTGAAGCCGATGAAGTTTCACCTGAGTTTAATCTGTTAAACGATTTTTTGATGTTTCTTTCGTTAGAATCGCAAGAAACCAATACTATTGAAAGTAATGTTAAGTAAATTAAATTTTTAATATTCATATTATTATTTAAAAAAGACCTTTTATTATTTTATTTGTTTTTAATTATTTGAATTCTCAAAAAATTAATTAATGGCAGTTTTAATATGTCTGACCAAAATGGCTTCAGTATATTTATCTAATCGCCCATATTGCCATGAACCACATAAAATGGTGGGTATCTTTTTATTAGTGATTTCTGTATAATAAATTCCCTTTTCTTTATCTACGTTTGAATTTTGAAGAATAATCTGTTTATAATACTCTGATGCCATAGCATTTGGTATGATAATCACTTTTGGATTTAAATTTTCTATGTGAATTTTCAAAATATTTAGTTGTTCTATCCCAAATTCATTTAAAGTACCTTCACTTTCGACCATTTGCTTTACAATTTTCGAATCTGTTTCTCTCATCAAGAACAAATCACAATGTTCAAATCCATCCTCACCTAGATTTTTAGCAAAATTATGGAGTATGTTAAAATATTTACCATAATACCATTTGGGCTTTTCAGGATTTTTTGAATGCTCATTTATTTGACAAAAATTAATTATCGAATCAACCGAGATATCGTGTTGAAAAGAATAATTGATGTAATTTTTATGAGTTACTTTTCTCTCCTGATAAGCTGGATTTAATCCAATAAACAGTATTTTATTATTTGATTTTGGTTTATTTAAATAGCTCGGTACACGGTTGATTACTTCCTTATGATAATTATCAAACGAGACATTAAAGCTATTCCATAAATCCGTGATTTGATTATTTAAATGATAATATTCCATCATAAAGTATTTTTAGATTAATCTATTTCACATTTAAACATATATTCCCAATCAGGACTACAATAATGTCTAATATCTCCACAATTATTACAAACAGGCTGGTGTGAATAATCAAAACCAACTTTATTTTGTACCCGTCTGAGTGTATATTTGTGGCCTAATTCTCTTTGACAATCGTGTTCTCTCCATGTTTCTCCTCCTCCACAATATTTACAATAATGAATTCCGTTTGAAACAGAATATTCATGTGTTTTATTTTTTTCTAATTCTTCTTTTTCTTTTGCTAATTGCTTTTCCTTAGCTGCAAGATCCTTTGCTAATTGCTTTTCCTTTTCTGCTTTTTCTTTTGCAATTTGCTTTTCCTTATCCGCAAGTTCCTTTGCTAATTGCTTTTCTTTAGCAATTTTTTCTTTTTTTTGATTAGAGATTAATGGCTTTAATTCTTTATACCTTGTATCAAATTCTTTTAAGTCCATTTTACCAAAAATTTCCTGAAGTTCAGATTTATATTTAATAAGTGCTAAATAATTTTCTTCCCAAGTATCATATAAATTGTTTTTTTCTAATGAGTTAAAGAAAGCTTTGAGTAAGGGTTGAATTCTTCTTGTGTATATCACTCCTTCTTCTTTCTCTATTTTAATAAGCTCAAGCAAATCATTGTCGGTTAAAAATTTTGGAGCACACAACTCATCAACAAGCTCGTATGCCAAATTTTTAATATCATTATAAACAATTTTAATATTTATTGAATCGTCAATTTTTTGAATAAATTTCCATTCTTGATCACTTAGGTTTGATTTATCGGCACCATCTTCATTCTCTTTAAATGCAACTTTCAGTGCTGAATATCTTGCAACAATTTTAGTAATTGGGTCTTTATCTCTTAATTGCGGTAAATGACCATCGAGTGTGGTAAAAGTGTTGTAAGAATTGTTAAATCGATCTACATCCATTTTGAAAAAAGCGCGCATAGCTCTAACAATGTTTTTTTCATTTTCAGTTATTGGTGGTGATACATTTCCAGTTGCCCATGCTGACCTTACAATCAATTCGTCTAGTTTTAAATTTTCCATGAATTTTTATTATAATTATACATTTAAAAAGTGGTTTTGTAAAAATATATTTTGATGAGGTATTAGATTAAAAGACCACCTAAACTGTATTTTGTATAATCTATTAAATAAATTAGAAAAGAGTCAATAGTGACTATTTATAGTTATTTCCATTCACCCCCGCGAAAGCTTTCGGTTTCAGTCTTGTTATCACATCCTTTACATTTGGTAGAAGAAAACATTCCTCCACCATCTACACAATCCTCACACAAAGGACCACATGTCGAACATACATTTCTTACATCACCTGTCGACCAAGACAATATTTTATCTTCTACAATTGTACCACAGTTCCCGCATTTATAATCTTTATCAGCCATAATTTTAGTAATTTATTTAGATTTAATTCTGCTTATTTCTTCCTTTAGTGACGTTATATTTCTTTTAACATTCTCAATATCTCTATTGTAATCCACTATTTGATTTTTTAAAAATTTTGTTTCGGACTCTATATTACTTCGATACATATTTTTCGAATTAGTGTCTTTAGCATTTTTTAAATATTCTTTGTTTTTAGTAATACTTAATTTCGCATTGCTTTGCATGCGTTCTTTCTGTTGTTTAATATTTTCGATTTCGCTTTTTTTTCTTTCAATATCTCTTTTCTTTGATTCAATTGAACTTTTTTGGGAGTCTGTTAATGCCATTTTTTTGTTTTTTTTAAGTTATTTAATTTATTATCTGTTATTTCTATTAAAATTTTATTAAAATATTATAAGTTCATTTTTAATCCATTTGTTAAAATAATATTTTTTTTACTCACGTTTGATGGTGCATAGGAATCATAACCATAATTTATACAATTAACAAACTGTACTTTTGAAGTGATGTTAAATGCTAAAGAGGTTTGACTTGAAAGCCTGTAATCTTTCCAAAGGTTAATATTGGGTTGGTAATAGACCACGGAAGCAAATTCTAAAGTATTTGCCTTGTTTTTTATGGATAACGATAGGTAACTAGAAAGTCTTTGATAACTCATGGTATTTGTATCATCAGATGTTT
>CALQAH020000035.1 GCA_943328505.2 Rhizobium sp. Q54 | reverse complement strand
AATCTATTAGTACTGCATTTTTTGCTTGAAATTTATATCCAATTAGAACAAAAATGTCAGTCTGAGCTTGTCGAAGACATTAAAAAGGATACATTTCGACAAGCTCAATGTGACAATTTAGTATAAATTAGCCATAAAAAATAATTACATACAACGGGTTATATTATTAAACTAATATTAGATACATATGAAAAAGACAAATGCCCCTTTGACTATTTTAATGATAGTATTACTTTCAGGATTTTTAATTTTTGCTATTTCTGGTAAAAATAAAGATCAAAAAATGCATGAAGGAACAGCCATGTATTTTCCTGCCGAAATTGATTTTGCTGGTGAAAAAACACCTCTACAAATCTCGGATGTTCGAGAAAGATTAGATAGAGAACTGCTTATCAACGCTAATCTAGATGCCACAACAGTACTAATAATAAAACGTGCCAATCGTGCTTTCCCTATTATTGAACCAATTTTAGAAAGAAATAATATCCCCGACGATTTTAAATACTTAGCCGTTATTGAAAGCGGTTTGATGAATGCAACTTCTTCTGCAGGAGCTAAAGGAATTTGGCAATTTATGCCCGATACTGCTAAAGAAAGAGGAATGGAAGTTAATGATATTGTTGACGAACGCTATCATCTTGAAAAATCTACTGAAGCTGCATGTAAATATCTTCAAGCGGCAAAAGATAAATTTGGTTCTTGGACCTTAGCTGCTGCTTCCTATAATGGAGGAATGACAGGCGTTAGTAAAAAAATTGAGGAGCAACAAGTAGCCAATTATTATGATTTGGCTTTAACAGAAGAAACTTCAAGATATGTATTTAGAATTTTAGCACTCAAAGAGATCATGAAAAACCCAGATAAATATGGATTTTCAATATTTTCCAGCGATTTATATTCAAAATTACCAACCAAAAAAATTGAAGTAGATAGTTCAATCGCAGATTTAGCTTCTTTTGCAAAAACTCAAGGAATTAATTATAAAATCCTAAAAATTCACAATCCTTGGTTGCGTGATAAAAAACTAATCAACAACTCTAAGAAAAAATACGAAATAGAAATTCCATTGGAAGGATATTAATTTTAGACAGCTTAGACCTTTTAGAAGGTTAGACTTCTTAGATTTTTTAACTATTTAATTTGAAAATAAAAAGCCACTTTCATTTGAAAGTGACTTTTTTTATGTGTCTAAAATGTCTAAGTCAGTCTAAGAAGTCTAATTTAAATTTTCTTCATCTGTTCTTTCATCATCTTAATCTGGTCTTTCAACATCCCTTGTTTATCAAGTTTCTTGGCTTCATTCATCAAGTTGGTAGCTTCCAATTTTCTTCTTCTTGACATGGCAACACCTGCCAAATTCAATTTAGCTACCGCCAAATCCATATCCATATTCAATCCCAACTCAATGGCTTTCTTGAAATATTTCTCGGCCTGAATTAAATTGGTTTGAGAAAGCATCAATCCATGAAGGTAATTGAAATAGCCTTGCTGTTTTCTAACCAAAGCACCTTCTGGGTTTTTAATTTTGTCCAACCACACTTTTGCGCCAACAAAATCTTGTTTACGCAACTTTAAAAACGCTAAAAGAATGAACTCATTTTTAAAATAAAGGAAAATTGGGATGGCAGTCAGTAGAATTAAAAAAATTCCATTACCAATATTCCCTTCAGTAAATTGCCAAATGCCAGTCGAAAGGATTAGAACTGCTAGGATTAGTTTGATATTTCTGTGAAACATAATATTATATTTTTTGTGATTGCAAAGGTAATGAAATGAATTGTAAATATTTTTATAAAACTACTTGTCAGAAAAAAAAAGGTTTGTATATTTGCACTCGGTTTTACAAAGCCGACCAACAACGATTTTAATACAAGATTTTAAAGATACAAAGCAATGAGCAAAAGAACGTTTCAACCATCGAAAAGAAAAAGAAGAAATAAACACGGATTCATGGACAGAATGGCTTCTGCAAATGGAAGAAAAGTACTTGCTCGTCGTAGAGCAAAAGGAAGACATAAATTGACTGTTTCTTCTGAACCAAGACACAAAAAATAATGATTATCACTAATCAATATCAAGCCGTTACTTTTATTAGTAGCGGCTTTTTTTTAAACCTGTTTATAAATTTTGATAAGTTTTAGGAGCTATTTCCAGCTGTTTGCTACAATCTTTTTATTTTTATGCTTCGTCAAGCTCAGCACAAATAAAAAGGATTTTCACTACCATCTGGGCTAATAAAAGCAATAACAATAAAAACAACTAACTAACAAATTCTAAGAAGTCTAAAAATCTAACTACAAATGCCCAAAGACAACTCCATAAAATCGGTTTTAATCATAGGTTCAGGTCCAATTGTTATCGGTCAAGCCTGCGAGTTTGATTATGCAGGTTCTCAATCGGCTCGTTCCATTCGCGAAGAAGGAATTGAAGTAATTCTTATTAATTCAAATCCTGCCACCATCATGACCGATCCCTCCATGGCGGATCATATTTATTTATTGCCATTGACCACCAAATCTATTATCCAAATCCTAAAAGAACATCCTCAAATAGATGCCGTTTTACCAACAATGGGAGGACAAACTGCGTTAAACCTTTGTTTGGAAGCCAACGAAAAAGGTATTTGGAATGACTTTAATGTAAAAATGATAGGCGTCGATGTGAATGCCATCAACATTACCGAAGACAGAGAACAATTCAAGCAATTACTTAAAAAAATTGGAGTGCCAACGGCACCAGCCGAAATTTGTACTTCTTTCCTTCGCGGTAAGGAAATTGAGCAGGAATTTGGTTTTCCTTTAGTAATTCGACCTTCTTTTACATTAGGTGGAACTGGTGCTGCCGTAGTGTATAAAAAAGAAGATTTTAATGATTTGCTAACTAGAGGTTTAGAAGCTTCGCCAATTCATGAAGTTTTAATTGATAAGGCTTTAATGGGTTGGAAAGAATACGAGTTGGAATTGCTTCGCGACAAAAATGACAACGTGGTCATTATTTGTTCTATCGAAAACATGGATCCCATGGGAATTCATACAGGCGATTCTATTACTGTTGCACCTGCAATGACGTTATCGGACACCACATTTCAAAAAATGCGGGATTACGCTATTTTGATGATGCGTTCTATCGGTAACTTTGCTGGAGGTTGTAATGTGCAATTTGCCGTTTCACCCGATGAAAAAGAAGATATTGTAGCTATAGAAATCAATCCCAGAGTTTCTCGTTCTTCGGCTTTAGCTTCAAAAGCTACAGGTTATCCTATTGCAAAAGTAGCCTCAAAACTAGCTTTAGGATACAATTTAGATGAATTACCGAATCAAATTACTAAATCAACTTCCGCACTTTTTGAACCTACATTGGATTATGTAATCGTAAAAATTCCACGTTGGAACTTTGATAAATTTGAAGGTGCTGATAGAACCTTAGGGATTCAAATGAAATCGGTTGGTGAAGTAATGGGAATTGGACGTTCGTTCCAAGAGGCTTTACACAAAGCAACTCAGTCGTTAGAAATAAAACGAAACGGACTAGGAGCAGACGGAAAAGGGTACAAAAATTACGATCAAATTATCGAGAAATTAACTTTTGCAAGTTGGGATCGCGTTTTTGTCATTTACGATGCAATTGCCATGGGAATTCCATTGTCTAGAATTCATGAAATCACAAAAATAGACATGTGGTTTTTGAAACAATATGAAGAATTGTATTTCTTGGAAAGAGAAATATCCAAATATAAAATTGACACCTTACCTAAAGAGTTGGTACTTGAAGCCAAACAAAAAGGCTATGGCGATAGACAAATAGCCCATATGTTAGGTTGTCTGGAAAGTCAGGTGTACAAATTGCGTGACGAAATGAATATTAAGCGTGTGTATAAATTAGTGGATACATGTGCCGCCGAATTTAAAGCGTTAACGCCTTATTATTATTCCACTTTTGAAGCCGAAATTCAAACTGCCGATGGCAACCGATTTGTGCATAACGAAAGTATCGTAACGGATAAAAAGAAAGTTGTGGTTTTAGGTTCCGGACCTAACCGAATTGGGCAGGGAATTGAATTTGATTATTCCTGTGTTCACGGTGTTTTAGCGGCAAAAGAATGTGGTTATGAAACCATCATGATTAACTGTAATCCGGAAACGGTTTCCACCGATTTTGATACCGCGGATAAATTGTATTTTGAACCTGTTTTTTGGGAACATATTTACGATATCATTCGTCATGAAAAACCAGAAGGGGTTATTGTACAGTTGGGTGGTCAAACAGCTTTAAAGTTAGCCGAAAAATTATCTAAATACGGAATCAAAATTCTAGGAACTTCATTTGACGCCTTGGATTTAGCGGAAGATAGAGGACGTTTCTCAGAATTGTTAACCGATCTTAAAATTCCATTTCCACAATTTGGTATTGCCGAAAATGCGGATCAAGCTTCGGCGTTAGCCGATGTTTTGGATTTTCCTTTGTTAGTTCGTCCCTCTTATGTTTTGGGAGGACAAGGGATGAAAATTGTCATCAATAAACAAGAATTGGAAGAACATGTTATTGATTTATTAAAATCGATACCCGGAAATAAATTGCTATTAGACCATTATTTAGATGGCGCCATCGAAGCCGAAGCAGATGCCATTTGCGATGGTGAAAATGTGTACATCATTGGAATTATGGAACATATTGAACCGTGTGGAATCCATTCAGGAGATAGTAATGCTACATTGCCACCGTTTAATTTAGGGGAATTTGTCATGCAGCAAATCAAAGATCATACGAAGAAAATTGCCATTGCTTTGAGAACCGTTGGATTAATCAATATTCAATTTGCCATAAAAGATGATACGGTTTACATTATTGAAGCCAATCCTCGAGCTTCTCGTACCGTTCCGTTTATCTCTAAAGCGTATGGCGAACCGTATGTAAATTATGCAACAAAAGTGATGCTTGGCGTAAATAAAGTTACCGATTTTAAATTCAATCCACAACTAAAAGGCTACGCTATTAAACAACCCGTTTTCTCTTTCAGTAAATTTAAAGATGTGAACAAAGCACTCGGACCCGAAATGAAATCGACAGGTGAAAGCATTTTGTTTATAGATGATTTAAAAGACGATCAGTTTTATGAATTGTATTCCCGAAGAAAAATGTATTTGAGTAAATAAAAAACAAACCGTCTCAAAAATTGAATTATGAGACGGTTTGTTTATTTTAATTTGAAGATTTTCCTTCTCCAGTATCGTATCGGTAATTGAAAGTTCCTTCGGTAATGGTTTCATTAACAACTGGAGGTGTTGCAAATGTATCATCCGAGGTTGTGAAATTAAATGTTCCTTTAACTACTTTTGTCGTGGTATTAATTTCAGTAATGGTAATACTTCCTTCAAGTGTATTTTCAGATTCTGAATTTGAATTATCAATTAAATCAATGTGTGTAGTAACACCATCAGTTTCCGGTCCTACTGGGTAAGTTCCAAGTTGTAAATCGGTTCTTTTAATCCACAAGTCAATTTCGTTTATTCCAAATGTTCCACCATATCTTCCTTGAAGTTGAATATAATCCGCGTCAGGGTAATACGAATAAATAGATGGAGTGGCGTAATTTGAGTTGAAAGCATTATTTACTTCCCATTGTACGCCATTTACTTTTGCGGTCATTGCCCATTGGCTAGTGCTTGAAGATGGGCTATCACTTGAACAGCCTAAAAAAGTAATAGCTAAAAAAGTAATAGCTACAAAAAATTTGAATTTTTTCATGTTTGTTTTTTATAAATTTATGGCTAAAATAATAAGTATATTTAGTATCTAAGTATTTTGAAGTGTTTTTTTCTTGTAGAATTCAATATATTTAAAAGAAATGAGTTTTAGCTTTTCTGTTCTTTGTTAAAGTAAACTAAGTAATAGTACATTTGCTTTTCCTCGTCCCAACCTTTTTCCACATATTTTTCAGCACTTTCTGGATTGATAAAATCAAGTTTTATTTGAATGTGTGTATCTAAATTAATGACATTTTTAATGCTTTTTCTAGCATCTGAAACCGCAGAATTGGCTATTGGGAAAGTAGTTAAATCTTCAATGCTGTATTTTTCTCCTTTATCCACTTTGTAATTTTTGAACTCTGGAATTAATTCGGGATTTACTAGCACTTCGTTCAAGAAATTACTTTCTTCAAACTGATCGTTTTTGGCAAAATAATTCACAGATCGGTTCATAAACATCACTTCTTCCTTCTTGTCTTCAGCAGGAAAAACAACGTCTTTTGCAAATCCTTGACAGAATTTTAAATATTTTTTGGTGATAAAATTTTCATCTTGAAAGGCATCAACAGCTAAGAAATGCTCCAACCAATAACGAGCATCATAACGGTTACTGTCCACCGTTAAAATTTTGTATCCTTCTTCTTTTTTATAATTTAAGATTAAACAACCTTTGTCCAATTTGTTCAAATTGATTCCATGTTGTAAAATCATTTCTAATGAAGTATTTTTTTCTTCAAACTGTAAAAAATCCGATTGCACTTCACTTTTAAAAACGCCAATGGCATCCACAACATTATTATCGATATTTATATTGGTTAAGTAAGTAACATAAACTTCGCCGTTTTTAATATGGGGATGGTTGGATTGCTCAAAAAGATGTTTGGTGATTTTTTTTGAAACCTCATGAATAGTACTTGGATCGGTAAAAATTTCGGTTGCCAAATTAAACATATCGTTATAATCCAAATCTACTTCGTGAGCAAATTGGAAATAGTTTTCCTCCTTGTCCCGAAAAGATTTGAAGAAATATTCCTTTAAAAGAGGAACAATTTCGTCATTTAAATTATAGGCTTGTTCAGATAAAAATAAGGCTTCATTGCGACTTTTATTGCCAACGCGGTGTATTGATAAACTCTCAATATGAGTGTTGAATAGGTTGATCATGTTTTTGTTTTAGCGAAAAGAACTATGAACCAAGAAACAAGAGTGTTCTTGATTAGAACTTAGTCATTTGTAAATTTAATATTTTTTTAAGGAACTAATTCCAATTTTCTTCAAATCCGAAGTTTTCAAAACTGTCATCTCCGCTAAACATGTCTAGATCTTCTTCATCTAAATCATCTTCAAATTCATCGTAAATGTCATCGTTCATGTCAGCTTCAAATTCTTTTTCGGGAGCAGCTTCGGGTAATTCTCCATGAGAGAATAATAAATTAGGGTAGGTAATACCAATTTCTTCATTTTCAACAGCAGCCAATTCAATTAAGAATGTCCACATATTGATGAAATCGTAAACATATATAATTTTGGTTTGATCGGTGCTTAACAATTGATTAATTGGATAATCACTCATTATTTTTTGTTCTCCAAGTACATCTCCCGTGTCAAAAAGTGAAATTTCATCTTCCTGATTCCATTGTTCATCACACGTATAAAACGAGGCAACTTCTAAACCATCAAAGCCAAATGCATTGACAATGGCATTGTGAAAATCTTCTAATGAGTCGTTTTCCTGAATAGCAATATCTCTAAAAACATCATCTTCGGCATCGAGAATTACTCTGAATTTATAAACCATAATTCTTATTTGTTATTAAGATTTCAAAGGTAAAATTTAATTTTAGAATTTTGATTTTAGAAATGCTATTTGTTGAAAAGAATTTTCAAAATTCAACCAACCAAAATTGCTAGGTCAAATTTTTAATGTTCTGCTGGATGAAAAGTTATTGACATCACATCATGATAGGTATTCATTTGTGATCATTTTTATTTTTAACTTTTGCAGATAAAGTGTTAATGCTAAAAGTACTACTAAGACTTTGAATACTTTATACAATTCCAAAGTTTAAATTTTAAATGAATAGCTATAAATAGTATGAAAATTATTTAAAATTTGATGTAAATACGATTTTAATCGTTAACACATCAAGCAAGAATATGTTTCATCGAAGCAACTTCCGATAAAGGAATTAAAGCAGAAAAAATTGTGAAAGAGTAGGGATTATTTAATGCAAATGAAAAACTCACGGAAAATGTTCGTGAGTTTTTTTATGATTTTTATAGTAAGATAAATTTCGTTGTGAAGTATCTAATTACTTGTAGATTTTCAATTATTTACCATGTTTTGATATACGATTCTTGAAATTTCGCTCATAACTTGAGGTAGAAGTTTGTAATCTCTTCCTTTAGTCATAACCGTAATTACATATGGGTTGTTCTCTAAATATACAATCGCGGTCTCATTAAGTTCTTGTTCAATTTGATTGCCAGATTCACCATATTTATGAGCAACTTTTACGGTATTTGGTAAGCGACTCACAATACCTTCTTTAAAATTGCATTTTTGTAGTAATACTGTTGCAAACTCCGAATTTATATCGTTTAAATAAGCAGCATTAAAAAGTACTCTCATAAAATATGACACTTCTCGGGCCGTCATAGTATGATTTAGAGAATCCAAATCGGGAGCTTGTAAACCCAAATCTGTAAAAACTTTTTTATATTTATTCAAATTCATTTGAGCATACAATAATGATGTAGCATCATTATCAGAGTATACTATCATGTAATTCAGTAATTCTCTGATACTGTATTTTTGACCTAATGTTATTGATTTTGATTTGTATTGTGTTTTTTTAACGGAATTAAAGGCTTTAGTAAAAGCAATTTCTTTGTTCAAATAACCCGGATTTTCTTCTTCTTCCTTTAAAAAAGTAAATAACATTGGGATTTTCATTAAGGAACCTGGAAAATATTTTTCATCAGTATTAATTCCTGTCCAGCCATTTTCATTAAATTCCTTTATATATAGGGAAGCAGAATTGATAATTCCATCCTTTTTATAATTGTCGATTAAGCTTGAAACACTTTGTTTGATAGTGTTTAATTTATCAGATTCACATTCATTATCTACAAATAATATCGGATTAATGTAATTAAAACCTGCTAATCTTTTTACTTTGTAGCTGCAACTTGATGGAGATGAGTTATTTAATTCTGAATGTAATGTTGCAATGGTTTTGTCCGATTTTAATTTTTCTTCATTTGTAATAAAATAGTAGGTGATAATGTTTGTTAGTATAACAGAAATTAAAATAAATTTTAAAGAAATCTTTTTGTTTAAAATTGTAAAATTCATAATTGGTTAAGTCTTTAATTGCAAGTTGTGAGGCGAATTTAAATGATATTTTATCGATTCAAGTTATAAAATAACAATTACCATTTTGTTTACCCTACCACAATTAGTAATTATCTCGATCTAATGAATTTTTTGTAATAAAGAAATCATTAAAAACAAAATAAAATGTTGAATTTTTCACTAAATAAAAATAAAATAATTTCTGAAATCGACTTTTTATTTTGCATCTAGTATAGTACTTTTGTGCATGCAACACAACGTACTTATTTTAGACTTCGGATCGCAATACACACAACTTATTGCACGCCGTGTTCGCGAATTAAACATATTCTGCGAAATTTTCCCTTACAATCATTATCCAACCGATTTGTCTCCTTACAAAGCTGTAATTCTTGGTGGAAGTCCTTATTCTGTCCGCTCGGAAGATGCTTTGATGATAGATTTAACTCATATTAGAGGTAAAATTCCTTTGCTTGCCGTATGCTATGGTGCACAATATTTGGCCCATTTTTCGGGTGGAGAAGTTGCCGCTTCCAACATTAGAGAATATGGTAGAGCCAATTTATCGTTCATTCAAGAAGATGAATTATTTCTAGAAAATGTTGCTTTGGATAGCCAAGTTTGGATGAGTCATAGCGATACTATTAAAAAATTACCCGCCAATGGCGTTCGATTAGCAAGTACCAAAGATGTCGAAAATGCCGCTTATAAAATTGAGGGTGAAACAACGTATGCCATTCAATTTCATCCCGAAGTATACCATTCCACAGATGGAAAACAAATGTTAGAAAACTTTTTGGTGAAAATTGCCAAAGTAGAACAATCGTTTACACCCAATGCTTTTGTGGAAGAAATTGTAACCGAACTGCAAGAAAAAATAAAAGACGATAAAGTGGTTCTTGGACTTTCTGGCGGAGTAGATTCTACTGTTGCTGCAGTTTTATTACACAAAGCTATTGGGAAAAATTTGTATTGCATTTTTGTCAACAATGGTTTGCTTCGTAAGAATGAATTTGAAAGTGTTTTGGACCAATATAAAGGGATGGGTTTAAACGTTAAAGGAGTTGATGCTTCTGATCGTTTTCTTTCTGCTCTTGATGGAGTTGAAGAGCCAGAAGCCAAAAGGAAAGCGATTGGTAAAACATTTATAGAAGTTTTTGATGATGAAGCACATTTAATTGAAAAGGTAAAATGGTTGGCACAAGGCACTATTTATCCGGATGTTATCGAATCGGTTTCGGTAAAAGGGCCATCGGCAACTATAAAATCACATCACAATGTGGGCGGTTTACCCGATTATATGAAATTGCAAATTGTAGAACCTTTGCGAATGTTGTTTAAGGATGAGGTGCGAAGAGTTGGAAAAACACTAGGAATTGACCCTGAATTATTAGGAAGACATCCTTTTCCTGGACCAGGATTATCAATTAGAATACTGGGTGTCATTACTTTAGAAAAAATCCGTATCTTGCAGGATGTAGACTTTATATTTATTGAAGGTTTAAAATCGCATGGATTGTATGATAAAGTTTGGCAAGCAGGAGCCATTTTATTGCCAGTAAATAGTGTAGGAGTAATGGGTGACGAAAGGACTTATGAAAAAGTTGTAGCACTCAGAGCCGTTGAATCTACCGATGGAATGACAGCAGATTGGGTTCATTTACCGTATGAGTTTTTAATGGCAATTTCCAATGAGATTATTAATAAAGTAAAAGGTGTTAATCGAGTTGTATATGATATTAGTTCAAAACCACCAGCAACAATTGAGTGGGAATAACAATCTTTAAATTGCAAGATCATGAGAAAATTTTTATTTTTTTTATTAGTAGTGTTAATTCAAAATACGTTCTCACAAAACAACAATTCAACCGAAGTTACGGTCAAAATTATCAATCATACCGTAGCATTTGGGGAAACCATGCGGATGATTTCTTTAAAATATCATGTTTCGCCTTCAGAAATTTACCGACTCAATAAAGGCGCTGCTGATGGACTTTACAGAGGAATGATTTTACAAATTCCTGTCCCTATCAACATGGATTTACCCACAAAAGAAATTGCGGAAGTAAAAAAGATTATGGAAAATGCTTCTGAAGAAGAAGTGATTGATTCAAAAAATAATGTAATTGCAATAAGTGATATGGCTATAGTAAATGAGTTAAAAGAGGAAAGCAATATCATAATTCATAAGGTTTTACCAAAGGAAACCTTATACAGTTTGTCAATAAAATATCAAGTCACTGTGGATGAAATTATAGTACAAAATAATGAATTATTGAAAAATGGAATGAAAATTGGTCAAACTCTAACAATCAAAAAAAAATAATTATCTTTGAAATATATTTGTAAAAAATAATTACATGAAAAACATTAGACTATTTGCAATTCTTGTAACAGTATTGTCAATTTCTTTCTCAGTATCGGGTATGCAAGAAAAATTCATCAAGCATACTGTTTTAAAAGGGGAAACAATTACTCAAATTTCTCAAAAATACAAAATAACTCCTTACGATATTTATAAATTAAATCCGGATTCTCAGAATGGAATTCAGTTAAATAGTGTTCTTTTAATTCCTTCTACTGCAGTAATTACAACAGAACCTGTACCTGAAAAAAAAGCCGTAAAAACTAGTTCAACTTCCCATGTTGCTCAGCCTAAAGAAACATTATACAGCATTTCAAAACAATATAATGTATCTATTGAAGCGATACAAAATGCTAATGGAAATGCTTTAAAAAATGGTTTAAAAATTGGACAAAATATAATTATTCCTGCAGGTAACGACTCCAATACTGCTTCAACATCAACTGTTGAATCACCTAAAACAGTAGTTACGCCAAGTGAAACAAAAGTAGTGGAGAAACCTTTGACTGTAAAAAAAGCTTCAGGTCAAATCCATATCATTCAACCTAAGGAAACTAAATATTCTATTTCAAAATTATATTCTATTTCTATTGATGAATTAGAAAAACTGAACCCACAAATAGTATCAGGATTTCCAATAGGATTAAAACTTAAATTACCAGGAAATGCAAATGAAGTTGCTACAATAAACGAAGGTAAACCAGTTATTGTTGAAAAACCAAAAGTAGAGGTTCCAAAAGATGTTCCAGCAAGTACAAGTACATCGGGGAAAAAATATTTTCAAGAATATTTAGTAAAGCCAAAAGATACGCCCGAAAGTATAGCTTCTGAATTTGGTATTACCGAAAACGAATTGTTAAAACTTAATCCAGAATTGAAAAAAGGGATAAAACTTGGAATGATACTTCGTGTCCCTAAAATTTCAGATTCCGAAAAAAAAAAGGACTAACTGACTTATCTTTAAGTATTCGCGCCAATTCTAAAAAGCGATTAACACTTTTATTACCTTTTAATATTTCAAAAATTGAAAGTGATACTATAAATTCCCCACAAGCAAGATTAAAAAAAGACAAGTTTCTTAATTTGACTTTAGATTTTTATGCAGGTGCTTTAATGGCAATTGATTCCGCTAAAGTTTTAGGAATGAATATAGATGTCGAAATTTACGACTCTCAGGAAACCAAAAATTCTTCAAATATCATTGCTATTGTTGAACAAAATAATTTACAATCTTCTGACGCTATTATTGGCCCATTTTATCAAACTAATGTCGAGAAGTTAGCCGAGTTTTTACAAACTTCTAAAACACCGATTATTTCACCTATGTCTAAAGATGTGGGTAAAAAATACTCCAATTTGTATCAATCGATGCCTTCCAATGAAATGTTGAGGTCTTCTATGTTTGACTATATGAATGAAAAAAACGGAAACATCGTGGCTGTTATTGATCCGAAAAAAGGCAGTGTGAAGCAATACATTGAAAGTTTTCAAAACAATGTAAAGATTGTTGGGTTAGATGAAAATAGTAGAGTAGTGGCTGATAGTATTAAAATTTATTTAGTTAAAGACAAACTCAATTTTGTGGTTTTAGCTTCCGAACGAACAGGAATGATTTTATCCACAACGAATGTAATGTTAAATTTGCAAAAAGAATATCAAATCCAATTGGTGATTTTAGAAGCCAACGAAACTTTTGATTTTGAAGAAATTGCATTAACACGTTTAACATCTCTTAAACTAACGTATCCTTCATTGACAAAACCTAATGAAACAATGGAAGCCAATCAATTTGATGCGAAATATAAAAAACTAAATAAAATCTTGCCAAGCCAATATGCCATCCGCGGTTTTGATGTTACCTTTGATACTTTACTTCGATTGTCTCAAGATAGATCCTTTGAACAAACGGTTCAATCCAATGCCACACAACAAATTGAAAATAAATTTGATTATGTTCAAAATAGTACGGCTGGATATTCCAATCAAGGGGTTTATATTTTATACTATGATATCGATTTTACCATTAAAGAAGCGCAATAATGCCAACATCTAAAATAGTTTATAAAGGAGAATTAAGAACTTCTTGCATTCATATTCAGTCTGGAACAGAAATACTAACCGATGCACCAACAGATAATCATGGAAAGGGAGAAGCATTCTCTCCAACGGATTTGGTTGCAACTGCTTTAGGAAGTTGTATGGTCTCCATAATGGCAATAAAATCTAAAGATTTAAAGTTAGATTTAGAAAATTCTATGGTTGAAATTACTAAAATTATGCAAGCAGAACCTCGAAAAATTGCCCGTATTGAAGTGGTTTTAAATATGTCAGTTTACACTTCAGAAAAGAACAAATCTATTCTAGAAAGAGCAGCTAATCATTGTCCTGTTTTATTGAGTTTGCATCCCGATATTGAAAAAGAGGTAGTGTTTAAATGGAAATTAAATTAGTCTAATACCCTTGGACAAAAATCAACAACTGCTTATCAAATTAGCACATACTAAAATGCCTTTCGGTAAATACGAAGGCTATTATCTTATTGATTTACCTGAATATTATGTAGTTTGGTATAGTAATAAAGGCTTCCCAAATGGCCAACTTGGGGAACAATTAAAACTTATTTATGAACTAAAATTAAATGGTTTGGAAGAATTAGTGCGCAACATCAAAAAGCAATATCCAAAACCTATTTAATTTGAAAATTTGGAAATATGATAATTTGAAAATTATGTTTTAAAAGCACCTTTATTTTCATTTTCAAATTTCCAAATTAACTCATTTTCAAATTACCTTTTATCCGATTTAATTACTTAATTTTGCCTCGTTTTTTTACACAACTACAACAACACACAAACAACACAATGAATCAAACAAAATACATTTTTGTTACTGGCGGTGTGACATCTTCTTTGGGAAAAGGAATTATCGCAGCTTCTTTGGCAAAATTATTACAAGCACGAGGTTATAGGACAACAATACAAAAGTTTGATCCTTATATCAATGTGGATCCAGGAACATTAAATCCCTACGAACACGGTGAATGTTATGTTACCGATGATGGCGCAGAAACCGATTTGGATTTAGGGCACTACGAACGCTTTTTAAATGTTCCCACATCACAAGCTAATAATGTTACCACAGGAAGAGTCTATCTTTCTGTAATTGAAAAAGAACGCAGAGGAGAATTTCTTGGAAAAACGGTACAAGTTGTCCCTCATATCACAAATGAAATTAAAGAACGCATGCAATTGCTTGGTAATTCAGGTAATTTTGACATTGTAATTACAGAAATTGGAGGAACAGTTGGTGATATTGAATCGTTGCCTTATATCGAATCGGTTCGACAATTGGTTTGGGAATTGGGTGAAAGTAATGGAATTGTTATCCACTTAACGTTGGTGCCTTATCTAGCTGCCGCTGGTGAATTAAAAACTAAACCAACGCAACACTCGGTAAAAACCTTGATGGAAAGTGGAATCAAAGCGGATATCTTGGTTTGTAGAACCGAACATGAAATCTCGGACGAATTACGCCAAAAACTAGCTTTGTTTTGTAATGTAAAACGGGAAGCTGTCATACAATCTATTGATGCTTCAACCATATATGAAGTGCCTAATTTAATGCTTGAAGAAGGATTAGACATCGTAGCATTAAAAAAATTAAATTTGCCTAAAAAAGCAGCACCCGATTTAAAAAATTGGAATACTTTTTTACATCGTTTAAAACATCCAAAACATACTGTAAATGTTGGTTTGGTTGGAAAATATGTTGAACTGCAAGATTCGTACAAATCCATTTTAGAATCGTTCATTCATGCTGGTGCAACCCATCAAACCAAAGTGAATATTATTAGTATTCATTCAGAATATATAGATTCTCAGTCTGTTGCAGAACAATTGAAAGGATTAGATGGAATTCTTGTTGCTCCAGGTTTTGGATCTCGTGGAATTGAAGGAAAGATTGAAACGGTTCGTTATGCTCGTGAAAATAATATTCCATTTTTTGGAATTTGTTTGGGAATGCAAATGGCAGTAATTGAATATTCAAGAAATATTTTAGGCTTGAAAGATGCCAATTCTACTGAAATGTGCGAAACAACAACTAATCCCGTAATTTCATTAATGGAAGCACAAAAAAGCATTACCGACAAAGGAGGAACTATGCGTTTAGGCGCTTGGAAATGTGATATTAAAGAAGGTACTTTAGCACATGAAATTTACGGGAAAACCCAAATCGAAGAACGCCATCGTCACCGTTATGAATATAATAATGACTATAAAAAAGCACTAGAAAGCGCAGGATTAGTATCATCTGGAATAAATCCAGAAACTGGTTTGGTGGAAATTGTTGAATTGAAGAATCATCCTTTTTTCATCGGAGTACAATACCATCCTGAATATAAAAGTACCGTTGCCAATCCACATCCAATTTTTGTTAGCTTTGTGGCTGCAATGGTTAAAAATAAAAAATAGGAGAATAGCCTAATAATTAATCACTTCTTGAAACGAAACAGTTGTTAAAACGACTTATGAATAAATAAAAAACAATAATGGAACCAAAAAAGTTAGATTTAAATTCAATAATTGGATTTGCATTAATTTTCGTAATCATCGCTTGGATGATCTACAACAATCAACCTACAAAAGAGCAGTTAGCTGGTGAAAAGGCCAAAAAGGAGCAGGTTGCAAAAGAGCAAAAATCAAATAAAGTAGCCGCTAAAGTTATTGCTGAAACTAGAATTGATTCTACTTCAAATGATTCATTACAACTTCAAAAATTGCAAGGAACGCTAGGTGGATTTGCATATTCAGCAACCTTACCATCTGCAAAAGATAATTTTACCACTGTCGAAAATGATAGAATAAAATTAAAAATTGCCAACAAAGGTGGCTATATTGTAGAAGCTACTCTCAAAAATTTTGAAAAATTCAAGAAAGGTTCCGGACAATTAGTGGAATTGATAAAAGACAAAAATGCCGATTTCAACCTACAATTACAAACCAAAGACAATCGAGTTTTAAATACGAAAGAATTATTTTTCGAACCAACTTTGTCTAAAGATGGTGAAAATCAAATCCTTTCTATGAAATTGAAAGCGGGACCCAATGCATTTTTGGAATACAAATATGTATTGAAACCAAACGATTATTTGCTTGATTTTGATGTGCGTTCACAAGGGTTAAATTCGGTATTAAATACTTCAAAACCGTTGGATTTAGAATGGAATTTGAAAACGTATCGAAATGAGAAAAGCATTTCCTATGAAAACCGTTTTGCCGAAATTCGTTTCGATTATGAAGATGGTAAACATGATTATGTTGGTGCCGGAAATGATAAAGAAGAAAATCCTATAAAAGTGGAATATGTTGCTTTTAAACAGCATTTTTTCTCTTCAATTTTGTTGACTAAAACCCCTTTTGAAACGGCTAAATTATATTCAAATGATTTAGTTAAAGATGAAAAAATTGACACGGTATATACTAAACAATTCAAAGCAAATATTCCTTTAGCTTTCAATAATGGCGAAGTAGATTATAAAATGAATTGGTATTTTGGACCATCTGATTATAACACTTTAAAAGCGTATGACAGAAATTTAGAAGATGTTATTCCTCTTGGTTGGGGAATTTTTGGATGGATAAATAAGTTTATTTTCATTCCATTATTTGGATTCTTAAGCTCATTTATTTCCTATGGTTTGGCCATTATCATCTTTACCATTTTGATAAAAATAGCCATGTCACCTATTACTTTTAAATCATTTTTGTCACAAGCCAAGATGAAAGTATTGCGTCCTGAAATTATGGAAATTGGAGAAAAATTCAAAAAAGACCCAATGAAAAAGCAACAGGAAACAATGAAATTATACAACAAGGCCGGAGTAAATCCAATGGCGGGTTGTATTCCTGCTTTGATACAACTTCCGTTCATGTATGCCTCGTTTCAGTTTTTTCCCTCGGCATTTGAATTAAGACAAAAAGGGTTCCTTTGGGCAGACGATTTATCTTCTTTTGACCAAATTGCCAAATTGCCTTTTAACATTCCGTTATATGGTGATCATATTAGTTTGTTTCCAATTTTAGCTTCAATTGCTATTTTCTTTTACATGAAAATGACTTCTGGAGATCAAGCCATGAGCGCACCACAACAAGAAGGGATGCCCGATATGGCTAAAATTATGAAAATCATGATTTATGTTTCACCCGTAATGATGTTGATATTCTTCAACAGTTATGGTTCTGGATTGAGTTTGTATAACTTTATTTCCAATTTAATTACCATCGGAATTATGATTGTAATAAAGAAATATATTATTGATGGTGACAAAATACATGCTAAGATTCAAGAGAATAAATTAAAGCCCAAAACAGAAGGTAAATTCCAGAAAAAAATGAGAGAAATGATGGAACAAGCCGAAGCTCAAAAAGCAAAAAACAATAAGAAATAAAATTGTTTTTTATACTTAAAAGAGTTCTGTTTTAGAAGTGATTCACTTTGAAAAACAGGACTCTTTTTTTATTTTATGAAATCCATGTTTCAACCTTAGTTAAATTGGGTTTCAACGAATCGAAAGCGGCAATATTAGTCAATCAAACTTTTATGGGATTGATAGCCATCCAAAATAAATTCACTTTCTAATCAAGAATGGATTACTAAAGTTACTTCAAAAGAGGAACTATTGAAAGTGTATTTAAAATTTTTCAACAAAATAGATTAGAGCAAACTATCATAAAGGCAATTCAAGCGGCTAATAATAGAGCTTTAGAATTGGGAAAATAAAAAAAAAGGCTTTCTTATTAAGAAAGCCTTTTTTAATGTTTATTATTTTTTTATAAAACTGGCAATAAAACTTTATCTACAGCATGAATTACACCATTAGAACATTGTACATCAGTAATAATGATTTTGCTTGTTCTGTTAGAGGCATCTTTAATTTGTGCTCCAGTAGCAGGTAATTCTATTGTGAATGTTTGAGCTGGAGAAAGTATAGGAGTCACAATTTGATTGTTTGTTAAATCACCAGCTAATACATTAGCAGGACTTACAACGTGATATTGTAACACTTTTGTTAAATTTTCAGCAGAAACACCTGCAATTCCACCCGGAGCTAATTCAGTATCTAAGTTTGTGAAAGCAGTATTTGTAGGAGCAAAAACTGTAAATTGTCCAACTCCTGAAAGTATACTAACAAAATCAGGTTGTCCGGCGCCAGTTAATGCACCAACTAAAGATGAGAAATTAGGATTTGCCAAAGCATGTGTAACAACAGTTGGTAAAGCAATCACTTCATCAACAATATGAATCACACCATTTGAAGCAATAATGTTAGCTTCAACAACTTCTGCACCACCATTTAAAGTTACAGTAGCTCCTGCAATTTTAACATACATGCTCAAAGTGTTTGTAGAAGAGGCACTTCCTTTTCCAAGAGTTTTGATGTACGTATTATTAGTTAATCCAGTAGATTGTACTGCACCACTAACAACATGGTTTAATAAAATTTGAGTAAGTCCTGCATCACCTGCTGGCAAAGCACTGATAACAGCGCTAGTATAACCTGCAGCTTCAAAAGCATCATTATCTGGAGCAAATACGGTGTATGGACCTGCACCTTGAAGTGTAGCAACCAAACCTGCTTTGTCTAACGCTTGTACCAATAAAGTTAAATCACTTCTACTAGAAGCTAATCCTGCAATAGTTGTGTCAGATGATGTACTGTCACTACTACATGATGTAAAAATTGTTGCAATAACTGCAATTACAGCTAAAAATTTAATTTTGTTTGTTTTCATAATGTTTTTTTAAATTGATTTTTTGTAGTGCAAATCTAATTAATTTGTTTAATTTTTTTACCAAATGGTTAAACAAAAAAGTGCTGTTAATAAAATTTTAACTATTTTGTTTAACTTTAAATTATATTTTAAAAAAGACAAACCTTAGATTTAGCATTACTTTATTGTTTAATTAAATAGCATAATGATTAAACAAAATATAGATATATGTATGTTTTTTTTATAAAATTATTCTTACTTATTTTATTCTTCCATAAATTGGAATTAGTTTTGCAATACTAAAAAGTAAATTTTTAAGTTATATTATATATAAAATTGGCATTATGCGATATCTATTGATCTTTATTTTATCTATTAATTTTGTTTTGGCTCAAGATACCAATATGTTGGATAGCAATGGTAAAAAACATGGCGTCTGGAAAGGAATCTATGAAGAGTCAAAAAGACCGCGTTATGAAGGTGTTTTTGAACACGGAAAAGAAATTGGACTTTTTAAGTTTTTCGATGATACGAAAGCAGGAACTGTAATTGCAACAAGAGATTTTGATCCAAAAGTTAATTCTTGTTATACCATTTTCTATAATCAAAAAAACAATAAGGTAAGCGAAGGTAAAGTTGTTAATAAGCAGTTTGAGGGAGAATGGAAGTATTACCATGAAAATTCCACACAAATAATGACACTTGAATTTTATAGTAATGGCAAACTAAATGGAATTCGCAAAGTTTTTTATGTTAGTGGAAAAATTGCAGAAGAAACGACTTATGTAAATGGAGTTAAAGAAGGACCCTATAAAAAGTTTATAGAAACCAATGTTGTTCTTGAAGAGACCCTATACAAAAATGGGGAATACAATGGTCCAGCAATTTTTAGAGATGCGGACAATCAAATAGCAGGACAAGGGCTTTTTAAAAATGGAAAAAAAGTGGGCATGTGGAAAATCCTTGAAAAGGGAAAATTGAAAGATGTCAATATGAATAAACAAGGTAAGAAATTTCAAAAAAGACCAAAGACTGTTGAATAGTAATTAAATTCAAGTAATTTTGCAAAAGATTAAATTAACCCGTTAGTTGTGATTAATCAAAATCTTTTATTAATAAATTTTTTTGCTGGAAATTTATATTCAATTAGAACAAAAATGTCAGTCTGAGCTTGTCGAAGATATTAAAAAGAATACATTTCGACAAGCTCAATGTGACAATTTAGTATAAATTAGCTATAAAAAATAATTACACCCAACGGGTTAAATTACTATTTAAATTCAAATGAAACGAGTTGTTGTTGGTCTTTCTGGCGGAGTAGATTCTAGTGTTGCTGCTTATCTTTTAAAGGAGCAAGGCTATGAAGTTATCGGGCTTTTTATGAAAAATTGGCACGATGATTCGGTAACCATTTCCAACGAATGTCCCTGGCTCGAAGACAGTAATGACGCACTTCTTGTTGCTGAAAAATTAGGAATTCCATTTCAAACCGTCGATTTAAGCGAAGAATACAAAGAAAAAATCGTGGACTATATGTTCAACGAATATGAAAAAGGACGTACTCCAAATCCTGATGTATTGTGTAATCGCGAAATCAAGTTCGATGTATTCATGAAAATAGCATTAAGTCTTGGAGCCGATTATGTTGCCACAGGTCATTATTGTAGAAAAGGCGAAATTGAGATAAGAGGGAACACTGTTTATCAACTTCTAGCAGGAAAAGATGGCAATAAAGACCAATCCTATTTTCTTTGTCAATTATCACAAGAGCAATTATCTAAATCATTGTTTCCTATTGGTGAATTGACCAAACCAGAAGTTAGAGAAATTGCCCTGCATTTGGATTTGGTGACTGCCGAAAAAAAAGATTCTCAAGGTTTGTGCTTTATTGGAAAAGTTCGTTTGCCAGAATTTCTACAACAAAAGTTACAACCAAAAAAGGGTGTTATTTATGAAGTAGATGCAAATCATCCGATATACAATCAAAAGACACCCGAATTTAATTCTTTGGAAGAGCAACTAGCTTTTGAAGCAGAAGGAATTTCCTATTCTCCAGAAATGGGAAAAGTTGTAGGAACGCATCAAGGCGCTCATTATTTTACCATCGGTCAACGAAAAGGATTGAATGTTGGCGGCACTAAAGAAGCATTATTTATTATTGCAACAGACGTTACATCTAATGCAATATATACAGGTCAAGGTCATAATCATCCAGGATTATTTAAGAAAGCATTAAAAGTTATACCTTCAGAAATTCATTGGATACGTGAAGATTTAAGGCTTACTAACGGAGAGACAATGAAAGTCATGGCACGCGTAAGATACCGTCAAGCATTACAAAAAGCTACTTTGTTTCAATTTGAAAGTGGGTTGTATGTTACTTTTGATGAACCTCAATCTGCAATTACCGAAGGGCAATTTGTAGCTTGGAATATTGATGACGAATTAGTTGGTTCCGGAGTAATTTCGTAATTTGGTGCTTTCAAATCTAATACCTATGAAAAATATAGTACTCTTACTATCTATTATTTATACGTTTTCTGCCTATTCTCAAGAAGATGCTTGGGTTTATTTTACTGACAAACCCAATTCTCAATTTTATTTTGACAACCCACTTGAAATGTTGTCGCAACGATCATTGGATAGACGAACCAATCAAAACATTGCCCTCGATATCAAAGATGTTCCGATTCATCAACCTTATGTTGACCAAATTAGTGCTTCAAACGGAATACAAGTAAAAGCAAAATCAAAATGGTTTAATGCGGTTCATGTACGGGGTGAAATTGCAGCTATTGATGCATTATCTACTTTAAATTTTGTCAATCATATTCATTTTGCTGATGCTTCTTTAAACTCAAGCGGAAGAATTGTAAAAACTACAAAGATTCAAGCAGTTAATAAAGTTTTAGAGACCAACGCAACATTTGCCTATGGCAATTCGGGAAATCAAATACAAATGTTAAACGGACATTTATTGCACCAACAAGACTTTACGGGTTCGGGTAAAATGATTGCGGTTATGGATGCTGGTTTTCCAAATGTTGATGTCGTTTCACCTTTTCAAAGATTGCGAGATAACAATCAAATATTGGGTGGTTATAATTTTGTAGATAGAACCAACAATTTTTATACAGGAAATTCTCATGGTACTTTAGTACTATCAACAATGGGTGGTTATGTTGAAAATGAATTAGTTGGAACGGCTCCCGATGCGCAATATTATTTATTCATTACAGAAGATGTTGCTTCTGAAAATCCTGTGGAAGAAAGTAATTGGGTGGAAGCTGCAGAATTAGCCGATAGTTTAGGTGTTGATGTAATTACAACTTCTTTAGGTTATTTTGATTATGATAATCCAAATTATAGTTACACTTATAATGATATTAATGGTATAACTTCTTTTATTTCGAAAGGTGCTGATATTGCATTTAGTCGTGGAATAATTTGTGTAGCAAGTGCTGGAAATTCCGGAAATTCTTCAAATCCACATATTGCTGTTCCTGCTGACGCTATTAACACTTTAGCAATTGGGGCAGTTCAATTTAATGAAGCTTATGCTTCGTTTAGTTCGATTGGGCCATCATTTGACCAACGAATAAAGCCCGATGTGATGGCTCAAGGTCAAAGTTCAGTTTTGTCTAATACATCAGGAACCATAACAACAGCAAGTGGAACTTCTTTTTCAGGACCAATAATGGCTGGAATGATTGCAAGTTTTTGGCAAGCTGTTCCAGAACTCAACAATAGCCAAGTAATTAGTTATATCAAACAATCTGCAGATAGATTTTCTAATCCAAACCCACAATTTGGATATGGAATTCCTGATTTTGAGTTGGCTAGGGCATTAGCAATACTTTCGATTTCAACCAATTCAGTTGGTAAGTTTTTAGTATATCCAAATCCGGTAAAAGATATTGTTTCGATTTCTTTTCCAAACAACTTTGACGAAGCCAAAATGCAACTTTATAATAGTTTAGGACAATTAATATTGGAACAATACATAAGCCAAGCTAATTCACAAGTTTCTTTGTCTACTATCAATTCAGGAATTTATTTTTATAAAATGGATTGTAATTCTTTTACCCAAACAGGAAAAATCATCAAGAATTAAATGTAATTCAATTCAAAATTAACTTCGATGAATAAAATCACTCAACTTTTCGGTATAAAATATCCAATTATTCAAGGTGGAATGATATGGAATAGTGGTTATAAGTTAGCAAGTGCAGTTAGTAACGCTGGCGGTTTAGGATTGATAGGCGCAGGTTCAATGTATCCTGAGGTTCTTCGAGAACATATTCGTAAATGTAAAAGAGCAACGGATAAACCTTTTGGTGTTAATGTGCCAATGTTATATCCAAATATTGAGGAAATCATTAAAATCATTGTCGATGAAGACGTTAAAATAGTATTCACCTCTGCCGGAAATCCTAAGACATGGACAGGTTTTTTAAAAGAAAAAGGTATAACGGTTGTTCATGTAGTTAGTAGTTCGAAATTTGCTTTAAAAGCACAAGAAGCCGGAGTAGATGCAGTTGTTGCCGAAGGATTTGAAGCTGGTGGGCATAATGGAAGAGAAGAGACTACTACTTTAACTTTAATACCAATGGTTAAAGAAAATATAGCAATTCCTTTAATTGCAGCTGGAGGTATTGCCACTGGAAGAGGCATGTTGGCCGCAATGGTTTTAGGTGCTGATGGTGTTCAAGTTGGATCTCGTTTTGCAGCTTCTGTCGAAAGTTCAGCCCATGATAATTTCAAAAAAACAATTGTTGATGTAAAAGAAGGTGATACGCAATTAACTTTAAAGGAACTAGCTCCAGTTCGTTTGATAAAAAACAAATTTTACAATGATATTCAAGATTTATATTCCAAATGTCCAACACCAGATGAATTAAAAAAACTTCTCGGAAGAGCTAGAGCCAAAAAAGGTATGTTTGAAGGAGATTTAGTGGAAGGTGAATTGGAAATTGGACAAATTGCGGGGATAATTCATGATATAAAACCTGTTTCTGAAATAATCAAAAATATGATTTTAGAATTTGAAATAGCAATCACTGAGATGCAGATTTTTAAGTTTTAGTTTTTTTTTTTTTTTGATTCGATGTTAATTTGTTTGCTATTTAGCTCAAACTTATTAACATTTTTTTATTTTTTATACTATAATATAGATATTAATAACTTTTTATACTTCAATTTTTTATATTTAAGCAATTGTAAATTAATGTTTTAAATTTTTATTTCACTTCTATAAAGTTGTTAATAGTGTTGATTATTTTGTTTATAACATTTTAATAAGTCAAATATTAAGATTTATATAATGAGTAATATAGTGCATCAATAAATACTTTGTATAAGTGTGTAAGATGATAATTGTTTTGGTGCTAAAAAAACTTTCCAATACTATATAATTTTGTTCTGATTGATAGCTGATGATGTTGTTTGAGTAAAATTAATTGTATTAAATTTAATTGCTTATGAGAATAACTACATTTGTTAGAAAAAACACATTTATTTATTATTTTTTTTTGTTATGTTTTTGTACAAGCATACAATCCGCATATTCTCAATGTCCAACGGTAACAAATGCTGCGCAATCTTTTTGTGATACTCAATTTCCTGTAGTTGGAAGTTTACTAGCTACAGATGAAGGAGGAGGAGTAAGGTGGTATGCTAATGCAACCGGAGGAAGCGCTTTAACAATTGGAACTCCTCTCCAAAATGGACAAGATTATTTTGCTGATGACAACACTGGAAGTTGTGGGTTGAGGCAAGTTGTCATTGTAACTATATATGCTGCACCAACTGGCAGTGCTTTTCAAGGTCCTTGTGTAGAAAATGCTAATGATGCAACACTTGCAGACTTTTTTGTAAGTGGAAATGCTATAAAATGGTATTCTTCACCAACTGGCGGGACTGCTTTACCATTGAGCACAGTTATAGTTGACGGAACGGTTTATTACGCAAGCCAAACAAATCCAAACTCAGGTTGTGAATCTTCCAGAAAACCTGTTGAGGCTGTTGTTGGTATTGTGCCAACTCCAACTGGTAGTCCGGTACAGGAATTTTGTAATAATTTAGGCAGTCCTTTAACGGTTGCTAATCTTGTTGCTTCTGGAAATAACAATTGGTATCTGACTTCGGCATTTGGTGTTTCTTTAGATCCTTCAACTCCATTAATAAATGGACAATTTTATTATGCTACAACTGTTGAACCACCTTGCGAAAGTAGTAATAGGTTAGAGGTTTTAGTAAATATTTATGAGCCAAATGATTCAGGTGATAGTGGATCAAGGTCAATTTGTGTTAATGATTTATCTTCAACGGCTCCTTTTGATTTATATAATTTATTAGGAGGAACTCCAGATAATACAGGAGTTTGGACCGGTCCATTTCCAACTTCTAATGGTTTTCAAGGAACTTTAAATGTATCATCATTGACTTTAGCAGGAAGTCCTTATGTGTTTACTTATACCGTTTCCTCTGCTTTATGCCCTACAGTTTCTTCAACAGTCACAATTACAGTATTGCCGTTACCAATAGCTTCAATTAGTGTTAATACTACAAGTGTTTGTTTTGGCAATAGCGCAACAGTTACATTTACTGGTACTCCAAATGCAACGGTCACTTATGTTTTGAATGGAGGTGCTAATCAAACCATACTTTTAAATGGTTCAGGAACTGCTACTATTACATCGCCTTTTACATTAGCATCAACATTTTCTTTAGTAAGTGTTGCGTCTTTAGGCAATCCAAGCTGTAGTCAGTTACAAGTAGGTAGTGTCACTATTACAGTTTTACCCTTACCAACTGTTACTGTCAATAGTTCAACCATATGTGCTGGAGAAACCGCCACGGTAACCGCCACACCATTGCCTGCAGGAACATACACTTATACATGGACGGTTCCGGTAGGAGTAGCTGCGCCAGGAAATGTAGCGACATTTACCACCACAGTTGCAGGAACATATAGTGTTATAGTTACCAATACAACAACAACCTGTTCAAGTTTAAGTGCATCGGGAACAGTAACAATAAATCCAATACCAACGGTTACAGTTAATAGTTCAACCATATGTGCTGGAGAAACCGCTACAGTAACCGCTACTCCATTACCAGCAGGAACCTATACCTATGCATGGAGCGTTCCAGTAGGCGTACCTGCACCAGGAAATGTGGCAACATTTACCACCACTGCTGCAGGAACATATTGCGTTATCGTT
>CALQAH020000034.1 GCA_943328505.2 Rhizobium sp. Q54 | reverse complement strand
TGATAGCTTACCGCGTTCTATTTCTTGAACAATTTGTAATTTAAAAGACATAGTGTAGTCTTTTTGTGTGCGCTTTACATAGCGACTTTCTTTAGGATTTTCCATAAGGATACTTTTTGTGTATCGCTATTTCAGGACAAGACATTTAAATAATAAAAAAACGCACTAAGTACTATTAGTGCGTTTTTCTTAATTAGCATTTGATTTTATTTTTCCATTTTAAATAATAATCTGCCTAGTATTTTCCTCCACCAAAGAACAGATAAAAAACGGCAAAAAGTTATCGGTCGTTATCTAACATTTACATAAAAGCGTTCCTTTACAACTGTTATGTCCTTTAAATCGGATACTTTTAATTTAGAGGTTGTCCATTGATATTTGGGTTGAATACGAACAGTTTCACCTTTTATTTTAATATCAACAGGCATTGAAAAATCTTTATAACTCGAATCCCAACGGAATTCAAATTTATTGTCTTTTAACCTAAAATTTAAAGTTGGAAGTTCAGAAACTCTTAGGTATTGATTAAAAACTGGTGTTAAATCCATTCCAGTTTCTCGGTTAAAAAAGGCATTAACCATTTCTGTATCAATGATTTTGTTACGAAATTCTTCCGAATATTTAAGTAATATTTTCCACCATTTGGCATCATCATTTACAATGTGACGCAAAGTATTTAAAAAGAGAGCACCTTTTGGATACATATCACCAGAACCTTCTTTATTCACACCAAATGGCCCAATTATAGGTTTCGTGTTTTCGACACTAGCTTGAAGTCCGTTGGTGTATTCCATGGCTTTATCATAACCATACAAACATTCTACATAAACACATTCCATATAATTTGTAAATCCTTCATGAATCCACATATCTGCAATATCTTTTGAAGTTACGCTATTGGCAAACCATTCGTGACCACTTTCATGAATAATGATATAGTCAAATAACAATCCAATCCCAGTTCCTGTTAAATCATTTCCAAGATATCCTTGCATATAATTGTTTCCATAAGCAACGGCACTTTGATGTTCCATACCTAAATAAGGCGTTTCAACTAATTTAAAGCCATCTTCGGCGAATGGATATTTTCCAAATTTACTTTGATAACAATCCATCATAGGTTTCACTTGCTCAAACTGTTTTTTTGCTTTGGCTTCATTAGTACGTAAAATATAATAGTCCAAATCTAAACCTTTATAGTTTTCACCAAAATGTACATAATCACCAATATTTACAGTAATGTTATAATTGTTTATCGGGTTTTTTATTTCCCAATCCCAACGTGTGTAACCATTTTTTAAATCTTCACTGCCTAACAATCGTCCGTTAGAAACATTCATTAAACCATTTGGAACGGCTACTTTTATTGTTGCTCCATTATCGGGTTCGTCGGTTTGTGTATCTTTTACAGGATACCATAAACTAGCTCCAGTTCCTTGAACAGCAACTCCAATCCAGGGTTTTCCTTCGGTATCGTTTTTAAAAACAAAACCTCCATCCCAAGGTGCGTTTTTAGCAATAATTGGTTTACCAGAATAGTAAAACTTAATTACACGTGTTCTTGAATCGACTGCAAGAGTATATGATAAATCTATAAAAACCGCATCAAATTCACGAGTGTATTTTAATTTTTGATTATTCATTAAAATACTATCAACTTGCATGTTGCTAAATAAATCCAATTGAATTTTAGAGGTTTTTTCGACAATACCAAAAGTAATATTGTTGTAACCCACTATGGATTTATCTTCAGGATTTATTTTGATGTTCAAATCGTAACGCAAAACATTAAAACAAGTTCTTTCTGGTCGTAAGCCACCATGAAGAGAGTCTCTACGAGTAAATGTTTCTTGTGCAGTAAGCGTTTGGAAAGTAAGGGTAATCAAACTTAGGAAAAAGATTTTTTTCATGTTTAAAAATTAAAAAGTATTTAAAATTAATAATGTTTGTATCAAATGATGATAAAGTTTTGTTAAACCTGAATCACCCCCAAATTAAACTTTTTCTCAATAGGTGAGTGGTTTGCCGCTTCGATACCCATAGAAATCCATGTTCGGGTTTCAAGAGGATCAATTATGGCATCGGTCCACAATCGTGCTGCTGCATAATAAGGAGAAACCTGATTGTCGTAGCGCGCTTTGATAATATTGAATAATTCTTGTTCTTTTTTCTCATCCACGATTTCTCCTTTTGCTTTTAGGGATGAAGCCTCAATTTGCGCTAATACTTTTGCAGCTTGAGTACCACCCATAACGGCAAGTTCGGCACTTGGCCATGCAAAAATTAGTCGTGGATCGTAGGCTTTGCCACACATGGCATAATTTCCTGCACCATAGGAATTCCCAATAATAACCGTAAATTTTGGTACCACCGAGTTGGAAACAGCATTCACCATTTTGGCGCCATCTTTTATAATACCACCGTGTTCCGATTTACTTCCAACCATAAAACCTGTTACGTCTTGTAAAAAAACCAAGGGTATTTTCTTTTGGTTGCAATTGGCAATAAATCGGGTAGCTTTATCCGCTGAATCCGAATAAATCGCTCCACCAAATTGCATTTCTCCTTTGGCTGTTTTAACAACCTTTCTTTGATTGGCAACTATTCCAACAGCCCAACCCTCAATTCTGGCATAGGCGGTTATTAGAGTTTTACCATAATCGGCTTTGTATTCATCAAATTCCGATTTATCCACCAAACGTTTTACAATATCGTACATATCATATTGTTCGTTTCGGGCTTTAGGAATAATTCCAAAGATATCTTTATCATCTAATGCTGGCTTTTCCGCTTTTTCTCTATTAAATCCCGCTTTTTCGTAATCGCCAATTTTGCCTACGATACTTTTAATTCTGTCTAATGCGTCTTTGTCATCTTTGGCTTTATAATCGGTCACTCCCGATATTTCACAATGAGTGGTTGCTCCGCCAAGTGTTTCATTATCGATAGTTTCACCAATTGCCGCTTTTACCAAATAGCTTCCTGCTAAGAAAATGCTTCCAGTTTTATCAACAATCATGGCTTCGTCACTCATAATGGGTAAGTATGCACCACCAGCAACACAGCTTCCCATTACGGCTGCAATTTGAGTAATTCCCATACTACTCATAATAGCATTGTTGCGAAAGATGCGTCCGAAATGTTCTTTATCTGGAAAAATTTCGTCTTGTAGTGGTAAATAAACACCTGCAGAATCTACTAAATAAATTATTGGAAGTCGATTTTCCATAGCCAATTCTTGTGCTCGAAGGTTCTTTTTTCCGGTAATTGGAAACCAAGCACCCGCTTTTACAGTGGCGTCATTCGCTACAACGATGCATTGTTTTCCTTTGATATAACCAATTTTTACCACCACACCACCAGATGGACAACCACCGTGCTCGGCATACATTCCATCACCAACAAAAGCACCTATTTCAATACATTTTGATTTATCATCTAACAGATAATCAATGCGTTCACGAGCAGTCATCTTGCCTTCGGCATGGAGTTTTTCGATACGTTTTTGTCCGCCACCTAATTTAACTTTGGCAAAACGTTGTTTTAAATCGGATAATAAAAGTTTGTTGTGATCTTCGTTTTTATTGAAGTTAATGTCCATAAAATGATGCTGTTTTTAGTGTGGCTAATGTACAAAAACGTTTTTAAAAAGCGATACCTCACTATTTTTAATTGATGTAAAAATATATGTAATTTGGAATACTTTTTTAATATCTTAATATTCTCTTAACATTAGTTAGGTACATTTGCACTGTAAAATTTAGTATCATGACAATAAACAATATTTTCCAATTTTTAGTTCCAAAAGATAAAAAGTTCTTCCCTTTATTTGAACAAGCCTCTGCAAATTTAATTATTCTTGCTGACACTCTGCATGAAGCAGTAAATGCACCTAAAGAAGCACGTGAGGATTTTTTTAATAAGATAGAAGAGCTAGAAGCAATAATTGAAGAAATTACTCATAAGACACACTTAGAATTGAGTAGAAACTTCATTACTCCTTTTGACAGAGAAGACATACACGCTTTGATTAAATCAATTGACAACGTTGCCGATAATATGCATGGTGCTGCTAGTAGAATTCGTTTGTATCAGGTAGATAAAATAACTAAATCTATCAGAAAGTTAACGGAAATTAACTTAGAAGCGTGTCAGTTAATTGGTGTTGGTATCAAAGAATTAAAGGAAATGAACCATAAGGCAATTAAAGAAACGTGTAAAAAAATCAACAAATTAGAAAGTAAAGCCGATGTAGTTTTTGATAAAGCGGTAGCTGATATCTTTGAAAATGAAACTGATGCAAAAAATATTATTAAGTACAAAGAAGTGCTTTCTGCATTAGAAACCGCTTCTGATAAATGTAAAAGTGTTTCCAATGTAATGGAGCAAATTTCTGTTAAACATTCATAATCAATGTTTAATTTTTAAAGATTAATCATTAATGAAAGAAAATATTTTAAAAGATAAAAGTCTCTTATTTGCAATACGAATTGTTAATCTTTCCAAATTTCTTGTTACTGACCACAAAGAATATGTTTTATCCAAACAAGTTTTAAGAAGCGGAACTTCAGTTGGAGCAATGATTCGAGAAGCAGAATTCGGTCAGAGTAAATTGGATTTTATTCATAAACTTTCTATTGCTCAAAAAGAAATTAATGAAACTCTTTATTGGTTAGAACTTTTACATAAAACAGATTATTTGCTAAATGATTTATATACAAGTATTAATCTTGATGCTATTGAAATTATTAAATTGATTACAAGTAGTATTAAAACTGCGAAATTAAAAGATTAACCATTAATCTTTAAAAATTAAAAATTATTTATGGATTTTACTTTACTCATCATCATCATTGTACTTGCCTTAATATTTGATTATATTAATGGTTTTCATGATGCCGCAAATTCCATCGCAACTATAGTTGCTACAAAAGTACTGACTCCTTTTCAAGCAGTACTTTGGGCTGCGTTTTTTAACTTCATGGCGTATTGGGTTTTTGGTTTTGGAGTAGCCGATACGGTCGCCAAAACAGCTCATACCAGTAGCATTGATTTAGTGGTTATATTATCAGGAGTTATTGCCGCAATAATTTGGAACTTGATAACATGGTGGAAAGGAATTCCATCCTCATCATCCCACACTCTTATTGGCGGTTTTGCTGGTGCTGCCATTGCACATGGATTCAGAGATGTTACTGATCCTGAACATGCAGGATTTAAAATAGTCAATTGGATTAAAGACGCTAAAGAAGGTGAATTATTGCCATCTGGTGTCATGATTGTATTATTATTTATTGTTTTTGCACCGTTATTGGGAATGATTATTTCTTACTTCATCTCTTTATGGATGATGTATTCATCTAAGAAAAACATATATCCTAAAATTTTAACGATAGTTTTAATGCTTCTTGTAATTTGGTTTATGAATTTAGTGCTAATATCCTATGAAGATATTAAGAAACCAAGATTTGAAAGCCATTTTTGGAGTGAGATCTGTGAACCGTCTAATATAAAATGGTTTTTAGTAGCATTCGTTTTCTTTAGTTTGGCTATATTTAATTTGGTGTTTAGTAGTTTTTCGACGGCAAGAGCTGAAAAAATATTAAGGAAAATGCAATTGTTATCATCGGCAGCTTTTAGTTTAGGTCATGGTGGTAACGACTCACAAAAAGTAATGGGAATCATTGCTGCTGCAGTAGCTGTATATATTAAAACCAATCCAGATATAAATATGTCAGGTGGTTGGTTGGATTTAAATGTTGTATTACCAACAGAAGTTGATGGTGTTAAAATTGATGGACAAATGCCAAGTTGGATTCCTTTAACGTGTTATACAGTAATAGCTTTAGGAACTTTAAGTGGAGGATGGAAAATTGTTAAAACAATGGGGTCTAAAATTACCAAAGTAACCGCTTTTGAGGGAGTAGTAGCTGAATCTGCTGGAGCATTAACACTCTTTATGACTGAACACTTTAAAATTCCAGTTTCAACAACACATACTATAACAGGTTCTATTATTGGTGTTGGTGTTACTAAAAGAGTTTCGGCAGTACGTTGGGGAATCACAGTAAAATTATTATGGGCTTGGGTTTTAACCATACCAGTTTCTGCGGTATTAGCAGCTTTGGTTTATTATTTCATAAAACTATTTATTTAAAAAAATAGTCTTTCTTTTATATTTACTCTTGATTTTTTTTTCAAGAGTTTTTTTATGGTTTTAATCAAAAGCTTCAATTTTAATAACTTAGTTATGAATTTCCAATGTTAAGTTTTTGCTTGAATTGAAAACTTAACATTGGAGCGTTGTTTTTTGTTGTAGGTTTGTTAACGTAAAATTTACATAGAATTTACATAAAATTTAAATTTAAAAATATGATAAAAAGGACAACACCAACAACAAATACATCAACAACTACAGTTGAAAAAGTTCAAGTTGCAACGGATTCTATTTTAGAAGAGTCGCCTACAGTTACTAAAGAATCTATTATTGCAGAAAAAGTTGTTCCAACTGTTACTAATAAGCCAACAGTTGCAGTTACTAGAAGAACAGTAAAGCCAACTACAGCAGTGAAAAGAACAGTTGTGAGATCAGCTACTCCAACTTCCATAAAGCCGAAAGAAGCTACTATTGTAGTGGCACCATCTAATCAAGAAACACAAGGAACTATGAAAGATTCAGACAAAGAAAAAGCTAAGAAAGCAAAATCAAAGCAAAAAGAAAAAGAGCAAAAAGAAAAAGCTAAGAAAAAGGAAAAAGCTAAAAAAGAAAAGCAAAAAGAAAAAGATAAAGAGAAAAAGAAAAAAGCTAAGAAGAAAGAAAAAGCTAAAAAAGAGAAAGCTAAAAAGAAATCCAAATCAAAAAAGAAGAAATAATAATTTACTGATTCTAAAGACCAATGTTTATATGTTGGTCTTTTTTTTATTCCATTTTTAACAGTTTTGTCAAGTTGTGTTTTTTATATTTACAATAAAAAAAGATGAAAGCTAAAACTATTCTAGTATTATTTATTTTACTTCCTATATTGATGATCGCTCAATTAAAAGAAGTAGCCTATTCAGATGGTGAAAATAAACTCAGTGGATTTGTTTCAAAACCATCAAAAGAACTCAAAAATTTGCCTGGTGTATTAATTCTTCCAGCTTGGATGGGAATTGATGAACATGCTAAAGAAAGTGCTACTGATTTAGCTGCTTTGGGTTATTACACTTTCATTGCCGATATATATGGAGTAGGTAATACCCCAACTAATTTTAGTGAAGCAGGTCAAAAAGCTGGTTTTTACAAAAAAAACATTTTAGAGTATCAGAGAAGAATTCAATTGGCATTAACTGAATTAATAAAACAAGGAGCAAATCCTGACGAAATTGTAGTTATTGGCTATTGTTTTGGAGGAACTGGAGCTGTTGAAGCTGCACGTAGCAATATGAAAGTTAAAGGTGTCGTTTCTTTTCATGGCGGCTTAGGACGTGATGACTCTAGAGCAATAATAACTATTTTACCTAAAGTCTTAATCTTACATGGAGCTGATGATTTGTATGTTCCAGAGAATGAAGTAAAAGCTTTTCAAAACGAAATGCGAAGTGCTAAAGCCGATTGGCAAATGGTTTATTATGCCAACGCTGTTCATGCTTTTACCGATAAATATGCAGGTAATGACAACAGTAAAGGAGCTGCTTATAATGAATTAGCGAACCAACGTTCTTGGAAAGCATTATTACAATTCTTGAACGAAGTTTTATAAATGGGATTTATCCTTTTGCCAAGCGTTTTAACACAGCCCATTGTTTTAAGGCATCTCTAGCATCAACTGCAGGATATCCTAAAACAACTTTTCCTGCTTCGACATTGGCAGCAACTCCAGATCCTGCGCCAACAATAGCACCATCACCAATAGTTAGGTGGTCTTTTATGGAAGCACTTCCTCCAATCATTACGCCATCTCCTAAAGTAACCGAACCAGCTAGTCCACTATTTCCAGCCATTAAACAAAAACGCCCTAATCTACTATTATGACCAATTTGAACCAAGTTATCAATTTTACATCCATCGCCTACAATTGTAGAGCTAAATTTTCCTCTATCCACGCATGAATTGGCACCAATTTCAACGCCATCTCCAAGTATTACATTACCGATATGAGTGATTTTAACTAATCCTCTCTCAGGGCAAGGTCGAAATCCAAAACCATCGGCCCCAATTACTGCATTGGGATGAATAATACATGCATTACCAACAATACAGCGCTCTCTAATTACTGCACCTGACCAAATAGTAGAATTACTTCCAATTTTTGTTTCATCAAGTATTGTTACATTGGGATATACCGTTACGTTTTCTCCTAATTGTACATTAGGTCCAATATAGCTTCCAGGACCAATTCGGGTTCCGTTTCCAATAGTTGCTGTTTTATCTACTATTGCCGAAGGATGAATGTTGACCTCAAAAATTGGAGGCGGTAATTCAAATAAATCCAATACCATTGACATGGCTAAATCGGCATTTTTAACTTTTATAAAAGCTCTGTTTTCTCCTGGTTCGATAGCAATATCTTCGTTGACAACCGCAACACTTGCTTTTGATGCAGCCCAAAATTTTTCGTATTTCTTATGTCCAATAAAAGAAATTTCAGTAGTACTCGCCAGATCTAATTGTTCTGGCGCAGTAATTCTTTCTGAAGTTTCACCGACAATAATGCCTTTTATAACGTCATTTATTTCTGATATTGAGTAAGATTTCATAAGCTATTGTAGTTTATTGTTTTGGTTTAAATGTCAAATAAACACAATTAGTGTTTAAATTCCAAAACCTTTAATTTGTATTTTCTATATCTTTTTGTCCCATCATCATTAAATAGGCTTTCAAAAACGCATCAATCTCTCCATTCATGACCCCTTCAACATCGCTAGTTTCTTTTCCGGTTCGAACATCTTTGACCAATTTATAGGGTTGCATTACATAGTTCCTAATCTGTGAACCCCATTCAATTTTCATTTTACCTGCTTCAATATCAGAACGTTGTTCTTGCTGTTTTTTTAATTCAATTTCATAGAGTTGTGATTTCAACATTTGCATGGCGCGCTGTCTATTGTCTTGTTGTGAACGCGTTTCCGAACATTGAATTTGGATGCCTGTTGGCTTGTGAAACAATTGTACTTTGGTTTCCACTTTATTTACATTTTGTCCACCAGCGCCACTAGAACGGGAGGTAATTATTTCAATATCGGCTGGGTTTATTTCAATCTCAATAGAATCGTCCACTAATGGATATACATAAACCGAAACAAACGAAGTATGTCTTTTGGCATTACTATCAAAGGGTGAAATACGCACCAATCGATGCACTCCGTTTTCACCTTTTAGATACCCAAAGGCATAATCGCCTTCAATTTCTAAGGTGACAGTTTTAATTCCTGCTGCTTCTCCTTTTTGAAAATTCAGTTCTTTAATTTTATATCCTTCTTTTTCGGCCCACATCATGTACATACGCGTTAGCATTTCAGCCCAATCGCAACTTTCCGTTCCGCCTGCACCAGCAGTGATTTGTATGACTGCACTCAAAATGTCACCTTCATCGGAAAGCATGTTTTTGAATTCTAGATTTTCTATATGCGTATTGGTTAAAATATATAGATGATCTAGTTCTTCTTCGGAGGCATCGCCCTCTTTAAAATAGTCGTAAGTAATTTGAAGTTCTTCGGCTAAGGCATTTCCTTTTTCAAAATCGTCTACCCATTTTTTCTTGGTTCGTAGATTTTTTACGAGTATTTCGGCTTCCTTGGGTTTGTTCCAAAAATCGGGTGCAAAGGTCTTTTCTTCTTCGTTGGCAATTTCTATAAGCTTGGCATCAATGTCAAAGATACCTCCTCAACGCACCAAGACGCTCCACAATACCTTTTATTTGTTCGGTATTTGTCATAAATTAATGTAGTTTTGTGTTTTACAAGTGAATCCTAGCCCCGATAGTAGTGAAAATCCTCGAAGAGATTGCAACGAATAGCGGGAAAAGCTTCAAATAAAAATAATAATGCGAAAGTAAGACATCTATTGATGATATGGAAATAAATTTAATAAGCGATACCGTTACTAAACCAACTCCTGAAATGTTGCAACACATGTTCACGGCTAAAGTAGGTGATGATGTATTTAAACAAGACCCAACGGTTAACGAATTTGAAGCCCTTGTAGCCAATATGTTTGGAATGGAAGCGGCGCTGTTTTTTCCCTCAGGAACTATGGCGAATCAAACGGCTATAAAACTACATACCAATCCTGGGGATCAAATTATTTGTGACAAATGGTCGCACATTCATTTGTATGAATCGGGTGGTGCCTCAGCAAATAGTGGCGTGAATTTTAATTTATTAGATGGAAATAGAGGAATGATTACGGCTGAACAAGTAAAAAATGGGATTAACGATCCAGAGTTTTATCATACGCCTTTTTCTAAATTGGTAAGCATTGAAAATACCACAAACAAAGGCGGTGGTGCATGTTATGATTTAGAAGAATTGCAAAAAATAAAACAAGTTTGTGATGAAAACAACTTGAAATACCATTTGGATGGTGCGCGTTTATGGAATGCTTTGATTGCAAAAAAGCAGCATCCAAAACAATATGGTGCATTATTCGATACGATTTCTGTATGTTTCTCAAAAGGATTAGGAGCACCAATTGGTTCGGTTTTAGTAGCCGATGCGGCAACGATTAAGCGCGCCATTCGCATCCGAAAAATATTTGGAGGTAATATGCGACAATCCGGCTATTTGGCTGCCGCGGGAATTTATGCGCTTCAAAACAATATCAACAGATTGGAAGAGGATCACAGAAGGGCTAAAGAATTAGGTTCAAAATTAGCCGAATGTTCTTGGGTTTTGCGTGTTGCTCCCGTAGAAACTAACATTATCGTTTTCTCGGTGCAATCCCATATTGAAGATAACTTGGTCATTGACAAACTCAAACAGAAAGGAATTGCAATAAGTTTGCTCGCCAAAGGTTCGTTACGAATGGTTACGCATCTTGATTATAAAGAAGTGATGCATACGTATGTATTGGAAACGTTAGAGAAATTGGAATTTTAATTCTTATTTAAACATATCTTCCATACCAGGAATCATGGGTAAATCCATTTTTGAAACGGCATCCAATTCGGTTTGATTGACAGCTGAAGCTCTTTGAATGGCTTTGTTCATTACCAATACCAAATAATCTTCCAGTTGCTCTTTGTCTTCCAATAAAGCATCGTCAACGGTTATGGATTTTATAGTTGTGTTGGCAGTTATGGTAACTTTTAAAAGGCCATCGCTACTTTGTTCGTCAATTAAAACGGTATCCAAACGCTTTTTAGTCTCTTCTAATTTTTGTTGGGTATCTCTAAGTTTACCCATCATTCCCATTAAATCCATGGTGCTAATTTTAAATTATTGAATGCAAAGTTAGGATAACAATGTTAATTTTAAGGGTGTAACTTCATGAAAATTTGAAGATTGCTCATTTTTGTTTACTACAATTAAAAAAGGATGCCCACAAACATCCTTTTTTCATAAAACAATAAACGCTGTAAGATATAGATTTATTGAAGTATTATTTTTTTAATATTGACAACTTCGTTTTGGGCATTAAGAATTTTAACGAAATACATACCTTGACCCATTCAAGTGTTTGAAGGTACAACTTATTGTTGTGTTTTCTTAGGTTGATTAAAAACTTCCTGACCAAGCATATTTGTAATTTTATACACGAAAGCCCATTTCGTATCATTGGCTAAATTAAATAGTGGAACAGTATAAAATTATTATTTTAGTAGGTAAGATTTAATGCACGATTTGATTTTACAGAATTGTCTAAAAATGTCTGAAAAGGAGAACTATTTTCTATTTCTGAAAATGAATATATGTGAGCATATTTACCTCTTATATCCATTATTTGACCTACTAGTTTATTTGCACTTATTGCCTTTGTTCTCCATGCGTTAATTGTTTCTACTGGCGTAAAACCTCTTTTAATTTCATAAATATTATTAAAATCAGTTAATGAACTTGTATAAGTTATACATTGTTTCATTAAAGATATTAATTTTATATGGTCATTATCAAAACTTGATAAACTTGATTTATTTTCTTTTAACATATAATACAAATGTTGGCTGTTTTCTTTTAACTCAATTTCAGCTGTTTTTGTTTTAATATATGTTTTATCATCTGAACCCTTGTATTCTTGAAAGCCTAATTCATGTAAAATATTTAATAATTCAATATCTTTTTGGCAATCTGTCACATGCCCAAAATAAGCCCAGTTTTGTATAGGAATTACGTATTGTTCTTTCGTGTTAACTTCTTCAATCATGTATGCATTTCTAAAAGCATTTATATCATCATAAGCTTTATTAAATTGCTCTACATTTTTGGATTCTACAATTTCATTTTTTAGAAATGATTTGTTAATGTTTGGAGCACCAATATTTTTATTTGATATACTTACCTCATTTGGTAGTGAAAGAAAAGTTCCTGATAAAGAATCTAAGTCAACTATATTTGCATCAACTAATGCTACCTCTCTTTCAGATTCTGTCTCTGATTCTACAAGGCCAGGAGCTGTCTTTTTTATTTTTGGTAGGTTTTCTAATCTAATAATATAATCAGTAACACTGCTAGGTTTTTCAAAATCAGGGACTCCTTTCAAGAAGTTAACTAATGATTCTTTTACTTCTATTAGTCCTTTTTTATTAGGTTTAGATTTAAAATTATCCCAATACCCTACAAATGCATCTTGATTGCCATAACCACCAGAATCATTTCTATAATTTACTTTAATGTTAGGAATGGTTCTTAACAATTCTTTGCTTTGAATTAAATATTCTTTTTTTACCTCATAATTTTCATCTGAATTTAAATATTTATCAATTAAATCAATACAAGTTTTATAATCATTTTTAAACTTTTGGACTTTATTTAATTGATCTTTTTGATACCTGTCATAATCTACTCTCTCGTTATCTAAAATATCTAGTTGTGCTTTATACTCTTCTGATAAAACCTCTCCCATTTCATATTCATGATATTTAATCTTTTGCTTTTTTACATGATAAATTTGAAATAAACTTGGAAATTGCTTGCTAATTTTTTTATTAATTGCAGGTGTAATTTGGTATATTGTGGTGTTTTGACATATCGCGTTTAACGAAAAAAAGAAGATTATTGAAAATGTTGCTATGTTTAATCTATGTATTTTCATACGTTTTGATATTTAATTGGTTATTTTTTTTATTAATTTTATGTCATTGTTAGTACAAACTTTTTAATGTGTTTCATAAAACATTTTCAACTTCTTTAACTTCTTGCCATTCTATGAAACCGTTTCTTTTTATATTTTTAGATAGAATATAACTAACTGATTACTATCCATCAATTCTAAAAATGTATTGTTAATTGTGTTTTTTTATCTATGAAATATAATTCATTGCAATATTAATCCATTCCACAACCAAAATAAATTGCAACTTATTGCAAGTTTAAAATCAAATCTCATTACGAGTATCTTTGCGCTTGTAGTTTAAATGCCATGATGCAACCGAGTCTTTATATTATTACGATTTGTAACCAAGTTGAAACCCAGTTGGGTTTTAAGATTAAGAACATTGCCGATGCTCATAATGCCTCAGCCCAAATGGCAGTACTCAAACTACACATTTCACCCCATACCATTGCTCGTTTGTATGGTGTAGTGAAACCTTTTAGAATGCCTTATAAAGACACCTTAAATGTATTAGCGCGCTTTGTTAACTATAACGATTGGGAAGATTTTTGTGATAACCAAACCAACATTCCGTTTGATCCTAATTTTTTTCTAACAGAAGCCTCTGACGGGTTTTCTTTAGCCATGTTGCAATTGGCTTTGGCTAATGAGAGTTTTGAGGCCTTGCAACTTGTCTTAGCCAAAGCAAAGTATAATGATGACGATACTATTAGGTTCACAGCTGCCGAACTCATAGGTGCTTATATTCGCAAAAGTAAAAAGCAAAAAGAATTACTTCAATTAATGGCTGAAAGTACGATTGGCCATCTCTTTTACTATGAATGTTATGTAGACGAAGACAATGAAGAGCGTTATTTTTCTGATGCTTTAGTTCATCATTATTTGCCAAAGCTTAGCAATGAGTACAGGAAATTGTTTGTCTATTGTTTTATCATAAGTCAAACAGCTCATAAAGAATATAAAGCATCTCCTCTTATCCAAGAATTTCAAAAATTAACAATACATTTAGATCAAAAGAATTGCCATTTTCACGAACTTTCCAGATGGATAGAATGCTTAATCATCATAGATGGTTTTACTGGCGTCCTACAAAATACCTGGAAGCAACATGTTGCCGTGTTAGTAGCGTTGTCGGTTGGTTATAATGCCAACGAAAAAGCATGGTTGTTCTCTAGATCATTGAAAGCCTTGTTACTATTTGGGTTAAAAGAAGAATTATTTAACAATGATAAACTAAATGACATTATTGATTCACTAATCAAGAACCAAAAGAAAGAATTGCATAGTATTGCTTTATATGTGCTACAATTGTACTGGATTAGTAAATCGATGTATTTTGAAAGTAAAATTATTTACAATCCATTTCGCATTCATAATATTTTGTTTCAAAATGAAAGTAACGAAAAAACAGCTATCGAATTTGCCGTTGCTTCACTTTTTGCCACTGGCGAAAATAAAAATATACTTGCTTCAAATCTCAAAGGGTATTGTGAAGAAAAAGGAGTGAATTGGGTGATTAAATTGTTGGAATAATTATTTCTCTATCATACCAATAATAATTTAATAGCAAAAAATATAATTTCACAATTTCTTTCCTATTTTTGAAACTATTATTCCAACTAAATGGCTCAACAAATATATCCTTTTGATGCTTTTTCGGTTCGTGAGTTGAATCTTCAACTGATGAAAAAGATAGGATATAGTGTTAATTCCAAATCTGATTGTGCCAAACTGAGTGAATTAATCTTTAAGCAAGGATTAGGTCTTATTTCGCAAAGCACATTGTACCGTATATTGCTTTATAATAAAGAACATAAACCTTTTTACAACACCCTAAGCATCATTACACAGTTTTTAGGTTATATCGATTGGGAAGATTTTTGCAAAAAGATACATCGTAAAAAGGAGTTTAGTTATAGAAATGGACAAGTATCGAATGCACAACTTGAAAAATCATTGCTCTATCAATGTATTCAATTAAAAAACTATAGACCTTTAGAAGCATTGTTTAATAATTTAGACGAAGTTGATCAAGAGGCAAAGGATAGTATAATTTTAACTATTTTTGATAGTTTATTAGTGTCTCCCAATACGGTTTCTTTTTTTAAGCATTTTTATGAAAACACTTTTATTAAAGAAGAATTTTTTGAGCTTGGCGTAGATCCGGCATTTAGAATTGCTAATTATGACGAAGGGTTTAATTTGTATTTAAGAAATTACAAACCGAATAGCAGTAAAAAAGATTTACAAAGTTTTATTTTTGGTAATTGTGTTTTACTGCGTCATTACTATGTCAAAGGAAAATTTGATAAAGCTTTAGCTATAGGTAAACAATTGTATTTTAATCTGATCATTTCCGAAAATGAATTAGAAGAAATGTGTCTATTTCCTCGCATGCGTTATTTAAGTTCGAATCTATTGTATTTAAGATTAACAAAATCAAAACCTATTGTCATAACGGATTGTGTCATCGGACTTTTAAAATATGCTAAAGCGGTTTATACCGCTCTAGATGCTTTCGATAAAAGAATCGTTTTTTATACGATTGCAGAGGTATTTACGCAAGCAAAAATAGATTATATCTATCAAGAGCAACTCAAATTTATTTTTGTAAATGAATTTGAGCTTTTTCCTAAGGGGTTAATTGATAAACCTTTACAAAAAGTAATCACTTATTTCGAACCTAATGGGTTATTAATGCAACGTCCTTAACTTGAACCCACTTGAACTTTTTTCTTATTGACTCTGACATAGAATCTTTCTAACATTGTTTAATTAATTGTACTGCTTATTATGTTATTAGTAGTATTAAAAAGTTAAATAATGCAAAATAAATTAATTCTAGCCCTTTTTTGTTGTGCATGGCTCAATGCTCAAACTATCTCTAAAACTATTATTGGAAGTACCGGCAGAACTTTAAGTAATAGTAATGCTAAAATTTCACTAACTATTGGTGAACCAGTTGTGGGATTGATGACGGCTTCAGGAGTCCAATTAGGCAATGGGTTTTATCCTTCATTAGACCTACAAACTTTGAATAATGAGGAGTCCAATTTTGATGCTCAAATCAAACTATTTCCGAATCCAACTTCCCAATCTCTATTTATTTCTCATCAAACAATAGAAACATTCGTTGTCGAAATTCATGATGTCAACGGCAAATTATTATTTAGTGGTATAGTGCACAGAGAACAACCGATAAATATAAGTACTTATGCCAATGGGACCTATTTCATTACAGTTACCAACATAGAAAACAAGAAAAACAACACTTATAAAATAATTAAAAACTAAAAAAAAATGAAAAAAATACTAATCATACTAGTTAGCATACTATCTTTTTCCTTGTACGCACAAGCACCACAGGGATTGAATTATCAAGCAACCGTTAGAAATAGTTCGGGCAATTTGATTACCAATCAAAATGTGTATTTCCGTTTCAATATCATGCAAAATTCGGCTACGAGTGTTCCTGTATATACGGAAACACATTATGTGCCTACCGATGATTTAGGACAAGTGAATTGTGTCATAGGACAAGGTACAGCAACTACAGGAACTTTTTCTCAAATTGATTGGTCTAATGGCACCTATTTCTTAGGTATAGAGTTAAATATTGGTAGTGGCTATTTAGCTATGGGAACCACACAATTCTTAAGTGTGCCTTACGCTTTGTATGCCGGTAATGTAGCAGGAGGTAATACACTTGCTGAAGTTTTGCAAAATGGTAATCAATATGGATTTGAAGTAACTCCATCAAACACAAATGGAATTGTACTAAATGTCTCAGGAGGAAATACAAACGGAACGCTATATTGTGGTTTAAACTCAACTATTACTGGTTATAACGGCTTCAATAGAGCCATTCAAGGGGTCTCGGCTGGAGGTAGTATAACGGACAACGAGGGTGTTTTGGGTGCTGCGCTTAATTCTTCCACTGACAATATAGGAGTATATGGACTTGGAATTGGAGAATTTTCGCAATCTCAATACAATACTGGAGTTAAAGGAGAAGCTAGTGCAGGAATAGAGTCTTATGGAATTCGAGGGCTATCAGGTGGCGCCTCCAATAGAAATCATGGAGTGGCAGGTTATGCTAGAAATGCAGCACCTTCAGGAGTCATTAATACAGGTGTATTTGGCGGAGCTGAAAATTCAGAAGGATTAAATTATTGTGTATGGGGCGGTTCAAATTATGGCAGCACAACCAATGGAACTACTATTGGAGTTTTAGGTTCTGCTATTTCATCATCAATAAATGGTTCAAATTACGGGATTTATGGTACAGCTGGAAATGCTGCAAATAACTATGCCGGTTTTTTTGATGGCAATGTAACTGTTACGGGTAATTTTGTAAATCCGTCAGATAGAAAATTGAAAAGAGATATCAGTCCATTTCACTCGGCATTAGATAAAATAGCACTATTAAATCCAGTCACCTATTATTATGATGTTGAAAAAAACAAAACCATACACCTTCCTGAAAATAAGCAATATGGTTTTGTTGCTCAAGATTTAGAAGCAATATTTCCTGACTTAGTGACTAATCAAGTAATGGTAACTACGGCAGCCCCTTCATCAAAAAAAGACAAAAAAATCATTTTAAACCCTGAAAGTGATAAGGAAGGAAATGAAATAACGCCAGCTGATAAAGATACTTTTGATACGGCTACTAGTTCAGAAATGAAGCCAGACAAAGTAGAATTTAAAGGAATCAATTATATCGGATTGATCTCAATATTAACAGAAGGTATAAAGGAACAACAAGATCAAATTAAAGTGTTGAAGGATAAAAATGAAGATCTAGAAAAAAGACTTTTGGCCATTGAAGCGTTGCTAAAAAAGTAGTAGTTAAGTTTATTATTTTAAAGAAGCAGTTCAGTAATGAGCTGCTTTGTTTTTTATATATTCTATTAGTAAATCAAAACTAAACTAGATTTGATTTCTATTAAAGTGGATGAAATCAAATTTTGTTCCCTATTTTTGAAACCAGTAATCCAATTAAATGGCGCAACAATTATATCCTTTTGATACTTTTTCGGTTCGTGAGTTGCACCTTCAACTGATGAAAAAAATTGGATATCGTATCAAGTCAAAATCAGATTGCTCTAAGTTAAGTGAGTTAATATTTAATGAAGGGTTAGGTTTAATTTCTCAAAGTACTTTATACCGTATACTGCTTTATGACAAAGAGCACAAACCTTTTTATAATACCTTAACCATTATTTCCCAATATTTGGGTTATATAGATTGGGAAGACTTCTGTAAATCAATACACAGCAATAAAAAGTTTGAGTATACCAACGGCCATCTTTCCAATTCCAATCTTGAAAAATCATTACTTTATCAGTGTATTCAATTGGAAAATTATAAGCCTTTACAGGAGTTATTCAACAACATATTGGATGCAGAGCAAGTGGCAAAGGACAGCATCACTTTAACACTCTACGATAGTTTATTGACGATACCCCATACAATGCCTTTTTTTAAGTATTTTGGGAATAACACTTTTATAAGAGAAGCCTTCTTTGAATATGGTGTTGATCCTAGCTTTAGGATTTCAAACTATGATGAGGGATTTAAAATATATTTAAGTAATTATAAACCCAACAGAAGTTTACTGGATTTGCAAAGTTTTATATTTGGCAACTGTATTTTATTTCGACATTATTATATAAAAGGAGAATTACAAAAAGCGCTTATTATTGGCCAAACATTATATGCGAAACCGCTACTTTCAGAAAAAGAAATAGAAAGCATTTACATCTTTCCTCGTTTGCGTTACTTAAGCCTTAAGTTGTTGTATTTTAAATTAATAAATGCAACTGCAGATAAATTTGAAGATTTCATTATTCAATTGTTAGAGTATGCAAAAACAGTATATAATACCCTTGATTACATTAATCGAAGAATAGTTTTCTACAATATCGCTGATGCTTTTTTACAAACTAATGTAAATAATGTATACCAGGAACAACTCAAATCTATTTTTGAAAATGAGTTTGCTCTTTTTCCTGATGGCTTACTTCACAAACCCCTAACAAAAGTACTTCCTTATTTTGAACCTAATGGGTTATTACAGCGTAGGCCAGTATAGTAACTTGAACTAAGATGAATTTTTTTTAAAGATAAAATATTAGTAAGTTTGTAGCTAAATTAAATCGTACTACAATGAAAAATAAATTACTTTTTTTAGTTTTTTTACTAACCACTTTTTTCTCCTTTGGACAAAACTTAGACCCTGTTTTTGGTCCTAATGGAGGGATTGTGACGCTCCCTACATTTTCGTACGCACCCTCCAATGATTTTGTTAGAGCGGGTGCAATTCAGGCTGATGGCAAAATTTTAGTAGTGGGCTCGACTGAATTAAATAACTATGGCGATTTTTATTCTGTTGGATATATCGCTCGATTTACAGCAAATCAAATACTAGATAGCTCCTTTAATTTTTGTGGATTTAGATATTTATCAACTGTTATTAATGCAATTGCGTTGCAAACGGATGGTAAAATTATAATTGCTACGGGAGGTGGTATTTACAGATTAAATTCTGACGGATCTACAGATACTTCTTTTGTGAGTCCTAATCTAAGTACTTATACTTCTTTAGCAATACAAGCGCTAACAATCAATTCTTCCGGAAAAATTATCTTTGTTGGTAATTATTCTAACGGCATCGATAACGATATTATTGTGGGTTCGATAAATTCTGATGGTTCGTTGAATACGACTTTTAGTAACGATGGAATTACTACATTAAATCTACCTGGTTCTGATGAAGCTGGACTAAACCTTAAAATTGAGCCATCGAGTGGTAAAGTTTTAGTTTGTGGATATAAAGTGTTACCCTCGTCAGAATCCGATTTCCTAGTGACGCGTTTTACGACTGCGGGTGCGCTTGATGTTTTTGGTACAAACGGGGTGCTTACGTTTGACTTCGGTACAAACGATGTTTTAACGGCTATGGATTTTCAATCAAATGGTAAATTGGTTGCCGTCGGTACGACAGTGGATCCGGCAGGTGATCAATATTTAATAGCACGCAGAATAAATGAGAATGGTACATTAGATAGCTCATTAAACTATAACCAAATTGGCTTTCTTATATATGAAGATTATGATGTATACAATCGTATAAAACCAGATGTTAAAATAATAGCTTCCGATAAAATTGTGATTGCAGGCGCTAGTTATTTTAATAGCGGGTCAAATGGTATTCCTGCAATTGTTCAATTAGATACCACGGGCGCCTATGATACAAACTTTGTTGGTACCTATACAGGCTACAGTGATGCTAATAATGGCGTATTTAATTATACTAGTTTTTTACTGCAAAAGGCGGATGGAGACTTTATAGTAGGAGGAACTTCTGAAGGTTATAGCATTCGAATGGTTAATTTTAGTGCTACGGGACCTTTTTTAAGTGAGACCTATAAAAATTTGACAAGTGGAAAGGACAATGTGATTTCAATAGTCGAACAAAACAATGGAAAAACAATTGCGCTAGTGTCATCAGAACAAGAGTTCGTTGGTGTAGGGGTAGGTACCTTGGTTAGGTACAATAGTAATGGAAATATAGATACATTATTTGGAGCCGATAACACAGGTATAGTGGATACGGGATTAATTATTCCCTATCGATTAACGAAGCAGGCTGATGGAAAAATAATAGTAGTAAATACGGAGGGCATAATAAAGCGATATACAGCTGATGGCTTTTTAGACACGGGCTTTGCTAATTCAGGAGAATTAGATTTCTCCTATTCAGCTACTAATGGAACGGTTAGTTTTATTGACAATATTGTAACTAGTGCAGACGGAAAAATTTACATTGTATTTGATTACCGTCTTAATTCTGTTTTAAATGTTGGTCTATACCGTCTTAATAATGATGGAAGTATTGATACAACCTTCGGTGTTGATGGAATTGCCACAACACGATTTAATCATTTTACGACAAATGAGTACGAATGGCCTACGGATGCTTTTATACAAGCAGATAATAAAATAGTAGTGGCTTCTTCGTTGAATTATAATGGAAATTGGATAGGGGGTGTTGTTAAGTTTAATGCAATAGGAACTGTCGATACCACGTTTGGAAACAATGGTAAAGTAATAACACAAACTGGTAACTACTATTATCCTTTCACTATCAAAGGGACTCAAAATAATAAGTTTTTGATTGATGCTAGAATAAGCAATACGCGCCTCTTAACGCAATTTAATTCAGATGGTTCTTATGATACTTCTTTTGGAACATCGGGCTCTGTTACTTTGCCATATTCAAATGGCGATATGGTTTTACAACCAGACGGAAAGATTTTGTGTTCTATCAGTGGAAGTATAAATCGTTATACTACTGCTGGTAGTTTAGATGCCAGTTTCGGAAACAATGGTGTTTTGACTACCACCGTGTATACTAATTTTAGTCATAAAATCGAAAAGTTACTATTGACGCAAAGTGGTAAATTGGTTGAAGCAGGAAATGCTTTTACAGGTTCAAAAAATATTGGTACCTTAATTCGGTATACTGATTTAACATTGGGTACACTTGAATTTGATGTTGCCGAAAATAAAATTATGGTGTATCCAAATCCAATACAATCAGAAGCTACTTTTAGTTATACATTACAAGAAGACTCAGTAATTTCTATATCGATTGTTGATATGATGGGAAGAGTTGTAAAAACAATACGTTCTAATGAAATGCAAAGTTCGGGAGATTATAATCAAAATGTTGCCATAGGAGAGCTTCCATCTGGTAATTATTTACTTGTTTTCTCCTCTCCTAAAGGGACACAAAGTGTGAAGTTAATTAAGAGGAATTAAAGTAAATTAAGTTTGTATTTAAAGCAGCTCCTTTATGAGCTGTTTTTTTTATTTCTCTTTATCCAACTGCATATCATAATTGGCATTCGCTTTCTGAATAAGTTGATAAGAAACAAAAAAAACAAATTACAAACAAAAGCAACAAAGCAATAAATAGGATTTAGCTTAAAATTATGAAATTCCAAAAAATAAAGTAGAGCAAGAACCCATTTCCAGATTAAAAATCATGATTCAATATATTTTTTGGAAGCTTTTGAGAAGCTGTCATTTTAATTATCGTATCAAACAAACAATAATCCATTTTGCGGGAATTCCCTCAAAGTAATAAGCTGTTTTACCATAGCGGTCTTTGTATTTTAAGTTTTGTCCATCAACAAAATACAATGCTTCGCCGTAACGGTCTTTGTTTCGAATCGTTTGTCCGTCGAAATAAAATAAAGCTTTTCCATAGCGATCTTTATTTCTAATTGTATTACCATCTATATAAAACAGAGCTTCACCATAACGGTTTTTACTTTTTATAGTTTGACCATCTATATAGTATAATGGTATACCGTATTTATCTTTTGTTTTTAAAGTTAAGCCATCTTCAAACACTATGGACTTACCATATTGATTGTTTTGTTTGACTGATTGGGAATATGAAATTTGTAGTATAAAAATTAGAAGAAAGAAATATATTTTCATTTTATATGATTTTATTATTTGTTAATGCTAATTAGCATAATCATTTTGTTGGTAAAAGCTAAATTACTCTTTTTGTGAATAATCCCCAAAAATACCTCAAAAACAAAATCACTTCTAAAAGCAAATAAAAAAAAACAACACTTTATTATGTTGGACTTCTTTTAGCAATAAAGCGTCTAGTAATTCTTCAAGTTTTAATTTTATAAATACTGTAAGCATAAAATAAAAAAGGATGCCCACAAACATCCTTTTTCCATAAAACAATAAACGTTGAAGATATACATTTATTGAAGTATTATTTTTCTCGACTCATTTTGTCTACTTTATCCATCATTTTTACTTGTCTCTCCATTAATTCTGTTGCTTTTTAGGTTGCTTTCAAATTTTTGTCTAAATCATCACTATTTTCTTCACAGGATTAATAATAGCTGTAGGGGTGCTTTTTTTTAAATTAATTTTTGAATTAAGGGTAAAGAAACTAATATCCTTTATAATAGCTCTTCAAACCAATTTTAACGAGAAAAAGTACGAGTTTGGAAAGCCAATAAACCTCTTTCTTTAATTCTTTCCATAGTTAAATCACCACCTATGTTTAAGAAGATAAACAAATCACTATTTGTATTTATTGCTTCATTAAGTCTGTCATAGCCATTACCATTGCCATTAAAATAGCGAATGTTATAAGATGATTCTTCTAAATCAGGCGTTGTGATTTTAGCTTTTAAAAATTCAGAAAACTTCGAATCTTCTTCAGCAAACTCTTCATTTACAGTTATTTTAGCATCACCAGTTTGTAGATTTTTATCTATAGTTCTAATTCGAAATCCATTTTTGTATTCTACAATGTATTCACTGCCATCTCCATTCTCTATGTATTTATCTTTTAATATGCTATCTGAATCTAATGATGCAACAATACTATAAATGGACTTATGTGCTTGGTCATTAAAATTATACGTATAATTTCCGACTAAAACTCCTTTATCAAAAGACGCCACTATTTTTTTTGTTTCTGGAAGTGATGGCTTGCTAAAGGTATATTTCCGTAATTTATAATCGTATATTTTGGTTCTTGTAGTCAGATTCGACGAATATAAAAATTCACCATCAAGCTCCCCATTTTTATAATTACATACCAACATTTTTGTTCCGGAAACATAAAAATCTCCTGCGTTGAGATTGTTATAGTTAAGTTGGATTACCCATTTTCCTGTTTTTAAATTATCCTTATAATTTCCTGTTGCGGTTGCATTTCCTAAAAAAGAATAAGCCCCTGTGCCTTTAAAAACCAATGAAAAAAGACCGTTCTTCACTCTTTTATAATTAGCTGTATCGTCAATATAAGAATAAGTAGCTACTGCATTTTGATCAACAATATTTTCCAATCCAAATGGTCCCGAATACTTTTGTAATACTTGTCCAAATGAAGAATTTGAAGCAATAAATAAGATAATAAAATAGAAGATTTTTTTCATGTTGTATGATGTTTTTTGTTGATTTACATTAATAAAATTATACTTATTCATTTTTCACAAATAAATAACTAAATCAAGTTTTAAAAAAGTGCAACTTAGTTCAACTTTATTTCAACGGTCTAAAGTGGAGTAATCCATTGGCCTCAAAGTAAGGAAGGGCATTTTTAACAGACTTTTCAAAAAGATTTTCGGGCAGTAAGGCATACTCGTTTTTGAAAATCTCTTTAAGTTGTAGATGGTATTGGTAACCAACATTAGCATTACAAAAAACTTCGGCTATTGCTTGAAATACCGCTTTTTTAGCAACTACATCAAGAGAAGGATAGCTGTTTTTAGCATAGTCTAATAGTTCTATAACGTAGTCTTCAATGCTAGTTTTATCGTTGCTTGTTAATTCTAAAAACCAAAGCTTGTAGGCTTTAAATCGGATTCTGGGAAAAATAAAAAGGGTTTCTATTTCTTTATTCTCAATAGGATTAGAAACGTACATTTTTTTGCCCACAGTTATCGCTTTGTTTAGTGCGCCCTGTAGATAATAGTAGCGAAATAATACGGACTTAGAGAAGACAAAATCTTGCAAATCATCTAGGGTAAAACTGGGTTTTAAATTGTTGGCATACAAGCTATAAGCATAATCGGAGCCCTTTATTCTAAAAGCGGGATCAAAAAGATATTCTAGTACATATTGTTTTACAAAATCATTTTTGATGAAGGTAGTAAAGAAACGTTTTGGGTTTTTAACTTGTTGCAAACTGTCAAAAACATCCAGTCCTGCTCTAAATTGGTAGTCATAGCTTTTATCCGAAAGGCTTTCAAAATAGGCCTGTAATGGTTTGTCGGCTTCTAGCGCAATACATTGATAAAGCAATCCGTTTTCATTAATAGCTTGTTTGTTAATAATGGTTAGGCTTTGTGGCGATGCGTTTTCTATTGCTTCTCTGAAATTTTCCCAAGTGGGATATCCAATATAATTGACCAGGATGTTTAAAGTATTTTTGTAGGGAACAATTCCTGAATAATTTACAAATAATCTATACAAAGTAGTTTCAGAAACACTACCAAAGCCTTCTAACAATAAAATTTCGCTTAACTTTTTACAATCGGGTTTACTATTGATTGGAAAGCACAATTTCACCTGTATTTGGCTTTTCAATTCCAAAAGACTGAAAGATTTTAAGGTGATATGATGATTTCTCATTTGTGTTTTTAAGCCAATTAGTAATAAAAGTAGTATACAAATATATATATATATTTAATATATCGTTATCCAACTTCAAATCATATTTAGCATTCGCATGCTGAATAAGTTGATAAGAAACAAAGAAAACCTAAAGTCTTCATTAGCATAAAATTTTTAATACAATTTCATTAAAGAAGTGAAAAGAAAATCAGATTGATTACCTTTTTTAATTGCCTCAATAGATTATCCAAAATAAGTTTCTAAATATTGTTCATCAAACACTTTAAATTTTGCTAAAGCAACATGTTGTAAGTATTCGTCTTTAAATAATTGCTTTTCTTTATAATTTGTGGCTAAGTGATACCCGGTAATTGCATAAAAAATCAGATAGTAATCATTGTAAGCTGCTCCATATTTAGAAATCGTAGTATCTAAATTTTTAAACATATGATGGGCTCTTTTTAAATCTTTATTTGTATAACTAACCATCACATCAATAAGATTGTATATAAACAAATCCAAGTAGGAATGCATGTGCAATTGATCTATAATTTCTTCAAAATAATTATCTAGTAAGTAGTTTAATTTTTGTATTCTCTTTAAGAGTAGTAATGCGTGAACAAATTCATGAAAATATTGACGAATATGCGTCTCTTTTTTAATAAAAGATAAAAAAGCGTTCCAAACAATTTCTTCCTTCTCTTTGTTTTGATTTTGTGCCGCACATAGCATTTGATAGCCATAAAATCTTCCAACAAGTACATCAGGTAATGAATGTAATTCTTTCGTTGTAGGTTTGTTTATTTCGGGTAATAATTCTTTACTTTTATTAAGATACAGCTTCAATCCACTTAAAAGGTTCAAAAACAATTGTTCTTCATTGCTTAAGGATTTTTTTTCTATTTTTTCAAGAATGATACCATACCTTTTATTTAAACCCATGATGTCTATATAAATATAGATTACGTTTTCTCTGAAGTTTTTGTTTGCTACCAATTGCTTTATGCTAGTTACAAAGCTTTCTTTAGAAATGCCATATAAAAATATAAAAAGGATGTAGGCAATATTCGTTTGAAAATGATTTATAGGTAGTTTATTTTTATAACAACTAATGTTATTTTCATCGAATAATGCATTACAATAGTCCCATTTTTCATTATAAAAAGCATGTTCAAATAGTGAAATAAAAACGGTGTTAGATTCTGATTTTTCTATTAATTCACTAAGAAACTGAAAATCATCTCTAGTAAGATTTTTTTTGAACTTTAGGTTTTGCAACTTGGCATCTGCATACCAATTTTCATATTCATTTTTTTTCTTTACATACTCTTGGTAAGAAGCAAATTCTAAAAAGGTAGCTAAAACATCTAGAGTTGAATTGTTGGATTTCCGCATTGGTATCAAATTCCAAAAGCGTCTTAAAGTACTTAAACTAATAGGGTCACTAGTATGTTCCTGCAGAATAGCAAGAAATGATTTTACATCCGTTGTAGTATTTATTTTAAAACCTACTTTTTTTTCTATATCGGTTCGGAGGTGTACGTGAAAAATATCCATAAATAGTAATGAAATTCAAAATTATAAATATCCTGTAGATTGAAAGCACAAATGTATTTAAGTGAACACGATGTGAGCAATTTTTAAAATTTATTTTGAATACTATTGTTCATCGATTCATTTTTTTATAAATGCAGTAGATACGTTTTTGTTTTTTTTTAAGATTTCTATAATGTAATTAAAAACAAAGAGTTATCTAAATTATCTTTTAACATAAAAATTAAATAAAAGTATAATATTATG
>CALQAH020000033.1 GCA_943328505.2 Rhizobium sp. Q54 | reverse complement strand
TGCATTTTTTGCTTGAAATTTATATCCAATTAGAACAAAAATGTCAGTCTGAGCTTGTCGAAGACATTAAAAAGGATACATTTCGACAAGCTCAATGTGACAATTTAGTATAAATTAGCCATAAAAAATAATTACACCCAACGGGTTATAGTTAATATAATAGAAACTTTATAACAAAAAACCGGTAAAGGTTTAATTCAAAAATGAAAAATTGAAAATAGTTTTTTAGTCAATAGAAACGTATTCAAATATATCGATATCATTAAATTATCATTAACAATAAAGTGAACCACAATGAAAAACTCCTGAAAAATACAGTACAACGATATTATTGCTTTAAATAACGGATTTTGTTTGGTTTTTATTTGTTGTTTATTATCTTTCGCCTTCGAAAATATATAACCCTTACACATTTTAAAAAATGTTAGAAGAAAAGAATGATAACCTGTCGGAATTGGATAATGAGACAGATGGAAATTTAGCAATCGAATCACAAGAGGTGATTCAGTCAGAAAGTCAAGAAGAAATAGTGGAAACTTTTGATGATACAGAATCTGTAGTTGAAACTATTGAAGAAGTTGAAACTAGTGCAGAAACAGAAACTGTTGAAGAAGTAGAAGCTATTGCGGAAACAGAAACTGTTGAAGAAGTTGCAGAACCAATTGAAGAAGTAGAAGCTATTGCGGAAACAGAAACTGTTGAAGAAGTTGTAGAACCAATTGAAGAAATTGAGGCTATTGCAGAAACAGAAACTTTTGAAGAAGTTACAGAAACAATTGTAGAAGTAGAAGCTATTGTGGAAACAGAAACTATTGAAGAAGCTACAGAACCTGATGAAGAAGTAGCTGCCATAGCGGAAACAGAAACTGTTGAAGAGATTGCAAATCCAGAAGTGGAAGCAGTTGTTGAATCAGAAACTCAACCAACAGTAATGGAAGCAATTGCTTCTGTAAACGCCGAAGAAAGTGAAGATGAAACGCTGAAAGAGCGTCATGATATTCCAATGCAAGATTACGATAGCTTGTCGATGGAACAATTAGTAGCCGAATTAGAAATTTTGGCAGTTGCCGAAAAAGTAATGTCGGTGAAAGACCACGTTGAAGAAGTTAAAAAAGCATTTTTATCAAAATACTATCATTTTATTGATGAGAAAAAAGAAGAGTTTCATGCAGAAAACCCTGAGACCACGGAAGATTTTCATTATCAATTTCCATTAAAAGCTAGTTTTGATCAATTGTATACTCAATACAGAGACAGAAAAAATACGCATTTTAAAAGTTTACAAACCAATTTAAAATCCAATTTAGAAAATAGAATTGCGATTGTAGAAGAGTTGAAAAATTTATTAAATGCTCAAGAAAATATATCTTCTGCTCTCAAACATTTTAATGATATCCGAGAACGATGGAAAGTAGCTGGTCCAATTCCTAAGGATAAATACAACCATGTTTGGAATAATTATCATTTTCATATTGAAAATTTTTATGATTATTTACACTTAGATAGAGAATCGAGAGATATTGATTTTAAGCACAATTTGGAGCAAAAACAAAAAATTATTGCTCGTGTTGAAGAATTGGTAAATGAAGAAGATATCAATAAATCTTTCCGTGAATTACAAGATTTACACCGCATTTGGAAAGAAGATATTGGACCCGTTTCTCGAGATCATCGTGAAGAAATATGGAACAAATTCAGTGAATTAACCAAACAAATGCACGATAAACGTGAAAGTTTTTATGAGCAATTTCGTGAAATTGAAAATAACAACTTAACAACTAAAAAAGACATTATAGCTCAAATTGAAGTTTTAGCAACTGAAAAAGTAGATTCTCATGCGGCTTGGTTGGCTCAAATTGTAAAAATTGACGCTTTACGCAATCAGTTTTTTGCAACTGGAAAAGTTCCATCAGAAGTAAATGAAGAAACTTGGGGTGCTTTTAAAACTGCCGTTAGGAATTTTAATATTTTAAAAAATTCATTTTATAAAGACATTAAAAAAGATCAAAACGATAATTTATCCAAAAAACAAGCTTTAGTTGCCAAAGCTATCGAACTTAAAGAAAGTACCGATTTTGCTGCTGCAACTCCATTAATGAAGCAAATACAAGAGGAATGGAAACAAATTGGACACGTTCCGAGAAAGTATTCAGACAAATTATGGGCAGAATTTAAATTGGCTTGTAATAGTTATTTTGAAAATTTAAAAGAACAAAAAACAGAAGTAAATCCTGAGGAAGCAGAAGCTTTTGAAAAGAAAAAAGCCTATCTAGATACGATTAGAAGTTTTGAACTTACTGGTGAACATAGAGCCGATTTAGATGCCATTAAAGCACATATCGAAACTTGGAAAAGTTATGGAAAAGTTCCTTTCCCTAAAAGACATGTTGAGGGTAAATTCAATAAAATACTGGATGTTTTGTTTGAAAAATTGAGTTTAAGCAAAAAAGATACTGAAAAAGTTCGTTATACTAATCGTTTAGAAAACCTTGCAGGTTCTGAAGATTCAAGAAAATTAGACAACGAAAAAGTATTCATCATGCGAAAAATTGAAGAAGTACAAAGTGAAATTTTCCAATTGGAGAATAACATTCAATTTTTTACCAATACACGTAATGCCAAAAAAGAAAATTCAATTGTGTTAGAAGTTAGAAAAAACATTGAAAAACACAAAGAAGAATTAGTATCCTTAAAAGACAAATTGAAACAATTACGAAGTTTAAAATCGGAATAATACTATAGAGGTTCAGTAATGAGCCTCTTTTTTTTATAAAATTATTTAAAACTATATTCTATTTCAACCAAAGCAATACGAACGGTATACTTTTTATACCACGATTCAATTCCTTTTTGTTGTGCCGCTAAATGATGAAGGTTTTATTTCCAATTTTTTATGGATTGCAAATTTTTCCAATACGAAACAGTAATTCCTATTTCGTTTCGTGCCGATTCTACACCCAAAAATCCTTCTTGTTGTTGTGCTAAAGTGAACATTTTTGAAGCCATTTTGTCATATCCTTCATGATTTTCGGTTTTGATTGAAGTAAAAATTACCGAGTAATAAGGTGGTTTCATATAATACTATTTAAATTCACTAAAGTCTAAAAACTAAAAACTATAATTTCTTAGCTTCATTCCAAAACACATCCATCTCAGCCAGACTCATATCCATCAATGGTTTTCCTAATTCTTCCGCTTTACTTTCTAGATATTGAAACCGTTTGATAAATTTTTTGTTGGTGCGTTCCAAAGCATCTTCGGGATTGACATTGAGAAACCGAGCATAATTTATCATAGAGAATAACACATCTCCAAATTCTCCTTCAATTTTATCTTGATTTCCAGCAGCTACTTCAATTTGTAATTCTTGTAACTCTTCTTGTACCTTATCCCAAACCTGGTGTGGTTCTTCCCAATCAAACCCTACTCCTTTTACTTTATCTTGAATACGGCTTGCTTTAACAAGCGCTGGTAAACTTTTAGGCACACCTTCCAAAACTGATTTTTTTCCTTCCTTGAGTTTGAGTTTTTCCCAATTTTGTTTCACTTCTTCTTCATCAGCAACCACAACATCACTGTAAATATGTGGATGACGATGGATGAGTTTGTCACAAATTTCATTACAGACATCAGCCATATCAAAATCGTTGGTTTCACTACCTATTTTGGCATAAAAAACAATGTGCAATAACAAATCACCTAATTCTTTTTTAACTTCATTTAAATCGTTATCTAAAATAGCATCCCCTAATTCATAGGTTTCTTCAATGGTCAAATGACGTAACGATTGTAGGGTTTGCTTTTTATCCCATGGACATTTATCACGCAAATCATCCATAATGGTTAATAATCTATCGAAAGCTTGTAATTGAAGTTGTCTTGAATTCATTGTTTTAGATTTATGTAAAAATAAAAAATCCTACTTCTAGATATTAGAAATAGGATGTGTATTTATAAAAAGTAATTAACTATTTTTTTGTTTTAGGTTTAGTAGCCACTTTTGCTTCTTCTTTTACTTCTGCAACAACTTCTTCTTTTATAGCTTCTGCATTTTCAATTAAAGGTTCTTCTTTTGAAACCAACCCTTTTGCTTGTAAAATATTGTACCAGTTCAACACTTTTTTAATATCAGAAGCATATACTCTTTCATCATCATAATCCGGTAAGACTTCTTTAAAATAAGCTACTAATTTTGAATTATCTTCTTTATGAGAAATAGTTGGACCTTCATTTTCTTTGATAGCGATGGCTCTCAAAATATCTACCAAAGCTTTTTCCTCGCTAAACGTATAAATTGAGATTTCTGATAGTAAACTTACATTGCTTCTTAAACCAACTGTTATTTTTTTTCCATCTAACAATGACTCAGCTAAAAACCCAGTACGCGTTTGTACTTTTAATTCGTATAATCCTGGATATCCAGCAATGGCTAATATTTTTTCTACATTCATTTTTTAAAATTGTATATTTTTTTTGTAATTTAAATCTATCTTCCTTTTTTGTTGGCAAACTTCATTCTATAATCGGGTCTGGCTTTACCTTCCATAATGTTTTGAAGTTTCTTTTTAATTAACGTCTTTTTGAGAGTAGTTAAATGATCTGTAAACAAAATACCTTCAATGTGATCGTATTCGTGTTGTATTACACGGGCAATTAATCCATCGAATACTTCCGTTTTTTTAGTGAAATTTTCATCACAATATTCAATTGTAATTTTTTCGTTTCTAAAAACATCTTCACGAACCTCAGGAATACTCAAACAGCCTTCATTAAATCCCCATTCTTCCCCTTCTTCTTTCAACATTTTAGCATTAATAAAGGTTCTTTTAAAACCATTTAATGCTACTTTTTCTTCAGCAGACAAATCATCACTATCACTAAAAGGCTCAGTATCTACAATAAATAATCGAATGGCTAAACCAATTTGAGGCGCAGCCAATCCAACTCCGTATGCATTGTACATGGTGTCATACATGTTGGCAATCACTTCTTTTAAATTGGGATACTCAGGAGAAATTTCTTCACCAATTTTTCTCAAAACAGGTTCTCCATAACCAAATATTGGGATAATCATTTTCTATTATTTTTTTGCAAAATTAAATAATTTAAATCATTTTCCTAGTCAAATAATCTTGTAATAGAATTGTTGCTGCAATCTCATCAACCAAAGCCTTGTTTTGGCGCTGTTTTTTATTAAGTCCGCTATCAATCATGGTTTGAAATGCCATTTTTGAGGTAAAACGTTCATCAACTCTTTCAACTTTCATATCGGGGAAATTTTTCTGAAATTGAGTCACAAATTTCTCGATGATCGGTGCGCTTTCCGAAGGTTGCCCATTCATTTGTTTGGGTTCACCGATCAAAACTTTAGCTACATTTTCTTTAGAAAAATAGTCTTTAAGAAATGAAATGGCGGTTTCTGAGGTAATTGTGGTTAAGCCAGAGGCAATGATTTGTAACTCGTCGGTAACGGCAATTCCGGTGCGCTTTTGTCCATAATCAATGGCAAGAATTCGTGGCATTTTTTTTATTTCAAAGTTACATTTAAAAATCATTATATATATAATATTTTAAAAATTGCAATTATCTTTGCTGACTCGAGACCTAAAGGTCAAACTTTACGAAGTAAAAACAATAAAACATGAATAGTTTACGACCAATTATAGAAGCAGCATGGGAAAATCGTGCTTTGTTGCAAGAAGAAACCACTACAAATGCTATAAGAGAAGTTATCAATTTACTCGATGCTGGGACTTTAAGAGTTGCTGAACCCAATCAAAACGGCTGGCAAGTGAATGAATGGGTAAAAAAAGCAGTAGTTCTTTATTTTCCAATTCAAAAAATGGAAACCATTGAAGTGGGTATTTTTGAATATCACGATAAAATCCCATTGAAAAAAGGTTATGCCGAAAAAGGAATTCGTGTGGTTCCTCACGCCGTAGCACGTCACGGTGCTTTTATATCCAAAGGAGTTATTTTAATGCCAAGTTATGTCAATATTGGAGCCTATGTTGATGAAGGCACCATGGTTGATACCTGGGCAACAGTGGGAAGTTGTGCACAGATTGGTAAAAACGTGCATCTTTCTGGTGGAGTTGGTATTGGTGGTGTTTTAGAACCTTTGCAAGCCGCGCCAGTGATCATTGAAGATGGCGCTTTTATTGGTTCTCGTTGTATAGTCGTGGAAGGTGTTCATGTAGGTAAAGAAGCTGTGCTTGGTGCCAATGTATGTCTAACCGCATCTACAAAAATTATAGATGTAACAGGGGATAATCCTATTGAAAGAAAAGGATATGTTCCTGAACGTTCCGTTGTCATACCTGGTAGTTATACGAAATCGTTTCCTGCAGGAGATTTTCAAGTACCCTGTGCTTTAATTATAGGAACCCGTAAACCTTCGACCGATTTAAAAACATCTTTAAACGATGCGTTAAGAGAGTATGATGTTGCAGTTTAAATAACGCATCCTATTAAAATTAATCTATGTATAACATCTCTATCTTAGTCAAATTACTTGTTAAACGTATTTTTATTGTTTTTCTTTGTTATCAATTATGCAGAGTTTTATTTTTATATTTTAATAAAAGCACCTTTACAAACCTAGATTTTCAAACCTTTTGGGGTGGAGCTTTATTTGATTTAGCTGCCATTGGTTTTATCAATTTAGTATTTATAGTGCTTCATTTATTTCCTGGGAATTTCAAATACAATAGTGGTTATCAAAAAGGACTTAAAATTGCTTTTTATGCAATTAATTTAATTTTTATAGCCACCAATTTTGTGGATTTTGAATACTATAAATTTACAGGAAGACGCAGTTCCCTTGGTCTAATTACAGCTACTGGAATGGAACATGAAATTGGCGGATTGATGATTTCCTTCTTAAAAGAATTTTGGTATGTGCTTTTAGGATTTATAGTATTAGCAATTGTATTATGGAAATTACTATCTAAACCAAAGTTTATTTTTCCAGTAGAACAACTAACTGTTAAAGTAATTTTTAAGCAAACTGGAATTTTGATATTAGCATTAGGAATTGGATTGCTAATGGCTCGAGGTGGATTTGGAAGCAAACCAATACGGATTGTTGATGCCATCAATTATTCATCTTTAGGAAATTCAGCTTTGGTTTTAAATACGCCGTTTAGCATTTTAAAAACCATTGGCAAAAAAGAAACTTTGGCCGATCCAAAATTTTATAGTGATTGGGAACTCAACCAAATTTTTGATCCTGTATTTATTTCAAATCCAACAGAAAAACCAATTAAGAAAAATGTAGTAATTATTATTTTAGAAAGTATTGGTGACGAAAACATGCATCGTGGCATAACGCCTTTTTTGGATTCATTATCAACGCAATCCTTTTATTTTAAAAATGGATTTGCCAACGGGAAAGTATCCATAGATGCTGTCCCTTCAACGCTTTCCAGCATTCCAAGTTTGATGAATACATCCATTATTTCATCTGGATATTCGCTAAACAAAGTGCATGGATTACCTAAAATTATGAAAAAACAAGGGTATACCACTTCCTTTTTTCACGGTGCGTTTAACGGAAGTCAAAACTTTGATCAATATTGTAAAGTAGCTGGATTTGACAATTATTTTGGTAAAGACGAATATGTTGGTCCCGAAGCATTTGATGGCAGTTGGGGAATTTGGGATGAAGAGTTTTTACAATTTTTCAATACAAAATTGACCTCTTTTCAACAACCATTCTTTGCAACGCTTTTTACAGTTTCGTCTCATAATCCGTATGCAGTTCCAAAAAAGTATCAAGGTAAATTTCCAAAAGGGAATCGAAAAATTCAAGAAAGTATTGGATATACTGATTACGCATTAAAACAATTTTTCAAATCTGCTAAAAAAGAAAAATGGTATAAAAATACTTTATTTGTTTTCACAGCCGATCATACTTCGTCTGAGCCAACATCTGAAAAATATAAAAATAGTGTTGGTAAATTTAGAATACCTATACTGTTTTTTGATCCTTCCAATGCTGATTTTAAAGGCACTCAAGAGAAAAACTTTCAGCAAATTGATATTTTACCAAGCATTTTAGATTATTTACATCTTAATGATAAAGTGATCACCTATGGTAAACCATTTAGTTCTGATAAAAACTTTGCAGTTTATTATTTAGATAATATTTATCATCTTATTAAAGACGACTATTATCTGGCTTTTGATGGAAAAAAAACTATTGGATTGTACAATTTCAAAACGGATGAATTGCTTAAAAACAATCATTTATTAAAAGATAAAAAAAGAGTTTTGGAAATGGAACGATTTATTAAAGCCTACATACAATCTTTCAATAAAAGAATGATTTCTGATCGATTAACTATTAATTAATAGTAATGGAAAACAACAAAAAAAATACAATCACCGGCTTAGCAATTGTTTTCAATGAAGAAAAAAACGTTGCCGAATTAATTCAGAATTTAAGTTTTGTTGATGAATTGATATTGGTAGATTCCTTTAGTTCGGACAAAACAGTAGAAATTATTAAATCATTTGACCATGTAAAACTGATTCAAAATAAATTCATTGATTTTACTTCTCAAAGAAACTTGGCTATAGATAATGCTCATAGTGAGTGGGTTTTGTTCCTTGATGCCGACGAACGAATTCCTGAAAAATTAAAACAAGAAATTCGGATATGTGTTCAAAATGAAAATGCAAATGATGCTTATTATTTCTATCGAAAATTCATGTTTAAAGGAAAACCATTACACTTTAGTGGTTGGCAAACTGATAAAAACTTTCGATTATTCAAAAGAGATAAAGCATACTATAAAAGTGAACGATTAGTTCATGAAACTTTGAATGTTAATGGGACAACTGGAATTTTAAAAAATAAACTAATTCATTATTCATATAATGATTATACGTATTATAAAAATAAAATGATTAGTTATGGGAAATTAAGAGCAAAAGAACTTTTTCAAAAAAATAAAAAGCCTACTTTTTTTCATTCTTATATTAAACCTGTCTATAAATTTTTATTTGATTATTTTATACGCTTGGGTATTTTAGATGGAAAAAAAGGAATTATTATTTGCTATTTAAATGCTTTAAGCGTTGCTGTTAGATACAGCGAATTAAAAAAACTAATCAATACATCAAGCTAATGAAAATTATTGTAATTCAACAAAAAAGAATTGGAGATGTACTTACAAGTACCATTTTATCCAACAATTTAAAAAAGTTTTATCCTAATGCGTCCATTGATTATATGTGTTATCCAAACTGTGTGGATGTTTTAAAAGAAAACCCAAATATTGATAACGTAATTCAACTTTCTAATGAAGTGCGAAAATCCTATCCTAAATTATTTAAATTTATTTTAGACATTCGAAAACAAAAATACGATGTAGTTATTGATGCTTATAGTAAACTGGAAACCAATTTAATAACTTTATTTTCAGGCGCTAAATATAAAATATCCTACGACAAAGGTTATTCTAAAATATTTTACAATCATAATTTAAAACGTATTCCAAATAGCACAAAATCGGATTTGGGATTGGCTATCGACAATCGATTACTTTTACTAAAGCCATTAATCAAAGAAACAATTACTGATTATAAACCGAAAATTTTCTTAACCTCAAAAGAAATTCAAGAGGCACAAAAATTACTTTCTAATCATGGAATTGAAATCGGAAAGAAACCGGTAATTATGTTTGGAATTTTAGGAAGCGAATGGTACAAAACGTATCCGTTAGAAAAAATGGCGCAACTTATTGATTATGCTGTTGAAAAATTAGATGCTGATATATTTTTTAATTACATTCCATCTCAATTAGAAGAAGCCCAAAAAGTATACGATTTCTGTTCAGAAAAAACGAAAAAGAACATTCATTTCAATCTGTATGCAAAAGGATTACGAGCGTTTTTAGGGCTTTTATCACAATGCGACATGCTAATTGGAAACGAAGGCGGCTCGGTGAACATGGCAAAAGCTTTGGAAGTTCCTACTTTTTCTTTGTTCTCTCCTTCAGTAGACAAAGAAACTTGGCAGATTTTTGAAAATGAAAAAGGCAATGTATCGATTCATTTAAAAGATTTGAAACCTGAAATTTACAAGAAATACGACGAAAAATACATCAAAGAACATACTTTTAGATACTTTGATGAGTATCCGATAGCCTTAATTTTAGAAAAATTGGGGGATTATTTTAAAGAATTGGGGTACCAAAAAAACTAAAGCGAGGAAATTCCATTCTCAATTTGAATGATTTTGTGTTTATGGTTGTAACTTCGAATAGCTTTGTTTTTCTCCCATATTTCTGAGCTTGAGTAACCACGAGCATGGTCCAAATGTAAACAAACAGCACTGTATCGTATTTGTTTAGAAAACAACCCAAAATTAAACAATCGTTCCCCTAATTCTCTATCCAAACCACCATATTTCATGTCGTTATTAAATCCATTTATGGCTAGAATATCACTTTTAAACCCAGAAGAATTATGTCCATTCCAAGAGCGTTTTGTTGGCGTTATCCAATTCATGAAACTGGCAAAAAGCTTGCTATGTGTTAGTTTTGTTAACTTAAAATTAGTTTTTAAGCCTTGTTTTTTTAACCATGAAATTTGAAAACAATTTTGAGAAATAATATCCTCGTCGGAAATACTATGAGAAATCGTCATTGGCAATTTGAAATAACCTCCAGAAAGGAAATAGCCACTTTCTTTATACTTTAAATGCACAGCGATAAAGTCATTACGCGGAATACAATCGCCATCTGTAAAAAGCAAATAATCTGCTGTAGCTTGCAATATGGCTTTATTTACAATTTTCGATTTTTGGAAACCATCATCTTCATGCCAAACATGAATAATGGGATGTTTAAACTTGGAATGAAAACTTGCAATAAGTTCTTTAGTTTTTGGAGTGGATCCATCGTCGGCAATTACAATTTCAAAGTCGGTTTCGGTTTGAACGCTAAATCCAACAAGGACTTTTCGTAACCAATCTTCGGCATTATAGGTTGTAATGATGACAGCTACCTTCATTGAAATGTTTAAGAAGTGAAAAATACTATTTTTTCAGAAATTTTACTTCCAAAACTTCAATTTCTTTTTAATTCTTTTCTTTCTAGCAAATTTCTTTTGAAATTCAGTGGTTTGCTTCCATAACGCATCAAAGATAACTGCTTCCGATTTATTGTACCATTTAGAATATTCACTACTCATAATAACGATCATTTCTTGTTTTGGAGTCAATCTTCTGAGATTTTTCATTCGACTCTCGAAATTCATGGTTGGATGAAAATTCATTCGATTTAAATCCACTAAAAAAAAATCATATTGACCCTCTCCAACTTTTTTAATCAATGTATTCCCAGGAGAATGATCTAGAAACTCAATTCCCTTTTCATGTAAATCGAAAGAGAACTTTGTGAACTTTCTTAAAATATTTTCATGATCTGGATAATTTGGTATAGTGACAAGTTCTCTGAAAGTTAATTCTGTTTCAAGATGCTCGCTTACATAATAGCTTTTTTCTAATCCAAATATTGAATATTCTTCATGAAAAGCAATAGGATAAGGAGTTCCAATTTCATTTTTTAATAAATCATTTGCGTATTCAAAAGAACGTCGTGCTTTAGATTTCCTAAAATATTTATATACAATTTTATTTATCAAATTAGGAACTTTAAACGATTTAATATTAATCTCTTCATTATCTAGATTAAAAATCTTGATCCTATTTCTTTTCCCATCCCCTAATGGTCTCCCATCAATAGAATCAAATCCTTTTATTAAAGTAAGGATTTTGTCTTGAGGAAATTTTTGAGATAAAAACTTAAAAGTAAAATTCATCGAACAGGCTTAAATTATTAATAAATCAAAAAAAATTTTTGATTTATAGATCTTAATCTTTTTAGTTTGCTTTTTGATAATTAGTAAAAACTTCTTTCAACTCTTGTTCCAAAACATTCAAGGGTAATGTAATTCGTTCTAAACAAAGGTTGTAATTATGTTCTGCATCTTCTTTTGACCATATAAATTTTTCAGCAGTTTCCTCCATATACTTAAACTTAAATCCCTCATAAGCCTCGCAATTTTTTTCAACAATAGGAATCGCTCCACAAAGTATTGATTCAAAAAATCTATAGGACCAAATGCACACTCCACTAGGACATAATACAAATTCAGAATTTGCAAGTACTTTAAAATAATCGTCATCCCATGACTTTTCTGGAAACACTCTACCTCTAGTTGAAGACCAAATTATAAGATTGCCTATTTTTTTACAAATAGTATTATCCATATTTAATAATTTGAATAATTTATTTCTCAATTTATTTTTAAAACTGTCCGTAATAGGAATGTCTGACAAGTCTCCTTTTATGTTATTTGCAATCCAATTTTTAATTAAATCACTTCTATGTTTTGTTATTAATCCCGCAAAGGTATACCGATGTGTCTTTTTAGTTACCCATAAAGACTTACAATGCGAAGGGATTGCATGAGGAAATATTAAAGGTTTATTTAATTTTCCTATATAAGTTTCTGGCTTATCATGATTGATTTTCATTAAATCAGATAAATTCAAACCATTTTCTTCATCTAATTTATAATTCATTTTAAAAAACTCTTTTAAAGGAGCTAATTTAAAAGCTTGCTTTTTAGAAACCGATATTGCAAAATTTGTCTCAGCAATCGCTTGAATAACACGTAGTTCTTGTATTTTACGGATTTTTATATTAATAATTACAGTATTATTTAGCATAATATCACTATATGTTTAGTATTAGAAAAACAAGATTACAATTTGTTATTTTGATCAAATAATTATCCTTTCAAAATTGCAAATTTAAAAGGGTTTATTTCAGATTTCAAATTTACATTTTTTTAAAATCTCTTTTAAAATTAATTTAAAGAAAAAGGAAATGATATTTAGTACTTTTGCAAATAAACATCTTCAAAACAAAATTGGTAAACAAATGAGTATTGGAAAATTCGTCTTACAAAGATTAACTTATTTTAATAGATTAAATAGAAAAAACCAAGTAATCAATGGTATCCTCAAGCACAATCAATTTGATGATAAAGGTGTAATAAATGTACACGGAATTGATTTAAGAAATGCTGGTGATTTTTATTGTGGTCCACATCATTATTTTGAACAATTAAAAGGTAGAGAACTAGACATTTCAGGCTATAAATATACCGATCAAAAAGTATTAGACCATTATCATGATTTAATTGTAAATAACTCGCTAATTATTGGTGGTGGTGGATTATTAAACCGACCAAGTTTTAATAAACCTATAAAAATGATCGAAGAATTAAGCCATAGAGGCAAAAAAACGGTTCTTTGGGGATTAGGACATAATGAAAAAGATAAAAGCACTTATGGAAAAGTAACTTCTTATAATATTGATCCTTCAAAATTTGGATTAGTTGGTGTACGCGATTACAATATGGGACAAGAATGGGTTCCATGTGCCAGTTGTTTACATCCAATTATGGATACTAAATTAAAAATTGAAAACGAAGTTGGTTTGATTTACCATAAAAAAACATTAAAAAACAAACGAATTTTAAATAGTTTAAAAGACTATCCTTCCACTTCAAACACAACAAGTATTGAAGAAATTATCAATTTTATAGCCAAATCAGATACTATTGTTACTGATAGTTATCATGCCATGTATTGGTCCATGTTGTTAGATAAAAAAGTAGTAGCTATGCCAAATTCTTCAAAATTTTATAGCTTTAAATACCAACCCACTTTTTCTGATTTTGACAACTTCAAAAACGACATAAAAAAAGCTCAAAAACACAGTGGAATTCTAGAAGAATGCAGAGAAATTAATTTAAAATTTGCTGAAAAAGCATTTGATTATTTAGGAATATAATTTGGAAAATTTAAATACAGAAGTTCACAATGCCTTTGAAGTAATTCAAAATGGAGGTATTATTTTATATCCTACGGATACCGTTTGGGGAATTGGTTGCGATGCTACTAATCCAGAAGCTATTGCAAAAATCTATGCTTTAAAACAACGTGAAGAATCCAAAAGTATGATTTGCCTCATGAATGGCGAAAAAATGATGTACAATGTCTTTAAAAATATTCCAGCTGTTGCATGGGAAATATTGGATTTATCAGAAAAGCCTACAACCTTAATACTTGACAATCCAAGAAATGTGGCTTCAAATATTATAGCCGAAGATAAAACCCTAGGCATTCGAATCGTAAAAGAACCTTTTTGCTTTAAATTAATGGAACGCATGAAAAGACCTTTGGTTTCAACTTCGGCAAATTTATCAGGAATGTTTACACCAAAATCTTTCAAAGAAATTAGCCCCGAAATTATAAAAGGTGTGGACTATGTAGTAAATTTGCACCGCGATAAAATTTGTGATAAACCATCAACAATTATCAAGTTGACGAATGATAGTCAGGTGAAAATAATTCGCAAATAGTTTTTTAGCCACGAATGCAAGAATATTTATGTCAAAAATTATATATCAAGAAGAAAGTTACCAAATCATGGGCATTTTATTTGATATCCATAATAATTTGGGTAGTGGTTTCTCAGAAATCGTATATAAAGATGCTTTAGAATATGAATTTTCAAATCAAAACATTCCTTTTGAAAGAGAAAAAGAATATTCAGTTCGCTATAAAGAAACTATCCTGAAACACAAATTTTATGCTGATTTTGTGGTATTTGATAAAATTATTTTGGAATTAAAATCTTGCGATAGCATCAATGAAAATCATATTGCTCAATGTATTAATTACTTAAAAGTATCTAATAACAAATTAGCAATAGTAATAAATTTCACCAAAGACAACCTAGAATACAAACGTATTGCGCTTTAAAAAAACAAATAAAAAATATTCGTGTATTCGTGGCTAACAAAAACTACATAAAAGCATTAGAGAATCCAATATTCAAAATCATTGCACAAGCAAGTCAAGAACTAAACCTTGAAAGTTATGTAATTGGTGGTTTTGTCCGCGATTATTTATTGCAAAGGGATTTTAAAAAAGATATTGATATTGTTGCCATTGGTTCTGGAATAGAATTGGCTTTAAAAGTCTCCGAATTATTGCCTCATAAACCCAAAGTTCAAGTTTTTAAAAACTACGGAACAGCCATGTTGCGTTATAAAGAAATTGATATCGAATTTGTTGGCGCACGAAAAGAAAGTTACAATCAGGATAGCCGAAATCCAATTGTTCAAAACGGAACTTTAGAAGACGATCAAAACCGACGAGATTTTACCATCAATGCTTTAGCATTTTCTTTAAACTCTAACCATTATGGAGAATTAATAGACCCGTTTAATGGATTTGAAGATTTGGAAAATACAATCATTAAAACACCCTTAAATCCAGACATTACCTATTCCGATGATCCATTACGAATGCTCAGAGGAATTCGTTTTGCAGCCCAGTTGGGTTTTGAAATAGAAACAGCTTCATTACTAGCCATAGAAAGAAATAAAGACCGTATAAAAATTATCTCTGGCGAGCGAATTGTTGACGAACTAAACAAAATTTTAGAAACCGAGAAACCATCCGTTGGTTTTTTATTATTATTCAAATCAGGACTTTTAAATATCATTCTTCCCGAATTGACTGCCTTGAATAATGTTGAAGAAATTGAAGGGCATACCCATAAAAACAATTTTTATCACACACTAGAAGTAGTAGACAATATTTGCCCGAACACTGATGATGTTTGGTTGCGATGGTCAGCGTTATTGCATGATATTGGAAAAGCTCCCACCAAAAAATTTAACAAAAAACAAGGTTGGACTTTTCATGGTCATGAGTTTTTAGGAGGAAAAATGGTAAAAAAAATATTTGAACGATTACATATGCCTTTGAATAATAAAATGAAATTTGTTCAAAAAATGGTCATGTTAAGTTCACGTCCCATTGTATTAGCTGAAGAAATTGTAACCGATTCAGCGGTACGTCGGTTAGTTTTTGATGCTGGCGAAGATGTAGATAATTTAATGACCCTTTGTGAAGCGGATATCACGACCAAAAACCCAACAAAATTCAAAAAATACCACAATAATTTTGATATTGTTAGACAAAAAATTATTGAAGTGGAAGAACGTGATCACGTTCGTAATTTTCAACCGCCCATTTCTGGTGAAGAAATTATGGAACTCTTTAATTTAAAACCTTCACGTGAAATTGGCGTTTTGAAAGAAGCTGTAAAAGAAGCTATTTTGGAAGGTGAAATCCCTAATGAATATCAAGCCGCATATGATTTTGTGATGAAAAAAGCAATGAAAATGGGGTTAAAAAGAGTTGTAAAGTAACAGAGTTACAAAGTATCAAAGTTTTTAGTAAAAGTAGTATTTATTATATAGTATGAGCTTAAATCTTTGTAAATTTGTCATTCTGAAACTTAAAAGGAAATGAAAACATTTAGAGAATTATTGATATGGCAAAAAGCAATGAAGTTGGTCACCAATTGTTATTCAATTTCTTCTAACTTTCCAAAAGAAGAACAGTTTGGATTGACTTCACAAATTAGAAGAAGTACAGTGTCAATTCCAAGTAATATTTCCGAAGGTTATGGACGAGGAACTAACAAAGATTATTATAGGTTTTTAACTATATCGCTTGGTTCACTATTTGAATTTCAAACACAAATTGAAATTGCTTTTAATTTACAATATATTTCGAAAGAAAATTTTAATCAATTATATGAAGATAGTAGAGAATTAGAAAGAATGTTAACCGCATTTATGAACAAAGTTAAAGAAACTTTGTAACCCTGCTACTTTGAAACTTTACTACTTATGAAAAATAAATCCGTTATTTATTGGCTGCTTACTGGATGTATATTACTTTTTGTAATGGTTACAGTTGGTGGAATCACTCGGCTAACTAACTCCGGACTTTCCATGACCGATTGGCATTTGGTAACCGATACTTTTCCTCCATTGACGGAAGCAAAATGGCAAGAAACTTTTAACGAATACAAGCAATTCCCCGAATACCAAAAAATCAATATTCACAATGATTTTACACTTTCTGATTATAAATTTATTTATTTTTGGGAATGGTTTCACCGATTTATTGGAAGAATCATTGGTTTGGTTTTCGTTATCCCATTTGTTTACTTTCTGATTAAGAAAAAAATTGACTATCCAACACTCAAAAAATGTTTTGTATTACTCGGAATGGGAGCATTTCAAGGTTTTTTGGGTTGGTTTATGGTTAAAAGTGGTTTAATTGATAATCCCGATGTGAGCCATTTCAGATTGTCATTACATTTAACTTTTGCCTTTATTACTTTTGCTTATACATTATGGGTAGCTTTAGATTTAATATATCCTGATAAAAGAGAGGTAATTATTCCATTAAAAAAATTGGCTAGAGTTACCTTGGTTTTTCTTTTAATTCAAATCATCTACGGTGGTTTTGTGGCTGGATTGAATGCTGGTTTAGTTCATAACCATTGGCCACTAATGAGTGATGGTCAACTATTTCATGACAGTATAATTTTGGAAAAAGACACTTGGTTAACTCGATTTACCGAAGGAAAAAGTGGTGTTCAATTTGTACACAGAACCTTTGCCTACATAGTTGTTGGTTTCATTTTATTTTTATATTTCAAAAGCAAAAAATATACGCTTACTACAGCACAAAAAAATGGTTTAAATGCTCTGGTTTTCATCGTGTTTTTACAATTTTCTTTAGGTATTTTTACTTTATTATATAGTGTACCTTTGTGGCTTGGATTGACGCATCAAATTATGGCATTTATTTTATTGGCAACCATGACCTATACGTTACATCGATTATCAAAATAAACATCTGACTATATTGTCACATTTCTATATAGAAATATTTAATGTCAAAACTTACTGCTCAAGATAAATTCCTTGACTTATCTGATTACGGAAGACCATTTGGAAAATTTCTTGCTAATGGACTTAAAAATACGAACTTTACTCCTATTCATGTCACACTGCTTTTTGGAGTTTCAGGCTTAATTGCTATTTATTGCATACTCAATAATTACTTTTTAGCGGCTGGATTTTTTATTGTTTTAAAATCGGGGATTGATGCTGCGGATGGTGAATTGGCTCGATTGAAAAAAACACCGTCATACTTTGGAAGATATCTCGATAGTGTGTTTGATATTTTTTTGAACTTCTTATTGCTTATTACAATTTGTTATGTCTCAAAAACATCAATTGGTTTTGCAATATTGGCTTTCATTGCAATTCAACTGCAAGGAACTTTATACAATTATTATTATGTGATTTTGAGAAATAAATCCGTTGGTGGCGATACAACAAGCAAAGTATTTGAATACAAAACTCCAAAAGCATTACCTGGAGAAACTCAAAAATCGGTGGATATTTTATTTAGAATTTATACTATTGTTTATGGGATTTTTGACAAAATAATTCACTCTTTGGATAAAGATGCTTATAAAGTGAAAACCTTCCCAAATTGGTTTATGACCTTACTATCATTATACGGTTTGGGTTTTCAATTATTAATAATAGCAGTAATGTTACCTTTGGGATGGATAGAATTTATTGCGCCTTTTTTTATTATTTATTCACTCTTGCTTATTGTGTTGATTGGAATTAGAAAACAATTTATTCACTAGTTTAACCATTCTTTAAAATCGGATACACGCTCTCTCCCAACTATCACTTCGTCGTCATTATAAGTTGGCAAAACTACTAAACTTATATTTACTAAATTGTAGATTTTTAGGTATGAGTTGTAGAATGAGATATCATAATGATGTATTTTTGATAGAAAAGAAATTATTAAATAAATAACTTTTCAATAATGACCAAACAAGAACGAGTGACATTTGTAACAACAACACTAAAAAATTTATATCCTTCCATTCCTATTCCGCTTGATCATAAAGATCCGTATACTTTATTAATTGCTGTATTATTATCTGCTCAATGCACCGATGTTCGTGTCAATAAAATTACCCCATTACTTTTTGCAAAAGCAGATAATCCCTATGATATGATAAAATTATCCATCGAGGAAATCGCAGCAATAATTCGACCATGTGGCTTGTCGCCAATGAAGTCAAAAGGGATTCATGGTTTATCAAATATATTAATTGAGAAGCATAATGGACTTGTGCCACAAAGTTTTGAAGCATTGGAAGAATTACCGGCTGTTGGACATAAAACGGCTAGTGTTGTGATGTCGCAAGCATTTGGAGTTCCAGCATTTCCCGTGGACACACATATTCATAGGTTAATGTATCGTTGGAACTTGACAAATGGAAAAAATGTTATACAAACAGAAAAAGATGCTAAATCAATTTTTCCGAAAGAAATTTGGAACGATTTGCACTTACAAATAATTTGGTATGGAAGAGAATATTCTCCAGCTCGAGGTTGGAATTTAGAAAAAGATATTATTACCAATACTATTGGAAGAAAATCTATTCTAAAAGAATATTATGAAAACAGTAAAAAATAAAAATATCCCGATGCACATTCGGGATATTTTTTAATTAGCGATAATTTCGAAGTTATTTTTTCCAATTTTAATGATACTCAATGCTCTTGAATAATTAAGTAAAAAACTAATAGTTTCCTTTTTCGGTAACATTTTTTTTGTTGCTAATTTTTTTTGAGTGTAAAGTTTTGCCATAGATATTTAAGTCTTTCTACTTAAACGCAAAAAAATACATATTATTGTTTAATTAGTTAAAATAATTTGGTTCTTTTTGATAACCTTTCTCAAATTAACAAGTGCATAACGCATTCTTCCTAGTATTGTATTGATACTTACATTAGTCAATTCAGATATTTCTTTGAAACTCATATCTTGATAAAAACGCATCATAAGTACTTCTTTTTGCTCTTCAGGAAGTTCTTGAATTAATTTTTTAATATCTAACTCAACTTGATTTTTTATCAAAAGATTTTCAATAGTCAAAGAATTGTCTTTAATTCTATCAAATAAAGGGAAATCTTCGGTTTCTCTTTGCATTGGCATCTTTTTATTATTTCGATAATGATCAATGATAAGATTACTTGTAATTCTCATCACCCATGGAAGAAACTTTCCTTCTTCGTTATAGGATTGTGATTTTAAAGTTTTTATAACTTTTATAAAAGCATCTTGAAAGATATCGTCGGCTAAATCGCGATCTTGAATTTTAGAATAGATAAAACCGTAAATTTTGGATTGGTGACGCTTAATTAATATAGATAAAGCGTTTTCATCGCCAGCTATATAGTTCTTAACCAATATAGAGTCCAGTATTAGTGTAGTTGCCATAAGATTACTTTTTTAGTTTAGTACTTAAAAAAAATGATTTTTAATCAAAAAAGTAATTGTATTCTATAGGCAAAAGGGTTTTTGTTAATTGTTATTAGCCAAATTTAACATAAAATTTTCCTAATAAAAAAATAAAAGGTAAAACTTTAACATTTAAATTTATTTTAGGTACTGAAAATCAGTTTCAAGTGTAGTCTGAGAATTACCTCCAATAAAAACTTTAAAATCTAAATCAACTCCTGCATAAGTACTTAAATCTAAATCAAAAGAATTCCATGAACCTGCTACTTCTGTACCTGGAACATCTAATTCAACATTAGAACCATTAACAGCTTCAAGTTTAACTCTTAAAGAAGTAATAAGTGAAGAAGGAGAATAAACATCCATATGTAATTTTGTCATTGTGGTTACATCAAGATCTCCAGCTCCAGCTCGTATTCCAGAAAAAAGGTGATTGGTATACTTTATGACAGTATTTCCATCTCCTAAAACTACATCTCCAACTATAGTAGACCCATTAAAACTGTCAAATGTTCCATTCGGTTCATTGGTATACTGAGGAGGAACAGGTGAAGTTATACCATTGTATATAGATTTTACATCCCATGCATTTCTTGCAATTGGATCAGTTGGACCTGTAGCTGGGTCTTGTGAATACCCTAATGAAAAAGTCAAAAGGAAAATAAATAGAGTAATTTTTTTCATGATTTTTTTGTTTAATTATTGAATTACAAATATAAAAAAGATGTTGAAAAAAAGTTTTATACATAACTATATAAAAACTATACAAACAAAAAACGCATTCAAACAGATTAAAACAATAGCTTTTTCAGGGTTAATAGTATGTTAGAAAAGTTTTACGAATAAAATATTTAACAAAAATGATGTGGTAATGTTGTAATAAAAAGATATGCATTATGATTAATCTAATTATTCAATTACAAATTATTAATTGATTTACATCAAAATATTCACTTTTAACAAATAAACTTATAATTTACTAAGGATATAGAAATTATGATTCTCATAATTCTACAACTGCAAAAATACTATTATGTGCATTGTCATTTCGGAATTAATTACCTTTGCAAAAATTCTACAATATACAATGATTACAAAAGATATCACTTTATTAGAACCAAAGAAAAATATCATCATAAAAGGTGCTCAAATACATAATTTAAAGAGCCTTGACGTTGTTATTCCCAGAAACCAGCTGGTTGTAATTACAGGACTTTCCGGTTCTGGAAAATCAAGTTTGGCATTTGACACTTTGTATGCTGAAGGTCAAAGACGATATGTAGAAAGTTTGTCGAGTTATGCCCGTCAATTTCTAGGGAGATTAGACAAACCAAAAGTAGAATATATAAAAGGAATCGCACCCGCTATTGCTATCGAACAAAAAGTAAATACCACCAATGCTCGTTCTACTGTTGGAACTTCTACAGAAATATATGATTATTTAAAACTCCTTTTTGCTCGAATAGGTAAAACATTTTCACCAGTTTCTGGCTCAGAAGTAAAAAAAGACACCGTAACCGATGTTATTAAAACAGTAAAATCATTTGAAATCGAAAGCAAATGGTTACTACTTGCCCCTATACATTTAGAAGAAGGCAGAATGCTAGAAGACAAACTTAAAGTGCTTTTACAACAAGGTTTTGCACGTGTTTTGGTAAGCAATGAAATGGTGCGTTTAGATGAAATTGCGCAACATTCCCTTGACAATAATGACATTTTAATTATCATTGATAGAATAGTTGTTAAAGAGGAAGATGAGTTTTATAATCGTTTAGCAGATGCCATTCAAACGGCATTTTTTGAGGGTAAAGGAGTTTGTTATCTTCAAGAAGTTTCAAGTAATAAACGAATTCCTTTTAGTGCTAATTTTGAATTAGATGGGATTACTTTTCTTGAACCTAACATCCATTTATTTAGTTTTAACAATCCTTATGGTGCATGCCCAACATGCGAAGGTTATGGCAATATTATTGGAATTGATGACGAATTAGTTATACCAAACACAGCACTTTCAATTTATGAGAGCGCCATTTTTCCTTGGCGTGGAGAAAGTATGGGTTGGTATCGAGATATGCTGGTAAACAATGCTTATAAGTTTGATTTTCCAATTCACAAACCTTTTTATGAACTTACAGAGGAACAAAAAAACTTGGTTTGGAAAGGCAATGAATTTTTTACAGGCTTAAATGATTTTTTTAAAGAATTAGAAGAAAAAAATTATAAAATTCAAAACCGAGTTATGCTTTCTCGTTATCGAGGTAAAACAAAATGTTCTCATTGTAAAGGCAAACGATTACGACAAGAGGCAAATTATATTACTGTTGGTGACAAAACCGTTTCTGATTTAGTCGATTTACCAATAAAAAGATTAGTTACTTTTTTTAATCAATTAGAATTATCCGATTATGACCAAAAAGTAGCAAAACGTTTACTTATAGAAATCAATAACCGTTTGTCTTTTTTAAGTGATGTTGGATTAGATTATTTATCATTAAATAGAAATTCCGCTTCACTTTCAGGTGGAGAATCACAACGTATCAATTTGGCAACATCTTTAGGAAGTAGTTTGGTTGGGTCGATGTACATTTTAGATGAACCAAGTATTGGATTACATCCAAAAGATACAGAACGATTGATAAAAGTATTGAAAAATCTTCGGGATTTAGGGAATACGGTAATTGTTGTAGAACATGATGAAGATATCATGAAAAATGCCGATATGATTATTGATATTGGCCCTGAAGCAGGAACTTTTGGCGGTGAATTGGTGGCGCAAGGAACTTTTGAAGAAATCTTACAATCCGATTCTTTAACTGCTCAATATTTGAATGGCAAAATGGAAATAGCCGTGCCCAAAAAACGTAGGAAATCGAATAATTTCATTGAAATAAAAGGTGCACGTGAAAACAATCTACAAAATATAGATGTTGCTTTTCCATTAGAAAATTTAACAGTAATTACAGGTGTTTCTGGCAGTGGGAAAAGCACATTGGTTAGAAAAATTCTCTTTCCAGCTATGCAAAAAAAATTGGAAGGTGTAAGTGACAAAGCGGGTCAGTTTACCGATATTTGTGGAAGCTATTCACATATAAAACATATTGAATATGTTGATCAAAACCCTATTGGAAGAAGTTCTCGTTCAAATCCTGTAACCTATATTAAAGCCTATGATGACATTCGGGATTTGTATGCCAAAGAAAAATTATCCAAAATAAGAGGTTATCAAGCCAAACATTTTTCGTTTAATGTGGATGGTGGTCGCTGTGAAACTTGTAAAGGAGAAGGATCTATAAATATAGAAATGGTCTTTATGGCTGATGTTTCTTTACCTTGTGATACTTGTGGAGGAAAACGATTCAAAAAGGAAGTCCTTGAAGTTGCTTATGAAGGTAAAAACATCGACAATATTCTAACCATGACAATTGATGAAGCTATTGCATTTTTTACACTTTATAAACAGAATAAAATCATGCAAAAATTGCAACCTTTACAAGATGTAGGCTTAGGTTATGTGCAATTGGGCCAATCCTCTTCTACTCTTTCTGGTGGAGAAGCACAACGTATCAAATTAGCCTCCTTTTTAGTGAAAGGTGTTACCAAAGAAAAAGCACTATTTGTTTTTGACGAACCAACAACGGGCTTGCATTTTCATGATATTAAGAAACTATTAGCTTCCTTTGATGCCTTAATAGAAAAAGGTCATTCTATTATTGTTATTGAACACAATTTAGATTTAATAAAATGCGCCGATTGGATTATTGACTTAGGTCCGGAAGGTGGGGAAAATGGAGGAAAGGTTTTAGCCATCGGAACACCAGAAGAAATTGCAAAAAACAAAAATTCCATTACAGGAACTTATTTAAAAGAAAAACTATAAAAAAAAGCCTTTCAAAATGAAAGGCTTTTTTTTGTTATTCAATAACTATTTTTTTGGTAATACGTTGAGATGAAGTTTCCAAAACGCCTAGATATATTCCTGTACTAAATTCACTAACATTAATTTCTTCTAATAACTTTGCCTCTTCTACTGTTTTTGAAAATACCGTTTTCCCTTGTATATCAATTAGTGAGAAAGTATAATTATTTTCATGTAAAGAACCTAAACTTATAGTTAAAACGTCTTTTACAGGATTTGGAAAGAAACGTACTTGAAAATCTGCTGTATTAGTTTGATTTTCTAATGTTGTACTTGCTACAGCAAAATGCATTGTTGCACCAATTGCAGCTTTAGCTACATTGAAAACATATGTTGGATCCATGTTAACCAATAAATCAGTGGAAGTATGACGGTGAGTAGTTTCATTTTTTTCGAAAAAGCCAGTAATAACCTCATTATTATTCTCAAAAGTCATGTAATCTGATGCATAGGCATAAGATAAAAAAGTATTTAATGGTGAATATAAACCAACACAAGTTATAAGCTCATTTGTAACTACATTTGATGCAGCATTATTGGAAGTTGGACTTCCTGTATCTCTTTCACAAGTAATCGTGTCATTTGTTAATCCAGCAACACCTCCAACCTCATCTAGGTTAAATACTAATTTAATATCCATTTTTGGGGTAGTAGAATTTACAATAGTATCGACATAATCTTGGCTACCTACTAAACCATCTTCTTCACCCGAAAAATTTATAAACCTTATAGAATATTCTGTGGGTACATTTCTTAAAAGCCTTGCAACTTCTAAAATAGAAACAACACCACTCCCATTATCATTTGTTCCTGTTCCAACTATAGAATCATAATGTCCACAAACAATCACAAAAGTATTCGGATGAACCGTTCCGATTTTTGTAACTACTAAATTTTTACATGTAAAAGCACCATTCACAAAACTATCTTCATACAATTGTGAAGCTGTATAACCATAACTCAAATATTCTGTTTTCAACCAATTCAAGGTATTTTGTAAAGAGGTTGTACCTCGTCTTTTAACACCAAGTGATTCAAAATAGGTAAGTTTCGAAGTAATATTAGCTTGAGAACATTGATTCACAACATTTCCATAAGCAGGAATATAAACTTGACTAAATCCATTAGAAATGGTTAGTAAAACAAATATTGAAAATAGTAGGTTTTTCATTGAGAAATTTATAATAGAAATTTATAATTATTCAGATATCGTCAGCAAATATAATAAAAAAGCCATCATGAAAACTAAAATTAAGAATGATTTTTCATTCCGTTAATAATTATAAAGCATTGACATAAAAAGAGTTAAAACTAATTAAGCAAACCTTAAGAATTGTTTTTCTTGCTTTGGCATGTCAATTGAAATGTGCCAAGTAACAGAAACATTTTCTGTTCGAAGAAACTGAAAATCGAAAGAGTAAGTAAAAAAATTAATTCTAAATATCATGAAAAAAATTACCTTTTTAGTAGCTAGCATTTTTCTTTTTGGAACTGTAGCAAAAGCATCAGAATTAAATTTTACTGATGAAGAAATAAGAACAAGATTTAGCTTTGACGAGCCGATCTCATTCACAGAAAGAGGCATTGAGTTTTTTGTTTTCCCAAATGGAGAATTCGATTTTAATACAAGACCAGACGACAGTCAAGGGGATTATTATTTTAAAACAGCTGGAAGACGAACTACTGCTGTTGAAAGAGGAAGACCAGTAAATTATGGCACTTTAATAGAGCATGATAGCTTTGGTAGAGTTCGAAGAATTGGTAATACTTTTATTAATTATGACAGCAGAGATAGGGTAAATAGAATTGGATCTGTTTATATGAGATACAACCGTTTTGCAATATCACAAATTGGTGGTTTAAAGATTGTTTACAACCGTAGAGGCGATATTGTTGACATGATTGGAAGTGTAAAAGGACATAGAAACTACGGATATGTTTACTATAATCAATATCAAAATAATAACGATTCTCATTATCATAACAACGCCACCGTTTCATACAACAGCAATGACTATTACTATTACAAAGCTGATGGAACAAAAGCTAAAATTGAGGATAAAGTTGAAAATAAATAAAGATTGAATAGTTGGTTAAGTTTTTTTGAAAATCCTATGAAGCTGGGAAGCGGATTAGGATTTTTTTATTTTATAACGATACCAATGCGTTTAAAAGTTCTTATAATTACAGTATTAACATCTACTGATATCTTTAATTTAAAGTGCAAAATCATATAAACAACACTTATAAAAACCGATTTTAAAAGAATATTTACAATAGGATGAAAAGTAAAGTCCCAATAGTAAAATGTAAAAAAACAAACCAAAGAAATACCAAAAGAAAACAAAGTTTGAGTAGTAAAAGGATATAATTTCATTTTGACTACCACAAACAATAATTTTGCGATACTATAAAAAGTTATAGAAATTAAAGTGGCAATTGCAGCACCATTAATCCCATAAAGAGGTATAAATATCATATTTAATGTAACCGCTAAAAAAGCCAACAATAGCCCTAAAAACAAAACCGCTTTGTAATATTTAGAATTGAAAATAATGGCATTGTTATTACCTAAAATCAAATCAAAGTATTTGGAAAGTCCTATTACAAAAACCACAAAAACACCACCTCTATAGTTGATAGGCAACATCAAATACAATTGATTAATATTGACCAATATCCCAATAAATACCAATCCTCCTATGACTTGCAATGAAATTGATGTTTTTTTGTACAAATCGTTTAATTCTTCATATTTCCCTTCGGTCATTAGTTTTGCTGTGATAGGATAGGTAATTTGATGCATGGCTCTACTCGGCACTGAGATAACTGTAGCTATAAAAATTGCAACCGAATAATAGGCAATATTTTCAATTCTAATGTATTGACCAATCATGTTTTTATCAATATCAAGTAACATATTGGCAATACTACCCGATAAAATAATAAAAACAGAGTATGTTACTACCGCTTTGAAATTATCGGGCAATTTAAACGAGAATTGAATAGGCTGCACTTTATTCGCATAAAATAACATTACTAAAGTCGTTACTAAATAAATCGCCATTAGTATATCAACAAAAGTCTCAGTGGAAATACATTTATAATAAACAGCAAATAGAAATATAGTAATAAATACTCGGAGTAAAATTTCTTTAATAAAACTACCAAATACTGATTGCATGTGCACTTTTACCCAAGCATAAAAAATTTCGAAATAGCCCATACAAAGTCCAATAACTGGAACTTGCCATATATAGTCGAAAATT
>CALQAH020000032.1 GCA_943328505.2 Rhizobium sp. Q54 | reverse complement strand
CACACACTATCACTGTTTGGGATGTTGAAAACGGATTGTATTACAACTGTGAAAGTTTAGTAATTGATAATGTTAAAATCATAGATTATCCACATTTTTTCACTCCAAATGGAGATGGTTATAACGATACGTGGAATATTGTTGGGTTGAGTGAGTTTCATAACACAAAAATTTATATATTTGACCGCTATGGAAAACTACTAAAACAAATCAGTGCAAAAGGAGCTGGATGGGATGGCACATTCAATGGACATCTGCTACCTGCTTCGGATTATTGGTTTTTAGTAGAGTATTTTGAACAAAACATAGCCAAACAATTTAGAGCCCATTTCTCATTAAAAAGATAGTAACAAATGAATTTTAAAAAGTTTTATTTACTAGGACTACTTTTTGTAGCACAATTTTCGAATTCCCAAGAAGGATTGCCAATTTATTCAGATTATTTATCTGATAATTATTATTTGTTACATCCGTCAATGGCAGGTGCAGCAAATTGTGCTAAGCTTAGGCTTACAGGTAGGCAACAATGGTTAGGACAAAAAGATGCCCCATCATTACAAACTTTAAGTTTTAACGGTAGTTTAGGTGAAAAATCTGGAGGTGGAATTGTTGTTTTTAATGATAAAAATGGTTACCATTCTCAAAAAGGAATGAAATTAACCTATGCGCACCACTTAATGTTTTCTCGTGATAATGTTGATTTAAACCAATTATCCTTTGGTATGAGTGCTGGTTTTGTTCAAAGTCAAATTGACGAAACAGATTTTGGCGTTAACAATCCAACTATTGACCCAATAATTGCTTATGGTGTTCAAAGCACATCCTATTTTAATGTAGATATTGGAGCTTCCTATAATTTTTTAGATTTTTATGTTCATGTAACTGTTAGGAATGCTTTAGCAAGTGATCGAAAACTTTACACTGATAAAGAACCTGTGAATTTAAAAAGATTTATATTAAATGCGGGTTATACTTTTGGGGATACTGAGACTATAATGTGGGAGCCATCATTTATGTTTCATTTAGTACCTCAAACACAAGAAAAAAATATTGATTTAAATCTTAAAGCTTATAAAGAATTAGATTTTGGTAAGCTTTGGGGAGGAATATCCTATAGAAGAAGTTTGGATGGCGCTCAATATGTTGAAGGTAACTCGGTGGCTGATCAAAAATTACAATACATCACACCTATTGTTGGTGTAAATTATAAAAACTATATCTTTTCATATACTTATTCTCAATTAATTGGTAATATTAAATTTGATGGCGGTGGTTTTCACCAAATTACTTTAGGAATAAATCTTTTCTGTAAAAGAGAGAAATACGAATGTAACTGTCCTGCAATTAATTAATTCAAATAACTGTCCCGATTTATCGGGACAATTTTTTATAGTATGGTAATAAAAACTGTAAATGGGAAAAGTCCACAAATTCCTGAGGATTGTTTTGTAGCAGAAAATGCAACCATTGTTGGCGATGTAACGTTTGGTAACTTATGCAGCATTTGGTTTAACGCAGTAATTCGAGGTGATGTTCACTATATTAAAATTGGAAATAAAGTGAATATTCAAGATGGCGCCATTATTCATTGTACCTATCAAAAACATCCAACTATCATTGGCAATAATGTTTCCATAGGCCATAATGCTATTGTACATGGATGCACCGTTCATGATAATGTTTTGATTGGTATGGGTTCAATAATTATGGATAATTGCATAATAGAAAGCAATGCAATTGTTGCCGCTGGTGCAGTGGTTACTCAAAATACAATTGTAGAATCTGGTACCATATATGCGGGTATTCCAGCTAAGAAGGTTAAAGATATTGATCAATCCGATTTTGCAGGTGAAATTGAACGTATTTCTAATAATTATGTGATGTATTCGGGTTGGTTTAAGGATGAATAATCTAAAAAATAATCCATTTTCACTATTAAATGGCTTCGAACAATTTTCCGGGCAACGGGCGAATCGCGCCTTTCAGTTCCATATTTAAAAGAAGAGAAGATATTTTAAAAATAGGGAAATCACATTCTAAGGCAATCACATCAATAATTTGCTTTCCTTTATGTTGTAAGTAATCGTAAATTTTTTGTTCTTCCATTTCCAGAGAAACAAATAGTTGTTTTTGGACAGCTTTTGTGGTTTTAGTTTCCAACTCCCAATTTAAAATATATACTACATCTGCAGCAGAAGTAAGTAAATTGGCGCGTTGTGTTTTGATTAAAGTATTACATCCTTGACTGAATTTGTCTGAAATTCTTCCCGGAACAGCAAACACATCTCTGTTGTAATCGTTGGCGATCATTGCAGTTATTAAGGAACCTCCTTTTTCTGCAGATTCAATAACAATTGTTGCTTCACTCATCCCTGCAACAATCCTGTTGCGTCGAACAAAATTTTCTTTTTCGGGGTTGGAATTACTCCAAAATTCGGTGAGGAAACCACCATTTTGTTCCATTTTTGAAACATATTTTTTATGGTTTTTAGGATAAATTTGGTTCAATCCGTGTGCTAAAACCCCTATCGTTTGCAACTTGTTATCCATGGCCGCTTGGTGCGCAATTATGTCGACACCATAAGCAAATCCACTTACAATAATTGGATTGAAAATAGCCAAATCTTCTATAAGTTTTTTACAAAAATCAGTTCCATACGACGTGATTTGGCGTGTCCCAACAATACTAATCATCCTCTGATTTTCGAAATCCATATTCCCAGAACCAAAAAGCAAAACGGGACCATCAATACAATGCTTTAAGCGATTGGGATAATTCTCGTTTTGATAGTGCAAAACATTGATTTTTTCTGCTTGAATGTAGTTAAGTTCTTGCTCCGCTTTTTGAAAAACCGTTTTATCTTTTAATTTTTGAAGCAAAACCGAACCAATTCCATCAATAGATTTCAAATGTTGTGGTTTTGCTTTAAAAATATCTTCTGCTGAACCACAATGATTTATGAGTTTTTTAGCGACAATGTCGCCAACACCTTCTATTTTTAATAATGCTAAAATGTGAAATAACTCTGTTGTATTCATGTATCTAAATTACTACACAAATTAATTACTTTTTCTTGGGATTGTTAATAAATTAATGGATTATTTTTTTGAAGGTAGCATTGTTTTTCTAAATTTGTAATTATGAAGATTGAAGATTCTATTTCCCAATTATTATACCGTTATCAGTGTGTTACTGTTCCAGGATTTGGTGCTTTTTTAACCGAATTCCAGTCAGCGCAATTGGATGAAAACTCCAATACTTTTTATCCGCCAAAAAAATTAATTTCTTTTAATCCGTATTTGAAAAACAATGATGGGTTATTGGCAAATCATATGGCTCATATTGAAAAAATTGGGTACGAAGTAGCCGTAAATATAATACATAATGAAATAACATCTTGGAAAAATAACCTTCAAGAATTAGGGCAATTTTCATTAAAAAATGTTGGGCAATTTTCATTAAATGCAGAGAGAAATTTGGTTTTTGTTCCTGCTGATCAATTGAATTATTTGAAAGAATCATTTGGTTTAACAACTTATATTTCTCCTGTTGTAAAACGTGAGATTTTTAATGACGTTTTTGAAACTATTGAAGAAAAAGCACCAATTAGTTTTATTCCTGAAAAAAGAAAGCACTATTCCTATTTGAAATATGCCGCGGTTTTTTTATTGAGTGCTGGAATTACAGGAAGTATTGGTTACAAATTGTATGACAATTACCTTACTCAAATAGCGCAAGAAACATTAGTAGTTGAAACGAATGTTCAGAAAAAAGTAAATCAAAAAATTCAAGAGGCAACTTTTGTTATATCCAATCCGTTACCAGCGGTTACCTTGACGGTTGCGAATGAGAAAATGAATTATCATGTGGTTGCGGGTGCTTTTAGACAAGAAACCAATGCCGAAAAAATATTGGCGGTTTTAACCAATTTAGGTTACAATGCCAAAAGGATTGCGCCTAACAAACACGGTTTGTTTCCGGTTTTGTATGGAAGTTATGCCACGCTTGCTGAAGCTCAAAAAGCAATGGATTCAATTCAAAAAGTGCACAATCCCGAAGCGTGGTTGCTTATTGAAGAATTGTAAAGTATAACCCGATATTCTCGGGTTTTTTAATGCCCTAGCCCTGATGGAAGCGGCATCCTTTTATTGGCTTTTTTTAGAGCCAATAAAAGATAAAGCGGACAGCAGGAATTAGCTTCAAAAAATAATTATATACTATCTTTGTCAAAAAAAGACATGACTCCTAAACATCCTTCGGAATCCTTGACGATATTAACTGATTTGGTTTTGCCAAGTGAAACCAATCCGTTGAACAACCTATTTGGCGGCGAATTGTTAGCGCGAATGGACAGAGCTGCCAGTATTGCTGCAAGAAGACATTCGAGAAGAATTACTGTAACGGCATCTGTAAATCATGTGGCTTTTAATCGTGCTATTCCGCTTGGAAGTGTGGTTACTGTGGAAGCTAAAGTTTCAAGAAGTTTTAAAAGCTCTATGGAAATTTATCTGGATGTTTGGATTGAAGACCGCGAGTCTGGGATAAAAACCAAAGCCAACGAAGCTATTTATACTTTTGTAGCCGTAGATGAAACAGGTCGACCTGTAGAAGTTCCCGCTATTGTTCCCGAAACCGAATTGGAAATTCAAAGATTTGATGGTGCTTTGCGCAGAAAACAATTGAGTTTGGTACTTGCTGGGAAATTAAACCCACATGAAGCAACAGAGTTGAAGGCGTTGTTTGTTAAATAAACTTACATTTTTGTAAACTTTACCTTTTTAAGAGTATCCTTTATTTTAATTTGTATAATATAATTTCCTTTTTCTAAATTAGAAATGGGCACAGTTACTTTATTGTTGATCACGTTGGTTTTTGTTGCCGAAAAAACTTCTTGGCCTAGCATGTTTAAAATTGTATACTCTATTGTAGTAAACTCATTACCAGTAATATTTAAAACATCAGAACTTGGATTTGGATATACTACAATTGCATTGTTATTTCCAAAATTTTGATTGCTTAATGTTGTAATTGAATATACATTTGAAGTGCTATCACAATTTCCCTCTGTAACTACACAGGTATAACTTCCGTTTAGAGTTGCGGTATAACTTTGACTGTTTGCTCCTGAAATTAGAACCGAATCTAAATACCATTGATAGGTTTGAAAAGTTGTGGTCGTTGATAATACATTTGAATTTTCAACAATAATAACAGCAGGTTTTGGAACCGTAACAAAGGAAAGTGTATTGGAATTATTAGTAATACCAATTACATCCTCAATTGACCCGTTTTTACAATCAATATCTGCAGGACTACTTAAAGTTCCTGGAACAACTGTAGGACTTCCGGTTAGCGTGTTATTAAATTTATTTAGTTTGTTGTTTCCCCAAGAAGTGACATAATAAAAGCCACATCCGTCTTTAGTAATACCGTCACAATTACTTAAAGTTGTAGCCAACACTGTTGAAATTGCATTGGTAGTTAAATCGATTGCCATTATTGAGGCGTTTGTTCCCCAAGTCACATAGAGACATCTGTTATTTTCCCCTTCATAAAGTATACCGTTGGGTGTTTTTGCAAGACCTGTTGCTAGTGTAGTATATGTTGTTGTTGCTGTATCTATCTTAATTATTTTTTTACCTGAAAAATCGGTAGCATATAAAAAATTAACCCCATCACTAGTTAAACCATTTAAAAAAGTAGCACCAACATTGAGCGAAAAAACACTTGCGCCTGTAGTTAAATTATAACCTCTTATTGTAGTTCCAGAACAAGCATAAAGTACATTTCCAAGAATTTCAATCCCATAAGGTCCAGAAGGAACTCCAGATACAAAAGAACTAAGTACTCCTGCTGTGCTTCTCGCTAAAATAGTTCCATTACCCGTATTTGATATAAGCCAACGATTGTTCGCTTCATCCCATTCAATACTTTCAGGACTGTTTAGCGTTTGAGAATGCGATGCGAATGCGAATAGTGAAATGCAAACAAGTAGTAGTTTATTCATAGTTTATATATTAATTTGACAACCAGCTTTGCGGATTGTTATAGGTTGTATTTTGAAGGATTAGAAATTTTAAAATCGTCTTTCCTGTATCTCCGCTGGTTCTAATTTGTCCTAAACTTTGTTTTGCCGAAACTTTATCGCCTTTATTAACCGAGACTCTACTAAGATTTTGATACACCGTGAAAAAATCACCATGTTGAATCATTACTGCTTTGTTTACAGGTGAAATCACTATTATATTGGTTACTTCTCCTCCAAAAACAGCTCTAGCATTGGCGCCACTTTCAGTAGTAATTTCTACACCACTGTTATGAATAACTAATGATTTGTAAATAGGATGTGGCTGATCTCCATAACCTAATGAAATGACTCCTTTTTCTACTGGCCATGGTAATCTTCCTTTGTTGGCTTTGAAGTTATTTGCAACCAATTGTCCTTCTGGTGTTAATACAATTTTTGTGGATGATTCAGTAGCTTTTGTGGAAGCGGCTGTCACCGATTTAGGATTGGCTTTAGCATTTGCAGAAGCGGTTCTTCTATTGGAAGCAGCAATCGCTTCACGAATTAATTTATCAATTTGTTTGTCAATAGCTTTGGCTTCTTGTTGCTTTTTCTTGATTTCGGCCGTAATCTTTCCTTTGTCTTTCTTGATTTGATTGGCAATTATTTCTTGTTCTTTTTTCTCTTTTACCAATTCTTGTTTTTCTTTTTCATTTTCTTCAATTAATTTTTCTTTAGCTGTTTTTTGAACTACAATTTTATTGTTATAACCTTCTAGTTGCGTTGCTTTTGTTTTTATTTCGGTGGCTTGCATTTTTCTATAACTAGCATATTGCTTCATGTATTGCGCTCGTTTATAGGCTTGCAGAAAATTTTCTGATGATAATAAAAACATGGCCCTACTTTGTTCTGAACGGCTTTTATAAGATTTGGAAATCATCTCGGCATAATCTTTTCTCAACTCATCCAATTCTCTATTGAGTTGGTTGATTTTAATTTGGTTGATATAAATATCATTTCCTAAAAGCTTAGTTTGGTTTTCGGTGGTTTTGATTAATTTTTCTTTAAGACCAATTTTATCTTTTTGAATAATTAACTGGTTTACAATTGATTTTTCTTTTTTCTTAACCGATTGTAATAAGGCTTCCTTTTCGCGAATTTCTTCTTGAATTTTGGCTTTTCTTTCTTCTAATTGTTGTTGACTTGGAGGTTGACTCCACATTTGTGAAGTGATACAAATAAAAATCAACGTTAAAATGAATTTTGGCATATTGTAATTTTATTTAGAGCTACTCTATAAATATTCTTTCGTAACCTTCTGGAACACTGTATGGAAATGTTACTTCTTCATTAAAGGTAACCGTTCTATAATCAATGGAAATGTTTGTTTTTCCTTTTTTCTGAATGGCTTGAAGATCCAAATGGGTTGGCATTAGTGTTTTAGAAAATTCTTGAAAATTAGAATAATCTACTTCAAATTCACGTTCTTTTTGGGCTTGAATTATTTGTTGGTTTTTAAGTAAAAACTGATCCGTTTCAATAAAAAATGATTTTTCAGTTACGTCGTCGTTAGTGTTTAGTTTGTACATTTTATTAATAATTGTATTTGTAAAAACACTTTTATTTAAATCATCTATTGCTTCTCCAATTAATAAATTCTGTACTTTTTGAAAATCTAAATCGGTCCCAAGCCATTGGCTTAGTGATTGATAATCCCCTTCAAAATAGGTGTTGTTTATTTTTTCATAATACTTGACTTCCGCAGGTGTAATGAGCGCTTTTGCAACCGAAAACCCTAAAACTCTAACTATAACAAGAATTTTTTCGTCTTTTTTAATTTTGATTTCAGCACTAACGCTTTGTGAATTTTTTTCGTCTCTATATTTTGCACTAGCACTAATATTCAAAGTCGAAAACCCTTTTTTATTTTTATAATTGTTGACAATAATTTTTTCCGAAGTCATTTCGTTACTGGCGCTTCCTTCGTTTAAAACCGCTTTTGTTTTACAAGAAACTAGCAACGAATAGGTGAGGCAAAATACAAATCCTAAAACTGTAATCCTTAAATATTTTTTCATTTCTTTTTTTGGCTTTTAATCAATTCATTCGCTTTTGAAAAATATTTTTCTTTATTTTTTGTATCTCCCAATCCATTATAGGCTTCCCCTAGTTGAATGTTGAAATTAATTTCTAAAGCAACATCATCAATCACAAAATCTAATCCTGCTTCCAAAACAATAGTAGCTTTTTTAAAATTACTAGTTTGATTATTTCCCAAACCTGCATAATAATAGAACTCTGGTTGTGTTGGAAAATACTGAATTAAATTATCCGCTTTTTGAAAGAGAACGTCAAATTGTTGTTTTTCAGTATAAGTTTGTAACAAAATAATTTGTGTTGCAATGTCTTCTCTATTGTTTTTTAAGTGCATTTCAAAATACTTGATGGCTTTATCCCAATCGCTTTTAGAATAATAAAACTTCCCTATTTCTTTAGCGACATCAATGGCTTTGTCGTTTTCAAAATAACCAATCGCTTTGTCTAAATCGGTTTCATATTTAGGGTTGTTTTTTGCAAAAATCAAAAATTCGTTTAACATTCTGTGTTTGATTTTTTTGTCTATTTTTTTACTCGGCAATACAATATTCATGGCTTTAACTGCATTATCGCCATCGTTATTGTTCAAATGAAATTTAAACAAACTCACTTGTGCCCAATCTGAAGTTGGAATTTCTTTTTCTAATTTTTTAGCAATCTCTAAGGCTTTTTCTTCTTGATTACTTTGTGAGTACATGTAAATCAAGGAAATATAATTGGATTCTTCTTTGGGGAATTTTTTTATTTGATCTAAAAGATTAAACTTCTCAGCACTCTGATATTTTGAATCTTGCAAGATTTGCGCTTTGTACAATTCCCTTTTTTCTGACTTGCCAACTTTTTCATTTAATTCATTAATTAAATCCAGTGCTTTATCAAATTGCTGGGTATTCATATAAAGTGATGTCAAATCTTCTTTATAATCCACTTTAAACTCTATCAATTTTTGAACAATAGTAATGGCTTTATTATAATCTTGAGTATCATAACAAACATCATACATTCCTACCCATGCCCACTGATTTTTAGGGTCAATTTTTGTTGCTTTTTCAAAGAATTCGTAGGCTTTTTTATATTCTTTTGATAAAAGATAATTTTTACCTAATTCGAAGTTTACAATAAAATTATTGGGTTTTAACGCTTCACATTTTTCTAAAGAGGTTATGGCTCTATCGTAATTTTCAATTCCTTTTTGTTTCAAAGATTCATAAAAATTAGTCTCGAAATCGTCTTCTGCTAAAGCAACAGCATCTGGTTCGGTTTGAGCCAAAAGCAGGTTTGTGTTGCAAAACAAAAACACAAAAGAGAAAAAGAAAATTATTTTTTTCATTGTTAAAACTTCAAATTTTTATTCTAAAACAGAATAATCTCCAATACTAATGCTTGTAAAATTTCCATCGTAACTTACATGACTTCCTATCATGGCGTTATCTAAAGAAGCATTTTTAATATGAGAATGGTTTTGAACCAAACTGTTTTTGATTGTTGCATTTTGAAGATGACATCCATCACCAAGGGATACATTTGGACCAACAGTAGCATTAATTAAAACCACATTTTTCCCAATATAACACGGAGGAATAATCGTGGCGTTTTCTAATTTCACATCGTAATCCACTAAATGAATTCCATCGTTATGTAAAAAATTCAACATCCGTGAATTGGTTTCAACGGTTACATCTTTATTGCCACAATCCATCCATTCATCCACTTTTCCAGGAACAAATTTCATGCCTTTAGCCATCATTTGTTTAATTCCATCATTTATTTGATATTCTCCACCGTGGATAATGTTGTTGTCTAATACCCATTGCAGTTCGTTTTTTAATACGGCAACATCTTTAAAATAATAAATGCCAATTACCGCAAGGTCTGAAACATATTCCTTTGGTTTTTCAACCAATTCCACAATTTCGTTGGCCTCATTTAAATTGATTACACCAAAAGCCTCGGGTTGATCTACTTGTTTTACCCAAATAACGCTATCGGCATTTTTATCCAAATCAAAATCAGCGCGTATTAAAGTATCTGCATACGCTATAACTGCTGGACCGCTTAAAGAATCTTTAGCACACATAATGGCGTGACCTGTTCCTAATGCTTCATTTTGATAATAAATGGTCCCTTTTGCACCTATTTTTTGAGCAATTGCAATTAGCTCTTCTTCCACTTTTTTTCCAAAACTTTCATGAATAACAAAAGCTACTTCTTCAATATCCTGATTTAATACTCCCGCTATATCTTCGACTAATCGATGTACAATTGGTTTTCCTGCAATTGGAATTAGTGGTTTTGGAACAGTTAAGGTATGTGGCCTTAATCTGGAACCACGTCCAGCCATGGGAACTATTATTTTCATATTTTTGTTTTTAACCGCAAAGTTTGCAAAGGTTTTTCGCAAAGTTCGCTATGTTTTTTTTACTTTTTTTACTGAGCACTGCCAACTGAACAATGAACACTATTTAACTCCTGTACTCCCAAATCCACCTTCGCCACGAGACGTTTCAGACAATTCTTGAACTTCAATCCATTCAGCACGTTCATGTTTTGCAATGATAAGTTGGGCAATTCTTTCTCCATTTTCTATAACGAAATCTTCTCGGGATAAATTTACTAAAATCACACCAATTTCTCCACGATAATCGGCATCAACTGTTCCTGGAGAATTGAGCACTGTAATTCCTTTTTTGGCAGCAAGTCCGCTTCTTGGTCGTACTTGGGCTTCATAACCAATCGGCAACTCGATAAAAAGTCCGGTTTTTACAATGGTTCGTTCTAAAGATTTTAAAATAATTGGTTCTGAAAGGTTCGCACGTAAATCCATTCCTGCTGAAGCAATGGTTTCGTAATTGGGCAAATCATGTTGAGAGGTATTGATTATTTTTATGGTCATTGTTTTCGCTTTATAATTCTGAGTAAAGTTTCTTTTTCATTGTAATAGATAAAATATAAAAATAGTGATAGTAGTACTATTTTTAAAAGATAATTTTCCCTTAAAGTAGGGATATAAAATGATAGTATAGAAAAGACAATTGACAAACCAATATAGCCAAATATCCTTTTAAAATCATATGGAATTGGGTAATATTTTTGTCCTAATCGATACGAAATATACATCATACTTCCATAGGCTGCAATGGTTGCAATTGCTGAACCATAATAACTCATGCTTGGAATTAACAAAAAATTCAATGCCAGCGTAATAATGGCCCCAACGATAGAGATATAGGCGCCAATTTTGGTCTTGTCTATTAATTTGTACCAAACCGATAAATTAGTATAAATACCCAAGAAAAAATTAGCAAAAACAATAAGAGGAACTACTTTAATAGCGTCCCAATAATCGGCATTTGGAACAATTGGATGTTTTAACAAATCCACAAAGACAATAACAAAAAGGGAAATGAATGAGCCAAAAATTACAAAGTATTTGGTAATTGTTGCATAGGTTTGTTGTGCATTTTCGTTGCTGGCATGACTAAAAAAGAAAGGTTCAATGCCAAGTGTATATGCCGTTCTAAAAAGCACCATAAACATTCCTATTTTATAACAAGCTGCGTAAGCACCAATATCTGATTTTGAAACGTGAAGCCATTGCAATAGTATTTTATCAAAATGCTCATTAATGGCAAAGGCTATTCCGGCAATTAAAATTGGGAAACCATAGCGCATCATTTTTTTCCAAAGGATATAATCAAATTTCCCTTTTAGATTTAAATAATCTGGGGATAGAATTACAAATGTTGCTAAACTAGCCGATAAAAAAGAAATGAAAATATAGCCTATTTGAAAATTTTCATAATAAATAGTACTCCAAAAATTAGATGGATTTGCTGTCGCAATTTTGGGTAAAAAAATTAGAAAGAAGCAATTTAAACATAGGTTAAGCAACACATTCCCGATTTTAATAACGGCATAAAACATCGGTCTTTTGTTGGCTCTTAGTTTAGAAAACGGAATTATTGCTAAGGCATCAAGTACTACAATCCAAATGGTATAGGTGATGTATTGTTCATCTATATTTAATCCATTTGCAATTGTATTGCGAAATATAAGACCCAGAACTAAAAATACCACTGTAGACCAAAAGACAGAAAGAGTAGCGGTTGCTATTACCTTTTTTTTATCTGTTTCGGAATTGTAGAAACGGAAAAAAGCGGTTTCCATTCCATACGATAAAATCACATTGAAAAAGACCAAATAAGCAAAAATAATAGAGACCTCTCCCATTTCACTTTTGTTTGGCAAATAATAAACATACAATGGATTCAGCAAAAAACTAATCATTCTTGGCAAAACGGTTGCCAAGCCATAAATGGCGGTTTGTTTGAAAAGATTTTTATATAAACTCAAAGCAGTTTAGTTAATTATTGTAGACAAAAATAGTTAATTTCTTGGTCTCGTTGATGGATAAGCAATGAGTTCTTTTTCTTTGATGGCAACAATTTTAAAAAAAGCCTTTTTATTTTTAAAAGCATATTCTATTACCGCTTCATTAGGCAACAAATTGTATTTCGGTTTGTCGGTTAGTGTGGTTTCTTTATTGCTTTCGCGATTAGGCTTTTGATGGAAATATGCGGCAACTATTGTGTCGTTTAGATGTTGACAAAGGGTTTCTTGGTTTTGGAAATAAATTTTTTGAAGTTGTATTTCTGCAGATAATGGTTGTTTCAATTCGATAAAAAAGTTGGTTCCGGTTCCCGTAAGTTCTTGTCCACCAATCCACTTTTGGAAGTAGACATTTTCAATCTCTTGTGGAAAAGCCTCGCTAATTTGAGCTTTTGAGGCACAAAAAGACAGGCACAAAACAAGTGTCAAACTCAAAAAACCTTTTAATACATATTTCATTCGTATCCTTTTTAAGTCAATCCTTCTTCATCCAAAATTTTAACAAAATGAAATCCTTTTGGTCCATAACCTTGGTTGTAATAAAACCGATGTGCTTGAAAATTATTGGTATATGCGTCCAAAACAATGTTGGTGCAACCTAAATCTAGTGCTTTTTGATTGACAAAATCCGTTAATAATTTTCCAACGCCTTTGGAACGATGCTCAGGATGTACAACGAAATTATCAATTTCAAGATATTTCCCACTCCACAGTTTTACACCAAACCAACAACCTGTTATTGCTATACATTCTTGGTTTTCAAAAACAGCTACTTGGGTGTAATTATGAGGTAACATTTCCTTGAGATAGGATTTGTATTTTTCAAGGGTTAATTTAGGATACAGAAACTGCATAACTTCAATTTGAGCAAGCATTGCTTCAAGGTTTGTAAGTTCTTTGACTTCTATTTTCATTACTAAAAATTTAGCTAAAATTACTAAAAAAAGAGGCACGCAATGCGTGCCTCTTATATATATTATGGATTTAAATTTACCCTTTCAAAGCTTCCGCACCACCAACAATTTCTAAAATCTCGTTAGTAATCGCCGCTTGACGTGCTTTGTTGTAAGTTAATTTCAATTGGTTTCTTAAATCCGTTGCGTTATCCGTTGCTTTGTGCATTGCGGTCATACGAGCGCCGTGTTCCGAAGCAAATGAATCCCTGATGGATTTGTATAATTGTGTTCGTAATGACTTTGGGATCAACGTTAAAACGATTTCTTCTTTGGAAGGTTCAAAAATATAATCTCCCGTTGAAACAGGCTTATCCGATTTTATTGGAGCCAATGGTAAAAATTGTTCCGTTTGAACGATTTGTGTAGCGGCATTTTTAAATTGATTGTAAACTACTTCAATTTTGTCATAATCGCCAGCAACAAATTTATCTGTTAAAGTTTGTGCGATTATGGAGGCGTTATCAAACGTTAAGTCATCAAAAATTGGACTTTGATTATCAACAACCGTCAGCGTTTTACTTAAAATATCGTTTCCTTTTTTCCCAATTGCAAAAACATCAACTTGTACGCCTGCATAAAATTCAGCGCGAAGTTTAACTTCTTTAATTACGTTGGTATTAAAAGCACCACACAATCCTCTGTTAGAAGTTATGGCTACTACTAATACTTTTTTGATTTCACGTTGTTTGGTGAATTCTCCTCCAGCATCTCCATCAAGAGTTGCAGAAAGGTTTTGTAATAATTCCGTTAGTTTTTCGGCATAAGGTCGCATAGCTGTAATCGCATCTTGTGCTTTTTTCAACTTTGCGGCAGAAACCATTTTCATCGCCGATGTAATCTGCATCGTAGATGAAACGGAAGTAATTCTATTACGGATTTCCTTTAAGTTTGCCATGTTTTATTGTATTAAGATTTAAGTATCAAGTATCAAGATATCTTAATTCTTGATACTTAATACTTAATACTTTTTTTAATTATATTTTGCTGAAATTTCTTTAGCTGCTTTTTCTAAAACATCGGTAATCTCATCTGTGAATTTACCTGCTTTTAAAGCATCTAGTGTATCTCTATTTTTAGTATTCAAATAGTAGATATAATCTTTTTCGAATTCTTTTACCTTGTTTACAGGAACGCTTCTCAATAGGTTTTTAGAACCTGCGTAGATAATTGCAACCTGATCTTCCACTGTGTAAGGATCGTTTACGGCTTGTTTCAATATCTCAACGTTTCTTCTTCCTTTTTCAATTACGTTTAAAGTAACCGCATCCAAATCAGAACCAAATTTTGCAAAAGCTTCCAATTCACGGAATTGTGCTTGGTCTAATTTTAAAGTTCCTGCTACTTTTTTCATCGATTTAATTTGAGCATTTCCACCCACACGAGATACCGAAATACCTACGTTAATCGCTGGACGAACTCCTGAGTTAAACAAATCTCCATCCAAGAAAATCTGTCCGTCTGTAATTGAAATTACGTTAGTTGGAATATAGGCAGATACGTCACCTGCTTGAGTTTCAATAATTGGTAACGCAGTCAATGAACCACCACCTTTTACGATACCTTTTAGTGAATCTGGTAAGTCGTTCATGTTTTTTGCAATTCCGTCATCGGCAATTACTTTACAAGCTCTTTCTAATAAACGAGAGTGTAAGTAGAAAACGTCTCCAGGATAAGCTTCACGTCCCGGTGGTCTTCTTAATAAAAGAGAAACTTCACGATATGCCACCGCTTGTTTTGATAAATCATCATAGATAATCAAAGCTGGACGACCAGAATCTCTGAAATATTCTCCAATTGCAGCACCCGCGAAAGGAGCATACACTTGCATTGGAGCTGGATCAGAAGCGTTAGCAGCAACGATAATGGTATATGCCATTGCTCCTTTTTCTTCTAACATTTTTGCAATTCCTGCTACTGTTGACGCTTTTTGCCCAATAGCAACGTAGATACAATATACAGGTTTACCTGCATCGTAAAATTCTTTTTGATTTAAGATGGTATCGATACAAACGGTAGATTTACCTGTTTGACGGTCTCCAATAACCAACTCACGTTGTCCACGACCTACTGGTATCATTGCATCAATTGCTTTTACACCTGTTTGTAATGGTTCTGTAACCGGTTGACGGAAGATAACTCCAGGAGCTTTTCTTTCCAATGGCATTTCGTATAAGTCGCCACCAATTGGTCCTTTTCCATCAATTGGAAAACCAAGAGTGTTTACAACACGCCCAACCATTTCTTCTCCAGCTTTTAGAGAAGCGATACGTTGTGTTCTTTTTGCAGTTGAACCTTCTTTAATTCCTGTTGATGGTCCTAAAAGTACCACCCCAACATTGTCTTCTTCAAGATTCAAAACGATTCCTTCAAGACCATTGTCGAATTCTACAAGTTCACCATATTGAACATTGGATAGCCCGTAAACACGAGCAATACCATCTCCAACTTGAAGTACCGATCCAACTTCTTCTAAAGTAGCACCAGATTCAAATCCTTCTACTTGCTTTCTTAATATTGCTGAAATTTCAGCAGGTTTAATTTCCGCCATAATTATTTATAAATAACTAGTTACTTAATTCTCTTTTTAATACTTGTAATCTGTTGGCAATGGAAGCATTGTACTGCTTATCGCCTATTCTTAAAATAAATCCTCCAATGATAGATGAATCTACGATGTTTTCAATAGTAATTTTTTTATTGGAAAGTGTTGCAATTTTTGCTAAAACTTTTGCTTCTAATGCCGCATCCATAGGAATTGCTGTAGTCACTTTTGCCGTTTCAACATTATTCAATTCGTCAAATAATTTGTTGTATTCTGAAGTGATATCACCCAGAATTTCAAATCTTTTGTTTTCGAATAACAAACGGAAAAGGCTTTTAGTTACTGCATTTACATTGGCAAAAACTTCGGATAAAACCGCTTCTTTCGCCTCCACTTTTGTAGTTGGGTTTTGAATAAAAGTACTCAATTCTGAGTTACCTTTTATTGTAGAACCGATAGTAGTCATATCGTCATTAACCGCTTGAGCAACACCTTTTGAGTTTGCGATATCAAGAATTGCTGTTGCGTAACGAATTGCTGCTCTTGTACTTGCCATATTAGTTTAATTTAGCATCACCCAACATTTTCTCAACCAGTTTGGCTTGAGCTTCTTTGTTAGATAATTCGTCTTTCAATAATTTTTCAGCGATTTCAATTGATAAGCTGGATACTTTCTCTTTCAATTCAGCAATAGCTGCATTTTTTTCGCTGTTGATGGCAGCTTTCGCTTGCTCAATCATTTTTTGCCCTTGAATTTGAGCATCATTTTTTGAATCAGCAATGATTTTATCTTTCATTTCACGTGCTTCTTTCAACAAAGTATCACGTTCTAATCTTGCTTCCTGCAAAATACGTTGGTTGTCCGATTGCAAGTTTTGCATTTCTTTTTTTGCATTAGCTGCAGAAAGTAAAGCGGTTCTAATTCCTTCTTCTCTTTCATTCACTGCATCCAAAATGGGTTTCCAAGCAAATTTTCTCAATAAGAAAATCAATCCTACGAAGATTAATGTCTGCCAAAAAAACAATCCAAACGAAAAATCATTAATTAACTTTTCCATAATTATATATCTGTTTTAATACTGTATTATTTAATAATAAAACAATAGCTACAACCAACCGTTGTAACTATTGTAATTTTTACTAGTTTACTGCAAACAAAGCTGCGAAACCAATACCTTCAACAAGTGCTGCTGCAATAAGCATCGCTGTTTGAATTTTACCGAAAGATTCTGGTTGACGAGCAATAGCGTCCATTGCTGAACCACCAATTCTACCAACACCAATTCCAACTCCGATAACTACTAAACCTGCTCCAATGATTTTAGGAATTTCCATAAAAATATGTATTAAAAATTAAACATTCAATATTGATTAACGATTGAAGATTAACGATTTTGGATTTTAGAATACCAATCTGCATTCAAAAATCTAAATTCAAAAATCAAGAATCTAGTGAGCTTCTTCTTCGTGATGATGCTCTTGTACTGCCGAACCAAAATAAAGTGCCGATAGTATGGTAAAAATATAAGCCTGTAACAGGGCAACTAAAATTTCAATTAATGAAATAGCAAATGATAATACAAATGACAAACTGCTTCCTATTACACTTTTAAATATAAACATTAAACCAATTAAGCTCATCAATACAAAGTGACCTGCAAACATGTTGGCATATAAACGTATCATCAAAGCAAAAGGCTTAATGATTAAACCCATAAGTTCAATAGGTGCTAAAATAATTTTCATTGGTAACGGCACGCCTGGCATCCAGAAAATGTGTCCCCAATAATTTTTGTTTGCTGATAAATTGGTGATTAAAAAAGTTACAACCGCTAATCCAAAAGTAACGGCAATATTCCCTGTAACGTTTATTCCTAGTGGTGTTAATCCGAAAATGTTTAAAAACCAGATAAAGAAAAATACGGTCAATAAATGACTCATGTATTTTTTATAGTGCTTTTCGCCTATGTTAGGAATGGCAATTTCGTCACGAACAAATAATACAATTGGTTCGAAAAAACGTCCTGCTCCAGTAGATATTCCTCCATTTTTAGCAAACGATTTTGCAAGACTCGTAAACAAGAAAAACATTAACAATGCCACAATAATAATACTTAACACACTTTTAGTAATAGAAAAATCTAATGGTGCAATGTTTGTCGGATGATGATGCTCGTCAAGGCTTAATTGCTCAGAAGCATTAGCAACTTTGTATATTTTTTCGTGATGTAATCTGTAGAAATTCCCGTTTGATTCTGCAACAGCTTCTCCGTGATTGAATTTAGAAGAAGAGAAAAATTGAATGCCGTTATCCCAAAGGATTATTGGCAAAGGAAAACCGTAATGTGCTCCTGATTCTTCATCTTCAAAAATAGAAAATTCGTGACCGTCAAGAACGTGGTGGTTTTTTACTTCCTCAATTTGTTCTCTAATTTTAGCCGTTTCATCTTTAGGTTCTGAACTGTGTTGCTCTGAAACAACAGCGGTTTCAGTATGTGTTTTAGTAGTATCGGAAACCGTGTTTGCGGTACCAAATAATGGAAGACATGCAATTAAAATTACTGTTAAAATTCTAAGTGGTTTGTTTGAAAACACCATATACGTTGACTATCTTAATTTTTACTTTCTGAAATTTGGTGCAAAAGTACAATATAAATTAATATTTGAAAGTATAAGTTTTATTTTTTTTGACGGATTTACTAATTTCAATGTAATTTATTGGTCATTGTTTAAGATTCTAATAGTTACAACAGTTTCTATTGCTAAAAACAGAGCAAATATGATAAAAAAGTTGATTTTCTGAATTGCAACATTTGGATTTCCGCTATGCAAAATTGGAGATAAAACGGGATACGCAATTCCCATTTTCAAGCAAGTAACCAAAAGAAAAACATAACCTACATTTTCATGACTATGTTTTTTTACTTGCATCAAAATATAAATTATGATTATAGAAAAGCTGCAGAATAAACCATATAAAGTTTCAATTGACGTGTGAAAATTTTGAAATCTAGGGTTATCGTTATTAAGATAAAAAAATAATTTGTGGAGAATAAATGCTAAAGTTGCAGTAGCTATGGCTTCTAAAATGGGCTGATATTTTTTTAATTTCATAGTTATTCGTCCATTTTATTGATCTCTTTTAATTGTCTGTTGACATTATAAAAAGCGATTGCAACACCTAATAAGGTTAGGATTTTAACAAAAATGGCATTTGTGTTTGGAAATTTTTTGTCGAGCCAATTGCCCAAAAAAGAAAAAAGAAAAATAATGATTCCCATTTGTATGGGGATATTAATGAGCAACAACCATTTGTTGCTAGTTCGTTTCTTCGGGTTTTGATTGTCCATCGTGAGAGGTTTGCTTCAAATTGGTTTTCATTACACAAGTTGCGCTAAATTCAGCTCCTGGTTCTACTGAAAGTTTGCCGCAAAGTACTTCTCCATGAATACTTGCTTTGGATTTAATGTTTAATATTTCAGCTACTTGGATTTTTCCTTCAAACTTTCCTTCTATATCAGCGCTTTTACAAATAATATCTCCTTTAACACTTCCTGCAGGTCCGATAACAATTTTTCCTTTTGACTTGAAATTACCTATTAAATGTCCATCCAATCTAAAATCTGCAGGTGAATTAATATCCCCTGTAATAGTAGTTGCTTCTACAATTCGGTTTGTTTTACCTAATAAATCGGTATACGTTTTTGGGCTTTTTTCAAACATTTTTATCCTTTTTTCCTAGGTTCTGAAGCTTGCAATGACGGTGGGTTACCAATATTATTTTCGTCATCAGAATCGTTTTTCCCTTTTTCTTCACCCGTTTTTACTGATTCAGAATTGCCTTGTGGAACACTTTCTTTTGCGGGTTCTTTAACAACTGGTGCTGGTGCTTTTTCAAATGTCCCATCCCAATTTGGTTTCGGAGCACTGTCATCAAATTTACCTGTCAAGAAATCGTCTAAGTTTTTCTTCACTTGAACGACCAAATAATTTTCGGAAGATATAACAATGGCTGGTTCTTGAATTTTATAATCCTTATACTCTTTTAAAATTGACGCAATTCCTTTTGCTATATCTTCCGAATTCATTCCGTGTATTACCACAAAATTATCCGTCATTGTATAAATATCAAGAGATACTGTTAATTTGTCCAAACTTCTCTGTGAAATGAATTTTTGGATTTTATCACGATTAATTTTGGTGTTTTTGTCTTCAAAATCTTGTGTTCTATACAATATTTTCCAGTTTTTTGAAGCTTCAGTTGTAAGATGTAATGCTTCTAGTTTTGGAACATCAATTGATAAAAGTTTTTCAGCTTGCTTCCCTTCTTCACTATTTGGATAACTCAAAGCAACATAATTAAGTGCTTTTTTATATTCGTCTAATCCTTTTAAATTGGCTGATACATTGGCTTTCAAAAGTTCGAATTTTGGCACTATTTCATCCCCAACAAATTTATCAATAGCAAGTGTAGCGCTATTTAGAACACTTTTAAACTCTCTGTTTTCGTATTGTTTGTATAAATTTTGATACGCAACATTTGGCGAGTCATTTGATTCTGTTATTTCGCTCTCTGGGTTCTTTAAAATTTGCGCATAACGCGATTCTGGATATTGCGAAATAATTTTGGCTTTCATAGCCTCAGCTTTGTTTTTGTCTAAAATTTCATAAAGTTTATACAAATTATACATCGTTGGCAACACCAATCTTTCTTCAGGATTGTTTTTTAATAATTGTTCCAATTTATTGACGGCCAATTGATATTCTTTGAATTTTTCTTTATAAATAACTCCTAATTGATAGTAGGCAAAATTTCTTTCTTTACTTAAACTGTCTATAACTATTTTAGATGTAGGGATTTGTTTTATATAATAATCTGGACTATATTTTTCTTCCGCAGTAGCTACATCTTTCTCATTTGTTTCATCTTTAACTATATCTTCATCGTCATTTTCTATTTTCTTGTCATTTTTAGAGGATAAGGATGAGACTCTCCAATTGTCTTGTAAGCTTCTACTTCCCCACTTCTTTTTAAATTCTATTCTTCCGAATGCCACCGTAGTTGGATTATAAAAATAAAATTTACTCTCTTTCCCAGAAAAATTTGCACTTACTGTAGATGGGTTTTCTGCTGAACTGTCTTTTTTCCCAGCTGGATTATCTTTAGTCAATTTTATTGGCCCTTTATCTCCATCTTTTGATTGTGTATCGCCTTCATTCTCTTTTTTTAGTGCTTCTTTTTCGGCTAATGCAAGTTTAATAGTATCTTCTTTTTTAAGCTTTAAAATATACTCCTCATAATAAGCAACCCTTTCAGATTCAGACATATTGAATAAAGAAATGATGCTGTCATTTTTTTGGGCTATTCCTTCATATTTAATAACATCATTAAGATTTTCTCTTTTTTTCTTAATCAAATTATACTCTCTGGTTCGTGGTTTTAGTTGAACTAAAGTGCTGTCAAAATATTTCCCTGCTGAAACATATTTAGCGTCGTTGAAATAAATATCAGCAAGATTTCTATAATTGGATGCTATTAAGTAAGTGTCCGCTGATTTCTTTTTCAAAGAAACATTGTAATATTTTTTGGCTTTGTTGTAATTTTTTTGTTTGCCATAAAACACTCCCATTTGATGATTCAAAACATCCAAATGGGGCCTGTTTTCTCTATCAACTAATAAATCGTTAAACTTTTTTAAGAATGCAATAGTATCGCCTTTTTCAAAATCAAAATACTGAGCTTGTCTCGCATGGGCTTGAATTACATATTGGCGCGCCGATTTTCTTTTCATATCAATAACGGATTGATAAGTAACATAGGCACTGTCGGCATAATTCAACTCTTCATAAAGTTGGGCAAGTATATATCGGTATCTTGATTTTTCTTCGTTGGATTTAGTGAATTCTGTTGCAATTTTTAATTTGGCTACAGCGCTATCTTTTTGTTCTAAATTTAAGAACGCTTGGGAAAGAGTAGCATTTGCATCCGCGAATATTTGATCTTTAAATTTTATTTCACTTAACAACTTTCTAAGATTGTTAACCGCCAATGCATCATTTTCTAGACGCATATTGGTTTTCTCTCTCCAGATTTTTACTTCATAAATTTTACTGCTTTTTGGATATTTGTATAGCACATAATTAAAAGCTTCAAGTGCAGGAACAAATCTTTGGTCATAATATCTTGCTTTACCAAGCATTAAATGCGCTTCATCCATTTGCGGATTCTTTTCAGAACCTTTAATATTCATGGAATGTTTTTGAATTGCTTTTATTGATTTCGTTTCTGCTCGATCAAAATCGGCGTTTTTAGTCTCACCAGGCAACATTTGTTTGTCTACAACTTGCATTCTTTCCACTGGGAGAATTTCCCAAAAATTATCTTGATATTGTGATTTAAGGTCGACTACTCCTTTATCTAGTGCAATACCGCCATTGTACAAAATATTATATTTGGTACTAAGCGCGTGGGAATTCCTGGAAAGAAAAGTGTTTTTTTTAGTAGAACATGCTATCAAAAAAAAGAAAAATCCTAAAAAAAAGAAATATTTTATAGTATTGGTTTTCAAAGTAAAACGTTTTTATAGTAACTCAAAAAAGCTAAATTTAGTATAACTAACGGGTAAAAATACGTTTCTTTTTGATATGGCAAAAAATTAAACTGCAAAAAATGCTTCTAATTCTTTTAAAGTCTCTGGCGATGTTTGAATATCTTTCACTACTTCGCCTTTGTTTAAAGCGACTATTCTATTACAAACCTCTACAGTATGGACTAAATCGTGGCTTGAAACGAGCACTGTAACATTCGGGTCATCTGATAAATCTTTAATGATAATTTTTAAACGATTTACTGTTGTTGGGTCTAAATTTGCAAAAGGCTCGTCTAAAATAACTACTTCGGGATTGCCAATTAATGCCGCGATAATACCAACTTTCTTTTGGTTCCCTTTAGATAAATCGCGAAGGTATTTTCTGTTTTTTAGAATTTCCCCGTTAAAAAAATCTTGATGTTTTAATAATAGTGCATCAACATCCGCTTTGTTTTGATTGCGTAAATCTCCAATAAAATAAAAATATTCTTCCGCCGTTAAATAGCCAATTAAAAAACTTTCATCAATAAATGCTGCTGTAAAAGGTTTCCATGCTTCACTAGTGTTAACTTGAATTTCATTGTTTTTTATATGACCTGTACTTGGTTGAATTAAATCAAGCAATAAGCTAAAAAAAGTAGTTTTCCCAGCGCCATTATTTCCAACTAAACCAAAACTTTGTCCTTTTGGAATTTCAAGATTTGTAATATTTAATACTTGTATTCCTGCGTTATATGTTTTTGAAAGATTGTTTACTTGTATCATTGTAAAAAAGTTTAAAAGGTTTATGAGTGTAGAAAGTTTAGTTTACAACTGTTTCCAAATTAATTTTTCTGTTTGTATGCGGCAATAGTTGCATATTTTTCGGTCTTGTAAATTTTTTCAATTAATGAAAATACCTTGTTTCTAAAAGCGAATCCTAAAATTCCAGCAGCGGCAACTAAAATTAATCCAACATTCGGACTGTATATGTAATATCCCAGGGCATATAAACCCATTGGTAATACTAATTTTGGTAAAGAGATTAACATTGTTTTTATATTAAAAGCCTGTTTGTCTCCAAAAGCTCCTTTTGCTTGAGATAAATCTATTGGTGTTTTTACAAAAGCGCCTGCCAATAAAACCAAATGGGAATTAACTCCAATGTTAAAAATGGCTCCTACCACAATTAGCATGTAAACCTGCCATCCAAAAACCAAATAAAAGGAAGCTATAATTGTAGAAATTGTTGTGGCTATAACCATTAACCACCATTTTGAACTCAAATATTCTTTGTACTGAATATTTTGACTCATCATCAATTGGTAATAGGAACTATCCCAACTTGGCACAAATTGTCCAAACGTAAAAAGAAATCCCCCTGTAACAAATATCCCTGCAAACACCTGCATGGCTGGACTTTGATAGGCTTCTATAGAATTCGAATAAAACAATAAACCATAAAATATAAAAACCACACTCATTATTAAAGTAGTTCTAGATCGTTTATTTCTTCTTAATAATCGAATATCGTTTTTAAGAAAAGTTCCTAAAGTTCCAAATTGATTTAACCATGTATAATTTTCAGTTTTGGCTTCGTCGCTTTTTTTGGCCAAGCCTGTGTCAATGTTCAGATTACTTTTGAAATACGTAAAGGCAAAATAATACAGTGCAATGGTTACAACTATTGGAACAAGAAAAACAAAATTAGTAGTGTAAAAAGACTGGAAAAATGGCCCGGTATAAACTGTAATGTCAAATAAATTAAAATAGTGTGATAAGCCCGCGCATCCAACAATTAAAAGTACTGGATAGAAAAAAATGTCTCTATTGTTAATCAATACATTAATGAAATTATTAGCATAAATCATTGCCAAAATTCCTAAATGCCAAAACAGCACATTCAAAGTAGAATAGTCATTCAGCAGCAACACTATGGTAAATGGAACAAAGAAAAAAGCATGTATCACATTAAAAAATGAAATGCCTGTTTTCCCTAACGTAAAGTGCACAATGGTATTTCGCTTGATGGGCAAAGTCAATAAAGGTTTTATATTCATGACAGGCATTTTTTGAAAAAAATACCGAATCACTAAGTCTCCAACCCAATAATATATGATGAATTTATTCACTGTACTCAATGGTTCTAAATTAGCTTCATTTTTGAGTAAAAAGAAAACACCAACTCCTGCTAAAGTAAAAACACCAATAAAATATAAAGCTGCCAATCCCATTATAATTTTCATGGCAATGTTCGTCCCTAAACTTGCTGAACGAATAAATGATTTCCACTCGAGTGTAATAAAATGTTTGAACATGTTGGTAATTTTAGTTTTGGAGATTAGTTTATAAATGTAACCCGTTGGGTGTAATTATTTTTTATGGCTAATTTATACTAAATTGTCACATTTTTGTTCTAATTGGATATAAATTTCAAGCAAAAATGCAGTACTAATAGATTTTCATTAATTACACCCAACGGGTTAAATGTAGTAAAATGTTACAACTATTCAATCTTGTTAAAACTTGTTTTCTACTAAATAATAATTAAGTCTGAGTAAGTATAAAAAAAATCCCTGCCGTTAAGCAGGGATTCTTTAATTATAAATGAAATATTATTTATCTTTTTACCACACGAACAGTTTTAACTTCTTCGCCTTGAGTAACTAAAATGTTATATACTCCAGAAGGATAGCGATCTCCGATAGTTGAATTCTCTAAATCGGATACTTTTACTTCTCTTTGTTCTATTAGTCTGCCGATCATATCGTAGACTTTTAGACCAACCATTTCTTGGCTTGAGCTAGTAACATTGATCATGAAGTTTTCAGCAAAAGGATTAGGATAAGCTACCGCTTTGAATAATGTTACCACAACATCTTGGGTGTCTCTGCAAGTTGCAGAAGAGACTGCTAATGTACTGGCTGCAGAACTACCACATGCGTTAACTTTGGTGACACTTACATTACCTGATACAGTACCCCAAGTAACTTTAATACTATTAGTACCTGCGCCTGCAGTAATCACAGCTCCTGAAGGAACACTCCAGTTAAAGGTAAATCCAGTAGCCGCTGCTACACTGTAAGTAAGAAGCTTTGCGCGTTTACAAACAGTTGTAGGGCCTGTAATAGTTCCTGCCGAAGTAGGAAGGGCACTAGCAGTTAAAACTTTAGAAACAGTAGCACTAGATCCAGAACAATTAGTAGCCTTAACACTCAATGTGCCTCCGCTAAAAGTGCTGGCAAGAACAACTTGTATGACAGTTCCTGTAGTACTAGAATTAGCAACATAACTCATCCCTGTTGGTAAAGTCCAAGTATAACTAGTAGCATTAGGTACTGCAGTTATACTATACGTTTGCGTACTAGCTGCACAAGCAGGACTTGCTCCTGTAATAGCTCCCGGTGTTGCCGGTATTGCTGTTTTAGAAATAGCCAAAGTTTTAGCTGCACTTGTTCCACCGCAACCTGTTGCTATTACGCTCAAGGTACCCGTGGTAAATCCACTTGCATAGGTAACCGTTACACTTGTTGTTCCTTGACCTGCTGTTATACTAGCATTGACTGGTGCTGTCCAAGTATAACTCGTTGCATTAGCAACTGCAGCTATACTATAGGTTCCTGAAGTACTAGCACATACCGTTGCTAAACCACTAATAGTTACCGGTGTTGCCGGTGCTGTGGTTTTAGTAACCGTTAAGGTTTTCGCTACGCTTGTTCCGCCGCAACCTGTTGCTTTTACACTCAAGGTACCCGTGGTAAATCCACTTGCATAGGAAACCGTTACACTTGCTGTTCCTTGACCTGCTGTTATACTAGCATTGGCTGGTGCTGTCCAAGTATAGCTTGTTGCATTAGCAACTGTTGCAATACTGTAAGCTCCTGAAGTGCTAGGACATACTGATGCTAGACCAGTAATAGTTCCCGGTGTTGCCGGTGTTGCTGTTTTGGTTATTGCCAAAGTTTTAGAAGTACTAGATCCTGCGCAATTGTTTGCTTTAACACTCAACGTGCCGCTAACAAACGTGCTGCTGTAAGTAAGTACAGCGGATAGTCCATTCGCCGCCACTATCATAGTAGCATTGGTCGGCGCTGTCCAGGTATAGCTTGTTGCATTGGCAACTGCCGCAATACTGTAGGTACCCGATGTACTCGGGCAAACGATGGCTAAACCACCGATTGTTCCCGGAGTTGCCGGCTTAGCGATTACATTTACAGTAACAGACAAACAACCCGTTACACCACAAGCACCACCTACTGACTGTAGATAGTATGTAGTTGTACATGTTGGAGTCACAGTAAAGCTAGAAGCTGTTGTATAGGTTGCTGACGAATCACTTGTTGAAGGCACTGCATCACAATCGTCATCCCAACGCCATTGTGCGCCAGTAGAAAGTGCGCCAACCGGAGTTAGTGTTACCACAGTTCCTGGGCAAACAGTTGTTGTTCCTACGCTGCTTATAATAACCGAAGCACCGCATTGAATATTGACAGTAACACTAGCGCAAGCAGTCGTGTTACAAGTTCCCTCAGCACGCACATAATAAGTGGTATTCACCATTTGTGATACGCTGATTGAAGCGCCTGTACCCACTAAAGTACCACCGCATGATGTAGTATACCATTTCCAATTGGCAGCCGTACCCAATGAACCACCATTTACACTAAGTGTAAAGTTGCTTCCTGGAGTAGCTATAGCTACCGATGGCGTAATAGATGTTGGAGCTACACTTAATGAATTTACTACTGGAGTAACACTTAATGAAGTAGCAGAACATCCGAATGAATTGGTAACCGAAACCGAAACCGGAGTAGCATTGCTTACTGCAGTTGTTTGTGTGGTAGCACCATTTGACCAGCTATAAGAAGCATAACCAGATCCAGCATCAAGTGTTACAGAAGAACCTTGACAGAATGGCGCGTTACCCGAAATAACCGGAGTTTCAGCCTTAGGATTTACAATAACGATTGCCGTTACTGATTTACCAGCACAACCATCATAATTTGGAGTAATAGTAAACGTGACAGTTACCGGATCATTAGTCGTATTGGTTAAGACACCACCGCTTATATCTCCAGAGCCGCTTGTCGCGATGCCTGTAACATTAGCTCCATTGTCTCTTGTCCAACTGTATGTTGTACCCAAGACACCTCCTGAAACGGCTATGTTACTCATTGGCAATCCAGAACAAATGGTTTGGCTAGAAATGCTAGCAACCGCTTGTTGTCCTGTTACGGTTACGGTTTGCTCACAAATTGTACTATCAATTCCATGAATATCGGTAGCCGTCCAAGTAATAGTAGTTACACCTTCAGGATACAAGGCGTTTAAGGCCAAAGCATCGCTACGAACACCACTCACATGGTCAACACCACAATTATCAGTAGCAGTAGCCGTTCCAACTTCTACAGCAGTAGCACATCCAATGTTTGAAGTAGCGCTAATGTTAGCAGGACAGGTGATTACTGGTTTTTCAGTATCATTTACAATTACATCAAAAGTACATGAAGAACTTCCTACCGCATTGGTTGCTGTAGCAGTTACCTGAGTTGTTCCAACAGAGAAATTACTTCCAGAAGCAATTGAATAAGTAATTACAGAAGCTGGAATACCTACTGTTTCTGTAGCGGCAAAAGTTACTGCAGCGCCACATTGACCAGTAGTATTATTTACACT
>CALQAH020000031.1 GCA_943328505.2 Rhizobium sp. Q54 | reverse complement strand
TCGTAACCCAAACTATATGAGCTGTGAGACGTGAAACTGAATGACCATTTGTTCTTTGAAAATCCATCAAACAAATATAACATTTTTAGAAGCTGAAAGCAAAATGCACTAAAGTGCATAGTTTTAACTATTTTTGAGACCAATAAAAATCAAGCTTTAGAGAATTTAGGCAATGTTTTGATATACAATTCTTCTACTTTTTCGCGTGCCCAATCGGTTTTTCGAAGAAATGTCAAACTTGATTTGAGGGTAGGATTTACAGTAAAACATTTAATTTTTATCAATTCACCCAAAGTATCAAATCCATAATGTGACACTAATTGCTCCAACATTTTTTGAAGCGTAATTCCGTGAAGCGGGTTTTTATTTTCCATCTGACAAAAATAGCAATAAGCAAGCATAAAAAAACCATCAAAATTTGACTCTTGATGGTTTTATAATTTTTAAATGGTTTCTTGCTTATTGAACCGCTAAAAAAGCATTTATATTTCCATAACCAAATTCAGCATTTTTAGTCGGATAAAAACTAGCGGATTGACGCATTTTAGTCAAAACTTGATTTCTTGTCCATGTTGGATTTTTAGACCAAACCAAAGCTGCAATTCCAGCTGTTGTTGCCGTGGCAACTGAAGACCCACCAACATAATCCGTTTGATTGTCATAATAGCTATCAACAGGAACTGTATTGGCTGTACCAACTCTTTGCATCACCACAGTGAAATCCACTTTACTTCCCGTATGACAAACATCACACTTTTGATACGTTGCCCCTTCTTTTACTCCTGTAACAGCAACTGTCTCTGGCATCCAAGCTGGGAAAATCACCCCAACAAAAGTGGTAAAACTAGTAGAAGTTCCTGCTGCGCAAAAAATTAATTTCCCTTTATTATAGGCATATTTTATTGCGTCTTCAATTTTTCCAACTGAAAAAACATACCCCATCGACATCGAGATAATTTTCACATTTGCATTGTTTCCCAAGGCAGTAAAGGCATTTTTAACGCCATTTTGTTCATGATAACCGTCTAAAACAACATTGTAAGCAGCACGATACGTGACTAAATTAGCATTATAGGCCACTCCAACAGGCATACCTTTATCGTTTCTTGGTGCTGCAGCTACAGAAGCCATGCTAGTTCCATGTCCGCATAAATCACTTGAGCCATCGGTTGTTGTACTCCAAGGCCAAATAGAATCTACATACACACCATATTTTTGAATGGTTCTTCCACTTGAGGCGCCATTATTAAAACTAGAACCTAAAAGTGTTTGATTTGGTGAAACACCAGTATCTACAATTCCAATGGTGACTCCGCTTCCTGTGCTTAAACTCCATGCGTTTGGAATATTATGTTGATAGAATGTCCATGGTGCTTTTGCGTTAGGAGAAATGGTGGTATAATCGGCTGTACTTATGGCTTCCGACTCGTAACCACAACCAGAACTTGTTCCTGAATTTGACTTTTCTTCTGAAGTAGTATCTGCTAGGTATTTGTAATCACCTGGTTCCATATACCGAATGTATTTACTATTTCGTAAGGCAATTATAGTCTCTTGTTTTGTAATAATAACATCTATTAAATTTAAATAAGAATCAGAAGAAATTAAAATTTTATCCAATGTTGTGGCTTCATATTTTATAATAATATCCAACAAATCCTTTTGAACTTTGGCATTGTTTGAAGATTTTGCCCTTTCAAAATCGCTTTTAGCATTTCCAAAGCCAATTGTTACAACCTTATTTCCTTGAAAAACGGCACTCCAAAGCAAATGGTTGGAGGCTTCACTCCAATTAAAAGTTCCTGTTGTTGCAATAGTTTGATCAATTTTAACATTAATCTGCTGCGATGTTAAAGGTTCTATTTGAGCCGGATCAATTACAATAGCCTTTTCTTGTGCAGTATCTTCTTTTGAACAGGAAGCAAAAATCAAGAGCATCACAAGTGATAATTTGAATAGTTTTGATTTCATAGTTTTTATTAGTATTTATTTAGGCACTAAAATACTAAAAATAGTTTTAAAATTTAACAAAATATTTATTCTTACAACTATTTTAAAATTGAAAGCAATGTAAATTCAGGGCTTCGATAGTAAAAAAATGTTTGTACCTTTGTGCTCCTATGCTAAAAACGGTCAACATACTCAACAAAAGAGCCAAATTCGATTACGAAATTATCGATACGTATACGGCTGGAATTGTTTTGACTGGGACAGAAATTAAATCGATTCGTTTAGGAAAAGCCAACATCACTGAAAGTTTTTGTGAGTTTAACAACAACGAACTTTTTGCAATAAATACGTATATCGAAGAATATGCCTTCGGGAATCAATTCAATCACAAAGCGAGAAGCGAGAGAAAACTTTTGTTGAACAAACGAGAGTTGAAAGTTTTATTTAAAAACTGTCAAGCAAAAGGTTTGACCATTGTTCCAATAAAATTGCACACCAACGAAAAAGGATTGGCAAAATTAGACATTGCCTTGTGCAGAGGAAAGAAAACCTATGACAAACGCGAATCTCTTAAAGAACAAGATACTAAAAGAGATATTGATCGGATTAAGAAAAATTTTTAACACCCGTTTTTTATGTGACTTTATGACTAAATTTGTCAAGATAAATAGTAGCCGTAATGAAAACACTTCTCAAAAATGCTAGAGAGCAAAAAAACTTAAAAATTCGAGAAGTGGCTCAAATTCTTGGGATTGATCAAGCGCTTATTAGCAAATTTGAAAGTGGAACACGTTTCCCAACTCGGGAACAAATTGCAAAATTGTCACAACTTCTCACTATAGATTATGATACTTTAATGGTGTCTTGGATTAAAGAAAAAATAGTGAATGACTACGGCAATGAACCAAATGTTTTAAAGGCACTTTCAACTATCCTTATTGAAAATAATTATAACACTTCAATTTCAAATGAGCCAAAAATTGATTCCATTCTTGAGGAAATGGAACGCTTAAAAGACAAACTTCAACAATTAAGATAATTGCTTAATTTTTATTCTCTAAAAGCGGTACAAATTTAAAATCACCAAACTCATGTTTCTCAAATTGGGTTTCGTTTTTACGAATGAGCATGGTCATCACTTGTTCTTTATCACCTAAAGGAATTACGAGCTTTCCTCCTATTTTTAATTGTGCCATCAAGGCTTTTGGAATTATTGGTGCGCCAGCAGTAACTATAATACTATCAAATGGAGCATGATTGGGCAATCCTTTATAACCATCTCCAAACGATAAATGTTTGGGGCGAATACCTAACTTTGGCAATAACAATGAAGTGGTTTTAAACAATTCGTTTTGGCGTTCCACCGAATATACTTTGGCTCCAAGCAAACATAAAACTGCAGTTTGATAGCCGCTTCCAGTTCCAATCTCAAGAATTTTATGGTCTTTTTTTACTGCTAATAATTGGGTTTGAAAAGCCACAGTATAGGGTTGAGAAATGGTTTGTCCCGCGCCAATAGGAAATGCTTTATCTTGATAAGCAAAATCTATAAAACTGGAATCTAAGAATAAATGTCTTGGTATTTTTTTGATAGCCTCCAGTACTTTTTTATCGGTAATTCCTTTTTCTTCAAGAAGTTTCGCGAGCTGATTTCGAAGTCCTTCGTGTTTACTAGTATCTTTCAATTTGGGATGTGATTTATTTCGTAAAAATAGAAAACAAATTATCAAATATCAATCTACAATTATCAATTATTGCTATTTTTGTTCAAAATACATTCTTATGCTTAAAGTTGGCGTTCTTGGTGCAGGTCACCTCGGAAAAATACACTTGCGATTATTACAACAATCGGAAAAATATGAATTAGTTGGTTTTTATGATGAAAATCATGAAAATGGAGCAAAAATAGAAGCTGAATTTGGTTATAAACAATTTGATACTATTGCAAGATTGATTCATGCCGTGGATGTTATTGACATTGTAACTCCTACGCTTTCTCATTATAAATGTGCCAAAGTAGCTATCAAATCAGGGAAGCATGTTTTTATAGAAAAACCCATTGCAACTACGGTTGAAGAAGCTGAAGAAATTATTGCTTTGGCAAAAGAATATAACGTAAAAGGACAAGTTGGGCATGTAGAACGTTTCAATCCTGCATTCATCGCTGTGAAAGACATGATTGATAATCCGATGTTTATTGAAACCCATCGCTTGGCGGAATTCAATCCTCGCGGTACCGATGTTCCAGTTGTTTTGGATTTAATGATACACGATATTGATGCCATTTTGAGTGTGGTAAAATCCAAAGTAAAATCGGTTCACGCCAGTGGAATTTCTGTTTTGAGTCAATCTCCCGATATTGCCAATGCGCGTATCGAATTTGAAAATGGCTGTGTTGCCAACATTACTTCAAGTAGAATTTCAATGAAAAACATGCGTAAATCTCGTTTTTTTCAAAAAGATGCTTATATCTCTGTTGACTATTTGGACAAAATTTGTGAAGTCGTAAAAATGAAAGATGCTCCTGAAGTACCGGGTGATTTTGACATGATTTTACAGAATGCCGAAGGCGATAAAAAACAAATCTATTTTGCTAACCCAGACGTAGAAGTTAATAATGCCATCTTAGACGAATTAGAAACTTTTGCGGATGCTATTGTTAGTAATACAGATCCTGTGGTAACACTTGAAGACGGAACAGAAGCTTTGCGGATTGCTTATCAAATAATTGATTGCTTTAAAAAATAAAATTTATAACCTAATATAACATAATGAAAACAATAGCTGTAATAGGAGCAGGAACAATGGGCAACGGAATTGCTCACACTTTTGCACAAAGCGGTTTCACCGTAAAACTAATTGATATTTCCGAAAAATCTTTGGAAAAAGGAATGGCAACTATTGCTTCCAACCTTGACCGTATGGTAACGAAAGGTTCCATCACCGAACAGGACAAACATAAAACCATTTCGAACATAATCACCTATACCGATATTAAAGACGGAGTTGTGGGCACCGATTTGGTTGTTGAAGCTGCAACAGAAAATATCAATTTAAAACTTCAAATCTTCAAACAATTGAGTGATGTTTGCGATCACAATGTGATTTTAGCAACCAACACCTCTTCTATTTCTATAACACAAATCGCCGCACAAGTAGTACATCCAGAACGTGTTATCGGTATGCATTTTATGAATCCTGTACCGATTATGAAATTGGTAGAAATTATTCGTGGCTATTCCACTTCAGATGATGTGACCAAGATAATCATGACACTTTCTGAAAAATTAGGAAAAACTCCAACCGAAGTCAATGATTATCCAGGATTTGTAGCCAACAGAATTTTAATGCCTATGATTAACGAATCTATCGAAACATTATTCAATGGCGTTGCAGGTGTTCATGAAATCGACACCGTTATGAAATTGGGAATGGCACATCCAATGGGGCCATTGCAATTAGCAGATTTTATTGGACTCGACGTTTGTCTTTCTATTTTAAATGTAATGTACGACGGCTTTAAAAATCCAAAATATGCACCTTGCCCGCTATTAGTAAATATGGTAATGGCTGGAAAATTAGGTGTAAAATCGGGAGAAGGTTTTTATGATTATTCCGAAAGCAAAAAAGCGGAAAAAATTGCAAAACAATTTTCAAAGTAATCAGCATGCAATGCTCAGTTGGAAAAAACTAACTGAACACTAAAAATTTATGAGTAAAATATTCCCTTTCAAAGCCGTTCGTCCCACTCCAGATAAAGTGGCGCTAGTTTCGTGTAGAAATTATGACGATTACAGTGCCACCGAATTAGCTTCTTGGTTGGACTTTAATCCCTATTCGTTTTTGCATGTGGTAAATCCAGCGTATGCCCATTCTCAAAAAATTACATTAGACAAGCGTTTTAAAGGAGTTTTACATAAATACCAAGATTTTAAAAATGATGGAATATTTATGGAAGAAGACAAAGCGGTTTTCTTTTTATATCAAATTCAATCCAAAACACAATCCTATATTGGCATTATTGCTGGAACTTCCATAGAAGATTATAAAAATAATGTCATCAAAAAACACGAAGATACATTACAATATCGCGTGGAATATTTTAAGGATTATTTGCACCAAACAGGTTTCAACACTGAGCCAGTTTTAATTACGTATCCCGATAATGCTATTTTAAACAATTGGATTTCTGAGAAGAAAAAAGAACAACCCATTTATCATTTTTCAACCACTAACAAAGAAACGCACACACTTTGGAAAATAGCGAATGAAATAGAAATTTTGTGGTTGCAAAATCAATTTGAAAACATTCCGGAATTGTACATTGCTGATGGGCATCATCGTTCCGCATCAGCAGAATTGTTGTATGATGAAGACAGTCATTTGGGAAATGAAAACCTGAATTACTTTATGAGTTTTTTAATCGCTGAAAGTAATGTAAAAATATTCGAATACAACCGCATCATTCGGGATTTGAATGGCTATTCAAAAGAAGATTTCATCGAAAAACTTTCCGAACATTTCATCCTTAAAGTAAAAGACCAAGAGCTATGGAAACCACAAAGCAAATTTGAATTTGGAATGTATTTGGATGGCAACTTTTATGCTTTGTTTTACAAACAGGAGAATGAGTATCCTTCCATTTTAGAAAACCTCGATGCTCAGATTTTATACGATAAAGTATTACAACCCTTATTAGGTATTGAAGATTTGCGAAATGATGAACGCATTGAATACATTCCAGGAAAACAATCCATTTTAACTATTAAAGAATTAGTTGATGAAGGCGAATTTGAAGTAGGTTTTATGTTATATCCTTCCGACATCTCAGAGATTAAAGCTTTAGCAGACAACAATTTAATAATGCCTCCAAAAAGTACGTATATTGAACCCAAGTTCCGCAGTGGTTTGATTGTTTATGAGTTGTAATCTGGAAATGTGCTAATTTGAAAATTTGAAAATGTCAATACAAGAAAATCTTCTCGAAATAAAGGCAACGCTTCCTTCACAGGTGACTCTTGTTGCGGTTTCCAAAACCAAACCCGTTGCTGATTTGATGAAAGCTTATGGAGCTGGTCAGCGCATTTTTGGGGAAAACAAAATCCAAGAAATGAGCGAAAAATGGGAACAAATGCCCAAGGATATTCAATGGCACATGATTGGGCACGTGCAAACCAATAAAGTGAAATTTATGGCGAAATATGTGCATTTGATTCATGGTGTAGACAGTTTAAAATTGCTTTCAGCAATAAATAAACAAGCTATGAAACACAATAGAGTTATAGATTGTTTGCTTCAAATGTATATTGCCGAAGAAGAAAGTAAATTTGGGTTGGATGAAAATGAATTAAAAGAGATTCTCCACTTTCTTCAGAATGACACTAACGGAATGCAGAACATAAAAATTGTCGGATTAATGGGAATGGCAACCTTTACCGCTAATCAAAACCAAATTAAAAAAGAATTTTTGCATTTGAAAACCCTGTTTGATAAATACTCCACACTGAAAACTAAAAACTGCCAATTGAAAACTATTTCCATGGGCATGTCTGGCGATTACCAACTCGCAATTGATTGTGGAAGTACGATGGTTCGGATTGGAAGTAGTATCTTTGGCAGCAGATAAAAAAATAGAAGAAAGAGAATTATCTGCCAATCAAACTCAAAAGTATAAACTGAACACTGAACACTTATTTTGTACGCAATACTCGACATAGAAACCACTGGAGGTCAATTTAACGAAGAAGGAATAACTGAAATTGCTATTTATAAATTTGACGGCCATGAAATTGTGGATCAATTTATTAGTTTAGTCAATCCCGAAAAACCTATTCAACCTTTTGTAGTAAATTTAACGGGAATCAACAACGCCATGTTACGTTCGGCACCCAAGTTTTTTGAAGTGGCTAAACGCATTATAGAAATGACAGAAGGCTGTATTTTGGTAGCCCATAATTCCTCCTTTGATTATCGCATTTTACGAACCGAATTTAGTCGATTAGGTTATGATTTTGAAAAAGAAACATTGTGTACCGTCGAACTTTCAAAAAAATTAATTCCCGATCAACTTTCCTATAGTTTAGGAAAATTAGTTCGAGCACTTGGCATACCGGTTACCGACAGACACCGAGCGAGTGGCGACGCAATGGCTACCGTAAAATTATTCAAAATGCTGCTTTCAAAAGATGTTGAAAAAGACATCTTAAAAAGCTTAATCAAAACAGAAGTTAAAAGTGGTTTAACGCCGAAATTACTTGATATTGTAGAACAATTACCCACAAAAACGGGTGTTTACTATATACACAACGAAAACGGCGATTTGATTTATATTGGCAAAAGCAAGAATATCAAAAAACGGGTCAATCAGCATTTTTCTGGCACTTCTACAAAGTGTATAAAAATTCAACTAGAAGTTTTTGCCGTGACTTGTGAAGAAACAGGAAGTGAATTAATTGGGCTTTTAAAAGAAAGTGAAGAGATTAAAATTAACAAACCGAAATATAATCGGGCGCAAAGAAAAAGCATTTTTCAATGGGCTTTATATACTGAAAAAGATGCCAATGGCTATCTGAATTTAAAACTTTTAAAAGCTGATGGCCGCAAAAAAGAGATAACGGCTTTCGCTTCCTTGCAAGAAGGAAAAAATGCACTGTTCAGAATCACTTCAGAATATCAATTGTGTCAAAAATATACAGGTTTATATGCCTCTCAAAAGGAATGTTTCCAATACAAAATAAAAGAATGTGATGGTGCCTGCATTGGAAAGATATCGTCAGAAATATACAATGAGCGCGTAGAAATATTTATCGATAAAAATCAGTTTGAAAACGACAATATGGTTATTATTGACAGAGGGAGAAGTTTGCAGGAACGAACAGCTATATTAATCGAAAATGGCATCTATAAAGGCTATTGTTTCTATGATTTAAATTATCAAATTAACAACATTGAAATTCTAAAAAACATTATTATCCCAATGCAAAATAACCGTGATACAAGAAATATCATTCACGGTTATTTGAGAAGGAACAAAGTCATGAAGATTGTTAAGTTTTAATGAGAGAATAGAAAAAAGAGCCAAGAATAAAGACTTAAAAATTGAACTATCTAATCACCATAATCGGACCAACAGCAATAGGAAAAACTTCCTTAAGCATTGCTTTAGCGCAACATTTTGGGTGTGAAATTATATCGTGTGACAGTAGACAGTTTTTTAAAGAAATGACTATTGGAACTGCTGTTCCCAATGTTGACGAATTAGCTGCAGCTACCCATCATTTTATCCATAATAAATCCATCCTTGAAGACTATAATGTTGGCGATTTTGAGCGGGATGCCCTTGCAAAAATTGAAGAATTGTTTAGAAAAAACAACGTGCAAATTATGGTTGGCGGTTCGGGTTTGTATGTGGATGCCGTACTAAAAGGTTTGGATAGTTTCCCAGAAATTGAAGAAGCGATTCGCAAAAAAGTTAGGACAAATTATGAAGAAAAAGGAATTGCTTTTTTACAACAACAACTACAAGACTTAGATTCAAATTATTTTAAAAAGCTAACAAAAGAAAACCCTCAAACACTAGAAAACCCACATCGAATGATGCGCTTTTTGGAAGTTTGTGTTGCTACTGGGAAACCCTATTCTTCGTTTTTAAATCAACAGAAAAAAGAACGTAACTTCACTCCTATGATTATTGGATTAGAAGCAGAAAGAAGTATAATGTACGATCGTATTAACCAAAGAGTTGACATCATGATGCGAGAAGGTTTATTAGAAGAAGCAAAAACTTTATTTCCTAACAAACAACTAAATGCATTGCAAACAGTTGGTTATAGTGAACTGTTTAATTATTTGGAAGGGACCATTTCCTTAGATTTTGCTGTTGATGAAATCAAAAAAAACACCCGTAGATTTGCCAAACGACAAATGACTTGGTTCAAACGACCGGATACTGTAGTTTGGTATGATTATTTGACCAATAGAAAAGAAATCATTGATAATTTACAATTGATAATTAAAAGATAAAAATGCCAATAGCTAAAGAATTCACCTCCATTTTTTCTAAAGATTGGGAAATTAATTTCATGCAATGTACTCCAAATGGATATTTAAAACACACCGATTTGTGTAATATTTTGCAATTAACTGCGGCGTCTCATTCGGAAATTGGCGGAATAAGTTTTATGGACATGCAAGCCTTTCATCAAGCTTGGGTTTTAAGCAGAATGCGATTAGAGATTACCGCATTACCCAAATGGAAAGATGTTGTAACCGTTAAGACTTGGATTAATACCCTTGAAAATTCGCGCTCTGTTCGTGCTTTTGAAATGTATGTCAATGGCAAGAAAATGATTGGAGCTGAAACATTTTGGGCAGTATTTAATACAAAAATACGTCGTCCAGAAGCGCTGGCTTTGCCGTATGATCATTTTGAAATGTATCCCGAAAAAAAAGCCACTAAAAAATCCTTTTCAAAAATAAATATCTCTGATGAAAAGGAAATTATTTTTGAAAAAACGATTGTTTTATCCGATTTGGATATTGTAAACCATGTGAATAATGTGAAATACTTAGAATGGTGTTTGGATCGTGTGGATGAAAAGATAATTTTAAATCATGGTATTGAAAGTTTGGAAATGAATTTTTTAAAAGAACTATCCATAAAAAATACTGTCGTCATTCATGAATCCATTCTTGAAAAGGAATATATATTCAGCATTACAAAAGAGGACAAATCGTGTTTTGCTTTGCAACTGAATTTAAAATAAAAAGTCCTAATTGGAGCTTTTTATTTAGAATAAGGTAATCTGACCGTCTTCATCCAATTGAATATCATCGTCACTACTATCGATTTCAATATCAGTTTCGCCTTCCACTTCTAGTTCTTCAGGAACAATTTCCTCTGGAACTTCATAAGATAAGGGCTCTAATAAATTCACTTGTTTCAACTTATCCGTGGTCAATTGATTTCCCAATGCCTTAAATCCTTTCACCGAGATGAAACTTTCTATATCCAACGTTTGATTTTCTTTTTGAACACCTTTTACTTTATTGAAAACCAATTCGGCAACAGGACGATAATCTGTAGCAACAATTTCTAATTGGGAATTCTGATGTTCGGTAATAAAACTCTCTTCTTTGCCTTCGGTTTCTACCAAAAATCTCTTTACATAATAACGCTCTTTTTCACCATCATAATAGATAGCAGAAATTGGTTTGTTAGGTATCCATTTTTCTAAAACCACCATATCTTCATCAAAATGGGTGGACAATTCTGGAATAATAACTTTGAGTTTCCCGGTTTGTGAGATCACAAGAATTTTATCGTTCGGTCTGAATTCGCCCAACAATTCTCCTCTTGCATCCACGTTTAATTTTTGAACCGTATCGTCAAACCAAACTTTTCTTGGCTTTAAAGTAGAAATTCCTTTTTCCTTGATTTCGATTTTTTTAATTGGATATTTAGTGACCAAATTTCCTTTGGAAGCACGACCTTTTATCGCCATGGCTGCAAAATCCAAATCCCATTTTAGCTTTTTAATGCTTCCCACCTGACGTAATAAAACGGTAATTACTTCCGCTTCACCATTGGGATTATGGGTAAAATACAAAACCTGCGAGCCTTTGTTTTCATTGGTTAAATCATATAATTTATCACGAGTAACACCCGAAACATTGAAACGTTTGATATACGACGGACCCGATTTTCCATCGCGATAAATCATATTGTAAATGGTACGCTTATCACTTTTATCAAAAATAGCAATATGGATGATATCTTTACCAACGAACTTTTTATCATCTACTTTACATATCATCATATTTCCGTCACGAAGGAAAACAATCACATCGTCTATATCGGAACAATCGGTAACGTATTCATCTTTTTTCAAACCTGTTCCCACAAAACCTTCTTCCCTATTGACGTATAATTTGGTGTTTCTAAGGGCCACTTTTGTAGCCTCGATATTGTCAAAACTTCGTAGCTCGGTTTGACGATCACGACCTTTTCCGTATTTCTCTTTTAATTTGGTAAAATAGGCAATCGCAAAATCGATTAGATGTTCTAAATCATGTTTTACTTGTTCGATATCGCCTTCCAAAGCTTCTATTTTATCTTGTGCTTTGTTGCTGTCAAATTTCGAAATACGCATAATTCGAATGTCCAACAAACGAAGAATATCGTCTTCGGTAACCGCGCGTTTTAATTTTTTAGTAAACGGTTTTAACCCATCGTCAACCGCTTTTATAACATCTTCACGAGTAGTTTTATCCTCGATGTCACGATAGATTTTATTTTCAATAAAAATGCGTTCCAACGAAAGAAAATGCCATTGCTCTTCGAGTTCACTCAACTGAATTTCGAGTTCACTTTTAAGTAATTCTACTGTTCTATCGGTGGAGATTTTCAACATTTTTGAAACACCAACAAAAAGTGGTTTATTGTCTTCAATGACGCATCCTAATGGGGCTACCGAAGTTTCACATGCCGTGAAAGCAAACAAAGCGTCAATAGTTTTATCGGGAGAAACGCCCGGAAAAAGATGGATTAGAATCTCAACCTCAGCGGCAGTATTGTCTTCTATTTTCTTAATTTTGATTTTGCCTTTTTCATTGGCTTTCAAAATACTGTCAATCAAAGTAGTGGTATTGGTCGAAAACGGAATTTGGGTAATGACCAACGTATTCTTATCCAATTGTGAAATTTTGGCACGAACTCGCACTCTTCCGCCACGCAAACCGTCATTATAATTGGAAACATCTGCAATTCCAGCCGTTTGAAAATCAGGAAAAAGGGTGAAAGGTTTTCCTTTTAGTATTTTGATCGAAGCATCAATAAGTTCGTTAAAATTGTGTGGTAAGACTTTCGTAGAAAGGCCTACTGCAATTCCTTCAGCACCTTGTGCTAAAAGCAATGGAAACTTTACGGGAAGATTATTAGGTTCGGCACGACGACCATCATAAGAAACGCCCCAATCGGTAATTTTTGGCGAATATAAAACCTCCAAAGCAAACTTCGACAAACGTGCTTCAATGTATCGAGAAGCCGCAGCGCTATCACCCGTTAGAATGTTACCCCAGTTTCCTTGGCAATCAATCAATAATTCTTTTTGACCAATTTGCACCATGGCATCTCCAATACTAGCATCTCCGTGAGGATGATACTGCATGGTGTGTCCTACAACATTGGCAACCTTGTTGTACCGACCATCATCCAACTCTTTTAAAGAGTGCATGATTCTTCGTTGTACAGGTTTGAAACCGTCTTCAATAGCAGGAACGGCGCGTTCTAGAATTACATACGAGGCATAATCCAAAAACCAATCTTTGTACATTCCTGTAACTTTGGTAATGGTATCTTCGGCATTTTCATCATTCTCGTAGAAATGATTTCCTCCTGAAGAAACGATGTCATCAAAGCCTTCATCATGTGATACATCGTTTAAGTCGTCGTTGGTTTCGTCTTCTGGAATGTTATCTTCGTCTTCGTTCATTTAATGGTAAGAATCTTAAATTTTGTATTAATTTGCCTCAATCGTATCCAATTCGACTTTCAAATTATTGATGATAAACACTTGTCTATCTGGTGTATTTTTACCCATATAGAACGATAATAATTGTTCTACTGAAGTATTTTTATCCATCATTACAGGATCTAACCGAATGGTTTCTCCTATAAAATTTTTGAATTCGTCGGGCGATATTTCTCCCAATCCTTTAAATCGTGTGATTTCAGGTTTTGGCTTTAATTTTTCGATAGCGTCTTTGCGTTCCTCTTCGGAATAGCAATAGATGGTTTCTTTCTTATTTCGAACCCTAAAAAGTGGTGTTTGCAATATATACAAATGCCCTTCTTTGATTAACTCTGGAAAAAACTGCAAGAAAAATGTAATCAATAATAACCGAATGTGCATTCCGTCTACATCGGCATCGGTAGCAATAACAATATTATTATAGCGCAATTTTTCTAATCCATCTTCAATGTCTAAAGCGGATTGTAATAAATTAAATTCTTCATTTTCATACACAATCTTTTTGCTCATTCCATAAGAATTCAAAGGCTTACCACGCAAACTAAATACGGCTTGTGTATTGACATCACGCGATTTGGTAATCGAACCAGAAGCGGAATCTCCCTCGGTGATAAAAAGGGTGCTCTCTAAATTTCTTGGGTTTTTAGTATCGGGTAAATGGGCACGACAATCTCGCAACTTTTTATTGTGCAAATTGGCTTTTTTAGCCCTATCGGTTGCTAATTTTCGAATGCCTGATAGTTCTTTTCGCTCGCGTTCAGCCTGCAAAATTTTACGCAACAACGCTTCGGCAGTTTGCGGGTTTTTATGCAGGTAATTGTCTAATTTATTTTTTACAAAATCGTTCACAAACGTTCTAACCGAAGGCATTCCGGATTCTGAACCCATATCGGTAGAACCTAATTTGGTTTTAGTTTGTGATTCAAAAACGGGTTCCATAACTTTGATGCTAATCGCAGTTACTATCGATTTTCGCACATCGGAAGCCTCAAAAGGTTTATTGTAATATTCGCGAATGGTTTTTACAATAGCTTCACGATAGGCAGCCAAATGGGTTCCTCCTTGTGTGGTATTTTGTCCATTGACAAAGGAGTGGTATTCTTCTGAATATTGGGTTTTACTATGCGTTAATGCAATTTCTATATCATCACCTTTCAAATGTATGATTGGATATTCTAAATCATCCGCATTAATAGTTTCTTCTAGTAAATCTTTTAATCCATTTTCGGAATAGTATTTTTCGCCGTTGAACAAAATAGTCAAACCGTTATTTAAGTAACAATAGTTTTTAAGCATTTTGATGACATACTCGTAACGGAACTTATAATTTTTAAAGATGGCTTCGTCTGGAATAAAAGTAACTTTGGTTCCTTTTCGTTTTGTAGTTTCAACAACCTCTTCATCAATCACTAAATTTCCACCTGAGAATTCTGCCGCTTTTTGCTTGTCATCCCGAACTGATTCTACTCGGAAATAATTTGATAACGCATTGACTGCTTTGGTTCCCACTCCATTTAATCCGACGGATTTTTTAAAAGCTAAAGAATCGTATTTTCCACCGGTATTCATTTTGGAAACCACGTCAATCACTTTCCCTAAGGGAATTCCACGACCATAATCACGAACGGTAACCGTTTTATCTTTGATGGTCACTTCAATATTTTTTCCTGCGCCCATCACAAATTCATCAATACAGTTATCCATTACTTCTTTGAGAAGAATGTAGATACCATCGTCTGGCGAAGAACCATCACCGAGTTTCCCGATGTACATTCCGGGACGCATGCGGATGTGCTCTTTCCAATCTAAGGAACGAATATTATCTTCGGTATATTGATTTTGTTCTGACATTTTGGGTTTTATCGAATTTATCTCTTCTCGGTTTGGTCTGTAAATAGTGCCCAGACCACGAGAGTGCTAATGTAGTGTAAATTGATAAAGTTTAAAAGAGGGAAATGGCAAAAGTTATTAATAATGATATTAACCTTCGACATAAGATTCTTGATTTAAAAATTAATCCAAAGTATTCTTATAATGCTTTCTTAATTTTAAATTTAACTCTTTTGGATTAAACGGTTTTATGATATATTCATTAATACCTAATAAAATTGCTTTTTCAAGATAACCATAAGATGCCGAAGCCGTTAAAGCGATAATTGGAATTGCAGGATCTCTAAATCTAATGTTTATGGTCGCTTCATAACCATCCATGACAGGCATGGCTAAATCCATTAAAATGATATCATATTTTCCTATTTCGTACATCTGAGTGGCAATTAATCCGTTCAAGGCAACTTCCACTTTTACATTCCATTGCGATAAAATTTTCTCAGCGACTCTGACATTAATAAGATTATCTTCTACAAGAAGTACGCGCAATCCTTCAAGATTTTCTTCTTTGTAATCATTATATAAAATATTGCTTTTTAAATCGGAACTATTCGTGAAATAAGGAACTTTTAAAACAAAACTAAAGTTAGAACCTTTGCCAATTTCACTTTCCAATTTGATATCAGAATCTAGCAAATGTAGTAGCTTTTTAGATATAACTAATCCTAAGCCAGAACCACCAAATTGTCGTGTTGTTGTATTTTCAGCTTGTTCGAATTTTTGAAAAATTTGCTCGAACTTATCCGCTTCTATTCCTATACCAGTGTCTATTATTTGAATTTTAAAAATTGAATTCGTGTCATTTTTTTTAATTTGATCAATTTTAATTTTAATAAGTCCGTTTTTAGTGAACTTTATGGCATTTGAAACTAAATTTGTAATAATTTGTCCAATTCGCAGAGGATCACAAATGATGTTTGGTGTAAAGTCTGGGTCTAATTCTATTTCAATTTTATTTGAATTTTCATTTGCGTTTACCTCTAAAGATTTGGCAATTTGTATAATCAACTCTTTTAAATCAAAAGGAATCAACTCAATATCAATTTTTCCAGCTTCAATTTTACTAAAATCAAGAATATCATTTATAAGTAAATGTAAATTTTGTGCGGAATATTTTAAAACTTCAATATTCTCTTGAAAACTTGATAACGAGTTTTCTTTTTCCATGATATAAATTAAACCAATAATAGCATTTAATGGAGTTCGGATTTCATGACTCATGTTTGAAAGAAATTCCGACTTGGCTTCATTGGCTTGTTCTGCGTTTAATTTTGCTACGAACAATTTGTCTTGAAATTTTTTTTTAAAATTAATTTCCTTGTTTAAAATATTTAATAAATCAATTAAGTTGTCTTCATTATCTAGCTTAACATCACTATCATTTAATTGTTGAATGGCATAAACCAGCTTGCTTTGAACGTTTTCTTTTTTTGATAATTCTTCTTTTAATTTCAGGTTTATTTTTAAGTATTCTATATCATTCAAACGGGAAGATTGCTCAAATAATTCAGCATCACGCTCATAACTTAAATAGGACAAATTAACCACATCAAAAAACTTACTTAGCGCATCATTATCAGCGATAAGCTCTTTGGACAGATATTTATTTATTTGTCGTTTAAGTTGTCTATGAATGTTTTGGTTGTCCATTTTAATTACGATTCATACATCGTAGTGATTGTCATTGTTTGATTGTGCAATTCGCAAGCAACTTTGTTTAATGTTGGGGAAATTTCACCATAGGAATAAAAGCCACATACAAGTATTTTATCGCCAAAAACTTCTTTAACTACTTCTATCTCTTCTTCTATTCTATTACCGAGAACTATTTTTCTACCCACACAACTTACTAATAAAGCCAATTCTGGTTCATGGTTTTGATTTTTATGAATTTTTGCTGCAGCGTTATAAGAAGCTTCAATGAGTTTGTCAAAATTTCCTTTCATTAATCGCACCATGGAACCTACAGGGATATTTCCAGCAAAGGTCATCGATTTGTTTTCTTCATCAATTGCTAAAATTGTTCTTACAACGGGTTCTGATTTTGCGTTTTCTTTCATAGAAAGTGGAAAATACAAGGAAGAACCAGGTAATTCATCGGCATATTTTCCAAGGTATTCTTTGTATATATCTAGTGCAAATCGATCGCCAATTTTATACAATACATTTTTATCAGATTGGGTTACTTCTCGTTCTGGACCAAAATCGCTCCAACCACCTTCGGAACCAAATCCAAAATGAATGGCATCACCATAAAATCCAATGGCTACAATTTTTCCTGGTGAAGCATCATTATTTAAACCAACAATAGTTTTTTCAAAATTATATTCATCGCCCGCTAAACCACCAAATATTGGTACATCTCCTTTTGTTTGAGAAATCAATTCATTGATTAGCTCAGTTCCATTGATAAAACTTCCTTCAGAAATAATCAAAATCGATTTTAAATCTTCTGACATTAAATCTTCTTTAATAGTGTTACCCAATACTTGAAGATCCGAATTTAAAAGAATATCAATTTCGGAAACTTTAATCTTAGTTTTCTCTAAAATAATAGCCGTTGCTACTAAATTATTTTCTACTAAATTGGTATTTGAAATTTGTCCCGAAGTAGAGCAAATAACAATTTGCGCAGTTGGATAAATGCTTTTTAATTTATGATAAGGTCTGGATTTTTCTAAAAATGTTCTTTCACCAAAGGCAAGAACTAGAGTAGCATTTTGGGCATTAAATTGGTCGTTAGCAAAAAGAACTGTTTCATTATTATTCTCATTCACTTTTATTTGCTGAAGTTTCATATAAATAGATTTTAATAATCTATAAATTAAATGAAATTATTTTATATTAACAAAAAAACTACTGATTTTCTGTTAAAAGTTTGATTTATTCTTTATAAAATTTATTATATTATACGTTAAATCTAAAATGCATCACATCACCATCTTTAACAATATATTCTTTACCTTCTACTTTAAACTTACCCGCTTCTTTGGCTTTAGATTCTGAACCATAAAGCACATAATCTTCAAATGAGATAACTTCGGCACGGATAAATCCTTTTTCAAAATCGGTGTGGATTACACCTGCTGCTTTTGGTGCGGTATCGCCAATGTTGATAGTCCAAGCACGAACTTCTTTAACACCCGCAGTAAAATAGGTTTGTTGTTTTAATAATTTATAAGCAGCGCGAATTAAAACTGCCGATCCTGGTTCTTTTAAACCTAAATCCTCTAAGAACATTTGACGTTCTTCGTAGGTTTCAAGTTCTGTAATGTCGGCTTCGGTTCCAACTGCCAAAACAATAATTTCAGCATTTTCATCTTTTACCATTTCACGAACTTGTTCTACATAAGCATTGCCTGTTGCAGCGGAATCTTCATCAACATTGCAAACATATAAAACAGGTTTGTTCGTAATTAATTGAAAATCTTCTAACAATTCTTCTTCGTCTTGGTTTTGAGCAGTAACTGTTCTTGCTGATTTTGCTTGCAATAAAGTTTCCCGAATTCTATTCAATAATCCTTGTTCTACTTGCGCTTCTTTGTTACCCGTTTTTGCAGCACGATTGACTTTTTCCAACCGTTTTTCAACGGTTTCTAAATCTTTTAATTGCAATTCAATATCTATCGTTTCTTTATCGCGAATAGGATTTACGTTACCATCAACATGAATGATATTATCGTTGTCAAAACATCGCAAAACATGGATAATGGCATTACATTCTCTGATATTTCCAAGAAATTGATTTCCCAAACCTTCTCCTTTACTTGCGCCTTTTACCAAACCAGCAATATCAACAATATCAACAGTTGCCATTTGCACTCGTTCTGGTTTGACCAATTCTTCCAATTTATTGATTCTTGGATCAGGAACATTTACTACTCCAATATTGGGTTCGATAGTACAAAACGGAAAATTAGCACTTTGCGCTTTAGCATTGGACAAACAATTAAATAAAGTTGATTTTCCAACATTGGGTAATCCTACAATTCCTGCTTTCATCAGTATAGAAAGTTATTTTGTTAATAGTTATTCTAAAAAGTGTGCAAATATAGCGTATTAAAATCAAGTTACAAAAGCAACTTATTGTATGATTTTGTGGAATATAACATAGGCGAAAAATTAATCTTTGCCTTCAATTTTTAGAATAATTTCTTGTTCTTCATCGGTTGGAGTAATACCGGAAACATCCCAATAGTTGGTTAGAATAACATTTTTTTTATTATAAAGCGTTTTATCTTTGAATACTTCACTTTCTTTATACGCATAATTTTGATTACTGAAATTAGTAGTAATAAAGTAATTTCTAACTTCAATATCTGTCATCGCATTTTTATCCACTCTTTCAAAACCAATTTCTTCCTTAGAACTCACTAAATAATATATATCATCATCAAATCGATATATTGTTTTAAATATAGACTTGTAGATATTTTTTGAACCAATAGATTTTTTGTCTTTAATTCTAGCAATGGTTGAAGGAGAAACTATTGTACTTACTTCGATAATGATTTTCTTTTTATAATCGTAAATAATTGTATAATCATCTTGTAATCCTTTAGTGTTTTCTAGAGGAGACACTAACATTATATTATAATTTTTATTCTTAGTGTAGGCTTTCAAAACAAAATCAAAGTCTTTTCTTGATTTTGAATCCAATAGAGGATTTAAATATTTAAAGTTATAATAGTTTTGCATAATATCGTTTAAATTATAACCCAAAACATCCGAACTAATTTCTTCATTCACTAATCCAAATGACCTGTTTTGTTCAACAAGAATATTGCTTTTAAACTTTTTTTCCTTTCCAAATACTTGAAAATTCATCAACCCATCATTATAATAGGCATAATTCCCATTGAGTTTAAAAAACTCGCGCGTATAAACCTTCAACCGAGCTGGAACAGTGAGCTTTTTAATGGAATTTTCAACTAATGCTTTTAGAATTTTTTGGGGATGCTGCTTGGTAATTATAATCTCATCAAGATTGGTTACGTTGCTCTTTAGATAGATAATATTATCTGTTTTAAGCAAAGCTGATGACCTTACTGTTACAGTTACATAGGCAGAATGAGTGACTTGAATGTTTGAAGAACCCGCAAGTTTAAAATTAACTTTCCCAACGACATTACTAATTAAAGATTGTTTCGTTTTTAAAATAAAAATGGTTACATCTTCAATAGGTAAATTTGTTTCCGCATCAATAACAGTGATTGTTTTTTCAACATTTTGTGATGAAACTAGGGAGCTTATAATCAAAAAAAATGCTATTAGAATATTCTTCATCCTTTTTATTGTAGGTTCAAACGGATTAAAAAATCTTTTTAATAAGTGTTAAATATAACACTATTTATATTAAAATTAAAAAAACGAATCACTATTTACTAAAAAAAACACTTTTTTTACCACTAATACTCTAACAAATAATATATATCAAAGTATTTTTACACAATTATTAATTTATTGTTAAAAAACAGTAAATTCGCAATAACTAATTCAACAATATTATTAACTAATCTCATTTTTATGAAAAAAATTACTTTATTATTATTGTTACTCAATTTTACATTTCTTTTCGCACAAAAAGAAATTTCTGGTGTAGTAACAGACAATTCCGGCGCAACGTTAATTGGCGTTAATGTTACCGAAAAAGGCACAACAAATGGTGTTATTACTGATTTAAACGGCAACTATAAAATTAAAGTTAAAGAAAACGCAACTTTGGTTTTTAGTTTTGTTGGTTATGCTACAATTGAGAAAAGCACAGCAAATTCAACAAGTATTGATGTTGCATTAGCCGACGGAGAAGAATTAAAAGAAGTTCAAGTCGTTGGTTCTAGAAACTCAAAAAGAACTGTAATAAATTCGGCAGTTCCAATTGACATTATTGATGTTAAAAGTGTAACAACACAAAGTGGAAAACTTGAAATCAATGAGTTGCTTCAATATGTTGCACCTTCATTTAACGCTAACAAACAATCAGGTTCGGATGGTTCTGACCATGTTGATCCAGCAACGCTTAGAGGTTTAGGACCCGATCAAACTTTGGTTTTAATAAATGGAAAAAGAAGACATCAATCTTCATTAGTAAATTTGTTTGGAACTCGTGGACGTGGAAATACTGGAACCGATTTAAATGCAATTCCTGCTAGTTCCATTAAAAGAATTGAAATTCTTCGTGATGGTGCAGCAGCACAGTATGGCTCTGATGCGATTGCAGGTGTCATTAATATTGTTTTAAATGACAATGTTAATGAATTTACTGGAGCCATTACTTATGGCGCCTATAGTACTGATGCACAAGGTGATTTCATAGAAGGAACACCAAACACACCCAATTATTTTTTAGATCAAAATGGAAACGGAAATTCTATTGGAAAAAATAGAGATTTTGATGGAAATTCATTGAAAGTAGTTGGTAATTATGGGGTGAAAATTGGAAAAGAGGGCGGATTTGTGAATTTTACAGGTGAATATCTTTCTAAAGAAAAAACGTTGCGCCCAGGATTTGATTTCAGAAAAGGATTTGGAGAAGCCGAAATTAAAAGTTTCAACATAATGACAAATTTAGAAATACCAGTAACTAAAAACATAAAATTTTATGCTTTTGGTGGCGGAAATAATAGAAACACAGATGCTTATGCCTTTACTAGAAATGACGGTGCAAGAGTTGTAGAATCTATTTATCCTGGTGGTTATACTCCAAGAATTACTTCTGTAATAATTGATAATTCAATGGCTGTAGGTTTTAAAACAGAAACAAATAATGGTTGGAAAATTGATTTAAGTAATGCGTTTGGTAATAATGAATTTGAATATACTATTAAAGGTACTATCAACGCTAGTTTACAAGATGTTTCACCTACTTCATTCAATGCTGGTGGATTTAGTTTAAATCAAAACACAACCAACCTAGATTTTTCTAGAAATTTTAAATCGGTTTTAAATGGTTTTAATTTTGCTTTTGGTGGTGAGTATCGTATAGAAAAATATAAAATTTTTGCAGGGGAAGAAGGATCATGGGCTACTTATGATACTACTGGAAATCCAATAGTTGACCCATTAACACAATTTGCACCAATTGATCCAATTTCTGGAGACCCAAGACCTGGAGGTTCTCAAGGTTTCCCTGGTTTTAGTCCTAAAAATGTCTTGAACGAAGGCAGAAATAGTGTTTCCGCTTATGTAGATACTGAATTAGATGTCTCTGACTCATTTTTATTAAGTGGAGCGCTTCGCTATGAAAATTATAGTGATTTTGGAAATACTTTAAATTTAAAATATGCCTACCGCTTAAAACTTACAGATAAAATAAGTTGGAGAGGTTCGTGGAGTACAGGGTTTAGAGCGCCTTCATTGGCCCAAATTTATTTTAATACCAATTTTACCAACTTTAATGCAGATGGTGCTACCGAAGTTTTACTTTCTGCAAACGATAGTCCTGTAACCAAAGGATTTGGAATTGAAAAACTAAAAGAAGAGAAATCATACAATGCCTCTGTTGGTTTTACTGGAAACTTTGGAGATATTACGGCAACTATCGATGGCTATCTAATTAATGTAAAAGATAGAATTGTACTTACAGGTTATTTTGATGCTACCTCATTAAATCTTGGAGTTGATGCAGCACAATTTTTTGTGAATGGTGTTGATACTGAAACAAAAGGTATTGACTTTGTTTTGGCATGGAAAAGAAAATTAGGCGGTTCAAAATTTGGAGCAACATTTGTCGGAAACATTAACGAAATGAAAGTGATAAGAGTTAAAAATAATGGATTAGATCAAGAAACATTTTTTGGAGAAAGAGAGATTGCATTTTTGAAAGCCTCTGCTCCAAATAGTAAACTAGGATTAAATTTAAACTACTCCAGAAGTATATTTGACGCTGGGCTAGCTTTTACAAGATTTAGCAAAGTAGTTTTAGTAGATTATGCTGGAGCAGATAACGTTTATGGTGCAAAAATCGTAACCGATTTAACTCTGGGATTCAATATTACTAAACAAGTTAAATTAAGTATTGGTAGTAATAACTTATTTAATATTTATCCAGACAAACAAGATGAATCTGGAAACACAGAAGCTGGAGGATATTGGGATGCTGTTCAAATGGGATTCAGCGGAGCGTATTACTATACTCGTTTAGGGTTTAGATTCTAAAAGTAATTTTGTTTAAACAAAAAATCCTGTTCACTAAGGCGAACAGGATTTTTTTTATTTGGTAACATTTAAATTATTCGTTGTGTAAAAACGATTGTCTATTTAAAAGCGTCTCTTCACTTTCAACATGATTATCATCTGGAACACAACAATCTACTGGACAAACCGCAGCACATTGAGGTTCGTCGTGAAAGCCTTTACATTCCGTACATTTTCCCGGAACTATATAATAAATATCGTCCGAGATTGGCGTTTGTGCCGCATCGGAATCAATCTCAGTTCCATCAGGTAAAATAACTTTTCCTTTTAATTTGGTTCCATCTTTGTATCTCCAATCGTCAGCACCTTCATAGATTGCCGTATTCGGGCATTCTGGTTCACAAGCACCACAATTAATACATTCATCCGTTATTATAATTGCCATTTTTTTAAAGTTTAGAAGTTTAGAAGTTTAGAAGTTTAGTTTTACCTATCTATAAACTTTTTAAACTTTTGGCTAGGGCCTAATTACTAATTACTTAATTTTGCTCAAAATTACAATCAAATCTTGTCATAAACAAATAAACAAATGTTACAAAACGATAAAATAAAATGTTTTATTGAATTAGGAAAATTTTTAAATCAATTTTCCGAATCGGATTGTCAAAAAATAGATACTGTTTTGCACAACGATTTGTTTTTTGATGACTTTAAAGATTTGATTCTTTTATCGCAATCGCACAATGGCTGGTTCACTCCCGAAAACGTGTACTTTGCTATTCAATCTTGGGCAAATGCTTTAACAGAAAACAATTTAAACCAATGGCTATCGGCTTACGATTTATCAAAAAAAAATCCCAAAACAGTAGCTATTATTCTTGCTGGAAATATTCCGTTAGTAGGATTTCATGATTTTCTTTCTGTACTTATTTCTGGTCATAAAGTTGTGGTCAAAACTTCTTCAAACGATCAAAAATTGTTACCTTTTTTAGCCAATTATTTAATTGCTGTTGCTCCTCAATTATCTGAATACATTACTTTCTCTGAAGGAAAACTAGAAAATTTTGATGCTGTTATTGCCACAGGAAGCAACAACACCGCTCGTTATTTTGAATTTTATTTCAAAGACAAACCCAGTATTATTAGAAAAAGTAGAAACTCGGTTGCCATTTTAAACGGAAAAGAAACACGTGAAGATTTAGTGAATTTAGGAGAAGATATTTTTAGGTATTTTGGGTTGGGCTGCAGAAATGTTTCCAAGCTTTTTGTTCCTAAAGACTATGATTTTGATGCTTTTTTTAAAGCCATATTTGAATATAAAGAGGCTATTTTTTATGAAAAATATGCAAACAATTACGATTACAATAAAGCAGTATTCTTAATGAGTAATTTCAAGTTGTTAGACAATGAATTTTTAACACTTAAAGAAGATACAAGTCACGCCTCTCCTATTTCGAGTGTGTTTTATGAACGCTATGAAAACCTCTCCGACATTCAAACCCGATTGGAAACTGAGAAAGATCAAATTCAATGTATTGTTTCTAATAATTTAATAGAAAAATCCATCGCATTTGGGCAAACCCAACAACCCAATCTTTGGGATTACGCTGACAATGTGGATACTATTCAATTTTTATTAGCTGTTTAAACCCTAATTATGAAAAATAAACTACTGCTTTTAATATTTTTATTCCACATCACTCAAAATTGGTCGCAAAATCCAGTTCCTTTTTACCCAACAGTTGATGCAACTGGCTATTCATTTGGATCTGTTGTTGACGTAGATGGTGATGAAATCATATCTGCTACTCAAAGTAATCTCCCTATAACAACACCAACTGGAAAAGTATATTTATTTCGTTTTAATGGTTCTACTTTAGAGCAAGAACAAGTATTCTACCCAGACGACGTTACTCCTTTTGATGCCTTTGGCTACAGCATTTCGATTCAAAATAATTTCATTGCTGTTGGCACTCCTGGTCATGATTCTAGTGCGTCGGACTCGGGTGCCGTTTATATTTATCAAAAAATAAATTCGGAATACCAATTTCTGCAAAAAGTTACTGCTTACGATGGAGAAACAAATGATTATTTTGGAAACAAAGTTAAGCTATACAATACTACCCTTTTTATTGCAGCCAATGGTGAAGAACCTAATGGATTCGATATTAATTTCGGATATGGAGCCGTTTATGTATACAATTTTGATGGAACTTCATGGGCATTTACTGAAAAATTAACGGTTCCTAATTCGAATGCTTTTGGTTATAAAATAGATGTTGAAAATGAAACTTTAGTCATTTCTTCTGATCAAACACCTAATAACATCCACACATTCCATTGGGATTCAACCCACTGGGCTTATAGCAGTTCTTTTGGATTTCCAACAACCGATGATTTTATTTATGATTTTAGTTTATCCAACAATCAACTTTTTGCCATTGTCGCACATCCTTCTCAAGACGAAACTGTTTCTGTATTTGAGAATGACAACGGCAATTGGACTAATACAGTGTCTTTAACTCCTATAAGTGGCACTCAAGTTTTGACATGTATAGAAGTTAATGGCGACAATATGTTTTTGGGATCCGAGAGAGATGATTCCCAATTAAATTTACATTTTCCGGTGCAATATTTCAGAAAAAACGGCACAAATTGGGAATACCAATCTAATCTATACAGCACAGCTCCAACTAATCAAGTCGATGGATTTGGTTTCTCTATTGCTAGTAATGATAACATTGTAGCTATAGGTTCTCCTTATGAGGCAACACCATTTGCAACAGGTAAGGCTTATTATCTGGATACGACTTTAGGAACCAGCAATTTTGAACAAAAAATGAGTAACCTATTCCCCAATCCTACATATGATATTGTTTCAGTTCAAAACAATAGTACCACTGAAATTGTAAAAACCGAAGTGTATTCAGTTACTGGAAAACTATTACTTTCAGAAATAAATAATATAAACAAAATTTCTTTAGAGAAATTCTCACAAGGTCTTTATTTTGTGAAACTATACTATCAAAATACTCAAGTTGAAACCTTTAAAATAATTAGAAATTAAGCACTATAGTTTTTAACTAAATCGTTTTCGTTGATAATCAACACTATTTTTCACCAAATGCAAATCGGATTTTAAAACACTAATACCGAATTTTGCCCTTTAAATAAATACAAACAAAACCATGAAAAAACATAACTATAGCGCTGGACCATGCATTTTGCCTCAAGAAGTTTTTGAAAAATCAGCGCAAGCCGTTTTAAATTTTAACAATTCTGGGTTATCTATTCTTGAAATTTCACATCGCAGTAAGGATTTTGTTGCGGTAATGGATGAAGCACGTGCTTTGGTTTTGGAACTTTTAGGATTACAAGGAAAAGGATATCAAGCTTTGTTTCTTCAAGGTGGTGCCAGTTTAGAATTTCTAATGGTTCCCTACAATTTGATGAAAACCGATGGAAAAGCAAGCTATTTAGATACTGGAACTTGGGCAAACAACGCTATTAAGGAAGCAAAACTTTTTGGAGAAACTGTCGTCGTTGCTTCGTCAAAAGAAGATAATTATTCTTATATTCCAAAAGGATATTCTGTTCCAAATGACGCTAATTATTTTCACTGTACTTCTAACAATACTATTTTTGGAACCCAAATGAAATCATTTCCAGAACTTGCTATACCAATAGTTTGCGATATGAGTTCTGATATTTTCTCAAGATCATTAGATTTCTCAAAATTTGACATAATTTATGCTGGAGCTCAAAAAAATATGGGTGCAGCCGGAACAACACTTGTAGTAGTTAAAGAAGAAATTCTTAATAAATCAGGAAGAGCCATTCCAAGTATTTTGGATTATGAAAAACACATCAATGCGGATAGCATGTACAATACTCCCGCAGTTTTTGCAGTTTATACTTGTCTGCTTACCTTACAATGGTTGAAAAACCTTGGTGGAATTGCAGCTATTGAAAAAATAAACGAAGCCAAAGCTACTTTATTATATTCTGAAATTGATAGAAACCCATTATTTATTGGGACAGCTTCGGTTGAAGATAGAAGTACTATGAATGCTACATTCCTTTTAACAAATCCAAAACACCAAGAAACTTTCGATAAAATGTGGAAAGAAGCTGGGATTTCTGGTATTCCTGGACATCGATCTGTTGGTGGTTACCGTGCATCAATGTATAATGCATTGCCATTGGAAAGTGTTCAAGTTTTAGTGGATGTAATGAAAGAATTGGAAGCAGTTGTAAGCAAACAAAAAGAAGTTACAGTTTAAAAATAATATTATAATTGAGGGACAGATTGCATCGTTCCTCGCAATAACAATAAAAATGAAAGTATTAGCCAATGACGGAATTTCTAAAAGCGGAATTATAGCATTAGAAAAAGGAGGTTTTGAAGTCATCACCACTAAAGTAGCTCAAGAGCAAGTTGCCAATTATATTAATACCCATAAAATTAGTGTAATTTTAGTTCGCAGTGCGACCAAAGTACGTCAAGATATTATTGACAATTGTCCAAGTATAAAAATTATTGGACGTGGCGGCGTAGGTATGGATAATATTGATGTTGATTATGCGCGTAGCAAAGGAATTCATGTAATCAACACACCCGCTTCTTCATCTGAAAGTGTCGCTGAATTAGTTTTTGCACATCTTTTTACGGGTGTTCGATTTTTACAAGATTCCAATAGAAATATGCCTTTAGAAGGCGATTCAAATTTTGAAGGTTTGAAAAAAGCCTATGCCAACGGAATTGAATTACGTGGTAAAACTTTAGGAATTATTGGTTTTGGACGTATAGGACAATCCGTTGCTAAAATGGCACTTGGACTTGGAATGAAAGTTATTGCTGCTGATAAATTTGTAGACAAAGCTGAAGTAAAAGTTGATTTTTACAATGGTCAATTTATTAACGTAGCTTTTGAAACCGAACCGATGAATGATGTTCTAAAACATTCGGATTTTTTAACACTTCACGTTCCAGCTCAAGATGGATATGTAATTGGTGCAGCAGAATTTATCATGATGAAAGACAATGTGGGTATTGTAAATTGTGCTCGTGGCGGAGTAATAGATGAAGTTGCTTTGATTGATGCCTTAGATTCGGAAAAAGTTTTATTTGCTGGATTGGATGTTTTTGAAAATGAACCTTCACCAGAAATTAAAATATTAATGCATCCTAAAATATCCTTAACACCGCATATTGGAGCTGCTACATTAGAAGCTCAAGACCGAATTGGAACTGAATTAGCAGAACAAATTATTAGTTTATTAAAAACTGAAAACGTTTAAAAAAGTTATAAATTAGATTAATTTTTTGACTAATTTTGATTTTGAACTAAAACAAAACACACGTTTGATCAATTGACTGACTTAGTAAAACAATTTGGTTACGATGCTGTAGTGAATAATATAGCTGTTCCAAATGAACAAAATGAAGCCGTGATGAATGAAGCAAGTTCTTCAATTCTTGACGGTTTAAAAAATGATATCAAGTGATAATGTTTCTGATATTGCTGGCTTATTTCAAGGTAACAATGCAGCAGATTCATCCAACCCTGTTGTTCAAAAATTAACCTAACAACTAGCTATAAATTTAGGTGAGAAAATTGGTCTAAGAAGTAAAAATTCTTCTGGTGTTGCTGTAAGTTTAATTCAAATGTCTTAATTTCATTAATAAATAAAGTAAAATACCCTAACAATTCCAGTTTTCAAATTTCGGATGTTATAGGAGCCATTTCCCCAGGAAATAGTGCTGCTGGTGGCAGAATTATGGATGCTATTTCAAAATATGGTGGTCAGTTTGGTGTTAGTGATGCCGTTGCAGATGTAACCAAAAAGTTGGTGAAATTAGAGGTTTTTTTTAGGAAAACTATTTGAAAACTAAACCACTATGGACTTCAAGTCCATAGGTTTGGTTGGCAGACTAAAAGTCTGCAAGGCTGAATTACTCTTCAATGATGAAGTTTCCATTATTATTGTCATTTGGATTTCTATGATGTTCTAAATATTCATTCACCATTTCATCT
>CALQAH020000030.1 GCA_943328505.2 Rhizobium sp. Q54 | reverse complement strand
GCTCTTAATTTGTCTTCAACACTTAGTTCTTTTGTAGTCGCCATATTTTATAAGTACTTAACTGGATTTGTATTTTCTTCCGAAAAAATGATTGCAAAATTAGGTATTTTTTTCTTAAGAAAATCAACAATATAATTTTTTGTAAATCTTTCACTCTCAAAATGTCCAATATCGGCTAAAAGCAACTGATTTTCAGCTTCATAAAACTGATGGTACTTTAAATCTGCCGTTAAAAAAACATCTGCATTAGCCTTGATAGCACTTTTAATAGCAAAACTACCAGATCCACCTAATACAGCAACCTTATTAATGCTTTTGCCTAGAAATTCGCTGTGACGAATACTTCCACATTGCATTTTGTCTTTTACGAAATGTAAAAAGTCAGTTTCAGACATTGGTTTTTCTAAATCACCAATCATTCCTAATCCAATATTTTGATGTGTATTTTGTAAATCATAAATCTCATAGGCTATTTCTTCATAGACATGATTGGAAAATAATGCTTTTACAATTTTGGATTGCAAATGTTTTTCAAAAACTACTTCAATTTTAATTTCTGCAGCTTCTACAAATTCAAAACGTTCTCCAATTTCTGGATTGCTATTTTCATTCCCCATATAGGTTCCAATACCTTTGGAATTAAAACTACAATTGTCATAATTACCAATTTTTCCAGCACCTGCATCAAACATTGCATTACGAAGTTGTTCCGCATTTTCAGGAATGGTATACGTTACTAGTTTTTGAATAAAATGTTGTTTTGGGACTAAAATTTTGGAGTTAATTAACCCTAATGCATCACAGAAAATTTTATTCACACCCTCTTTATGATTATCCAAAGCAGTATGAACAGCATAAATAGCAATATCATTTTTAATGGCTTTAAGAACGGCTCTTTCTACATAATTCTTACCCGTTATTTTTTTTAATCCAGTAAATAAAATAGGATGGAAGCATACAATTAAATTACATTTTTTTGCTACTGCTTCGTCAATTACGTTTTCTAAAGCATCATGACAGACTAAGATTCCTGTTGCTTCATCATTAGTAGAACCAATTAATAATCCAACATTATCAAACTCTTCGGCATAGGCTAGAGGTGCCATTTCTTCTAGAACTAATAGTATTTCTTTTATTTTCATTTGTTTACAATTCTAAAATTAAGTTGCCCATTCGTTTAAATATTCTTTGATTATCCATATTCCATTTGTTTTCTCGAGTAATAAAAAACTACCACTATTGTGTTCAATATTCCTGTAGAAGGCGACTTTGACCAAACAATAATTTTCTCCAAAATAAATGGGTTTACTCACAATCATCAACCTTTGATTGTTCAAATTCAATCGATCGGAAACTTTTTGATATTCTTCGAAAGAAATACAATCATTGACTTTGCTTTTTAAATACTGATTTTCGGTGGCAAATAATAACGAATATTCTTTTGACCAATCTTCATCAATAGTAATGTCGATTTGCTTTTTGATTTCGACTGCATTTTTTTTTAATAATTCGCTTTTTGAGATAACTTCTAATACTTCTTCATTATTGGGTGCTTTTTTGCAATAAAAACTCAAAAGTTGTAATCTTCCCTTAGCAATTACTTTTTCGTTTTGGTAGTGTTTTTTTAAAATAATTTTTAAAATAGCAGTATTATCAACTTCTTGTCCAATACAAAATTGATTGATGAAAAGCACGAATACAAAGTATTTCAATAAATTCATTTTCATAAACTTGGTACGTTTACATTTATTTTCCTTCAAAGATAAAAAATTACTACTTTCGTACTATGATTTTCTTTCGGCAACTACTTTTTCCTTTCGCCATTTTTTACGGCATCATTACTTTCCTAAGGAATTTCCTTTATGATAAAGGTATTTTAAAATCGTATTCATTTGATATTCCAATACTTGCAGTTGGAAACTTGAGTGTTGGTGGAACCGGAAAAACACCTCAAATTGAATACTTAATCCGATTATTATCCTCTAACTATAAGATAGCAACATTAAGTCGCGGTTATAAACGTAAATCAAGTGGTTTTATTTTAGCAAATACTGCTTCAAATGTCCTACTTCTTGGTGATGAGCCGTTTCAAATGCATCAAAAATTTCCTCAAATTCAAGTTGCGGTAGATTCCAATAGGAAAAATGGTATTGAACAACTTTTAAATCAATCAGTAAAACCAGAAATTATTTTGCTTGATGATGCTTTCCAACATCGTAAAGTGAAAGCTGGATTTTATATACTTTTAACTTCTTATGATGATTTGTATTTCAAAGATTATATGTTGCCAACTGGCAATTTAAGAGAGTATCGAAGTGGAGCCAAAAGAGCTGACATGATAATTGTCACGAAATGTCCCAAAAATCTTTCTGAACTTGCTCAACAAGTAATAAATGATACTATTGGAATGGATAAACCCCTATTTTTTACGTATATTGACTATGATGATACAGTTTATTCCGAAGAAAAATCAATATCTGTAAAAGAACTACAATCTATCGATAAATTACTATTGGCTGGAATTGCAAAACCTGAACCGTTTTTTGTCTATTTGCAAAATAAGAGTGACCTAGTTTTGAAGTTTCCAGATCATCATCATTTTAGTGAGAATGAAATATTAGAGATAAAAAAGAAGGCTAATAACAAACCAATTATTACTACCGAAAAAGATTTTGTCCGTTTGAAAGACAGCATTTTAAAAGAGCAATTGTATTATTTACCAATTAAAAGTTCTTTTATTTCAGATCGTGAAATTTTTGATAAAACAATTTTAGATTATGTGGGAGCAAGTACAAGAAACCGTTAATTATATTAAGGATAAAACTAATTACACTCCTGATTATGGAGTGATTTTAGGTTCAGGTTTAGGAAGTTTTACGGATGATTTGAATATAGAGTTTACTTTGCCGTATAGTGAGATTCCAAATTTTCCAGTTTCCACGGTTCAAGGACATAAAGGTGCGTTGGTTTTTGGTACTATAGGTCATAAAAAGGTTGTTGCTATGCAAGGACGATTTCATTTTTACGAAGGTTATGACATGAAGCAGGTTACATTCCCAGTGCGTGTGATGAAATATCTTGGAGTTAAAAATTTAATTGTTTCAAATGCTTCTGGAGGTGTAAATCCAAATTACGAAGTTGGTTCCATTGTGATTCTTAAAGATCATGTTAATATGTTTCCTGAACATCCTTTGCGAGGTAAAAATGACGACCGATTTGGACCTCGTTTTTTAAATATGAGTGAGCCTTATAATCGTAAGATGATTGTTAAAGCTAAAGAAATTGCTGCAAATTTGAATATTGAAGTTCAAGAGGGTGTATATCTTGGTTTGCAAGGACCAACTTTTGAAACATTATCCGAATACCGCATGGTTAAAATTTTGGGTTGCGATTGTGTTGGAATGTCAACAGTTCCCGAAGTTATTGTTGCGCGTCATATGGCCATGAATGTCTTTGGAATTTCGGTAATTACCGATATGGGAGATGAAGATAACATTGAAGAGGTAAACCATGCAGAAGTTTTAAAAGCAGCAGAAAAAGCAGAACCACACGTTAGAAATTTAATCAAAGAATTGATTTTACAATTTTAAGCTTCAGTTAGGTTTTTTGCAATGATTCTATAAAAATTATCAGGTTCAAAAGGCTTTGTAATAACATCAGTCATTCCATACGCTAATAACATTTCTCTATTTTCATTTAATGAAATGGCTGTTAATGCTATAATGGGTAATTTTTTATTGAATTTTCTAATTTCTTCCGTTGCAATTGTTCCATTGATTCCAGGTAAATGAACGTCCATGAGAACTAAATCAAATTCATTTTCTGCTTTAATAATGCTAATAGATTCTTCACCATTATCAATAATTTGGCATTTCATGCCTTTGTTTTCTAGCATTTTTTTAGTAATCATTTGATTGATTTTGTTGTCTTCAACAATCAATACATTTTGACCTTTTAAAACATCGTTATTGTATAGTTTTGGTTTTTCAATTACGAGCTCATTTTTACTTATCGCCATTTTTAAATCAAACATAAAGGTGGATCCAACGCCAACTTTACTGTATAGTTTGATTTCTCCTCCAAGTAATTCTATTAATTTTTTGACAATGGTTAATCCCAATCCAGTTCCACCATATTTTCTGTTAATTTCTATAGAACCTTGAGAGAAGCTATCAAAAACACTTACAATTTTTTCTTCGGGTATTCCAATTCCTGTATCGGTAACTTCAAAATGGATTAAAGCATTTTCTTCATCAAAAGACAGTAATTTTGTAATGACTTTCACTTCTCCATTATGGGTGAATTTTAATGCATTGTTGATTAAATTCATGAATATTTGCGAAAGCTTCGTTGGGTCACCAATAAGTGTATCAGGAATGTTATCGTCAATTTTTAAAGTGAATTTATTATTGTTTTTAGTGGCTAAATCACTCATCGAACTTTGGATATTACCTAAAAGTTGTTTGATGCAAAGGTCAATATATTCTATTTCAATGTTACTGGATTCGATTCGATTGATCTCTAATATTTCATTGATAAAAGTGAGTAAATAATTCCCGGAAAATTTTAGTGAATTCAGATAATGCATTTGACTTTGTTTTGGATGTTCTTCCAAAAGTAAATGGGTTATTCCATTAATTGCATTGAGTGGTGTCCGTAATTCATGACTTACTGTGGAAAGAAATTCAGATCTAGCTTGTGATGCTTTTTCAGCTTTTTCTTTAGCTATTATTAATTCATTGTTTTTTTCTTTTAATAAAATGTTAGACTTGTTACGAATGATATTGTTTTTATACAATGATAAACTTAATAAGGATAAAATTGAAATTAAAGCTATTGCTAAGATACTAATGAGTTTAGCAAACTTGCTTGCTTTTTGTTGGGCTTCATTTTCTTTACTCATCTGTTCGATGGTTTTCATTCTTTCATTTTCCTTAAAATCTTCATAGTCAATGGCACCTAATTTATTGTTAGCCAAATTGGCCAAACTATCTTTTAAATTCAAATGTTGTTTCAAATACAAATGCGATTTGTTGACGTCCAAAAGCTTATCGTAAGCCAAACTTAAGTCAAAGAGAATTTTACTTTTTTGATCAAAATTTTTATCTTTATTACTTAAAATTAAAGCCCTGTTTAAATAATTTATAGCTAAGTTGTTTCTGTTAAGTTTTTCTTCGATTGTTCCGAGTTGATGTAAAGCCTCTGCTTTTGTTTTAAAGATATCTTCAACATCAGGTTTGGATATAATTTCATTAAAAAGATTAGATGCTAAATCAATTTGACCTTTATTTTTATATAAAATTCCTTTTTGAAGTTTTAAGGTTTCACTAGCATCAATTTTAACTGCTTTATAGATGCTTTCTGCATTATCAAAATAGTTTTCAGCTTTTGAATATTCTTCAATATTCAAATAACAAAGCCCTAAGTTAAAATAACAAAGTGCTTGTTCAGGTGATGGTTTTAAACTACTAAATTGTTCAATACTTTTAGTAAATGTATCTATAGCATCTGCAATTTTATGCAATTCAAAATAAGTAGTGCCTAATGAAAAAAGAGATAGTGCTTTACCTTTTGTATCATTTTTTTGATTAGCATAATTGATGGCTTTTTGAGAAAACACCAACGCGAATTTGTAATTATTATTTTTTTTATTAAAGTTGGCTAGTTGAATATAATAACTAGTACTGTCAACTAATTTGACATTTCGTTTTTGAGAAATACTCAATAATGGTAATAAAATAAGTATCCAAAACCACTTCATAATTTTTTAAAATTAGAATTTAACAAGTTTAAAAGTAAGAAAATTATTTTTGTAAAAGTAGCATTAAGTCAATAATTCTTGAAGAATAGCCAATTTCGTTATCATACCAACCTACAACTTTTACCATTTTATCAATAACAGAGGTAAGTTGTGCATCGAAAAGGCAAGAATTTTTATTACCAATAATATCAACTGAAACAATTGAATCTTCGGTATAATCCAAAATTCCTTTTAAGTTGGTTTGTGATGCTTTTAAAAATGCTGCGTTTATTTGGGTTATAGAAACGGCTCTTTTCACATTAAATGTAATATCGGTTAGTGACCCATCGGGAACAGGAACTCGAATACCACAACCTCCAATTTTGCCTTCCATTTCTGGAAATATTTTGGTTAAAGCTTTTGCAGCACCCGTTGTTGTTGGAACAATAGATTGACTTGCACCACGAGCTCTTCGTAAATCTTTATGGGGTTGATCGTGTAAACTTTGATCAGTAGTGTAGGAGTGAACCGTAGTGATATAGGCTTGTTCAATACCGCACAAATCCTGAATTACTTTTATCATCGGAGCCGCATTATTAGTGGTACAGCTGGCATTGGATATTATTTTTTCTGACCCATCAAGAATGTGTTCATTGACTCCTAAAACAACAGTTTTGATAGATTCAACTTCTGATGGTGCGGAAAGAATTACTTTTTTGGCTCCGGCAATAATGTGTTTATTGATTTCTTCAAAAGTGGTATATTTTCCAGTAGATTCTATTACTATATCAATATTGAGATTTTCCCAATTGAGGTTAGAAATATCTCGTTCATGAAAAAATAAATATTTTTTGTCGTTTATAATAATGGAAGCGTCATCGAAGGAAACGGTATCGGGTAAAACGCCATGAATACTATCGTATTTGACCAAATGTGCCATAGTTCTAGTATCGGCAATGTCGTTGATAGCAACGATTTCAATCAATGGGTGATTGAGGAGTAATCGAAAAAGACTTCTTCCAATTCGTCCAAAACCGTTAATGGCAATTTTAGTCATAAGTCTTAATGTCTTAATGTCTTAATGTCTTAAAGTTAAAACATTTTATGTCTTTCGACTTTTTAACTTTATGACTTTCGACTATAATATATGTTTTTCGGCGTGATACGATGAGCGCACTAATGGGCCGCTTTCAACATGACGAAATCCCATTTCTTTTCCAAGTTTTTCATATTTTTCGAATTGCTCGGGTGTAATGAATTCTTTTACAGGCAAATGTTTTTTACTGGGTTGTAAATATTGACCAAGGGTTACAATATCGACATTGGCATCTCGTAAATCTTTCATGGTTTGAATGACTTCTTCTTCCATTTCTCCTAAACCTAGCATGATTCCGGATTTGGTTCTTTTAATTCCGTTGTCTTTCAAATATTTTAAAACCGCCAAACTTTTATCGTATTTTGCCTGAATTCGTACTTCACGAGTTAATCTGCGAACAGTTTCTACATTATGAGAAACTACTTCGGGATTTGCTTCAATTATTCGGTCAATGTTTCTTTCGTTACCTTGAAAATCGGGGATTAGAGTTTCCAAAGTTGTTGTGGGGTTCATTCTGCGAATGGCTTGAATGGTTTCGTACCAAATGATAGAACCCATATCTTTTAAATCATCACGATCTACACTAGTAATTACCGCATGCTTGATTTTCATAATTTTAATAGAACGCGCCACTTTCTCGGGTTCGTCCCAATCTACCGTTTCTGGCCGACCTGTTTTTACACCACAAAAACCACAAGAACGTGTACAAATATTTCCTAAAATCATGAAGGTTGCTGTCCCTTCTCCCCAGCATTCGCCCATGTTTGGACAACTACCAGAGGCACAAATGGTATTGAGTTTGTACTTGTCAACCAAACCACGAAGTTCGGTATATTTTTGACCAATAGGAAGTTTTACCTTTAACCATTTGGGTTTGGCTTCTCTAAATTCGATTCCGTTTTGGTTTTTAATGGGTGTTGAATTGTCTAAAACAGATTCCATAAGTAACAATTTTTGCTATGCAAAGATAAGTATATTGAATTAGGATTTTATTTTTTATTCCACAAAACTCATTTCTTTATTATGTGTTTCGCTAATCGTTAGTATTGCATAAAAGCCAATCACAAAAACAACTGTTCCTACTATAGCTGCTGAAAGAATAACTGTGGTACTCTTTTTAAAAAAGTCAAAACCAAGTAACATTATAGGCAATGCTCCACGAACCATATTTGGTATTGTAGTAGCGGCAGTACTTCTCATGTTGGTTCCAAATTGTTCCGCTGCTACTGTAACAAACATCGCCCAAAAACCAGTCCCAAGTCCAATCCATGCGCAATAAAAGTAATACATGTTTTCTGTTTTCGGACCACTAAATAATAATAATAAAACACCAATTAGTGTAAAAAGCATCATGTATAAAATTGCTTTTTTTCTAGAATGTAAGGCATGAGAAATAAATCCGCTTGAGAAATCTCCAATCGAAGCAAAAAGATAACTCCACATGATAGCTTTGCCTGGAACTATATTTTTGATTCCCATTTCGGGCGCAAATTGATTGGCCATTAATACCAAAATCCCAATACAAAACCATATTGGTAAGCCAACACATATACATTTTAGATATTTTATAAAACGAGTTTTATTGGTAAAGAAGGAAATGAAATCTCCTCTTTTTATGGTTTTATCTTGTTTAACTGTTTTGAAAATCCCGCTTTCTACAACGCTAATCCTTAAAACCAAAAGCATCAATCCCAAACCACCGCCAATAAAATAAGCTGTTGTCCAACTTCCTGAAAAGGCTACAGTTAATTGAGCAACTACAGCACCCAATATTCCAAATCCTGCTACAAGTGAGGTACCAATTGCTCTAAGCTCTTTCGGTAAACTTTCTGAAACTAAAGTAATTCCAGCACCCAATTCGCCTGCAAGTCCAACTCCAGCTATAAATCTTAAGGCCGCATATAGAGTCACTTTATCTGTAAAATGCAATTGAGGTAAAAAGCCACAGGCGATGTTTGCTAAAGAATAGACTAAAATAGATCCAAAGAGTACAGATAAACGACCTTTTTTATCACCAAGAATTCCCCATAAAATTCCGCCAACAAGCAAACCAATCATTTGTGCATTGAGAATAAATGTTCCTGCGGTATCCACATCCAATCCCATGGCTTCGAGACTCGGAACGCGCACAATACCAAAGAGTAATAAATCATAAATATCAACAAAATAGCCTAGTGCGGCTACAATAACTGGGAAAGACAGTAAGAGTTTAAATTTTTCTTTATGGGTAAATTGTTGCATTAATATTTGATTTTGATTGCTAAATGTACTTAATTTTATTTAAAAAAACCTGCACAATCATAAATGACTATGCAGGAATTTCTACTCATGGCATCAAGTAAGTTTTGGAATTAATTCATTTTTACTGTAATGGGTAATGTATATTGTGTTCTCATTTTTTGGCCATCTTTTATACCTGGTTTCCATTTTGTTTTCAAAGATTTTAAAACACGAATGGCTTCTTTATCCATTCCATATCCTGGATTTCGTAAAACTTTAATATCTGTCATAGAACCATCTTTTTCAATCACAAAATACATTAGTACTTTGATGGTAGCACCACTTTCAATTTCAGGTTTTTCAAAATTATCTCCAACATAATCATAGAATTTTTTCATGCCACCAGGAAACTCTGGTAGATTGTCAAGTTCTGATGTAATAGCCAAATCATTTCCAGTATCTGAAGGTATTTTGATTGGACTTGTCCCTGTTGGTCCAGTTGGAGGAGTTGGATTTGTTCCAAAACCTACTTCATTAATAGGATTTTTGGGAGTGTTTTCTTTTAATTCTTTATTAGTTGCAATAACATCAGTATTGGCGTTTGCATTAACAATTATAGGATTAACGAGCTCCTTTTTTTCAATAGGTTCTTTAGTTTTTTCCTTTTTAATAGGAACAATTTCTTTTTTTGGTTTATTTTCTTTTGGCAAATTCACAGTTCTTACCTCGATAATAACATCTGTTGGTGGTGCTGGTTTTGCAACTGGTTTACTAGTAAACGAGCTTAATAGAATAAGAATTCCAGAAACGGCTGCAATAAAAAATAAAGCTGAGAACAAAGCTAACAAAGCTGTTTTAGGATTTTCTTGGCGTAATTTGTATGCGCCATATTCTTGGTTTCTGTCTTCAAAAACAAGATCAATCCATTTTTTTTCAAAGATACTAACGTTTGACATATTTCAATTGTTTAATTGGTTAGGTATCGATGTTACATAAGCTAAATTTTTTAAGAATAGTAATTTCATATATAACTTTAATTATATAATAATTATTGTGTAAAAAGTATTAAATTTTTAAAAAGCTAGATTTAACGCTTGCTTTGAATAATTTCAGCTAGTAGTTTTTTAGCGCGAAGTAACTTAATTTTCACATTGCTCAAAGGTTCGTTGAGCTGTTCTGCAATTTCCTGGTAACTCATTTCTTGAAAATAACGCAACTGAATTACTTCTTGATAATGCGGTTTTAATTCTTTAATGAATTGCAACAATTGGGATAAATTCTGAACCGTTATCAATTCATCTTCAGCGGAAGGTGAGCTATCGGCAACATTATAAGCTTGCTGATCTTCTTTGTCTGTAATTTCAACAAATAAGGATGTTTTCTTTTTACGAAGTAAATCAATATGTACGTTTTTTGCAATCGCAATTAACCAGGTATTGAACTGAAATTCGGGATTATAAGTAGCGATTTTATCAAAAGCTTTAGAAAAAGTTTCAATGGCTATATCTTCAGCATCGGTTTCATTCTCTGTACGTTTGAGCATAAAACCATAGACTTCGTTCCAATAATGGTCGAGTAAAAAAGTAAACGCCACTTGGTCGCCTTTTTTAGCTTTTTCTATGTAAAGATTTATTTCCAATGCACAGGTTTTGAAAATGTATTGGTTATAAAAATATTCAATTGTGTAATGATAAGTGTAATTTCAATGATAGGAAACCAATACATTACATCTTTTTCTTTAAGTTTTCCTGCTGCAAATCCCATCGTTATCCAAGCGAATAGGTAACGAAAACCAATGAGACTAAGTACTGTAATCCATTGGTATTGAAATGATAACAAGACAATAGGTAAAATTAAAAACAATAATTGACTACAATAAAAAAGTGCTAATTGGTTTCTGTCAAATAGCTTATAGTTTTTCGCCGAAGAAATATGCCTTCTTTTTTGGGTAAACCATTCTTTAAAACTAGTTTTTGGTTTGGAATACGTAAAACTGTCTGGTAAGTAGCAGACAGCTGTATTAGCTTTACTTGCCGCTTGATTGACAAATAAATCATCATCACCAGAGCGTATTTTCATATGATCAATAAAACCATTTACTTTAAAAAACTCTTCTCTTTTGTAAGCTAAATTCCTTCCAACTCCCATATAGGGTTTTCCTATTTTTGCCCAAGCCAAATATTGAGTTGCTGTTAGTAAAGTTTCAAATCGGATAATTTTATTAATAAAGGAACCCGCTATTTTTTCATAAGCGCCATAACCCAAAATAATGGTATTGTGCATTGTAAATTGAGAGCTCATGTTTAAAATCCAATCTTTTGAAGAGGGATAACAATCGGCATCAGTAAATAATAAGTATTCGTTTTTAGCCGCTTTGATGCCTAATGTTAAAGCATATTTTTTATTCCCCCAAAAGGCTTCGTTGTTTTCAACTTTTACCAATTTAACATTGGAATGTTGTTTTTCATAAGCTTCAAATAGCTCTAATGTATCGTCACTTGATGCATCATCGATCAATACAATTTCAAAGTCGTAATAGTTTTGTTCTAAAAGTAATGGGATAAAGTTTTTTACATTCTCTTCTTCGTTTTTAGCACATACGATAACAGATATAGGGATTTTTTTTGGCGTAACTTTTTGAGGTTTGGCAAAAGAAAATTTACCAAAAACTACTATATAATATAGGAATTGAACAAAAAAAACGGCAATAAATAAACAAAAAATAATTAGTAACATAATGGCTTTTCAATCTTTAAATCTCGATTTTTAATGAGCATGCAAAAGTACAAAATCAAATTTAGATTTTAGATTTTTAAAGTTTTTTTATCTTGGACATTTTTTCATTGCTGAAGCCACAGCAATGGCTTGATGATCATTGGTTTTTTCTAATTCTTGAATAATGTTTTGATAATTTTTAGCATCTCGATTTTGAGATAATTTCTTTTTGGCTTCAATGGATGCTATTTCAATAGTGAAACCAATAATTGCTCGAGCTTCTCGCATTGTTTTTTCGGATAAATCTTCAACACGAATTGGTTTTTCAGAGATGACTTCGTATTTATCAACTAATTTTATTAAGGAATCTATTGTTTGTTCATCGTTTAAAATAGTAACTTTTCCATAAACATGAACTGCAAGATAATTCCAGGTTGGTACATTTTCGTGATCATACCATGAAGAAGATATATAGGTTTGGGCACCTGAAAATATAGCTAAAACATCATCATTCGAGGAAAAACTATCTCCTTGCGGATTTAATTTGGAAAGGTGTCCCACTAAATATTGTTTTCCATTTTTAGCAGTTTCTAACACTAAAGGGATATGCGTTGCCCATAATTTTCCGTTGGTTTGGTTGACTAAAATGGCAAAACCATTCTCATGAAGAAATTTTTGTATTTCTTTTTGATTTTCGTTTTTGTATAATTCTGGGATGTACATAAATAAATTATGAATTATGAATTTCTGTCAACTAAATGTTGAACACTATACTTAAATTACATTAACTTCCGCCTCAATGGATATGCCAAATTCCTTGAATACAGTAGCTTGAATGTCTTTAGAAACATTTAAAATTTCTTGACCTGTTGCATTACCATAATTGACTAAAACCAGCGCTTGATTTTTATGAATTCCAGCATCTCCAAAGCGTTTTCCTTTAAATCCAGCTTTTTCAATCAGCCAACCTGCTGGAACTTTAACTTGTGTTTCTGAAATTACATAATGAGGCATTTCGGGATGCAACTCATGAATGGTATCATATTCTGATTTTGTAATGATGGGGTTTTTAAAGAAGCTTCCGCTGTTTCCAAGTACTTTTGGATCGGGTAATTTACTTTGTCTAATGGCAATCACAGCATTACTAACATCTTTTAAAGTTGGAGTTGAAATGTGATTTTTTTCTAGTTCCTTTGTAATATCCCCGTAAGAAATATTGATTTTGTGATTGCTTTTGGTCAATTTAAAAAGAACTGAAGTTATAATGAATTGGTCTTTAACGTCATGTTTAAAAACACTTTCTCTGTAACCAAAATGACAATCTTCTTTAGTGAAGGTTTTCATTTCATGCGTTTCAATATTTATTGCATCACATGAAATAAAGGTATCTTTAATTTCAGTTCCATACGCACCAATATTCTGCACAGGTGTTGTGCCTACGTTTCCTGGAATGAGCGACATGTTTTCCAGACCTCCAAAATTTTGGTCAATGGTCCAAAGCACAAATTCATGCCAATTTTCTCCAGCATTACTTTCAACCCAAACAAAATCGGAATCTTCACTAATAATCTTTTTACCTTTTAAATCAATGTGAATTACTAAAGCATCAATATCCTTGGTTAGTAACATATTGCTTCCGCCGCCAAGAATAAATTTTGTCTTGTTTTTATTTTCTAATAAAATGGTAGAAAGTTCTTTAACAGTATGGGCAGCAACAAATTCTTTGGCTTTAGCTTCTATGCCGAAAGTGTTGAATTTTTTTAAAGAAAAATTATTGTACAGAGTCATTTTTTAAATTTGTAGTACAAAAGTAACCAAAGATTTTAAATGAATATCTTAAAATAATTTTTATGCCATTTGTGAAGCATAAAGAGAGGCATAAAATAGGGAAGGATTTTAGTATTGCCTTTTCGTATTTGGGTAACTAATTTATTACCATCAATATTTTCTAAAAAGGGCATTTCAAATATTTCACTTTTTGCAAAATCATCAAGCTCATCAATAAATCTTGGAAATCGTAATAAATAACTTCCCCAAGGTGCACTTAATCCAATTTTTCTAAAATTTAAGATTTCCTGTGAAAGTTTATCTTCCATAGTTGTTTTAAGAATAAATTTTCCTTTTTTACCTTTAAATAGCCATTTGTCGTCTAGTGTTCCTAAACCAGCAATCAATCGTTGATCCAAAAAGGGTTCACGACATTCAATTGAAGCTCCCATTGTACAACGGTCATTTCTATCCAATAAGGAACACATATAGGTATGTTGGTCAAAATAGAGCGCCTGTCTCTGAATGTTTTTCGGATATAATTCTTGGGCTTCTTTTAGAATTTGATTACGGTAAGCGTTTTCTGGTTTACCCGAATTCCCATAAAATTTATTAATATCTTCTGGATATACACTAGTGCTGTTAAAAATGACTAAATCTGAATTATTATTGATTTTTGAATACCTAAATAATTTATCGTAGCGCGGCTTTTTATTAAAGGTTTCAAAACTGGAAATTTGCGAAATAATTTTTAATAAAGAAGGGTTTTTTAATGCTTTGTAGCGAACATAACCGCCCATTAATTCGTCAGCTCCTTCACCAGATAGTAATACTTTTACTTTTGGTTTGGCTAATTTTGCAATTGCTAAAAGATGAGGCTCATTGAGGTGCATTATGGGTTCGTCTTGATAATACGATGTCTCAATTAAATTTTGATATAGATTCTCATTTTCAAGCTTGGTATGGTTGAATTTATAGTGGTATTCATCTGTTATTTTTTTTGCCAAATGGTATTCATTATGTTCTTCTTCAGAAAAACTAATGTTGAAGGTTTCGATATTTTTAAATTCTTGATGATACAATGCTGACAAAATCGAACAGGAATCTAGTCCGCCACTCAATAAAACTCCAACTGGTACATCACTTACCATTCTTAGTTTTACTGATTCGAAAAAAGTTTCTTCAAACCATTGCTTTGGGTTAATGATTGGACTATGATTTTGTATTTGTTCTTTTAAATTCCACCACCTTGTTGTTTCAGACTTTCCATTTTCATCAATAATCATATAATGTCCTGGCAAAACTTTTTTTACATTGCCAAACAAAGTGTTTTCTCCAGCTACAAATCGATTAAAAAAGTATTCTTCCAATCCGTTTTCTGAAATTTCAAGAGGTACACCAGCGGTAAAAAGCGCTTTTTGTTCGGAACCAAACAACAAAGTGTTCTGATAAAAGGAATAGTATAAAGGTTTTACACCCATTCTATCTCTACAAAGTGTGAGTTTTTTTTCTTTAGTATCCCAAATAGCAAAGGCAAACATTCCATTGAGGCGATCAAGCATTTCTAAACCATACAGTTCATATAATTTTAATAATACTTCGGTATCTGAACCTGATTTTAAAGTTATTCCTTTACTTTTTAATTCCGGATAAAACGATTGGTAGTTATAGATTTCGCCATTAAAAACAATGATATATCTAGAATCATCTGATGTATAAGGTTGGTGTCCTGCTGAAGAAGTGTCAATAATTGAAAGGCGTCTATGTCCCAAACCAATATTGTTATGGATATAAATTCCTGAATCATCGGGTCCACGATGTTCAAGAATATCTCTCATTTTTATAAGCTGATTTTTGTCAACTTGTTTGAAATCAAGATGGAAAATTCCGTTTATACCACACATAAATTTAAATGATAATTGATTTTTTTTTAATTAAATCATGATAAGTGAGTGCAATTTTTTTCATGTTGATTTGATAGTTGGCATTCTCTTCTATAAACTTTCTATTTTCTACAGTAATTTTATTTATTAGGTGTAAATTTTTATAAGTCCATTGTAATTCTTCGGCTAATTTAAGCTCATTTTCTGATTGTACAAGTATCCCATTCACTTTTTGTTGAATCCAATGACGATTTCCCGGTAAATCACTTACAATTGGAAAACAACCACATGCCATAGCTTCAAATAATGATGCAGAAACGCCTTCTGTAATTGGCATGCTAATATAAACATTTGATTTTTGTAAATGTTCTGCTATCTCCGTATTATTAATTCTACCTAAAAAATGAACCTCATTTTCCATTCCCAATTCTTTAGATAATGCTTTTAGATTTTTTAATAAAATTCCATCACCAATAACGGTTAATTGGAAAGGTATATTATTTCTTTTTAAAATTCCAAAAGCTTTTAAAATCGTCTCATGTTTATACTCTGGTTGAAGAGAACGACTAACAATTGCTGTAATAATTGTAGTGTTGGGACTAGTATTAAATTTAAAAACATTCAAGTTGATTCCTTTGGGTAAAACCATAACTTTTGTCATATCAACCTTAGCATTTTCCATATAATCAGCCATCACTTTTCCCCAAGCATGAATTAAGTCAGCTTTTTTAAATGCGTAATTTTGTAGTATCTTTTTTAAAACATACAATGGAGATTCTAGTGGCCAAAGATCGGTGATGCCTTGCTGCGCAATGACTATTGGTCTTATACCTGATAATGCGGCTAAGAAACCATAACTTGTAGTTCTTTCTGCTATAACCATATCGGCATTGTATTTTTTGGCGATACTTCTAATTGTAAAAATTGCTTTTGTTAATTCAAATAATCTTTTAATACGGCTAATACCGTTACTGTTTGTTTGAAGTTCCCAAGTGACAATTTCGAAATCACCAAATTCTTTGAGACCATTCATCCAAGTTATTGCATCAGCACGATAGGTTTCACCAAGAAATAGAATTCTTTTTTTTGTCATTATAATTAATCTTCTGTTTCTAAAGCTCTTTTCAAAAAGTCATTCATAGGTTTAAGTGCCATCAATTTTTGAGCAATTTTTTTACTAAAATCGGGTACTGTGAAAATTTCATCATCAACTTTTTGAGAAGCTGTAAAACTTTTTAGTTTCAAGAATTCAATAGCTGGATGATTGGGATCAAATCCTTTGGGTGCATTTTTTAAAGAATTGGAATCGTCGTGAGTTATTGCAGAAAATTCTTTTTTGAAGGTTTTATCGTTTACAATTTTCTCTAAATCATCATGAAAAAATTCGATTTCTTTTCTAATTCTTTTCAATTGATCTGGTTCTGGACAACAAACACCTCCAGCTATAAAAGAATTTCCTTTTTCAAAATGGATGTAATATCCAGGACTATTTTTACTGTTTTTGTTTTGAGTAAACCAAATGCCCATATTGGTTTTATAGGGTGATTTATCCTTAGAAAATCGAATATCACGATTGATTCGAAAAGTACAATTTTTGACTTCTAAAGTTTCTAATGTTTTGTCTAAAGGTTTCATTTCTGCCAAAACAGTGGCTATATAACTATGATAATCTTTCTTATAATTTTCATACCTTTTTTTGTTGGCATGCATCCACTCGGTGTTGTTGTTTGCAATTAAATCTTCCAAAAATTGAAGTGCTTCTTTTGTAATCATTTTACAAATGTTTTTTTAAATCATCTTCACTGATAAATCCTATGTTTCTCCAAACTTCTTTACCGTTTTCATAAATTAAAATTACAGGCAATCCGTCTAATTTCATTGAGTCTAAAAGGGTTTTATTTTCATCTGCATCCAAACGAACTATCAAAATTTTGTCTTTCATTTCAGTTTGCATTTTTAAAATATAAGGCGCCATTCTTTTGCAAGGCTCGCACCATTTTGCATGGAAATTAATCAGCACTTTATTATTAGATTTCAATAATTCATCAAATTCCTGGGAGCACATTCCAATGATTCGGTCACTTGGTTTTGCTTCGCCTTCGGCTTGAGTTGCCATTCCTGCTGCGTTCCACTTCATAATGCCACCTTCTAAATTATAGATTTCTGTAAAGCCTATTTCTGACAGTTTATTAGCAGCTTGCGAGCTTCTACCGCCCACTTTGCAATACACAAAAATGGGTTTTGTTTTATCATATTTGTTGGCTTTAGTAACAAAATCATCACTATTCCAATTTACATTTATTGCTTTATCAAGATGTTCTACTGCAAATTCTTCGTGAGTACGAACATCTAACAATTGAGGATTGGAAGTTGTTTTTAATTTTTCTTCAAATGCTTTTACATTTATTGTCTGAATGCCTAATGCAGGTTGACCTTGACAACTTATAAAAAGGAAACTAACCAGTAAAGTGGAGACTATTATTAACTTCATGTGGCATTTATTTATTTGCAAAACTACAAATTAAAGGGGAAATATTTTATAACTCTGATGTGTTGTTTTTACAATATTTTCGGTGCGTTCAGGATGTGTATCAGAAATAAAGAGTTGACCAAATTCGTCATTGTTTACCATAGCAACAATTTTGCTTACACGTGTTTCGTCTAATTTGTCAAAAATATCATCAAATAAAAGTATGGGTTTTTCACCAGATTGTTTCTTTACAAAATCAAATTGGGCTAATTTTAAAGCTATTAAGAATGATTTCTGTTGCCCTTGTGAACCAAATTTTTTGATGGGATAACTATCAATTTCAAAAGACAAATCGTCTTTGTGAATGCCAACCGATGTGTATTGCAATGCTCTGTCTTTACTAATGTTTTCTTCTAATAATTGAAGCATAGTGTTATTAAACAAATGACTTTCATATACCAATTGGACTGTTTCCTCAGAATCGGTTATTTGTTGATGATATTGATTGAATATTGGAATAAAATCGGATAAAAATTGTTTTCTTTTTTCAAAAATGGCATCTCCCAAGTTGTTTAATTGGTCATTATAAATTTGCAAAGTATCTTTTTCAAAAACATGATTTAGTGCAAAATATTTCAACAAAGCATTTCGTTGGTTTATCGTTTTTTGGTATTGAATTAATTGTTTTAAATAAGAACTGTCCAATTGTGAAATAACATTATCGATAAACTTTCGTCTGGTTTCGCTTCCTTCAACAATTAAGTCTCTATCGGCTGGAGAAATTATGACTAAAGGAATAAAACCAATATGATCAGAAAATTTTTCATATTGCTTACCGTTTCGTTTTAAAATTTTCTTTTGATTTTTCTTTAAACTACAAACAATTTGCTCTGCCCGGTCATTTTTTTCAAATTCACCATCAATAACAAAAAACTCTTCACCATGTTTGATATTTTGAACCGCTAATGGGTTAAAGTAACTTTTTCCACAGGACAAATGATAAATAGCATCTAAAACATTAGTCTTACCAATACCATTTTTACCAACGAAACAATTAATCTTCGAATCAAAATCAAAACTAGCTTCGGAAAAATTTTTATAATTGAATAAAGAAATCTTTTTTAAATACATCTGTAAATGCTGCTAATACTGGAATCATTGAATTTTTTTGAAGTATTTTTCAATGGGTGCAAATTATTGAAAAATATCGACATAAAGGGCTTTCAAACTTTTTCTTTTCGTGTTAACTTGCGTTTAGAAAGAAAGAACCTTTCATAAATTAAAATAATTTCTATAGTATTAAATATTAAATCAATTTTTGTTATGTAGGTTTGAATAAAAATTTTATTTTTGCGCACACTAAAATATTTTTAAATGGCAACGTACAATAAAAGAGGATATAAATCACCAAAAGAAAAGGAAGCAAAATTAGACAATAACTATATTGAAGATGTGAATGTAGATGCTAAAGACAGCACAACTGCAAAAGCATTTGACACCTTAGATCAAACCGCTTCTAGAACAGAAGAGTTTGTTCAAAAAAATCAAAAATACATCTTAGGATTTATAGGAACTGTAGCTTTAGTTACAGTATCTTATTTAATGTACCAAAAATTTATTGCTGAACCAAAAGAACAAGAAGCTGCTGAAGAACTTTTTGTAGCACAACAGAACTTCCAAAAAGCGGTGGATGGTGATGCAAAGTCAGATTCATTATACAAATTAGTTTTAAAGGGATCGGAAGGAAAACAAGGCGTTGTTGAAATTGCTGACCAATATTCTGGAACTGCATCAGGTAACTTAGCTAATTATTATGCGGGTATTGCTTATTTAAATACTGGAAAATATTCGGAAGCCATTGCGAGTTTAGAGAAGTTTTCATCAGACGATGTAGTTTTAAAAGCGTTGGCTAAAGGAGCAATTGGAGATGCATTTGCTCAAAAAAATCAACCAAAAGAAGCTTTAGAATATTATTTGAAAGCAGTTGAATCCAATAAAAATGATTTTACTACACCAAGATATTTGTTAAAAGCTGGTAAGACTGCTTATGCATTAGGTAACAAAGCAGATGCTTTGAAATATTTTACAGATATTAAAGATAATTACAGCGATTCACCAGAAGGTCAAAGCGTTGATGTTTTGATTGGGTTAGCTCAATAATTAGAAGGCAGTAATAAGTACACAGAAAACAGTTTCTGCAATCTAAAATCTGCAATCTGCAATCTTAAATTAAGATGGCTACAGCAAATAAAAATTTATCCAATTACGATAAAAATACTATCCCAAATGCGAAAGATTTTCGGTTTGGGATTGTTGTTTCTGAATGGAATGATACCATAACAGAAGGATTGTATACAGGCGCAATTACTGCCTTAACGGATTGCGGTGCGCTTCATAAAAACATTATTCGTTGGAATGTTCCAGGGAGTTTTGAGTTGGTTTATGCTGCCAAAAAAATGATTGAAACTCAAATGCCCGATGTGTTGATTACAATTGGAAGTGTGATAAAAGGTGAAACCCAACATTTTGAATTTGTTTGTGAAGGCGTCACTCAAGGTATCAAAGATTTGAATTTAAAATATGATGTTCCCGTTATTTTTTGTGTTTTAACAGATAATAATGAACAACAATCCATCGACAGAAGTGGTGGAGTTCATGGAAATAAAGGAACAGAAGCTGCTATTGCGGCTATAAAAATGGCTTTTTTGCGTCAGCAAGCCAATTTGGGTTACCAATTTCAAAATGAAAAATTATTGTTAGCTAACCAAATGCTAATTGATGAAGGCAAATTAAAATTGAAGGAATAATAACATTCTCAACATAATTGTAAAAAACCTATATAGCAATGTGTAGGTTTTTTGTTTTTTAATAGCAGATTAACAATAAAACAAAATAGATTTTCATTAAATTTGTCAACTATGGTTTTTGGTAAACATACTGAATACTAATTACTGAACACTGAACACTACCTTATGTCGAGCATTATTCAATTACTTCCCGATCATGTTGCCAACCAAATTGCGGCTGGTGAAGTAGTACAAAGACCTGCTTCTGTTGTTAAAGAGTTATTGGAAAATGCTGTGGATGCCAAAGCAACCGACATTAAGTTAATCATTAAAGATGCTGGAAAAACATTGATTCAAGTCATTGACAATGGTTTGGGAATGAGTGTAACCGATTCTCGTTTGTGTTTTGAACGTCATGCTACTTCCAAAATTCGTCAAGCCGAAGATTTATTTTCATTGCATACTAAAGGTTTTCGTGGCGAGGCATTGGCCTCTATTGCTGCGATTGCTCATGTGGAAATGAAAACCAAACAAGAACAGGAAGAGTTAGGCATTCATATCATTATTGAAGGCAGTAAATTTATTTCGCAAGATGTTGCCGTTTTACCAAAAGGCACTTCTTTTTCGGTGAAGAATTTGTTTTATAATATTCCTGCGCGTCGTAATTTTTTGAAATCAGAAACGGTGGAACAGCGCCATGTTGTTGATGAATTCCAACGTGTAGCTTTAGCACATCCTTCTATTCATTTTACATTTTATCACAATGGTAGTGATATGTTCAATTTGCCACCCTCTAATTTTAGACAACGCATAGTGAATATTTTTGCTGGAAAAACCAACGAAAAGTTAGTACCAGTTAAAGAAGAAACTGAAATTGTAAATGTGCATGGTTTTATTGGAAAACCTGAATATTCAAAGAAAAATAGGGGAGAACAGTTCTTTTTTGTAAACAATCGTTATATCAAAAGTGGCTATTTGCATCATGCGGTCATGGCAGCTTATGAAGGTTTGCTTTCAGCTGGAGCTCAACCCAGCTATTTTCTTTATTTGGAAGTGCCACCACATACCATTGATATCAATATTCATCCGACCAAAACAGAGATTAAGTTTGACGATGAACATGCTTTATATGCTATTTTACGTTCAACTATTAAACACAGTTTAGGACAGTTTAATGTAGCGCCTGTTTTAGATTTTGATCGCGACCCTAATTTAGATACGCCTTATCAATATCAAAATAAAGAAGCTGCCTATCCAACTGTTCAAGTGGACAGAAGCTATAATCCGTTTGCTGAAGAAAAGCCAAATAAGGCATTTTCAACAGGAACAATGGCCTATAAAAAACCAGAAGGGCAACCCAATTGGGAAAGTTTGTATGTGGGTTTAAAACAAGCTACCGAAGAAATAGCAGAAATAACTTTTGAAAATGATGCCGTTACTTCATCATTATTTGAAGAAAATGATATTGAACAGGAAGTTAAAAGAACCTATCAAATCAATAAGAAATACATCGTTAGTCCAATAAAATCTGGAATGGTGATTATTGACCAAAATCGTGCACACCAAAGAATTTTGTACGAAGAGTTTTTGTCGAATATGACAATGAATCATGCATCAAGTCAGCAATTGTTATTTCCTTTAGAGATGCATTTTTCGTCCAGTGAAATTGCCTTGATTTCGGAATTGAAATCGGCTTTAGTAAGTACAGGTTTTGTTTTTGATGAATCAAGTACTGATAGTATTATTATTTCTGGATTACCAATTAACGTTACTGAAAGAGAAGTTTCTATTATTTTGCAACAATTGTTAAGTGATTTACATGAGGGTATTCCAGACAGTAGTTTTTGCCAAAATGATACCATTGCCAAGTCGATGTCACGTAGTTTAGCCATAAAAACAGGTGCTTATTTAACAGAATTTGAACAGGAAAATGTAGTGAATAATCTTTTTGCCTGTAAAGAACCTAATGTTTCCCCTTTTCAAAAACCAACTTTCATCACGATGCGTGTGGAAGATTTAGATAAAAAGTTTGCCTTATGATGAAAATGACCGAAACTGTTAAGCAGTTATTGATTATTAATGTTATTTTTTATATTGGATCCAACATTATTGGAGATGTTGCTTATAATTTGTTCTCAATGTATTATCCTGAGAATCCTAGTTTTAAATTATGGCAACCCATAACGAGTATGTTCATGCATGCGCCAGTTCCTAATTTTTCACATATTTTGTTCAATATGTTTGCCTTGTATTCTTTTGGTTCTGCTTTGGAGCATTATTGGGGTGCAAAAAAGTTTATCTTTTTTTATATTTCATGTGGATTAGGCGCTGCTTTGTTGCATACAGGTGTTAATTATTATCAAATTCATTCGCTTTTAAATGAAGTTTCATCGTTAAATTTATCCGATACAGAAATTCACACTTTATTAAATGCAGATTATAGTAGTTTATTTGATGATAATGGTAAAATGGTAACTGGATCAATAAATTCTATTTTAGAAAAAGTACGTTGTAATCAAGAACAATTTAATTTCATAGTTCAAGCTTCACAAATTTCACAATCAACAGTTCTTGGAGCTTCAGGAGCAATTTATGGACTATTAACAGCTTTTGCCTTTATGTTTCCTAATGCACAATTGGGTTTGATGTTTATCCCAATTCCTATTAAAGCAAAATATTTTGTACCAGGAATATTGGCAGTAGATTTGTTTTTAGGCTTTAAAGGAAGTTCGCTTTTTGGAAGTGGCGGAACAGGAATTGCCCATTTTGCTCATGTTGGTGGCGCTATTACAGGCTTTTTGATGATGTGGTTTTGGAAAAAAAATTCGTTTAATAAAAACCGTTGGAATTAAAAATTAGTGAACAGTGTTCAGTATTTAGTGTTCAGAAATAGAATTATAACTTTGCGTTAATTGCGCATCCTTTATGAACTTAGGGGTTAAAAATATGAATATAATTGACGATATAAAATTTCAGTATAAAATAGGTGGCATTGCTAATAAAATGATTTATTGGAATGTAGGCTTGTTTTTGTTCTCTATAATTTTTTTTTATCAGTTTAAATTAGGCAGTTTTAGCTACCCAAATTGGTTAGCTATTTCATCTGATCCAAGCACACTTGTGACCAAACCATGGACTTTGTTGACGTATGCTTTTTTTCATTATGGATTTTTTCATTTGTTTTTTAATATGATGGTATTGAATTTTTCCAGCCGATTGTTTCTGACTTTCTTCACTCAAAAGCAATATCTAGGTTTATATATCTTGAGTGCCATTTTTGCTGGACTTTGTTTTGTAATAAGTTTTTACTTTTTGAAACAAAGCTCGACTATGGTTGGCGCTTCGGCTGCAATCATGGCGATACTAGTCGCTACAACTACCTATCAGCCTTTGATGGAATTAAGGTTGTTGTTAATAGGTTATGTCAAACTGTGGCATGTTACTGCTGTGATTCTTTTATTGGATTTATTGCAAATACAACTCGATAATACCGGTGGACATATTGCCCATTTGAGTGGCGCATTTTTCGGGTTTATTTACATTAAGTTATTGCAAAATGGAACTGATTTAAGTAAAATTGTGGATAAAATCACAACTATTTTTGATAGAAAAAAGGCAATTCCATTTAAAAAAGTACATGTTAACCCAAGAAAACCTGCCGTTAAAAAAGAGAGTAAAATAGTTGTCAAAGATAAAACGCAACAGCAGATTGATGAAATCTTAGATAAAATTAGTCAATCGGGTTATGATAGTTTAACAAGTGAAGAAAAAGAATTTTTGTTCCAATCGGGGAAATCGTAATGAAAAAAATATCATGGTTTAATAAAGTAATGTTCTCGTTTAATATAGTCTTAACTATATTGACATTCATTGCTTATGTTTTGCCGTTTTTAGCTCCAAAATTATTTCCGCTACTTTCAGTATTGACTTTAATATTGCCTTTGTTTTTAATTCTAAATGGTTTGTTTTTTTGTTATTGGTTATTGCAATTAAAAAGGCAAATTTTTCTGTCGGGAATAGTATTGTTATTAGGAATTACTTTCATCAGTAAGTTCTATAAATTTTCTTCTACGGATGTTGATTTGGAAGAAAAAGACTTTACAGTTATGAGTTACAATGTTCGTTTATTTAATCTTTTTGAATGGATTGAAAAAGAGAGTGTTGGTGATACAATTCTTGGCTTTATTAACGAGCAAAATCCAGACATACTATGTATTCAAGAGTATTCAGAAAATGCTAAAGTTGATTTACGTGTTTACAAATACAAGGCAATTTTTATGCATGGAGATCAAGTTAAATCGGGACAAGCTATTTTTTCAAAATTCCCAATTTTTGATCAAGGGAAATTGGATTTACCCGATGCTAATAATGCTGTGATTTATGCGGATATACGAAAAGGTCTAGATACTATCAGAGTTTACAATATGCATTTACAATCCATTAAAATATCGCCCGATGTGAATGAAATATCCGAACATGTGGATTCCTTGAACCAACAAAAATCGGAACAAGTTTTTTCCAGAATTCGCGATGCATTCAAGAAACAAGAGAATCAATCTGAGATATTAGTTAGTCACAAAAAACGTTGCCATTATCCAGTAATAATATGTGGGGATATGAATAACAGTGCGTTTTCCTATGTTTACCGAAATATAAAAGGAAATTTAAATGATTGTTTTGAAGAATCCGGAATTGGTTTTGGAGAAACCTATAAATTTAAATACTATCCTGCACGTATTGATTATATTTTTGCTGATAAAAAAATGAAAGTGAAAAGTTTTAAGAATTTCAAAGAGTTCCAATATTCTGATCATTTTCCGGTATTGACAAGACTTTCCTTTGAGGAGTAGTTATAAACGCTGATTTTTTAGATATTCTAAGGCATAACGACCTTCGTTAAACAATAAATCTAAAATACTCAAATTGTTTAAAAATCCATGTTTATCATCAAAAACTTGCGTATAAGTTTCAAAACTAGAGATGTCTTTTTTACCATTAATCAAATTACGATAATCCGTTTTGTCTATGGGTTTTTTGTAATATTCTGAAGTTTCAAGGTAATCAAAATTTAATTGTAAACATTTGGAAACAATAGCCATGGACTCCAAATTTAAATCCATTAAATAGGTATATTTTTTTTCAAATATTATTCGAATATCATCTTCAAAGTATTCAAAAAAAGGGGAACTTCTGTAGGCAGCTTCTAACGATTTAAAATGCTGCTTTTGCCAGTTAAAGTCGGTTTCTAGTTTAACATCTCTTGTTTTTTGATGTGCTTTTTTACTATGTTTTACTGGAATGTTTAAGAGTTGAATACCATTTGGACTATAAATATACATTCGGTTTCTATTGGTTTGTTTTTGGTAATTGTCATCCATTTCAAAAGTAACTAATTCTGCTTTTGCAATGGCTACAAAAGTACTGATTGGTGGAAAATAGGAGGGATGCATAATTATGTTCATTTGGTTATTCGGTAATTTGGTTATTTGTTTTCAGTAGATTTTTCGATTTGAAAATTTCTAAGTGCATTTAGTTTGTTAGTGATACTTTCTAAAAATTCACGCAATCTTAAATAATCATTTTTTCTGAAATAAAATTTAACTCAAATGAAATAATAAGTTGATTGAGAACTTCAACCGCTGAACCAAATGCCATTGTGGTAAAATGTGCTTTATCTTTAAAACTTTTTCTTGCTGAACCTTCTGCTATATTTGAAGCAATTGAAATAGAAGCTCTTCTCAATTGTGAAATTATACCAAATTTTTTGGTATCTGGAAATTTTAAAGTTATTGCATAAAGTGATTTAGAAAATTCTTTTGCTTCAACCCAAACTTCTAATTTTTCAAATGAAAAAATATACATCGTTTAATTGTTTTATTTGGTTATTCATGGATTTTGTTATTAGTAACTTTAGAAACGAATAACCAAATTACCACATCAACAAATTAACCATTTTTCCTTTTATTCCAAAAATAACTTCCCGCAAAATATAATGCTAATGCAATCAAGAAGAATTTAAAGTACGATTGTGGTTGTCCATCACCACCAACGGTTGAAAATAAGCGTTCCCAACGAATTTTATTAATCCCTTTCCCATGAGTATCCCAACTCATCCAAATAAAAACAGGCTTTCCAACAATGTGATCGGCTGGAACATATCCCCAATAGCGGCTGTCTTCCGAGTTGTGACGGTTGTCTCCCATCATCCAATAGTAATCTTGCTTAAAGGTATAAGTAGTAGCAATTTTGTCATTGATATAGATATCATTTCCTACTACTTTTAAATCATTGCTTTCATAAACTGAAATTATTCTTTTGTAAAAAGGAAGTGAAGCAAGTGTTAAAGAAATAGTTTTTCCAACTTGAGGAATATAAATTGGACCAAAATTATCTTTATTCCAAATGTTATTTTGAGGAAATACTTGTGATTCTGGTGTCTTAGAAACATTTCTAATAACTGAAGTTATACCTGGAACATTTTTCAATCGGTTGGCACCAGCTTCTGTTATTGCACTAACAAACAAGGTGTCTCTCGCTTCATTTTTAAAACCTGCTGCATCTGTTGCTCCAATATCATTTAGTAAATATTCAAAATCTATAGGTGTATTTACATCATAAGTAACCGAATAAGAATATTGAGGTTTTGCTCTTTCTGGTAAAATCAATTCTTTTCCATTGATAAAAACTACACCATTTTTTATTTGTAAAGAATCACCTGGCGTACCTTGACAACGTTTTACATAATTGGATTGTTTGTCGATGGGTTTGATGACACTTCTTCCTGAGGTATCAAAAAATTTATATACGGTATCAACTGGCCAGTTGAATACAACAATGTCATTTTTCTCTATTTTTTGAAATCCAGGAAAACGAAAGTAAGGGAGTTGTGGCCAACTTAAATAAGATTTTGTTTTAATAATTGGCAATGTGTCATGAACCATTGGAGCGGCAACTGCCGTCATTGGAGTTCTTGCGCCATAATGAAATTTACTCACAAATAAGAAATCACCTATTAGTAACGATTTTTCAAGTGAAGATGTTGGAATTGTAAAGGGTTGCATCACATAGGTATGCACTAAAGTAGCAACAATTACTGCAAATAATAACGAACTCACGGTATCTCCAGTTTTTGTTTTGGCTACTAAACTTCTTTCTGTAACATATTTTACATCTTGTGTATAATTGATAAAATAAATGTAAAAACCAAAAGTAAATATCCCTAAAAGCGTATCGCTTGTTGTATTTTTTCCAAAACTTCTCAATGTTTCGATCCAAACTACTGGAAACATTAATACGTTGATAACCGGTATAAAAAGCAATAGCGTCCACCAAGTTGGGCGGTTGATTATTTTCATTAAAACAATAGCGTTATATACAGGAATAAAAGCTTCCCAAGATTTTCTACCCGCTTTTTCATATAATTTCCAGGTTCCAAGTCCATGAATAATTTGAACGAGTAGGAAAAATAAAAACCAAAAATATAGAGTCATAATTTTAAATATTTAATTTTAGATATAAAATATCCGATTACTGTATGTCTTTAATTTGTTCAATATGTTACTTCAAATCTAAAACATCTTTCATTGAAAAGATGCCTTTTTTACCAATTATCCATTCTGCAGCAACTACAGCACCAAGTGCAAAACCCTCACGATTGTGTGCAACATGTTTAATTTCGATAAAATCTACTTCCGAATTGTAAAAAACACTGTGTGTTCCTGGAACATCATCAATTCGTTTAACATCTATAAAAACATCATCTTCTTTTGGATTCTCTATTGCCCAATTGTTTTTATCGGTATGATTGATAATTGCATTTGCTAAAGAAATTGCAGTTCCACTAGGTTTATCCAGTTTTTGAGTATGATGAATTTCTTCCATGGAAACTTTATATTCCTTGAATTTTGACATCATTTTTGCCAGATACTCATTTAGTTCAAAGAATAAATTCACACCTAAACTAAAATTTGAACCATATAAAAAAGCGGCTTGCTTTTCATTACAAAGTTGCTCAATGGTATGATATTCTTCTAACCAACCTGTAGTTCCTGAAACCACTGGAATTCCATAATTGATAGCGGTAGTAATATTATTTACTGCACTATGTGGAGCACTAAAATCAATTGCTACTTCAGCATTTTCTATCCCATCAAAAGAATTGAATTCGTCTTTTTTTAAAATAATTTCATGGCCTCTTTCCAAAGCAATTTTTTCAATTGCTTTACCCATTTTTCCATATCCAAGTAGTGCTATCTTCATCTAGAATTTATAATTAAATGAAAAACCGAGGTTGGGTCTAGAGGTCATATCATTTTGATAAACATCGGGTGCTAATGAAAGTTTGTCACTAACATTAAATTGAATTAAATGTGCATCAACATTAGCATCGACTATGTTTAAGATATAAAACCCTACGGTTACCAAAAGTGATAAATCTCTATTCCTTTGATAAAATTTTTGAGCTGCAATTAATCGTGAAGTGTCTAAATAATCATATTGGTCTATTTCACCAGCTAATCTTTGTTTATAGGCATCACGATAGCTATGATATTTTTTACTATTGCTAATATAAAAATATAAACTTGTTCCAATTGCACCGTAAACTAAAGGAATTTTCCAGTATTTTTTATTATAGGCTTGACCTAAACCAGGAAGTATTGCTGAATAAAATGCAGCTTTTGAAGGCGCTAGAGGATTGATTTCGTCTTTTTTAATAGTATCTTTTGCAATTATAGCATCACCAATATTTTGAGAAAAACAGGATGTATTTCCTAAAATAAATAGAATTGTAACGATATAAAAAAGTTTAGGCACTATCCTTTAATTAGTTTAACAATTCTTTCAAAATCTTCTTCTGAATGGAAAGGAATCGTAATTTTTCCTTTTCCGTTTCCTGCAACTTTTACATCCACTTTAGCTCCGAAAAAGGTAGTAAACGATTTTTTTTGCTCTTCAGCAATTGCAAATGTTGTTGCTTTTTTTTGTTTAACTGGAATTGGTTTCAAACTTTCTTGATAATTTTTTACCAATGTTTCTGTTTCACGAACAGAAAGGTTTTGACTTACAATTTTTTGATAAATGTCCGTTTGAACATCTTGGTCTTCTATAGTAATAATGGCTCTTCCATGACCCATACTTATAAATCCGTCTCGTATTCCGGTTTGAATTATTGGATCTAATTTTAGTAAACGCAAATAATTGGCAATAGTGGAACGTTTTTTTCCAACACGTTCACTCATTTGCTCTTGCGTTAATTGAATTTCATTAATTAAACGTTGATAGGAAAGTGCAATTTCAATCGGATCTAAATCATGACGCTGGATATTTTCTACCAAAGCCATTATTAATGATTCATTGTCATTAGCAATTCGGATGTAAGCAGGAACAGTTGATAATCCAACCAATTTGGATGCTCGTAGTCTTCGTTCACCGGAAATTAATTGGTAGGTGTTGAAGCCTAGTTTTCTAACGGTTATAGGCTGTATAACACCTAATTCTTTTATAGAAGACGCTAATTCTTGTAATGAATCTTCGTTGAAATTGGTTCTAGGTTGAAAAGGATTAATTTCGATTGCATCAATATCTAACTCAATAATATTGCCTACAACTTTGTCTGCATTTTTATCGTTTATTGATTTAATATCATTTTCAGGATCTTTTAATAATGCAGATAATCCTCTTCCTAATGCTTGTTTTTTTACAGCTTTGGCCATAATTAATTGCTATTTTTCTTTATAATTTCTTGTGCCAAACTCAAGTAGTTTGAGGCTCCTTTGCTTGTTGCATCAAAATTAATGATACTTTCACCAAAACTTGGTGCTTCGCTCAATTTTACATTACGTTGAATGATTGTTTTGAAAACCATATCGTTAAAATGTTTTTGCACTTCTTCAACAACTTGATTCGACAAACGGAGTCTTGAGTCAAACATGGTTAATAAAAGTCCTTCAATGTCTAAATTAGCATTGTGTATTTTTTGAACACTTTTTATAGTGTTTAATAATTTTCCTAAACCTTCAAGGGCAAAATATTCGCATTGAATTGGAATAATAACACTATCGGCAGCGGTTAAAGCATTTAAAGTTAACAACCCTAATGATGGAGCGCAATCTATAATTATATAATCATATTGGTCTTTGATGCTTTCTAATGCTTGTTTAAGCATGTATTCACGATTTTCTTTATCAACCAATTCAATTTCAATGGCTACTAAATCAATGTGAGATGGAATAACCCAAACATTAGGAGCGGAACAAGTTACGGTTGCTTCATCTGGAGTGTTACTATGTTCTAAAACTTGGTAGGAACCAATTTCAACACTTTCTACATCAATGCCCAATCCCGAACTAGCATTCGCTTGTGGGTCGGCGTCAATCAATAAAACCCTTTTTTCTAAAACTCCTAGTGATGCAGCAAGATTAACCGATGTGGTAGTTTTACCAACACCACCTTTTTGATTGGCAATTGCAATG
>CALQAH020000029.1 GCA_943328505.2 Rhizobium sp. Q54 | reverse complement strand
GCATTTTTTGCTTGAAATTTATATCCAATTAGAACAAAAATGTCAGTCTGAGCTTGTCGAAGACATTAAAAAGGATACATTTCGACAAGCTCAATGTGACAATTTAGTATAAATTAGCCATAAAAAATAATTACACCCAACGGGTTATTTGTTATATTTTTTTTACCATTAAGATATTAAGTTTTATTAAGGATTTATTAACTTAATTACCTTAATATCTTAATAGTTCAATTAATTTTCAATTAGCATTGTACTTAATTTTAAAAAAGAAAACGTTCCCCTTAGAGAACGCTTTAAAAATACAAAGATTAAATCAAAAATCATACTTGTATTATGCTTTTATATAGGCATCATCGTGAACATTTGCCACTGCTCTACCCGATGGATCATTCATGTTTTTGAAAGCTTCATCCCATTCCAAAGCGATTTTGGTGCTACACGCAACACTCGCTTCTTGTGGCACACATAAAGCTGCGGCATCACTTGGAAAATGTTCATTAAAAATAGAACGATAATAATACTCTTCTTTTGAGGTTGGAGTTTGTAATGGGAACTTGTATTTAGCATTAGTCAATTGTTCGTCCGAAATTTCAACAGCAACAGTAGCTTTCAAAGTGTCAATCCAACTATAACCAACGCCATCGCTAAACTGTTCTTTTTGTCTCCAAGCCACACTTTCGGGCAACATGTCTTCAAAAGCTTTACGCAATACCCATTTTTCCATTGGGTGCGCTGCGTTGATCATTTTATCTTGTGGATTTACGCGCATAGCGACATCCATAAATTCTTTATCTAAGAAAGGTACACGTCCTTCAATTCCCCATGCTGCAAGGCTTTTGTTAGCACGCAAGCAATCGTACATGTGCAGTTTACTTAATTTACGAACCGTTTCTTCATGAAATTCGCGAGCGTTTGGTGCTTTATGAAAATACAAATAACCGCCAAACAATTCGTCAGAACCTTCTCCTGATAATACCATTTTTATTCCCATAGATTTAATGACTCTTGCCATTAACCACATTGGTGTAGAAGCTCTAATAGTAGTTACATCATAGGTTTCGAGATTGTAAATCACATCGCGAATCGCGTCCAATCCTTCTTGAATTGTAAATTTTATTTCGTGGTGAATAGTTCCAATAGAATCGGCTACTACTTGAGCAGCAGCTAAATCGGGAGAACCTTCTAAACCAACAGCGAAAGAATGCAATTGTGGATACCAGGCATCTACAGTGTCACCCGATTCGATGCGTTTTTGTGCATATTTTTTGGCTATAGCCGAAGTAATCGAAGAATCCAATCCACCCGATAGTAATACGCCATAAGGCACGTCACTCATCAATTGACGGTGAACCGCAGCTTCCAATGCTACTTTTATATCTGATATACTTGTTTTATTATCTTTTACGGCATCGTAATCTACCCATTCTCTTTTGTACCATTGCACGAATTCACCATCTTTACTTGACATATAATGTCCCGGAGGAAACAATTCAATTTTACTGCAATAGCCTTCCAGTGCTTTCAATTCGGAAGCCACGTAAAAAGTTCCGTTTTGATCCCAACCAATATACAAGGGAATAATTCCAATATGGTCGCGGGCTACAAAATACTCGTCTTTCTCAACATCGTAAATCGCAAATCCGAAAATCCCATTGAGTTCATCAATAAAATGAACGCCTTTATCTTTGTATAACGCTAAGATAACTTCACAGTCGCTTTCGGTTTGGAAATTATACTTTCCTTCAAATTGTTTGCGTAAAGCTCTGTGGTTGTAGATTTCGCCATTAGCCGCTAAAACAAAACGTTTGTCTTCACTGAATAAAGGTTGTTTCCCCGAAGCTGGATCCACAATGGCCAAACGCTCATGCGATAAAATGGCTTTTTCATTACTAAAAATACCGCTCCAATCCGGACCACGATGGCGAATGATTTTTGACATTTCCAACACTTGTGATCTTAAAACTTCTGATTTTTGTTTTAAATCGAAGGCACATACAATTCCGCACATATTTTATAGTTAAAAAGTTTAGGAGTTTTAAATTTTAAAAGGTTATGAGTTTAGAAGGTTTAGAACTAAGTCAATATTTATTTCGTGAATCAAAAGTGAAGTATTACAGTTAGTATTAAAACTAAAAAGAAGTAATTAGTTATAAATTAAAACTAAATTTATTAAATAAATAACAATATGAAAGTAAATATTAAAAAATAGTTATTTCAATTAAAAACTTTAAATAACACTCTCAATCCAATACATTTTCCCATTAACCTCAACAGAAAAACCCACTTCATTTCCCATCAATTTACTTCCTAAAGGAGATTGTGGTGAAAGGGCAAAGATGGTTTTATCCTCGTGGGTGATTTTAGGTAAAGCGGCGCATATAAAAAGTAACATGCTATTGGCTTGTACCAAACTTCCCATGGCTACTTTTCTATGAAGTTGAGCAGCGTCAATTTTATTGAGAATGGCTTGTTGTTCGAGAACTTCCTTGAGTTTGTGATTGAGTTTTTCTTGTTCAATATGCATCATAGACAAAGCCGTTTCATGTTTGTCACCGGCGGAACCTTTGGCATCGTTTTGCGCATCGATAGTGAGACCAGAAATCATGTCTTGGTAAACATCAATACGGTCTTGGAGAATTTCTTTATAGCGATGAAGGATTTGTTGTTTCATAAGTGACGAAGAGATGAGAGACGAATAGATGATAGATGTTTTCTGTTATTCAAATTGTCTATTATCTTTTCGTCTATTATCTATTATCTGTATTTAGAAATCAAATTTATAACTACCGCCAGCTAAAACTTGTAATCCTTGCACGGTAAAGTTTTGCCAACGTTGGTAATCTTGGTTGGCTAAATTATTTCCTTTTAAAAAGAAGGTCAATCTGTCACTGTATTTAAAGCCAACGTGTGCATTCAAATCGAAATAACTATCTAAAGTAACGTTTACAGGAAAATCTCCCAAAATTGAAGTTATCAAACGCTGGTCTTTTCTTTCTCCAACAAAAAACAAACTTGTACCAGCATACCATTTTGGGGTAATATTGACATCAAGTGTAGTAGCTAATTTTAAAGCAGGTAAATTCCATGCTTCGTTTTGATTATCGGTAGAAAAACTATTTAATGTTCCATTGATACCAAAAGAAACGTTTTTAGAAAAATCAGCTTTTAATTCCCCGAAGAGACTAAATGTTTTAACATTATCATAAACCACATTAAATGAGTTTCCATTGGTATAACCTTCATCATTGGTAGTTATATCTATATTATATTCATTATTTTTAAATAATGCTTTACCTTCTTCATTTTGATAAGATGCTCTAATATTGTAACCAATGCTGTTGGCTAATTTTCCTTTTAAACCAAGGTAAATGTCATATTTTTGATCTGTTGGAACAATTTCCAATGTTGGTGATACAAAGAAATTTTGTTCAACAAAATCATGATATGAATTTTGTTTTAAAGTTCCTTCAACACCTGCATACGCAATCATCAAATCACCAACCAGTTTATACGAACCCGTAACTTGTGGGTAAATAAAGAATTTACTTTCCCCAGATACTTGAGCAGCACTGTAAATAAATCCAACGCCAACATTGACTAATAAATCGTCTTTTTTAATTTTGATACTTGGTTGAACGCCAACATTGGTATAACCATATTTAAAAGATGTACCTGTTCGATAATCTTTTTCAAAGGTTCCATTTACATAATCCAATAGGAAATTCACATTAAACTTATTGGATATTACATCAAACTCTAGTCTAGGTTTGGCTATAAAACGGTTTTCACCAGATCCATAAGCATCCCAAAAACGGCTAAATTTCACGGTGCTTTCTTTAAGGAAACTATCGCCTAATGACAGTCTTCCTCCTACATATAAATTATGATACGTTTGTTGTTCATTAATAGCTTCAATGGCTGGAACAGTAAACAAACTAGGGTAAATTCCATACCAATTATACACTTGATTTTGATAACCCAAATCAGCATTCCAGGAAAGAGCTCTACTTCTACTTCCGTAGGTTACATCTAAAGACGTATTAAAATACTTATCATCTAAAACAGCATCTTTCACTCCACCTTGCGAGGATGAATGACGCAACATTCCTCCAACATAATCAGTATTGCTAATGTTTTCAGTGATGAATAATTCGGCGTTTACAGTTCCAAAATTTCCGGCTGCTAAAGTCAAATAATTACTAAACAATTTTTCCGCTGCGGATTTATCAACGTTAGCCGCTTTTCCTTTGGAAGGTGTAAAAGTAGATGCTACAGGAAACGAGAAGATGTTATACTGAATATTTTCTTTTTTTGAAGTATCGTCGTCTTCCAAGGTTGGCGTTTCTTTTACTTTGAAAGCATCCGAAATTGTAGGTGTGTAAGGTTTTACAACATTCACCACTTCGGTTCCAATGTTTTCATCCTTTTTTTGTGCAAAAGAAATTTGAGTTCCTAAAAGAAGAAGACAGATTGATAATAGACGAATAGATGATGGATTTCCGCTTATCGATGTATATTTTATTTTATTCATTTTGATTAGTTTAATGTGTTTTGGAATTTCATAGTAGATTTTTGGAATTCTTCTAATTTTAATTCAATGTCTTCTGCTAATTCATCAGTAATAAACCCTTTAAAATTTGCTAATAAAATTTGTGTTTGTACTTCAAATGAAGATCCCAATGCTATATCTATAAAATGACTAAATGATTTATTTGTTCTACTTGAGCCTTCAGCAATATTGGAAGGCATAGAAACTGCACATCTGTTGATTTGGGAAGTCAATCCAAATTTCTCTTCATTAGGAAAAGTGGCAGTTAAATCAAATATGTCTTTCGCAATCTGAAGTCCCATTTGCCAAATTTTTAGTTTCTTAAAATTATGCCTTTTAAATTCTGTCATGTTTGTATTTTCTATCTATTATCTATCCGTCTATCATCAATAAGTCTACTTCTCTATTGATGAATTTGTTTTGGCTTCTTCTCCTTTAATGGTGTTCAATTCAAGCTGTGCTTCTTCCACAACATCAGTGTAGGATGCAAAATTTTTGATGACACTATCTAAAATAAATGTCGCCTGATAACTATCTTTTAAACCATAAAAGTTTTTTGCCATCACAATTAAACCTTTGGCCCCAAAATATTTATAGGCGGAATAATCTTTGGCTAATTTTTGAACGGATTTATTAGAATCTTCAAATTTACTGTCCTTGTTTTTAAAATAAGCGTCATAATACAATGCCTCAGCAGCTAATTCTCCTTTGGCGATAGTAAGTAATTTGGCATAGGCAACTCTCGCTTTGGTTTCGTCGTTGGCTTTAATTGCAGAACGTGCTACAATGATTTGAGCATCACTTTTTACTTTATTATCGGTTTTTGGATTTTCTAAAACTTTATCAGCATAAACAACCGCATTGGGATAATCTTTCTCATCGTAATAGGCACGCATTAAATTAGCTTGGGCATACGTTACATTTTGAGGAAAATCAGCTTCTACTTCCATTCTTTTTAAAACCGGAACTGCTTGTACAAAATCATTTTTCTTTAAATGGATTTCACATAATCGTACGAGGGCTTGTTCCGTAAATTCACTGCGTGGTTTGGCAATAACATAATCGTAATTTTTAACTGCATTGGCTTCTTGACCATCTGCAAAATAAGATTGTGCCAAATAGAAATTAGCATTTAAAGCGTGAATTCCGTTTGGAAACTTATTCACATAACCACTCAAACTTGTAATGGCTTGCTTCACATTGTTTTGCAAATATTGTTTTTCGGCTGACTCGTAGGTATCGTTGTCCAATTCGGCATCAGATACTTCAACATAATCCAGTGTTCTAACCCAAGTGGCGTACTCATCCACTTTTCCATTATCCATATAAATTAATCGAGCTGTTGAAACTGCTTCTAAAGCTTCAGGAGTTCTTGGATAATCCGAGGCAACTTTTTTGAACTTTGCAATAGCTTGTTCGTCTTTCTGACCGTTGTAATAAATTAATCCTTGACGCAAAATGGATTTGGCTGCATAGGAACCATTTTTTTTGAATTCGCTTAGTAGTTGATCATAAGTTTGAATAGCTAATTCGGTTTTACTTTCGGTTACATACGTATTTCCTAACTCGAATAAGGCGTCGTCACGATATTGTGAGGTAGTAAACGTTTTTAAAAAAGCAGTGAAATCTGCAATTTTTTTATCGTTTTTTCCAACAAAACCATAACTAATTGCTTTTTGAAAAGCTGCATAATCGGCATCGATGCTTTTTAAATCGATGGCTTTATTATACGCATCCATTGCAGGCCAATATTTTGTGGATACAAAACGACTGTCACCCAATCGTAAGTACGAATCGTTTAAACGAGTTTTATCCTCTTTCACAACATCAATATGTTTTTGAAAATAATCTCCAGCTTGATCGTATTGTTTTAATTTAAAATGTGCGTAAGCAATGTTGTAATTGATATTCTTATACTCAGGAGTTGTTTTGGCTTCTGCCGAATTTTCAAATTCTTTAAAGCTTGATAAGGCATCGCTAAAATTATCCAAAACGTATTCGGTTTCACCTTTCCAAAAAGCAGCACGAGTAGTAAATTTTTCGGTTTTAGAATTGGCTATCGATTTTTTAAACATCTTCAAAGCCTCTTGATAATTGCCATCAGTAAATAATTCAATCCCTCTGTAAAACAAAACTTTTTGATAAGCCGTTTTGTTTTCGGAAGTATTGTTTTTTTCCAATAAAGTCAGAGCGTCTTTATAGTTTTTTGATGTAATATAGGAATTAATTAAAAGCGTTTCTATCTCTTGTTTGTTTGGTGATTGAGGATATTTATTCAAAAATGCCGACAAAACTTCGGGTACACTTTGGTATGAATTTCCAATTTCATAACTCAATTTAGCATAGTTTAAACTAGCGTCTTCTTGAATTTTTTTGTCAAAATCCATTTCTGAAGCATTTTTAAATGCGTTTAAAGCTTGTTGCTTCTTGTCGGTTTTTAAATAACTTTCACCTAAATGATAATAAGCATTTTGAGCTACAAAGTCTTTACCATCGATAATTTTATTAAACTGTGAAATGGCATTTTCAAAATCATTCTGTTTGTAATAGGTATAACCCAATTGATAATAATCGGTGTTATTCCATTTTCCTTTTTTGCCTTTGTATTCTTTTAAATAAGGGAGTGCTTTGTCGTATTGGTTCAAATTGAAATAACTTTCTCCAATGATTTTATTCAATTCTGATTTTTCCAAAGCCGACGATTTTGCCATTGCTGTGGTTCCAGCATCAATAGCTTTTTGAAATTCACCTAATTTAAAATGCATGTCGGCTTTAAAATAAGATAGTTTTTCTTCGTATTTTTTTTCTCCAGCAACTTGGTCAAAATATTTATTTGCTTCTTGATAATTATCTCCTTCATAAGCCATAAAACCTAAATAATACTTGGCTTGAGAACCAAATTCTTTAGAATTGAGAACTTTGGTTAAATATGTAGTTGCTTCTTTCTTTCTATTGGCGCTAAAAAAGGCATACCCTTTTTGAAAGTTGTACTTTTCAATTTCACCATAGGACATAGAACTTTCGTCAACTTTATCAAAATATTCTAAAGCTTGAGGAAATTTTCCTTGTTCAAAATAATATTGCGCTACTTCAATATAAGCTTGATTTTGTTTTGTGCTAGTTGGATAATCGGCAACAAAACCTTCCATTAACTCATCCGCATTGGATTGATTGAGATGAATGGCACAATTTGCAATATAATAGGCACAATCGGCTTGCACTTCTTGATCGTTGTTGCTTTGTTTTACTCTGTCAAATAAAATTTGTGCCGCTTGGTATTGTTTGTCTTTGTACAACAATAGTGCATTGTCATATTCTGATAATTTATGGGTGTAAATTTCAGATTGTTGCCCTGAAACTGATGTAATTCCGGCTAAAGGAAGTAGAAAATATAGCATTGAAAGTTTACGCATTGTCATTTTATTTTTACTTATCCAAAATTATTACTCTACTATCTATAACGGGATGCTATTTGGATTTATTATAAACATTCTTTTGAACAAAGTAGCAATTTAAAAAAGAGCTGTACACACATTGATTTATAGGTATTTAATAAAAATATTTAACTTTAGTTTATGATTTACAATCCTATTTTTGTGTGGAATTTATCTGTTTATAAAATTTATTTTGAATACAAGCGATATCTTATTACTTTTACCTAATAAAAAAATTACTCATGTCCAATCCTATCTTGTCTTTAAAAAACGTTACTATTTACCAAGAGAATAAAGTTATTTTATCCCAAATTAACCTTAAAGTTAATGTAGGTGAATTTATTTATATCATCGGAAAAACGGGAACTGGGAAAAGTAGTTTTATGAAAACCCTTTATGGTGATTTGACTTTAACTGAAGGAACTGGAAATATTGTTGGTTATGATTTATTGAATTTAAAAGATAAAGAGATTCCCTTTTTAAGAAGAAAGATTGGTATTGTTTTTCAAGATTTCCAATTATTACCCGATCGAAGTGTTAAAGATAACATGTTGTTTGTTTTAAAAGCGACAGGTTGGACAGAAGCTAAAGCAATTCAAGATAAGATTGATGATGTTTTAGACAAAGTGGGCATGAAAGATTTAGCTAACAAAATGCCACATCAACTTTCAGGCGGAGAACAACAGCGTGTAGCCATTGCTAGAGCATTACTTAATGATCCAGAACTAATTTTAGCAGATGAACCTACCGGAAACTTAGATCCTCAAACCAGCGTAGAAGTTTTAAGTGTTTTGAAAAAGATTAATGAAAACGGAAAAACGGTAATTATGGCAACACATGATTATGCGCTGTTGATGAAATTCCCATCAAAAACCTTAAAATGTGAAGACAATACTATTTTTGAAGTGGTACAGAGAAGTGTGTAACATTCATTTTATCGTTTATAAATTTTGCTATAAGCAATAGTACTAAAGGATAAAAAACTATATGGAATCGATCACCTTGATCACTTGAAATTCCGGACATAAAAAAAATATAAACAATACAAAGAGAAACTACTTTAATAAAGTTAAGCTCTCTCCTATTTTTTTTCAAAAAATACAGCGACAAACAAACACCAATGATAGTATAAAAAATGTTTTGCAGTTTTGAAATGCCTCTAAAAATGATTTTTACAAATTCGAAATAGCTTGTTTTATTGACATTTTTAAATTCATAAAAATAACCACTGCCACGATACGAGTTGAAATAAATATTGATAAAATAGGCTTTTACAAAATTTACAGAATTGTTTGTAATTTGCTTTTTCATATCCCTAAAAGCCTCTTTTTTACCTTCTGATAGTGATAGTGTATTAAAGTATTGATACCTATAATTATTACACTGTACAAACTCAGTATTATTTTTTAAACAATCAGCACGTGTTCCTAAATAGTTGTAATAGGTGTAGGTATCAATATAACTTATGGTAAAATCTCCATAGTTTTTTTTCATCGTGTACATGTGAAAAACAACTAGTAAAATTGAAACATATATTGGTAAACTCCATTTGTCCAACACAATTTTTTTTAATTTAAAAAAGAAAAACACAAGTAACAAAAACCCCAATCCAAAAGACATGGGTTTTATTAAAATACTCACTATCAATATACTAAATCCTAATGAAGCGCATTTGATTTGATTGTATTTGAAATATTTTTGAAAAAAGTACAAAGAAAGCAATAGTAAAAAAGTAAAAGGTGTTTCGGATAACACTTGAAAAATTAGCACTAAGCTACCCACTGAAAACAGATATAACAAAGTCAATAAAAAGGCTATTTTTTGTGATACAAATTGTAAAGACATTTGATAAATCAATAGGATAATAGCCAACCAAAAAATCAAATTAATAACTGTATTCCAGAAAAACAAGGAGTCAATTGAATACCCAAAAAGTAAGGGAAAGCCATTGATTGCGGCTATTAAACTAGGTCTTATGATATCCGCTTTATGAAGATAGTATAAATTTTCAGAAGCCAAAATATAGGATTCGCTGTCTGGAAACACAAAAGATTGAAATTTTATTTGTAAAACAAAGTCTAAAAAACAAACCCACAGTAATCCAATAATTATAAGAATAAAGGCGTGTTTATATTTAGTAAAGTCTGTTTTCATAAGTCGTATTTTAACAAAAATAGTCAAAAAATTGCATTTTCAATTTAGAAATGTAGCTTTGTGTTTTTAAATCTACATACTATATAATGAAAAAATTATCCATCATCATACCAGTTTTCAATGAAGGAAACACCATTCATTTGATTTTGGATAAAATAAAAAAGGCAACACTTCCCATTGCTATTTCCAAAGAAATCATCATTGTAAACGATTGTTCAACGGATAACACTTCTGAAGCAATTAACAACTATATTGCTCAAAATACTGAATTGGAAATTATTTATTTAGAACACAACAAAAATAAAGGAAAAGGTGCAGCATTACATACCGGAATTTTAAAAGCGACGGGAGAATTTACTATTATTCAAGATGCCGATTTAGAATATGATCCCAACGAATATCAATTGCTTTTGCAACCCGTATTAGATGGTTTTGCAGATGTAGTTTTTGGCTCTCGTTTTATGGGTGGCAATGCGCACAGAGTTCTGTTTTTTTGGCATACTATTGGAAATAGATTCCTAACTTTTCTTTCCAACATGTTTTCCAATTTGAATTTAACCGATATGGAAACTTGTTATAAATTATTCAATACTAAAATGTTACAATCATTGTCATTAAAAGAAAGACGATTTGGTTTTGAACCCGAAGTTACTGCAAAAATTTCTCGTGTAACAAAAGTTAGAATCTATGAAGTTGGTATTTCCTATTACGGCAGAACCTATGAAGAAGGTAAAAAAATAAGTTGGAAAGATGGTTTTCGGGCTATTTATTGTATCTTTAAATATGGATTCTTAAAACTATAAGATGCTTTCAATTCTTGTTCCAATCTATAATTATAATGTTTTCCCATTAGTATCGGAATTACACAAACAGTGCTTAGAATTAAACATTGGTTTTGAAATTTTGTGTCAAGATGACGCATCCAATTCAAAATTGAATCAAGAAAATGAAAAAGTAAATTCGTTGACCCATTGCAGTTTTGTTGCACTCACTCAAAATATTGCGCATAGAGCTAATCGAAACTTATTAGTTGAAAAATCGCAGTATGAATATTTGTTGTTTATTGATGGAGATTCCAACATCATTTATTCGGATTATATTAAAAAATATTTAGACCATCTAAATGGTTTTGATATTGTTTATGGCGGACGGCTTCATCCTCAAAAATGTCCTTCAAACCATCAAAAACTACGCTGGAAATATGGTAAATTTATGGAGGATAAAGTTGCCATCAAAAGACAAAAATTACCCTATCAATCACTGCTTTTTAATAATACTTTAATAAAAAAAGAAATTTTTGATAAAGTGAAGTTTGACAAAAAGATGACAAAATATGGTCATGATGACACTCAACTTTCCTATCAATTAAGTTTATTAGATTGTAAATTAAAACACATCGACAATCAAATTGAACATGGAGACATAGATACTAATAGTAACTATTACACTAAGACAAAAGAGTCGATTCAAAATTTAATAGCATTAGTGAATGACGAAAAAATTGACGCTCAATTCAATCGATTATACCGATTAAATCGTAATTTGAAAAAATTCCACCTTGATGCTATAATCGCAAAATTATATCTGACTTTTGAAAAAAGAATTGCAAAAAATCTAGCCGGAAACCATCCCAGTTTATTTGTTTTTAATCTATTTAAAATTGGGTATTTATGCTCGTTAAAACAAGAATAAAATGGCATTTTTCACTGTAGTTATTCCGCTTTTTAATAAATCCAATTACATTTCAAAAACCATTGAAAGTGTTTTAGCGCAAACTTTTCAAGATTTTGAAGTACTCATTGTAGAGGATTGCTCTACGGATACTAGTTTGAAAATGGTATCAGCCATACTATCTGATAAAATACGAATCATTCAACACGAGCAAAACAAAGGACTTTCAGCTTCTAGAAATACTGGAATCAAAAATGCTGCTGCACAATATATAGCGTTTCTGGACGCCGACGATGTTTGGAAACCCAACTATTTAGAAACCATTTATACCTTAATTCAAAAATTTCCAGAATGCAAACTGTTTGCAACCAACTACGAAGAGATATATCCCAATCAGTTATCCCTTATTCCAACTACCAAGTTAAAAAACCAAGGAAAAGAAACCGTCATTAAAGACTTTTTTGAAAGCAATTTGTCCCAACATATTTATTGCTGTTGCAGTTTGTGTGTGGATAAATCGGTTTTTGAAACGATAGGCTATTATGATGAAAAAATCACTTACGGGGAAGATGTCGATTTTAATATTCGGGCTAATAATGTTTTCCAACTTGCCTACACTACTGATGTGTTGGTCTCCTATATTTTATATACCGAAAATCAAATTACCAATACCCATTTAAAAAACAAAACACTCACCAATTTTGATGCATATGAAAGTTTGGGTATAGCAAAACCAAGTCTTAAGAAATATTTAGATTTCAATAGATATATTATGGCGAAGTATTACAAAATGGAAGGTAATTTTGATGCCTATCAAAAAATGAAAACAGGAATTAATCCCAATCCAACTATATCCGGATTGAATTACAAACAAAGAGTGTTACTTAACGCACCAAAGTTTGTACTAAATTTAATAAAAAAAATAAAATTGTATTTTACCCTAAAAGGATATAAAATAACAACCTATTCGTATTAAAACTGCTTTAAAAAAGTATTAAAGTCGCGAATATAATCTGCTTCCAAAAACACTTCCGAAGCCAAAACTAAGCATACCGCACCCGAAGAAAAATTCTCCAACTCCCGCCAAATATTGGATTTGATTAGCAAGCCTTTATCAGGTTTGTTTAAAGTAACTGTTTGTGATGAAATCCCATCATGTAACACTACATCAAAACTTCCTGAAATAGCAATCAATATTTGAATTAAATTTTTATGGGAATGTCCACCTCTTTTTGCAGAACTCGGAATATCGTATAAATAATAACATCTTTTGATGTCAAAAGGAATGGAACCATTCTCGATTACAGCAATATTACCTAAAGCATTTTCTATTTTTGGTATGTCAATAATTTCAATTTTCATGAGGCTAACTTACTATTTATTTTAATACTTCGAGCCATTGTTTTCCAATTATTTCAATATCAAAATGAGTGGCGCTAGCTTTTGCATTGGATTTACAATGGTTGTATAATTTTACATCTTCGACCATAGTATTCATAGCTTGAGTGAGTTTTTCGAAATTTTGATCTTCCACTAAAATACCATTCTCATTAGGAATAATGATTTCACTTGGACCACTAAAACAATTAAATGAAATAACTGGAGTTTCAGAAGCTAACGATTCCATAATTACATTAGGAAAGCCTTCGTTTTTACTCGACAGAACCGTATATATTGCCTTATGATAATACTGAAATGGATTATCAACAAATCCTTTAAAAATGACTAAATCTTTCAATCCTAATGCTTCTGAAATACTACTGTATTTTAATAAATTTTCTCCCTCACCTATTAAAATTAAATGGATTTTATTACTCGGCAATATCGATTTAGAATAGGCCAAAATTAATTTATCAAATTGTTTAACATCATTATTCATTCTACCAACCGACACTATATATTTAAAGCTTTCAGAAATATTTTCACCTTTCAAAGAATCAATGTTAATAAAATCAATCGGGTTATATATTTGAATAACTTTTTGTGTTAACTTTTTTTCTAAAATAGTATTTTGTATGGCTTTGGAAACTGCAACAATCGTTTTTTTATTATAAATAAAACTGGATAAAAATCTATTTTTCGGAAAATAATATTCTAAAATACCACTATGAACAGTATAAAAAGTGTTTTTTGGATAAACAAATTTTGAAAGTACAAGTTCCAAATAAAAATTAGTGCGCATTCTAAAATCGATTACAGCATCAAACTTGTTTTCATGGATGAATTTTTTGAATTTAAAAAAGCGGCTGAGCTTTCTTTTTATAAAATTAGACTCTGGATTGACTGTTCCTAAATTTAACAACGACCCTGAATAATCATATGAAATCCAATCTACAAAAATACAATTATGAACTTCTAAACCCCTATTTTGAAAATAAACCGACAATAAAGCATGTACTTTTTCTGCACCACCACCAGCCAAACAATCACCAATTAGTGCTATTTTATACTTTTGATTTTTGTTTTTCATTATTGAATGTCTATTTTGGTAACAAACCTCGTTAATTTTTTTATTTTTACAACAATAAAACAATAATTAAGTTAATCCTTTAAAACAAAAAACAACCTCGTGAGAATTTTACTCCTTGGAGAATACAGTCGTTTACACAATTCTTTGAAAGAAGGATTGGTTGCACTTGGTCATGAAGTAGTTTTAGTTGGAGACGGCGATGGGTTCAAAGATTATCCTGTTGATTTTTCAATTGAGGCAAAATGGAGTAAAACCAAACTAATAAACATAATCAGACAAATTATTGCCAAAATTTTTAAATATGATTTTGCAAAATTAGAACACGGCATTCGTTTTTATTTTTTGCTGTCAAAATTAAAAGGGTTTGATATAGTGCAATTAATTAATGAAAGCCCTGTTCAAACTAACCAACGTTTTGAACTTTTTTTACTAAAAAAAATAGTGCAACAAAATAAAAACATTTTCCTTTTATGCTGCGGAATCGACTATGCTGTAGTACAACATATGCTCTTAAAAAAGGAAAGTTATTCAATATTGAATCCCTATTTTGAAGGTAACAAAGAAGCCAAAAAAGAAACCGATTTTATACTCGCTTATAACACTAAAAATCATTATAAAATACATCAATTTATATATGAAAACTGTAAAGGAATTATTGCATCGGATATTGATTATGTTAATCCAATAAAGAATCATAAAAAGTACTTAGGGCTAGTTCCAAATCCTGTAAATTTGGAGAAAATAAGGTATATTGAAAATACAATAACTAACAAAATAATTATATTTTTAGGTATTAATACATTTAATTATTATACAAAAGGAATTGTTTTCTTTGAGAAAGCATTAGTAATTATCAAAGAAAAATATGCTGACAAAGTAGATATCATTGTGACTAAAAACATTGCATATGACAAGTATATAAAATTATACGATAAAGCACATATTTTGTTAGATCAAGTATATGCTTTTGATCAAGGTTATAATGCTTTGGAAGCTATGGCAAAGGGAAAAGTAGTTTTTACTGGGGCGGAATCAGCATTTGAAAATTATTATAATATTAATGAAAAAGTAGCTATAAATGCTTTACCTGACGTTGATTATTTGGTAGATGAGTTATCTTTTTTAATAGAAAACCCTCATGAAATTGAAGTTATTGGTAAAAATGCTTCCAATTTTATTGAGAAAGAACACAATTATAAGGCCATTGCAAAACAATATTTTGAAAAATGGATGGCAGGAATTCATAAATAAACTAAGTAATGACTAAAGAAATTGAAGCTGATTTGTATCGTTATGGAGGACTAAAAGGGATGACTGGTTTTTTTAAAGGACTAAGAAAGCCTGGTTTTAGATACATGTACATCTTAAGAAAACTATCAAACTGTAAAAAATATTCGCCAAAATGGATCTTATTTGCTTTTTTGAAAAATCACTATACTTTTAAATATGGATTTCAAATTCCAACAACTACAAAAATTGGTAAAGGATTATACATTGGGCATTTTGGTTCAGTTATTATTAATGAAGATGCCGTAATTGGGAACAATTGCAATCTATCCCCAAATGTTACTATTGGAGAAACAAATCGAGGTATATTAAAAGGCAGTCCAACTATAGGAAATGAAGTTTGGATTGGAAGTGGTGCTGTGATTGTTGGAAAAGTAACAATTGGAACAAATGTATTGATAGCCCCAAATTCGTATGTAAATTGTGATGTTCCAAACGATTCCATAGTTATTGGAAATCCATCAAAAGTAATAAGTAATAAAGATGCTACGGTTGGTTATTTAGATTTCATCCTCAGTTAAATAGATAGTTACAACAATAAAAACAACCCTATAAAAATTAAAACAAACTCTTTCTAAAATAAATACCTAAAACTAAAACATACACGAAATAAGTTAAAGCATGAGCCATAACAATTCCCTGAATACCATAAATTGAAATCAAATAAATACTGCTGAAATATAGTATTGATAAAGAAAATAACTCTGTTACTATAAAAGCAATAGTCAGTTTTTTTGCAAAAAATTGATACCCTAAAATTAACGAAATAGATTTAAAAATATCTCCTAAAAGTTGCCAAAAAAATAAGGTTGTAACAGGCAAAAATTCTTTAGTAAAAAGTATTGATATTAAATTGTCTTTAACAAAAAACAACATTATCAAAACCAAAATGAAAAATGGTATGATGTTTTTAAAATAATTCCAGAAAATTGTTTTAGTTTGTTTGTAGTTTTCAGATTTAGATAATTTAGGCAAAAAATAAACGGTTAAAATGGTGGTCAAAAAAAGTAAATAGTAGGACGAAATTCTTGTCATTGCCTCCCAATAACCGGCATTTTCATATCCCAACTTGGCAATAATGTTATTTCTAATCAAAATAAAAATTATTGGACCAATAACCGCAGAAACAAATGCCATCAGTGAATATTCAGATAAGTTTTTGAGAATAGAAAAATCAAAATGATTTCTAGAAAATAATTTTAGTAAACTCGTTTTTGAATTAAAATAAAAGAGGGTAATAAAAAACAACATCGATGGAGCTAAAATCACCGCTAATAAAGCCCCGAAAGTTTGATAGTTATAAATTAATATAAAAGACACTATCAAACCAATGATATTTCCAAATATGTTTATCCGAATAACTTCTTTGAATTTTCCTAAACCATTTAATATAGAAATCAAAAACAACGATGCAATATACCAAGGTAAACTAATTGCAAATGCTTTAAAAATAACTCTGAATTGATAACTCCCACCAAAAATTTCATCATTCAAATAGTGAGCAAAAAAAAACAAAAATCCAGACAACAGAAGAGTTGCAATAATCAAACAAATTATAATTGTAGAAAGCAGCTTTTTTAACTTGAGTTCTTCTTTCTCGTATTCAGCTACATATTTCACAATCCCATTTTGGAAACCAAGCGTTCCAATACTTTCAACAGAAGTAATAAAGTTTCGAAGATTACCAACCAATGCCATTCCGGTTGGCCCAATAAAAACAGCTATAATTTTAGAAGAAATAAAGCCAATACCTATTTTAATGATAACACTAACACTATTTAAAGTAGTAACTTTATATAATTCTTTTGAGGTTATATTTTTGAAGAAACTCAATTAATATTGATTTAAAATTGTAACTACATAACTCACTTCATCCTCAGTCATCACTGGACTCATTGGCAAACTTAATACTTCTTTATGAATTTTTTCCGTAATCGGAAATGATAGCGAATTCCAATTTAACAACGCTTTTTGTTGGTGGGGCGGAATTGGATAATGTATCAACGTTTCTATTTCATTTTGTTTTAAATAGTCGTGTAAATCGTCTCTGTTTTCAGTACGTATCACAAACAAATGAAACACATGATTGTTGGTAAAATCAGAAGTTGGCAAAATAATTTTATCATTGGTGATTTCAGACAAATACCTTTTTGCAATCTTTTTACGTATTTCGTTTTCATTGTCTAAATACGGTAATTTAACATTCAAAAAAGCGGCTTGTAATTCATCTAATCTGGAATTAAAACCTAAGTAATCATTGTGGTATTTTTTCTCTGAACCATAATTTCTGAGTGAATACAATACTTTAGCAAGCTTATCATCATTGGTCAATATTGCACCGCCATCACCTAGAGCTCCAAGGTTTTTCCCAGGATAAAAACTAAACGCTCTGGTATGACTTCCTTTAAATTGTAGTCCATGTGCTTGAGCAGCATCTTCAATAATTAATATCTTGTATTTATATCCAATAGCAATTAACGCATCCATATCAGCTAATTGACCATACAAATGAACGGGCATAATTGCTTTAGTTTTTGATGTGATTTTTGCTTCAACTAAATTCGAATCGATATTGTAGGTTAGAATATTTGGTTCCACTAAAACAGGTACCAAATCAGCTTGAAGTAGTGCTAAAATTGTAGCAATATAAGTGTTGGCAGGAACAATTACTTCGTCACCTTTTTTTAAATTTCCTAATTCTATATATGCTTTTAAAGTTAGTACAATTGCATCCAGACCATTGCCAACTCCAATGCAATGTTTCATTTGACAATAGTTAGCAAAATTACTCTCAAATGTTTTGACTTCATCTCCTAAAATAAACCAACCCTTCTCGACTACATTTTGCATTTTTTGTTGCAATTGTTCTTGATATTGTTTGTTTATTTTCTGTAAATCGAGAAATTTGATCATAGCATTACATTTTCTAAAAGATGAAAATTGGAGGTTTTTACTTCATAAAAATCTTGGACAATTGTATGTGTTCCAAAAGTTTCTTTCCAAAACTGCAATCCAGAATTGAGATTTTTTCCTTGATTTTCATTAGAAATTCCAAAATCAAAAAAAGCTTTGTCTTTAAAAACCTCGGTAATCAAATGATTGTATAGAAAATCCAGGCTTCCTAATTCATTCTTTTGTTCATTTCCTGAAATATATTGAGGATGGGCCACTGTATTCGTAATAAATACAGTCGTTCCAGCTACTAATTCATCTTCTTTATAAACATTAAAATGACGAATGTTATTTGGAAATTTTTGTTGTAAACTTATAATTTCTTCCAAACTATGCACTGGCTTTACTTGGTGTTTTTGTTCCAAATTGGGAATAAGTATGGTATTCCAAAACAACTCAAAATTCAATTCTTCTTTAATGATTAAATTATTTTTCTCACCTCTTCTTGCACAAAGTTTCCTATCTTTTGAAAAAGAAAACGGTTTCGTTAAATCAATAACCGAAAGGCAATCACGACGGGTTAATTTTGCTTCCGTTAAAAATAAAGCATACTTTATTTCTTCCGAAAAATAAGCATTGTATATGGAAGGAATAAGTTTTACATCCAACTTCAGGATTTGTTTAGCATTCAAAAATTGCAAAACAGACTTGAAAATTTCTAAAAATTGTTCTAATTTAATCTTTTCGGTTACAACAAAACCTCCATACGTCAAGCCTTGATGGGAAATTATTGTATCATCAACCTTATTGGCTGGAAGTACTGAAATCAATTTATTTCCATCAAAAACCATCAAGGAAAAATCTTGAAATCGGTCTTGATGGTATTCCATAAAATCACGATGAAAAAGAAAAGTAGCATTCTTGGCAGTACTTATAAAAGCATTCCAAAGTTCATAATCTTTGTGTTGATATTGTATTATAATGTAGTTTTTCACTTCAAATTTTTAGACTTTGGAAAATTAAGCAAATATTTTGAACCAATGATAATTAGTTAAAATTTAGATTTAATAAAATAAATCAGTATTTTTAAACCAATTAATTTTCATTGCTGTGAAATTAAAACGATTTTATCTTTTTTTTATTGTTATTTCAAGTTGCTTTTGTTCGGTTTTCGGACAAAATATTAGCTTGTATCAACAATTTAATGGGCATTACGATTTTACATTTGTTGGCAATACTATGAATAGTGCTGAAAACAACTCAACTACGTTACCAGTAACTGCTACTTCTTCCACTGCAACTTTAAATTTAAACGCAAATGATATTGTTGAAAAAGCCTTTCTATATTGGGCCGGAAGTGGTGATGGAGATTTTGAGGTAACATTTAATTCAACTGCTATTTCCCCAGATAGAACTTTTGGCTACACACGTACCATTAACAATGTAACATTCACTTATTTCAGTGCTTTTAAAGACGTAACCAGTTTTATTCAAAGTTCAGGAAATGGCGATTATACACTCTCAGATTTAGACATATCTCCTTTTGAAGAGTTACACTTAACTAGAAAAACCAATTTTGCGGGTTGGGCTTTAATAATCGTATATGAAAATAGTACATTACCAGTTAATCAAATCAATATTTACGATGGTTTACAAGCGGTTCCCGATAACGTTTCTATACTATTGAATAGTTTGAATGTTTTGGACAATAACAATTCGAAAGCGGGAGTTTTGGCTTGGGAAGGCGATAGAGGTCTAGCCACTGAAGAGTTTATGATTAATGGAAATCCATTAAGTAATACCTTAAATCCAGCCGACAATGTATTTAACGGAACCAATTCGGTTACTGGAAGTAATGCTTTGTTCAACATGGATTTAGATATTTATGACATTCAAGACAATATACAAATTGGCGATACAACTGCTGAAATTACTTTAAGTTCTTTTCAAGATTTTGTAATGATAAATGCTCTAGTTATCAAACTTAATAATCAATTACCAGATGCAACTGTTGTAATTGACAATGTTGACAAGCAATGTGATTCGAGAAATATTACAATTACCTATACCGTTTCAAATTTTGATTGCACCAATATATTACCAGCTGGAACACCAATTACAATTTATGCCAATGGAATTATTGTTGGTTATGACGAAACTACATTGCCAATTCATATTGGAGAATCGGTTCAATATCAAATTTCAATAATGATATCGAATGATATTCCTAATGACTTCAATCTTTCTATTGTTGTAGATGACCTTGGAAATGGAATTGGAATTATACCCGAATTAATAGAAGATAATAATAATTTTGATGTACCCATAACTTTTGGAATTTCGCCACTATTTAACTTATTAGAAACTTTAATTTCTTGTAACGAAGGATTGACAAAAGGTACTTTTGACTTTTCAAATTATGCTGATTTGGTAAAAGTTAATCAAAGTGACACTGTCTCTTTTTATGAAAATAGTGAAGATGCTACAAATGAAAATAATACAATAGTCAATACCAATACTTATGTTGCAATTACAACGCCTAAAGAAATATTTGTTAGAATTGACAATGAAAATTGTTATAGTCTAACTTCTTTTTTGTTAACTACAAAAAACTGTCCTCCAACTGTTTATAATTACATTTCTGCAAATAATGATACGATTAATGATGAATTTTTTATTGCAGGCTTACGTGATGTGTTTCTGAATTTTAAACTGGAAATCTATAATCGATGGGGGAAACTTATTTGGACTGGAAAAAATAATGACGAAAATTGGAAAGGCTATGTTAAAGAAAGTATTGGAAATAAAAATGCTCCAGATGGCACCTACTTCTATTTACTATTTCTAAACGATGATGATTATCCACAACCACTAACCGGTTATTTATTTTTAAAAAACTAACTTCAGTCGCTACTAAAACAATATCTTTGTTATAAACACATTCCTTTTGAAACAAATCATATCAGCTCAAAATCCGTATATTAAATCGTTGGTTTTATTGCAAGAAAAAGCCAAAGCACGAAAACAATTAGGCACTTTCTTGATAGAAGGTATGCGAGAAATTGAATTGGCTATCAAAGGGCATTACACATTTGAAACCATTTTAATTGTCCCTGAATTACTTGACAAATCGTTTAAAAAATCAAATTATCAATGTGAGATTATTGAAATTTCAAAAGACGTATTTCAAAAACTGGCTTATCGCGATACCACAGAAGGAATTCTAGCAGTCGCAAAAACTAAAAGCCTACAACTGTCCGATTTAAAACTAAGTACAAACCCGTTATTGCTTGTTGTTGAAGCCATTGAAAAACCCGGAAATATTGGCGCAATGCTTCGAACTGCTGATGCGGCAAAATTAGACGCAGTGATTATTGCCAATCCAAAAACAGATTTATACAATCCAAATATTGTGCGCTCTAGTGTAGGTTGTTTGTTTACCAATCAAATTGCTACAGGTTCCACAGAAGAAGTAATTTCCTTTTTAAAAGAAAAAAACATTGCTTTTTACAGTGCAACTTTACAAAATTCTACCTCCTATACTACACAAGATTATACCACACCAACCGCTTTAGTGGTTGGAACAGAAGATACTGGCCTGTCAAAGTCTTGGAGAGATGAAGCAACTCAAAATATAATTATTCCGATGCAAGGAGAAATTGACAGTATGAATGTTTCTGTAGCGGCTGCTATTTTAATTTTTGAAGCCAAAAGACAGCGAGAATTATAAAATTAATTTTAATATTAATTTAACCAATAACCAAACACTATGAAAAAACTGCTATCAACAACCATTGAACCTATCCATTTATCTATTGGATTATTATTAATCCGAATAATTATTGGAGTTGTTATGGCCTTTTATGGCTATGAAAAACTGATTCATTTTAATGAAATGGCAGCATCTGATTTTTGGGCTAAAAATGTTAGTTTCCTTGGAATGACAGGGAAATTTCCATTAGCATTAACCGTATTTGCTGAATTCTTCTGCAGTTTGTTTTTAATTTTGGGGTTGTTTACAAGACTGTCTTTAATTCCATTGTTAATCTGTATGGGCTATATTATAGTAGCAATAGCAGAATTTTCAGTGATTTATAAAGGAGATAATGGTATTGAAGTAAATACCGCATTTGTATATTTTGTAATTTACTTAGCTCTTTTATTAACTGGACCCGGAAAATATAGTATTGATGCTAAAATAGGAACAAAATAATTCCTTTAAAATTCAACTGCTTCTTACTTGCACATCTCAAATCTTCTTTCTATTTTTAGGAATTGAACCGTCATGCAATGATTGAATTAGATTTAGAAGCCGAAAAAAAAGCTATTGCTCGAGAATACAAAGAATTACTTCGAATTAGTTATCAAACCCTCACCGATTCTGATAAAAAATTAATACGAAAAGCATTTGATGTTGCCGTAGAAGCCCATAAAGATCAACGCAGAAAATCGGGAGAAGCCTATATATTTCATCCCATTGGTGTAGCAAAAATAGTAGCTTCCGAAATTGGTCTTGGACCAACAAGTATTGCAGCATCTTTAATGCATGATGTAGTAGAAGATACCGATGTCACGATTGAAGATATTGAAAAAATGTTCAATCCAAAAATCGCTCAACTCGTCGAAGGTTTAACCAAGATTTCTCAGGTTAAAAAAGACATGAACATCTCGATGCAAGCGGAAAATTTCCGTAAGATGCTCTTAACTTTAAATGACGATGTTCGTGTAATTCTTATCAAAATAGCCGATCGTTTACACAATATGCAAACCATGGATTCCATGGCCGACGACAAACAAATTAAAATTGCTTCGGAAACCTTATACATTTATGCGCCACTCGCCCATCGATTGGGATTGTACAACATAAAAACCAAACTCGAAGATTTAGGTTTAAAATATACCGAGCCTGAAGTTTATAAAGATATAGTTAGTAAAATAAAAGAAACTAAAGAAGAGCAAGACGAATATATCAAAACGATATCGGACGTTTTAAAAAAATCAATGGATGAAGAAGATATAGAGTATTCCATCAAAGGAAGACCAAAATCTATTTATTCCATCCGAAGAAAAATGGCCGCACAAAATGTAAGTTTTGATGAAGTCTATGATAAATTTGCTTTACGAATTATCTACAAATCCAATCTACATGAAGAAAAATTCTTAGCTTGGAAAATATATTCCATTGTAACCGATCATTATCGTCCAAGCCCAAGCAGATTGCGTGATTGGATTTCATCTCCAAAATCGTCTGGTTACGAAGCATTGCACATCACCGTTATGGGACCAAAAGGCCGTTGGGTGGAAATTCAAGTACGTAGCGAACGAATGGATGAAATTGCAGAAAAAGGGTATGCTGCACATTATAAATACAAACAAGGTGCCACTGAAGAAAGTGGTTTGGATGTTTGGCTCAATCTACTTAAAGAAGCTTTGGAGAGTTCTGAAACCAATGCAGTAGATTTTGTTGAAGATTTTAAAATGAATTTGTATGCCAAGGAAATATTTGTGTTTACCCCAAAAGGAGAAATTAAATCCTTACCAAAAGGAGCCACATCATTAGACTTTGCATTTAGTATTCACTCCGAAATTGGCGTGAAAACTCGTGGCACAAGAGTTAACGGAAAATTGGTCCAACTCAATCATGAATTAAAAAGTGGAGATCAAATTGAAATCATTACTTCTCCTCATCAAAAACCGTCTATTAACTGGTTGGATTATGTCACCACTTCCAGAGCAAAAAATAAAATAAAAAATGTTCTCAACGAAGATTCCAAAAAAATTGCTGAAGAAGGAAGGGAATTACTAACCCGAAAAATGAAACACTTAAAAATTACATTAAGTGAGAGTATCATAAATGATTTGGTTAATTATTTTAAACTTAGAACAAGTTTAGATTTGTTTTACCGAGTTGGTATAGGTGCTATTGAAAATCAGCAATTGAAAGATTTTGCGGCACAAAAAAGCAATACGTTTATTAATTTTTTCAAAAACAAAATTAAACGTTCTCCAACTGTAATACAAGAGGATATCAACAAACAAGAATTGACTAAAAATCTTGATTTGCTAGTTTTTGGTAAAGAAAATGACAAACTTGATTACAAACTTTCCTCCTGCTGCAACCCAATTCCTGGTGATATTGTATTTGGATTTATTACCATAAATGAAGGCATCAAAGTGCATAAAAAAGATTGCCCCAATGCCATTTCATTACAATCCAATTACGCGTATAGGATTATGTCTGCCAAATGGATAAATTCAACACAACAAGAATTTAAAGCTACTTTAAAAATTACTGGAATGGATAGTTTGGGATTAACCAACGAATTGACCAAAGTAATATCCAACAACATGCACGTGAATATTCAAAGTATTTCCTTAAGTGGTGAAGCAGGAATATTTAATGGACAAGTTGCCGTAATTGTTCAGAATAATGCCATTTTGAAAAAATTAATAGACAATATTAAAAAAATAGATGGAGTTGATAAAGTAACCCGAGTCTACACTAATTAAGGTTAGTAGGTTTAAAAAGGTTATAATGGTTATGCTAAACTTTCTAAACTTTATAATCCTTCTAAACTTTTAAATATTCAAACAAAAAAATTACCTTTGCCAATATGACACTAATTGCTTCAGACAATACGAAAAATCAAGAGACTGTAAAAAATGTTTTTACTGCCTATCTTGAAAACAAAGGACATCGAAAAACCCCTGAACGCTATGCTATTCTTCACGAAATTTATGATAGTGAGGAGCATTTTGATATAGAAAATCTTTATGTAAAAATGAAGAACAAAAACTATCGTGTGAGCCGTGCAACATTATACAATACCATCGAATTATTGTTGGACTGCGGTTTGGTTCGCAAACACCAATTTGGGCAAAACCAAGCACATTATGAAAAATCCTATTTCGATAAGCAACACGACCATATCATCATGACGGATACTGGTGAAGTTATCGAATTTTGCGACCCAAGAATACAAACCATAAAACAAACCATTGAAGAAATATTTGGAATAGAAATACACAATCATTCGCTGTATTTTTATGCCACTAGAAAAGAGTGATTCTGTGATTCGGTGATTTGGTTATTTGAGGCTTCAGATAATACAAATTATAAAATAATCACCCGAGGCGTAACCGAATTGTATGGAGCGCAGCGTAATAAAATTAACTACAAACAACAAACACAATGACCGTAGATCTACTACTCGGATTACAATGGGGAGATGAAGGAAAAGGAAAAATAGTTGACGTTCTTACGTCAAAATATGACATTATTGCACGTTTTCAAGGCGGACCCAATGCTGGTCATACCTTAGAATTTGATGGTATCAAACACGTTTTAAGAACTATTCCTTCAGGAATTTTTCATAAAAACAACATCAATATTATTGGAAATGGCGTTGTAATTGATCCAGTCGTTTTTAAAAGTGAAGTAGATAGTTTGGCAAAATTCAATCTTGATTTGAAATCAAAATTGATCATTTCTAGAAAAGCACATTTAATACTTCCTACGCACCGTTTGCTAGATGCAGCCTCAGAAGCTGCCAAAGGAAAAGCCAAAATTGGTTCAACTTTAAAAGGAATTGGTCCTACTTATATGGACAAAACCGGTAGAAACGGAATTCGTGTTGGCGATATTGAACTTGCCGATTTCAAAGAAAAATACCGTGCTCTTGCAGACAAACACGAGGCCATGATTGCTTTTTATGATGTGGCCATTCAATACAATTTACCCGAACTTGAACGAGAATTTTTTGAAGCCATTGAAAATCTTAAAAAATTAGATTTCATTGACAGTGAAGAATATCTAGCGCAAGCTCAAAAAGCTGGAAAATCGATTCTTTGTGAAGGCGCACAAGGTTCGCTGTTGGATGTCGATTTTGGAACCTATCCCTTTGTAACTTCTTCCAACACAACTGCCGCGGGTGCTTGTACTGGATTGGGAATTGCTCCGAATAAAATTAAAGAAGTATACGGTATTTTTAAAGCCTATACTACTCGTGTGGGTTCTGGACCTTTTCCAACCGAAGATTTTACTGAAGCTGGAGATATGATGGCAAGCGTGGGTAATGAATTTGGCTCGGTAACTGGAAGAAAACGTCGCTGTGGCTGGTTGGATCTAGTAGCGTTAAAATATGCCATACAAATAAATGGCGTTACTCAACTAATGATGATGAAAGGTGATGTTTTATCTGGATTTGACACGTTAAAAGTGTGTACTTCCTATAATTACAAAGGTCAAGTAATCCATCATTTACCGTACAATATTGAAGAAGAAAACGTAACGCCAATTTATACCGAATTTGAAGGTTGGCAAGCCGATTTAACAGGCCTATCAACATTTGACAGTTTACCTTCTGCACTTAAAAAATATATAGAGTTCATCGAAAAAGAAGTGGAAGTGCCTATAAAAATTGTCTCTGTTGGACCAGATAGAAAACAGACGATTTTAAGATAATTAAAAGAAAAGCCTTTATTTAAAAATAGAGTTTTTTTTTATAATTTATTTTACTTCAATTTTATCAATTAATAAAATAAAATCTTCGTTTTGTTTATTACTTATTAAAAAAGCAACTTCTTCCAAACTATGTCCATCATAATTTGGGAGATTTAATGTTCTACCTCTGAAAGAAGCATACATTTGATTTAGTGGTATTTCAATAGTTTGCCAATCAGTAGTGGTTTGAAATTCAAATATGAAAGAATATGAATTACTTCGTTTAGATTTAACTCTAAATTGATATTTTTTACCGTCACCTTTTAAACGGATACAGAAAACTTTATACTTATCCAAGTTAACGGATTCAAAAAAATGCTGTATGGAACAAAATCCACCATTATTTTCTGTGGAAACAGAACCTTTAAATACTCCATGAGCATTTGAATCAATATAAAATTTACTAGAAGAATTTCCTCCCATTACAACATCATCAACAATTTTCCAGTCCTCAATGGTGCTTTTACTATTAAAATCATAAATTAAAAAAGGAGACAACATAACAAAAAAAATAAATAAAACTTTCATTACAACTCTATTTAAATTTTTTCTCGATAGGATGATAGGTCATTTTGTTTTCTTTCTTTTTGCTTTTAAGCGTTACCGTACCGTCTGGATTTAATTTAAACTCCAAACCTTCTCTTCTTATTTTTTGCTGCATTTCGGAAGCATTCTTCAATTTATCAAGAAATACTTTCTCGATGATATTAGTGGTGGTTTGAGTGTTTGCAAAAACTTGAGTCTTTGTTACAACATCAAAAATTTCGGAATAGACATTCACAACTTCTTCAGTTTTAAAATCGCTTTTAGAAGTGGCTTTTTCAACCCAAGTAATCAAATACAGTGAAATAGCTTTTGCTTTAAAAGGCATGATTTTACATTCGGTCGGTACATTATTTACATCGATTGTTTTTAAAACAAGGGTATCTTTTTTAGCTCCACTATTTATAAACAAATAAAAACTCTCTTTTACAATTTCTGCCGAAAGATTATCCGCTTTTGCCAATACGACTGAAGTTTCTTTTTTAGGAATGACTTTCTTTTTTTTCTGACTGTAAACCGAAGTACAGAAAATAGATACTAGAACAAGAAGGACAATTTTTTTCATAACTAAATTAAATTTCAATGCGTTCGAAAATACAAAATTATTTTATGAAAAATTGAAAGCTACAAAATTTAACATCCCAAAATGCATTGAATAAAAAAAGCCGAGTTAGTAATAACTCGGCTTTATTATTAAAACTAAAAAAATCTTAGATTAATCTTTTTGAGACTTTACAGCTAGGCTATAAATAACCAATCCAAATCCAATTTTGTTGATAGCATCTGCAATATTATAGGCTACATCTACATTTCCTTTTCCAAGCATGCTTGTATACCAACCGTCAGTTCCTAACATATATCCTAATGGATAGATTGCCCATCCTACCAATACAAACCAACATAAAATTTTGTGAGCTTCCAAAACGTTCCCACCGGCAGCTTTAGCTAATTTTGAAGCTTCACCTAACCAAATTTCATAAACTATAGCGAAGTAAGCAATACCAGAAATTAATCCCCAAATTTGAGCACTTTCTGGATAAACAGCTTCTCCAAAGTAACCTGTTACTAACATAATTACGGAATAGAAAACCATTTTCCATAACAATCCTTGTTTTGCACCAGCAATTTTAAGTATCAAGTAAAACTCAAGACACATTAATGGCACTGTTAAAATCCAATCTACATATCGGAAAAATGTTGGAGATTCGCTAAAACTAGCCCAGTAATCTCTCATGTAAAAATAATGTACTGCAGCAATAAAGGTGATTAAACCTGATACCAATACTGAAGTACGCCACTTTTTATCAAATTGATTTAATGATAAAAAGAAAAAAGCTGAAGCAGCCATCATAGCCATACAGCCAACAAAGAACGTGAATCCAACATAATCAGTTGGTAACATTTTCGCTATAAGCGATGTAGATAAAAATAAGTTTGACATAAAATATAATATTTAGTTAATAATTTGTTTAAGTAAAACTAAAAAATATTAAACAAAATAAAAAACAAATTGTATACTTTTTTTTATTTATCTTTAAATAAAATATAATATTTGATGGCAAAATATTCTAACTTCGCAATAATAGCAAGCTTTATAGGTTTATGGTTAAATTCATTCTTTGCAGATGAGTTTCAATTATTTGTAGGATTTATACTAATTTTTTCCTTTGGAATTTTACATGGCGCAAACGATTTAGCGCTGATAAAAAATGTAAATACCGAAAAAAAGGCCCTCTATTTCTCTAAAATACTATTCTACTACGTTTGCATAGTGCTTTTCGGAGCGTTACTATTCTACATTATCCCGTGGTTGGCATTGGCCATGTTTATAGTAGTTAGTGGCTACCATTTTGGTGAGCAACAATGGAATCATCAACTACAAATTGAAATTTCTTGGGTTAAGTCTCTTTATGAAATAGTCTACGGACTGCTTATACTATTCTTGTTGTTTGCGTTTCACGCAGTAGAAGTTCAAAAGGTAATTTTGGCAATTTCAACAATCAATATATCATTAACTTACTTTTTGCTGGTTCTTAAAATTCTCATTACACTATTTCTAGGAATAAGCCTATTTCTTTACTTTAGAATTCAAGAATTTAAAAACTATTTTTTTGTGGAACTTTTTTATCTATTTGTCTTTGCAATACTATTTAAAGTCTCTACTCTTATATGGGGATTTGCATTGTACTTTATTTTCTGGCACAGCATTCCATCTATAATGGATCAGATAAGGTTTCTGTTTGGCATAGCAACGTTCGATAATTTCAAATTATATTTCCGCTCGGCATTTGTCTATTGGATCGTCTCACTTGCTGGTATCTTTATTCTCTATTTTATTTTCAAAGGCGAAAAGATTTTTAATGCGCTGTTCTTTTCCTTTCTCGCATCAATTACTTTTCCTCATGTACTCGTTATTCAGAAAATGTTCGGGAGAAATAAGTAATACTTGAGTATAAAAAAACCGAGCTATTGCTAACTCGGTTTTCTATAAAAATAAAGTGGATTATTATGCGCTTTTTGTTCTAATTGATAATGGAATAGCTAATCTTGGAATGTAATTAACTAAGGCAGAAACTATAGAATATAAGAAATTATAGATGGCTAAGTTTACATATAATACAACAAGACCTACTATAACGTTAATATAAGCACCTGCTACAATCATTAAATCATTAGCGTCCCAAATGAAGTCACCACCAAAAGTTTGTGTTGAATTCATTTTAAAATCTGTAAAAGAATGAAGAATAGTAGCCAATGCATCCATATGAAAAGTGGACAACAATTCGGAAATTGCATTCATAGGCAAAGAATACAAGCCGCCAATATGACTTAAAATAGAATAATTTGAAAACGATAATAACAAATCAGCATCAAATACAAAAGACAAAGTTAAATTTAAAGCAAAGATTAAACCTGCAATGGCAGCTACTTCGCCAATAATTCTAATGTTTGTAGTTACAAAATCTTTAAAAACAAATTCAACCATTCCGTTATGAGATTCACCGAGGCTCTCACCTCTTGATCTAATTACTTGTGCAATTGGAAAAGCAGAATACGCTAGCAAAAGAAATGTTAGAATACTTCCAATCATTCCAATTCCATTTACCGCCGGATTTTGCAAATAATCTATTGCAGCATTTACTATTCCATACTCCATGCCAAGAAGAAAAACTAATGCAGCAATTTGATAAATGGTTTTAACATAGCATCGAATTCCATCTTTGGAATCAAAACTATCAACAGCAGCATTCAGTTTTGCATTTAATACTTTCTGATTTACCATTTGTGGAAAATCAAGAATTTGATGAAAAATTTGTTTCATTATAATTAAATTTAGGTTTTCTTACTCGTATGGCTTTTCGGTAACGCCCCGTTTATAAAAGTGGTTTCTGGACTCCACTAGATTCATAAACAATAGTTAAATTTTTAATGAATCAGTAACAAAACTAATTAAATAATTACAATATTAGTATTTTTTTAATAAATTAAATCCTAAATATATAATAGAAAATTGTTGATAACTTAAAATTTAAGTAAATAAAACCCTAATATAACTGGCTTGTTTATTCAAATATGAGAATAAAATAAACATTTTTTTTTGATAACATTTTTCTGTTTATGTATTAATTCCTTAAAAAAAATATTTCACAAAAAAAACCGAGCTATTGCTAACTCGGTTTTGACTATTATAGAAAAGCCTTAGCGCCTGCTGGCTCCTATGCTAAAACAGTTCACTGAACTTTTTTTTACGCTCGCCCCTACTTCACTTCCTCAAACTCCACATCTTGAGTTGTATCACCTTGATTTTCAGCTTGTGGCTGAGCATCTTGC
>CALQAH020000028.1 GCA_943328505.2 Rhizobium sp. Q54 | reverse complement strand
AATAAATCATTCTCAAATTTACTATTTTATTTTTCAATAATCCATTGGTAACGGAACGCCCATTTCCAATCAATGGTATACTTGGTTAAATTTAATTGTTTAGAAAATGCCTGTAACTCTTTCTTTTTAAAACCTCTTAAAATAGAAACCAATCCATCTTTTCGGGACATCGCATTCAATTGAAAGGCAAAACAAAGTCCTTGAAATAATCTATAAGCAATGGCACTACGTTCTAAATCGTTGATTACAATTCCGACTCTTGCATTGTTATAAAAAACATCCATTAATTGTATAATTTCATCTTCTTTAAAATGATGCAAAGTCAACGTACACAATACAATATCATACTTTAGTGTTTTGAATTTGGAATCAAAAATATCTTCACATAGATAACTGATATTTGGATATTGTGATGATAATTTTTTGGCATGATCTATTGTAAACGGATTGGCATCAATTCCAATTAAATTAAAATTCAAATTGTTTTCTTTAGCATAATCGGCTAATGATCGCAACATATCGCCATTTCCACATCCAACATCCACGATTAAAAGTTCATCATTGGTATTTTTGTTAGAAATCAAATGCTGTACTCCTTGTAAAGTTAGCTTGTTTCCGCCCAATAGCTGATTTATTTTTGCAATTTTATCTAATGCTTCTCGAAGGATTTCGCCTTCCATAGCAAAATCGTCCATGATTTCGATAGCATTCGTTCTTTGGGAGGTATTTATAAACATCTAGTTTTGAATTGTTATCGGTTTACCGTGTGTTTTTTTAATGATGCTATGGAGTAGTACTGGAAATAAGATTACTACCTTCATTAATGCTGCCGTAAGTTTTGGTTTTAATAGTGCATTGGTCAATATTCTTCCTGTTTTGAGGCGAGATTTGAAATTGGCATTCCAATTTTGTATGTATTTATTTTCTAAGGCGGATCTGGTTTTAATTTCATTATTACTATAGCTTGTAACCAATTCAGAAACTATTTTAGCACTGTGAATTGCCATTGCCATTCCGTTACCACACAAAGGATGAATTAACCCAGCCGTATCACCAATCATTAAGATATGATTTTCGACTGCAAGTTTTTCTTCAAAGGAAATTTGGCTTATCGTTAAGGGCTTTTCGAAAAGTATGGTGGCATTTTCGAATATTTCACACAAATGTGGATTTTGCTTTACCACCAAATTTTGAAAGTCATTGATGTTTTTAAACTCCTTAAAATCATCATAATGTACTAAATAACAAATATTGATCATGTCTTTTTCTACTTTAGAAACGCCACAATAGCCGCCTTTAAAATTATGCAATCCTACTAAATCATTTGGAAATTCTCCTGAATAATGGGCTTTTACTGCGAGCCAAGGTGATTTGTGCTGTATAAAATTTCTGTTTAACGTCAAATCGATGTTGGCTCTTTTTCCGAAAGCTCCAATCACAATGTCTCCCGTTAATTGGCTACCCTCTGAGGTTGAAATAGTAAATGCGTCATTTTCAAAAACAACGTTATCCACTTCTTCTTTTAGTATTTTGCAGCCATTGGATAGGGCTTTTTTGCAGAGGTAAAAATCCAGTTCGTAACGGCTAATTCCAAATCCACCTAAGGGAAGTTTTGCGTCAATTGTTGTTCCGTCTACTGAAGAAAATTGGAGTTTTGTGATACTAGTGGGATATAAATCAGTAATTTGAATATCCAACCATGATAAATATGGAAGTACTTCATTGGAAATATATTCGCCACAAACTTTATGTTTAGGAAATTCATTTTTTTCGACTATGGTAACAGCTATTCCATTTTTAGAAAGATGAATTCCTGCTGTTAAACCTGCTAATCCGCCGCCAATGATGATTATATTTAATTCTCGCATACGCGAGTAAATTTAACAAATTAATTGAAAAGAATGTTGTATAATTATGGTTAAAAGTATCATAATTATTGTGAGGCTATTTACTTTTCACGGTTATGGCAAACAATAAAACGGCAACTCTTTTAGAATTTTAATTTAAATCAGTATACTATCTCTCTAACTTACCTACCTTAATTTCTTCAACAATTTCAGGGTTTAACAACGTAGTGATGTCTCCAAAATTACTAAAATCACCTTCAGCAATTTTACGCAAAATGCGGCGCATAATTTTACCGGAACGTGTTTTTGGCAATCCACTAACAAACTGTATTCTATCTAATTTGGCTATCGGTCCAATTTGGTCGGATATAATTTGATTAATTTCTTTACTCAAATTGTCTTGGTTTCTACTTTCTCCTGTTTCTTTGAGAATTACAAAACCATACAAAGCGTTTCCTTTCACCTCATGTGGAAAACCTACTATGGCACTTTCTGCTACAGCAGGATGTTCATTAATTGCATCTTCAATGGGTGCAGTTCCTAAATTATGTCCCGAAACAATTACAATATCGTCTACTCTACCTGTAATTCTATAATACCCTACTTCATCTCGCAAAGCGCCATCACCCGTAAAATACTTCCCTGGAAAGGTTGAAAAATAGGTGTCTTTATACCGTTGATGGTCATTCCAAATGGTTCTGGCTATACTTGGCCATGGAAATTTAATACACAAGTTACCTTCTTTTTGATTGCCTTCAATTTCATTTCTTTTTTCATCCATTAAAACCGGTTGAATTCCGGGTAACGGTAACGTCGCATACGTTGGTTTTGTGGGTGTTATAAAAGCTATGGGTGAAATTAAAATACCTCCAGTCTCTGTTTGCCACCAAGTGTCAACAAGTGGACAACGCTTCCCTCCTACGTGATCGTTATACCAATGCCAAGCTTCTTCATTGATAGGTTCGCCAACGGAACCAATAACTTTTAACGATTGTAATGGAAACTGCTGCACATAATCCAAACTTTCCTTAGCTAAGGATCGAATGGCTGTTGGTGCGGTATAAAATTGTGTGATTTTATGTTTTTCAATAACCTCCCAAAATCTTGAAAAATCAGGATAAGAAGGAACGCCTTCAAACATAACTGTTGTAGCACCATTTAATAGCGGACCATATAAAATATACGAATGCCCCGTTATCCAACCAATATCTGCGGTGCACCAAAAAATATCGTTTTCCTCATAATTAAAAACATTTTTAAAGGTATATGCCGTATACACCATATAACCGGCGGTAGTATGCACCATACCTTTTGGTTTTCCGGTGGAACCCGAAGTATAAAGTATAAACAAAGGATCTTCAGCATCCATAATCTCAGCGACGTTATTATCGGAAGCTTGGTCTAAAAGAGGTTGTAGCCATTGGTCTCGACCTTCTTTCATAGCAATATCAGAATGGATTCTTTTTGCTACTAAAACAGTGGTAACAGAAGGGCAATTTTGTAAGGCATCGTCGATTATGTTTTTTAAGTCAATGGTTTTATTACCGCGATAGCCACCATCGGAAGTGATGACCATTTTACACGCACTATCATTAATTCTAGAAGCTACAGCTGATGCAGAAAATCCTGCAAATACAACCGAATGAATGGCGCCAATTCTAGCACAGGCTAAAACCGAAACTGCCAATTCAGGAATCATGGGTAAATAAATACAAACGCGATCTCCTTTCGCTATGCCTTGTTCTCGTAGCACGTTTGCCATTTTGCAAACCCGTTCGTGTAATTCAGTATAGGAAATGTGAAGTGCTTCTTCTTGTGGATTATTAGGTTCAAAGAGGATGGCGGTTTTATTGCCACGTCTAGCAAGATGCCGATCGATACAATTTTTGACAATATTCACTTTGGCATTGGTAAACCATTTGATATCGGCTTCTGCCATATTAAAATCGATTACTTTGTCCCAATGCTGGTACCATGTAAAGTTTTCTTCGGCAATTTTTCCCCAAAATTTTCGAGGTTCGCGTATGGATTTATTGTAATGTTTGAAGTATTGTTCGAGGTTTTGTATTTTGTAGTAGCTCATTGGGTAACGAAATAATTGTAAGTGGTAAATTTAAACATTTTTATTGGTTGACGAACTAGGATAAAGACTTATTAACAAGATTGTATTTGTTAAGAAAAATGGTATACTTTAGCGATGAGAATATTTGATGATTGTCAGACAAAGCAAACTTAATTTGTTTGGATTGGTCTTATTTGTAAGACATATATGCAAGTTACAAGAAATTTTTTGACTACGAGGAGAATTCTCGATGATCTAAACATAAAATATAATAATATTCTTAAAATTACGTTATAAGAAATATGACAGAATATTTGCGCAAAAAAATCATGTAGCAGGCAGAATTTCCGTATTGGAAAAACAACTGTATAAATCTTTAACTGCCTTAATGTGCCAGAAGCACTTGTAAAGAGATATACAAAAAAACTTAAAAAATGAAAACTAAATTAGTCTTGTTTTTAACATTAGTTTTAACATTATCAATTTCATCTTCCTGTGAAAATGATAATAAAACTACTTCAAATGAATTAAGTTCGAACAAACTTAATCAAACTTTAAAAAAGTTTAACAATAATTTTAATTACCAAGAAATGAATCCTTCATTTCTTGAAAACAAAAAAGATTGGTGGGAAACTCTTGGAGAAGTTTGTGCAATAGCAACAGCAGATGCTGGAGGTGCGGCAGTTGGTGTTGCAGGAGTACAAGTAGTAGCTGGGGTTGTTGGAGCAGCTACAGCTGGAACGGGATATGCTGTCGTAGCAACTGTTGGAGGTGTGGTTGGTGCATATGGTGGCTCATATGCGGCATATGCGGCATTTCATCCAAAAAGGGGAACTTTTAATAACATTGGTCCAAAGGGAACATCGGTAATATATAATTTACCCGAAGAGTATTCTCATTTAAATAATTTCGGCTTGTTACATAATAATGGTCTGGAAAACGTCTATTTTTCTGGCGCAAATTGTCAAACAGATTTACAATGGATGTCACAAAATATAAGCAACATAAATGATATAGATTATGTAACATTATATAACTCAATAGAATTTCAGAATTTAATTAATAATATAAAATCATCAAGTATAAGATTTAGTGAGAGTAATTACAGTTATACTGTTTTATTAAATGATTATAAGAATAAAAAACTAATGAATGAAACTGTATCATCTGTACTTTCAAACTTTTTTGAGGCAGCAAACAGAGCTGTAGTATATGAAGATGTTAAACAAATTAATGACTTCTATGTTAGTTCAATCGTAAATTCAAATTTGAACACAAAAGATAAAGAAGCAATTCTAGCTAGTTTAACAGTATATATTCAAAGTTATTATTATTGGTATAATTTTCAAATTGAAGAATAAAATGAAAATTAAATTAATTTATAAAATCGCAGCTTGTTTTTTTATAATTTTTCACTTTCATCCAAATGAAAATGAAAATATTTATAAAAACATTTCTTATTATGTATTATTAATTGTATTTCTTGTAGATTTTATTAAATATCTAATCAAGTTTTATAAGAATATTAATAAGCCAAAAGTATAAAAAAATTGAAAGCTAGTTGTTAATTTTATTTTAACAACTAGCTTCTTTTATAACAAAAACTTCTTGTAACAGCCGTTTGAAGCAATTGCTAGCTCGGGTTTTATTTAGAAAGTTCTGTGTTTATTTTTTTTCTTTTATAAGACATTTTTCGTTCTAACTTTTCGTTATATTTGTTAACGTCTGTGCTTGGAAGCCGCAACTGGCTTCAAGCGGCGGAACGTTAGCGGTAATACTAAAAAAAATGACGAAAAATTTTCATATTAACTTTTAATGTGTTTACTTTGTAATTACATTTTAAATATAGAAAATATGGAAACTGCAATAATCAAAATTGGAAACTCGAAAGGTTTACGCTTAAGTAAAACCATTTTAGATAAATATAATATTAAAGACAAAGTAGAGATTATTCTAGAAATGGGACAAATCATCCTTAAACCAATTGAAGCTCCAAGAAAAAATTGGGAAATAGCTTTTGAAAAAATGAACAAGGAAGGTGACGATAAAATGTTAATGAATGATGTTTTTAATGATGAAAATTTCGAAGAATGGAATTAATACAATATTCAATAGTTTTAGTAAACCTTGATCCAACGCTTGGAAGTGAAATCCAAAAAACACGTCCTTGTGTAATTGTTTCTCCAAATGAAATGAATAGATACTTAAACACAATTGTTATTGCTCCTATGACTTCAAGTTTAAAAGAATATCCAACTAGAATTCCTGTAAATCACGATGGTAAAAAAGGAACGATAGCAATTGACCAAATAAGAACAGTTGACAAAAAGAGAATCATAAAAGTTTTAGGTAAATTGAACAAGACGGAAACTAAATCAACTAAAGAAGTAATAAAAGAAACATTTGTTGATTAATGAAAGTACTACCGCTAACAGCGGTTTGGCAAGATTGCGAGTTTTGTGGTAAATTCACGTTTGCGTTCCGCAAGAAATATTATCTTTAAAAGAAAATAAAAAGTTCCGAACTTCGCAACCTCAAAAATTGACGGTACGTTATAGTTAATAGTACCCGAGAAAGTGGAAAACATGATTAAACAAAACGAAGAAAAAAAATGAAACCGAATAGTTCACAGAGCATATTAAACACATCATCAAATCTATTAGGATTTTGTCTGGTAGTTCTAACTTCTTTAAAGATAACAAAGTATAATCAAACTTCTTTGATTGACGAATTTACTGGAGTAGCTTGTATTGTTTTAGCATTAAGCAGTTTTTTATCTTTTATGTCCATACGCTCCGAAAATCAGAAAAAAACAAATCGTTTTGAAAAAATCGCCGATACTATTTTTATAATTGGTTTAGTATGCGTTTTCTTTATAACATTTGCAATTGCTTTTTCAGTAATTTACTAGTAAAAACTTTGTATTCTCATTCTCAAATAATGGAATTGAATAGAAAATATTTTTTTCTTTAAATAGCATCTAAACATAAATTAATGGGAAGTGTAAGACAAAATGCAGAATAAATAACTACTGCACTTCGCAACTGCCGTGTAGCCGCGAAACGTTGTGCAATATTTTTAAGAACTTTTCGTTAATTAATTACTTATGAAAAATATAACCTTTCTTTTAATAGTTTTAACTTTTTTTAAAATTGAAGCTCAAAATGTTTCAACAACAGTAAATTCCATTCCTTTTATTGAAGTAGTTGGAAATGCTAAAAAGGAAATTGACCCAAATCAAATTTTTGTTTCAATAACTTTAAGCGAAAAGTCAATTGACAACAAAAAATATTCAATTGAAGCACAAGAAGAAAAATTGCAACAATTACTAAAGAAATGCAATATAGATTGGTCTAATTTAACATTGTCCGATTTTAATTCGAAAATAATTCGTGATAAGAAAAATGAAATTGGTTTTAAACAATCAAAAGAGTTTATTTTACTTTTGAAAAGCGCCGACGAAGTTTCAAAAATTTTCAAAGAGCTGTTCGATGCTAATATAAAAGAGGCAGATGTTGTTAGTGTTCAGCATACCAATATTCTTGAATATGTCAAAGAAGTAAGAATTGAAGCAATCAAATCGGCAAAAGAAAAGGCACAGTATTTATTAGAAGCTATTGGAAATAAAATTGATCAACCTATGGAAGTAATAGAACAAAATCGTAATTCAGATGACTTTAATTATTATCGTGGAAACGTTTATTCAAGAAAAGAAGAAGCTGAACAAACAATTTCATCTAGTGAATTTAAAAAGATTGTTATAAATATATCTTATAAAGTAAAATATTCAATCAAATAAAACATCGTACTGACGCTGAACGTTACCCGCAAACGTCCGCGCTCGGAAATTGACACTATTAATTACTTCCAAAAAAATAAGCTATTTTAAAGTAAATGACAATCATTTAAGTATTTTTGACAATAAATATCAAACTGTATAAATCTGATTTTAGATGAAAAATATTGATAAAAGTAGTTTAGAAAATACATATCGTTTGTTCGAATCAAATGACATTGACAAAATCGAAGTAGGAACGACAAAAGGACTTATGGAGATACACTATTATCTTTTTAATGGTTTATATGATTTTGCTGGAAAAGTGCGCAAACATAACATATCGAAAGGCGGTTTTAGATTTGCTCACGCTTTATATTTAAACGAAATTTTGGTAAAAATTGAACAAATGCCTGAAAACAATTTCGAGGAAATTATCGCAAAATATATTGAAATAAATATAGCTCATCCTTTTATGGAAGGTAATGGAAGAACTATGCGTATTTGGCTCGATATGATTTTAAAAACAAAACTTAAAAAAGTAGTGAATTGGCAATTTGTAGATAAATCACTTTACTTACAGGCTATGGAGAGAAGCCCAATTAATGGTTTGGAATTAAGAACTTTATTAAGTCAAAACTTAACTGACGAAATAAACAATAGAGAAGTTATTTTTAAAGGAATTGAACAGTCCTATTATTATGAAGGATATCAAAAAGAAGATGATGAATAATTCTTCAAATTTTTACTTAAAACGTCAGCTGGTAACATTGGTTTCTGGCAATTGAGAATTTTGTGGTAAATTCACGTTTGGCTTCCGCAAGAAATTTTAACTTTAACAGAAAATAATTCGTTCCGAACTTCGCAACTAACGTTTAGCGGCGGTACGTTAGCAGATTTTTAAAAAATTAAAATAATAAAACCCAATTAAAATGAAAAAAATTATTCTACTTACAACAGTATTTTTTACCTTATTATTGAATTCATGTTCAGATAATGATGACAACATTTCTGCATCAACATCTGCTTATCAAGGAAATTGGAGTGGAAATTACACTGGAACACAAGATAACGGAAGTTGGAATGCAAACGTAAATTCATCAGGAATTGTAACTGGAACTGCAAATTCATCTGTTTTTTCAGAAAGTTATGTTCTAAATGGTACTGTAAATGATTCTGGAGTTTTTACTGCAACTTTTGGAACTTCATCTGTTGGAGGACAATTTAATGGACAGTTAAACGGAAATAATGCAATTGGAACTTGGATAAATACATCAGCGAATATGAATGGAAATTGGACAGGAACTAAACAATAATAATTGCTAAAGAAAAAAAAATATCACTGGAATTGTCAGCGGAATAATAAGTTGTGCATAATTAGTGAGTGGAATTGGAATTGTCCACGCTGGCGCGAACATCTTGTTCGTAGCTACAAAAAAAATCAAAACACCAAAAATTACAAAAACAATTACCATACAATTTTAGAAATTGATTTGAATTAAGTCATAGGCATGAGCAAGATGCTTGCGCTAGCGTTGAGAGTTTAGAAAGAAATTCCATGAGATGACCTTTAAGGGAAGAAATCACTCTAAAATTAAGCTCATATCGTTTAAAACTACATCGGCTTTTTTTATACCCTTACGGTGGAGAAGTTGTCGAAGCCACATCGACAAAATGTTTATAATTAATTTTAACTGGTTTTCTTACTTCCCATTACCTTTTCAAAATTAATTGCTAATTGTTGTTGCAATGCCTCCAAAGACATTTCTTTATAATCCGCCGCCAAGGCATACACTTCTTCAATGGTTTCCGCAACTGTATCGGTTTCCAGAAAAAATCTATCGTTAGGAATGACTTGAAAAACGGCTTTCAACTCGGGGTTGCGCAATAAGTATTTCCCAAAAGACAAATAAAACCCATTGTCCAGTACTTGTTTTGCCAATTGTTCATTTTTAGAGAATCCGTGAATAATCATAGGCACTGTACAATTTAACTCTTTTTTTATAGCAATCAATTCATCAAAAGCGGCTACTAAATGCAAGATTATTGGCTTTTTGTGCTTTTCTGCCAAGGCAATTTGCTGTATAAAAACTTCTTTTTGAAGATCCAATGGAATTGCAATGCGTTTGTCCAATCCACATTCGCCAAGAGCCAAACATTTGGGTAGCGCCAATTTTTCATCGATGATTTTCAAATCATTTTCTAAACGATTTTCATCAATATACCATGGATGAATTCCAATGGAATAATTCGAAATTGCAGTATCAAACTCCCATGGATATTGATTAACTAATTCCAAATAATCAGGATTATTAGTAAATTTATGTGTGTGAAGATTGAAAAATTTCATAGCGTAAAATTAACCTAAAAGTTTGAATCTTGTTAATCCAAAAGTATCAAAATATTAGATGGAACTTTGTAACTTTACAACTTAACAACTTTACCGCTTTTACCTATAAATAATGCTCAAAAAAGCTTCTCAAACATATATCGATAATTTTAAAGGATTTACTAGAGAAATTTGGGTATTAACAATTGTTACCTTTATTAACCGCGCTGGAGTAATGGTAGTTCCTTTTTTGTCAAAATACTTAAAAGAGGATTTGCAATTCACCTACTCGGAAGTTGGATGGATAATGGTTGCCTTTGGCGTTGGATCGCTTGTTGGTTCATGGCTTGGCGGAAAACTATCGGATAAAATTGGTTTTTATAAAATCATGCTTTTTAGTTTATTTATGAGCGGTGTGATTTTAATTCTACTGCAATATGTAAGTACTTTTTATGGTTTGTGCTTTGGGTTCTTTTTGTTAATGCTGGTTGCCGATATGTTCCGACCCGCTATGTTTGTAGCTATTGGTGCTTATGCAAAACCTGAAAACCGGACGCGAGCACTTACTTTAGTTCGTTTGGCCATAAACCTTGGATTTGCAGCTGGACCCGCATTAGGTGGATTGGTGATTATGGAGATAGGTTATGCAGGTCTTTTTTGGATTGATGGGTTGACTTGTATTAGTGCCATAGTACTATTTGGAATATTGGTAAAAGAAAAGAAGAAATTTGTGGATCCCAATAGTGAAACCGTTACACTGTCCGAAGTTAATTCAGTTTTTAAAGACAAACCTTTTTGGGTATTTCTGATGGCTTGTGTAGTATCGGGTGTGTTATTTTTTCAATTGTTTACTACGCTTCCACTCTATCACAAAGAACAATTTGATCTGACGGAATTCCAAACGGGTTTACTGATTACGCTTAACGGATTAATTATCTTTTTTCTTGAAATGCCTATAGTTAGTTATATAGAACGTAAAAAAATCAATAAACTGAAAATCTTTAATCTAGGATTAATCGCAATGACAGTAAGCATGTTATTGATGCTTATCAATTTTTGGGCTGGAATATTAATCATTATGATGGTATTCATGACCTTTGGTGAAATGTTTGCATTTCCATTCTCGAATTCCTTTGCGATTAGTCGTGCTCCAAAAGATCATGAAGGTAGGTATATGGCTATTTTTACGATGAGTTTTAGTTTGGCTCATATCTTTAGTTCTAAAATTGGAATGGAAATCATTGGTCATTATGGATATCAAGCCAATTGGTTGTTTATGGGGTTATTGGGAATTGTTGGCGTTATTCTTGGTTATTGGGTGATTAATTTAGTTAAAAAGGAAAATATAAATCTGTAAAATAATGTATAAACTTTTAGCCAAACTCAACAAACTGTTTTTACCCAGCTTTACCAAGCAGCGATTGGATCTAGCCAAAGCCAAAAAATGGCAAATGGCACTAATAGGTTGGCGTTATTATGTAACTACAAGAGCATTAGATTCCTAGAAAGCCTCTATTTCAATAAATGATAAATTTTGGAATATGATTTGCAAATCACACAATTATACCTATATTTGCACCCACACAAAAGGCCTCGTGGCGCAACTGAATAGCGCACTTGATTACGGCTCAAGAGGTTACTGGTTTGAATCCAGTCGAGGTCACGAATGAATGTATTAAAACAAGAAAAAACGCCAAGTTCACTTGAGCGTTTTTTCGTTTTTAATACATTCTCAAAGCGGAGCTTTGCTTGATGTTGCGAAGCAAAATCCAGTATAGAAATCATTATTAATTTAATACATTATCAAAGCGGAGCTTTCCTGGATGTTGCAAAGCAAAATCAAGAATATTGATAAAACGAGCTTAACTGAATGTTGCGCAGCAAAATCCTGTCATTAAATAAGTAATTCAATTATATCTTTTACAACTTACTTATATAACTCCCATACAAATCTTTAAACTGATACCCTTCCTCCACTCTATCTTTACTCAATTTATCATATTCAACTAATCCCCAAAGTACAAATTCTTTTAAAAAATACTTGTCTTCCAATCCAATTTGAGGCTGGTATTTTTGAATTAAATCTTCTAAAGGTTTTACGGCATCCAATTGCTTTTTGTATTCCTCATCAGAAGCATCATCAAGCAATTCAAAACCGGTTTCTGTAAAAAACCATTCTAAAATTTTGGCATACGGACTTGCATCAGCATCGCGTTCTAATTTTTCAATTTTAGGAAAATAAGCAGGAAAAAAGGTGTGAATTGCATCTCCAATTAAATGTTGCGCAACGGTTGCTGCACCTTCTTGTTCGCCTTCATAAACCAATTCTACTTTTCCGGTTATAGCAGGAATAATTCCCATAAAATCAGACAAACGAACTGTAGTCGCATCGACTCCTGATTTTAAAGCCCGACGTTCCGCTGTACTTACTAAATTTTCAAAAGCTGTAATGCTCATTCGGGCACTAACCCCACTTTTATTATCTACATATTCGCTTTCACGCGCTTCAAACGAAATTTGTTCTAATAGATCTTTAGCTAAAGATGGAACATGAACCAAATCGGTTTGTGAGGCATCTAACTTAGCTTCTTGTTCTGTAATTGTTCTAGCAATAGCGACCGTTTCTGGATAGTGCGTTAAAATTTGGGAACCAATTCTGTCTTTTAATGGCGTTACTATGCTACCGCGATTGGTATAATCTTCTGGATTTGCGGTGAAGATGAATTGTATGTCTAAAGGCATTCGTAATTTAAAACCCCGAATTTGAATATCGCCTTCTTGCAAAATATTAAAAAGTGCCACTTGAATTCGGGCTTGCAAATCGGGTAATTCATTAATTACAAAAATACAACGATTAGCGCGCGGAATCATTCCAAAATGAATTACTCTATCATCGGCATAGGATAATTTTAAATTGGCAGCTTTTATTGGATCCACATCACCAATTAAATCGGCTACAGTTACATCTGGAGTGGCTAATTTCTCTGAAAAACGTTGACTGCGATGCATCCATTGAATTGGAGTTGCATCCCCTTTTTCTGCAATCAAATCTTTAGCAAATCTAGAAATGGGATGAAATGGATCATCATTTATTTCAGAACCTCCAACAATTGGCATGTATTCGTCTAATAATTCAATCATTTTACGAGCTAATCGCGTTTTAGCTTGACCTCGAAGTCCGAGTAAATTGATATTATGTCTCGATAAAATGGCACGTTCTAATTCAGGAATTACGGTATTTTCAAAACCGTGAACGCCTTCAAAAGCCGATTTACCCGATTTTATTTTTTCGCGTAAATTTTCACGCAATTCATCTTTGATACTTCTTGAAATCCAACTCGATTTTTTTAAGTCACCGAGTGTTTTGATGTTTTCTATTTTCATATTTTTTGTTATCAGTTATCTGTTTTCCGTTCTTTGTTCTCTGTTCTATTTTCTCTGCCTTCTGCTTTACTTTATCTTCTTCTTCCTATTCGTTTCATAATCTTCAAAAATCATTTCTCCCAAACCTTTCAAACCTGTGTAAAACGCTTTTCCTTGATTGGCTTCAGTAAAATGATTCACAAATCTTTGCAAATACGGATCATTTGCAATCATAAAAGTTGTTATTGGAATATGTAATTTTCTGGCTTGTGCCGCTTGATTGTAGCATTGCTCAACGATGTATTCATCCAAGCCATTACTGTTCATGTAATAGGTTCCGTCTTTTTCGCGAACGCAACTTGGTTTCCCATCGGTAATCATAAAAATTTGTTTGTTGGTGTTGCGTTTTCTGCGAAGAATATCCATCGCTAATTGCAAACCAGCGACGGTATTGGTATGATATGGTCCTACTTTTAAATACGGTAAGTCTTTTATTGCAATCGTCCAAGCATCGTTGCCAAAGACTAAAATGTCAATAGTATCTTTAGGATAACGTGTTGTGATTAATTCGGCTAAAGCCATGGCTACTTTTTTGGCTGGTGTAATTCTATCTTCGCCATACAAAATCATACTGTGACTGATATCAATCATCAAAACCGTACTCATTTGGGCTTTGAATTTAGATTCTTCAACCACCAAATCATTTTCCGTTAAACGAAATTCATCTACACCATTATTGATTTGTGCATTTCGCAAACTTTCGGTTAAGGATATGCTTTCTAAACCATCACCAAAATGATACTCACGAAATTCTCCAGTTTGCTCATCTCCAGTTCCTGAATATTTGGTTTTATGATTTCCAGTTCCGGATCGTTTTAAATTGCCAAAAATCTGATCTAAAGCAGCTTTGCGAATGGCTCTTTCTGTTTTTGCAGTGATACCAGTTCCAGAAGTTCCATCGTCTTTAAGTTCTTCACGGATGTAACCTTTCTTCTTTAAATCCTCAATAAAATCATCAATAGTATACTTGGCATCGGTGAGTTTATATTCAACATCCAATTGTCGCAACCAATCGATGGCTTCGTCAAAATCGCCAGAAGTATGTGTGATTAATTCTTTAAAAACATCAAATAATTTATCAAATGGTGATTGAAATGGTGCTTCATATTGCTTGAAAAAAAATCCTTTTTTACTATTTATCTCCATAGCTTATAAAATTAGTATATAAACTTAAAAATGCAGTTAGAACGAATATTAATTTTTAGTTAAAGTAATTTTCTAAATAATTAACTCACCACTTTCAATAAATAAGTGCCTTAAGTAGCATTATGTAAAATTATGAAAATAAGTATTTTAAAAAGGTAATATTCCCCAAGTATTATATGATAAAATCAAAGTACCTATAAAATTCATCTGTAAATTCTGCTCTTCGATGTTTCTAAATCTCCAAAATAATCAAGGATTCCAATATTTTATTTAGTTTTACGTCTTTAAAAAACAATAATGAATCCTGATTACATCCTCGATAAAGAATTCAAAGACGTTACTTTCGAAGAAAACGACATCAAATACAAAGATTTCGAAAACTGCACTTTTGAAAATTGTGACTTTAGAAAGTGTCTTTTTCAAACCGTTTCTTTTATAGATTGTACTTTTTTGGAATGTAATTTTCAAAACACTAAAATCAACTATGTTTCGTTGAGAGATGTGCTTTTTACAAAATGCAATTTTACTAGTGTTAATTTTGCCATGACCGATCAAGTTATTTTTGATTTCGGGTTTACAGACTGTTTGTTGGATTATGCTCAATTTTATGCGTTGAAACTCAAAAAAATGCAGTTTATCAATTGCAGTATGATTGCTGTCGATTTCATGGCATGTGATTTGACCGAAGTGCTGTTTGATAATTGCAATCTGCGAAGAGCTGTTTTCATAGACACTAATGCCAATAAAGCCGATTTCTATACTAGCTATGATTATTCCATAGATCCGGATAAAAACAAATTAAAGAAAGCTGTCTTTTCGATGGATGGTTTGAAAGGATTGCTAGAAAAATATGATTTAGTAATAAAACATTAAAAAAAATGCCAGGAATTATATAAGTTATTCGTGGCATTTGTATCTATATTTTTCTGAAACTTAAAAAACGAAAATAGCTCTTTCGCTCATCATTTCATTTACTTGATCGGCTATTTCTTCAATCAATGCTTCATTGGTGTGATTCATCAGCACTCTGTCAATCATATCAACAATAGTTTCCATATCGCTTTCAACAAGACCACGCGTAGTAATTGCAGGAGTTCCAATTCGAATTCCAGAAGTTACAAAAGGTGATTTGTCATCAAAGGGAACCATGTTTTTGTTTACCGTAATTTCTGCTTTTACTAAGGCATTTTCGGCTTCTTTACCTGTGATGTTTTTATTTCTCAAATCAATCAACATCATGTGATTATCAGTTCCTCCTGAAATTAAATGATAGTCTCTTTTCATAAAAGCAGCTGCCATAGCTTTTGCATTTTTTTGGACTTGCAGCGAATAATGGAAAAACTCATCGGTTAATGCTTCTCCGAAAGCAACCGCTTTTGCGGCTATAATATGCATTAATGGTCCGCCCTGATTTCCTGGGAAAACTGATAAATCCAAAAGTGATGACATCATTCTAATTTCACCTTTAGGAGTTGTTAATCCCCATGGGTTTTCAAAATCTTTTCCCATCATAATCAATCCACCTCTTGGTCCACGTAAAGTTTTGTGAGTAGTGGTAGTAACGATATGACAATGCGGAATTGGATCATTCATCAATCCTTTGGCGATTAAACCTGCTGGATGCGAAATGTCTCCTAATAATAAAGCACCTACTGAATCGGCTATTTTTCTGAATCTTTCAAAATCCATATCTCTACAATAAGCCGATGCACCAGCAATAATCATTTTTGGTTTTTCGCGCGTTGCAATTTCTTGAATTTTATCATAATCAAAACGCCCCGTTTCTTTTTCAACACCATAAAATACTGGAGTATATAATTTCCCAGAAAAATTTACTGGAGAACCATGTGTTAAATGCCCACCATGAGATAAATCAAATCCTAGAATTTTATCGCCAGCTTTTAAACAAGCTGCATAAACTGCAGTATTTGCTTGTGAACCAGAATGGGGTTGTACATTAGCGTATTCAGCACCAAACAAAGCTTTGGCTCTGTCAATGGCGATTTGCTCTACAACATCAACTACCTCACAGCCACCGTAATAGCGTTTTCCAGGATAGCCTTCAGCATATTTATTAGTCAATACAGAACCAGCTGCTTCCATTACTTCATCACTTACAAAGTTCTCTGAAGCAATTAACTCAATTCCGTTTATTTGTCTGTCTTGTTCTTCAAGTATAAGGTCAAAAATTTGTTCGTCGCGTTGCATTTGAAAATATTTCGTTAAATTGAGTTCAAAATTACAAAAATCGTTTGTTTAATTCATAGGAAATAATATATTTGATAACGAATTTTTCAACAATTTAAATCAAAGCCAATGTCTTTAAAATCAAATAATCCAACCAGAAAATCATGGCTAACTGTAGATAACAAGAGTGATTTTCCAATTCAAAATATTCCATTTGGTGTTTTCTTAACGAAAGATGATGTGATTACTATTGGTACCCGAATAGGTGATTTTGCTATTGATTTAGGAGCTTTACAACAACTTAATTATTTTGAAGGTATTGAGTTGACTGACGATATGTTTATGCAAGACACCTTGAATGATTTTATATCGGATGGTAAAAAAACATGGCGATTAGTACGTGACAGAATTGGCGATATTTTCGATAGCGAAAATTCATTATTAAGAGATAATGTTAATCATTGTGAAATTATAATATTCAAAATGGACGAGGTAGAAATGCAACTTCCTGTTTTGATTGGAGATTATACCGATTTTTATTCGAGTAAAGAACATGCCACCAACGTTGGGAAAATGTTTCGAGATCCTGAAAATGCTTTGTTACCCAACTGGCTTCATATTCCTGTAGGGTATCATGGAAGAAGTTCCACTATTGTTCCTTCTGGAATTCCAGTGCATCGACCAATGGGACAAACCTTGCCAATTGGAGAAACAACCCCTGTTTTTGGTCCATCACGTTCTATAGATTTTGAATTAGAAACTGCATTTATTACCACTGATGCCAATATAATGGGAGAAAACATTCCAATAAACGAAGCGGAAGATTATATTTTTGGAATGGTTTTGCTTAACGATTGGAGTGCAAGAGACATTCAAAAATGGGAATATGTTCCTCTTGGACCCTTCTTAGCAAAAAACTTTGCCTCATCCATTTCTCCTTGGATAGTTACCATGGATGCTTTGGAACCTTTTAGAACCAAAGGACCAACGCAAGAGCCAACGCCGCTTCCCTATTTGCAACAAAAAGGGAAAAATGCATTTGACATTAATTTAGAAGTTACTATTACACCCGAAAATGGTGAAGCAACATTGGTGTCAAAATCAAATTTTAAATATATGTATTGGACCATGTCGCAACAATTATCGCACCACACGTCTAATGGCTGTAGAATAAATTCAGGTGATATGATGGGTTCTGGAACAATTTCTGGACCAACGCCAGACAGTTATGGATCGATGTTAGAATTAACTTGGGGTGGAAAAAATCCAATACAATTAAAAGACGGAACCGAACGTAAATTTATCAACGATAATGACACGGTAACTATGAAAGGGTATTGTCAAAATAGCGCTGTACGAATTGGTTTTGGTGAAGTTTCAAGTAAATTATTACCTCCATTTGTTAGAAAATAGTTGAAATAATTACAAAAAATTAAACGGCAAATTCGCAAATTATTTATTTAGCTTCATTTTGTTTAATTTGCGAATTACTATTTCTCCTGAACAAGTGAAAGAAAAACAATTCGAAAAAGAAAAGCAAATTAAATCGGTGTATGCAACCTATAAAGGAGATAAAAGAGCATGTTAAACCGATTATTACCCTAATTTTGATAGAAAGCGGTGCCATTTCCCAGCAACTAACAAATGGTTTATGATACTGGCGAAGATTTGAAAGCCAAATTAAAAGAGGTAATTGTTAGAAATAGATTTAGAAAATAATCATCCCAACCAACCTTCCCTATCCAAACTTCTATACTGTATAGCTTCGGCAATATGATTGGAAACAACCACTTCAGCAGCTTCTAAATCGGCAATAGTTCGCGCTACTTTTAAGATTCTGTCAAAAGCTCTTGCCGAAAGATTGAGTCGTTCCATAGCGGTTTTTAATAGTTGTAAAGAAGTTTCATCTAAAGCACAATATTCTCTAATTTGTTTGGAACTCATTTGAGCATTGTAGTGAATGTTTTCAAAAGCGGCAAAACGAGCCGATTGAATTTCTCGGGCAGCAGTTACACGTTTTCTAATGTCAATGCTGCTTTCTGATTTTCGAGTTTCGGTAAGTTTATCAAAAGGCACTGGCGTTACTTCAATGTGAATGTCAATCCGATCTAAAAGCGGTCCAGAAATTTTACTCAAATACCGTTGCATTTCATGTGGTGAAGAGGATTGTGGCGCATCGGGATCGTTAAAATAACCACTTGGACTTGGATTCATACTTGCCACTAACATAAAAGAAGACGGATAAGTAATCGTAAATTTTGCCCTCGAAATCGTCACTTCTCTATCTTCCAAAGGCTGGCGCATTACTTCGAGAACCTCTCTTTTAAATTCGGGTAATTCATCCAAAAACAAAACGCCGTTGTGTGATAACGAAATTTCTCCAGGTTGTGGATAACTGCCGCCACCAACCAATGATACACTAGAAGCTGTATGATGTGGCGAACGAAAAGGCCGCTGACTCATCAATCCAGCATTTTTAATTTTACCCGCTACACTGTGAATTTTTGTTGTTTCCAAAGCTTCTTTTAAAGTCATGGGTGGCAAAATACTGGGTAATCGTTTGGCAAGCATTGTTTTTCCAGAACCTGGAGGACCAATTAAAATGATATTGTGTCCGCCAGCGGCAGCAATCTCCATGCACCTTTTGATACTCTCCTGCCCTTTGACATCGGAGAAATCAAACTCTGGAAAATCCAATTCTTTATAAAATTCTTCCCTTGTATCAATAATTGTAGGCTGTAAATTGCCTTTGCCTTCAAAAAAATCGATTACTTGAGTCACATTTTCAATACCATAAACATCTAAACCCGATACAATGGCCGCTTCTTTTACATTTTGAATAGGAAGAAAAAAACCTTTAAAACCTTCTTCTTTAGCTTTAATCGCAATAGATAACGCACCTTTTATAGGTTGTAATCCGCCATCTAATGACACTTCTCCCATGATTAAATAATTGTGAACATCATCAGATTTTATTTGTCCTGATGCAGCGAGAATTCCGATAGCCAAAGTCAAATCATAGGCAGAACCTTCTTTGCGCAAATCGGCTGGCGCCATGTTAATCGTAATTTTTTTTACGGGTAGACTGTAACCATTATTTTTCAAAGCGGCTGCAATACGATAACTACTTTCTTTAATGGCATTGTCAGGTAAACCCACCAAATGGTAACCTACACCTTTGTCAATATTCACTTCCACAGTTATAGTGGTGGCTTCCACACCAAATACAGCACTTCCGAAAACTTTTACTAGCATGTTCTAAAATTTAATATAAATATAATAAAAGAGTTACAAAAAAAACCAAAGATGTGCTTTTTTTACTACTAAACTAACAAAATTGTAAAACAAAATAATCTTTATGTAAAGTTTGTTTGTCAATATGTAAAATATGATTTACTTTTGAGAAGAATATAAATCATCTCACTATGAAAAATCTATTTTTATTTCCAAACAAGTACAAAAAATTGGGTTGGATATTGTTCTTACCAGCCTTTATTGCGGCTCTATTAATTTCTGTATTTGAAATTAACATTGATAACTATTTTGTAATAAAAGTGTTTGCCTTTGCAGATACGCTTTTAATGAATGACAATAAATACTTCGGTATTACTGAAAACAGCATTCTTGATGAAGTGATTCTATTTTTTCTAATCATTGGTGGCATTTTGATTGGTTTTTCTAAATTGAAAATTGAAGATGAATTCACTTCTAAAATAAGATATGAAAGTCTCGTTTGGGCAACGTATTTAAATTATGGATTGATACTATTCTTTACACTATTCCTTTACGGAATGTCCTATCTGAATGTTTTATTTTATAATACCTTCACTTTGCTTCTATTCTTTATCATTCGTTTTCATTACTCGATTTACAAACTTAATAAAGCTACAAACGATGACGAATAATCTAAAGGTGTTGCGTGCTATTAAGAATATTTCGCAGGAAGAATTAGCAAAGCAAATTGAAGTCAGCCGACAAACCATCAACGCTATGGAAAAAGGAAAATACGTACCCTCCACGGTTTTGGCTTTGAAATTGGCACGCTATTTTGAGAAACCCGTTGAAGAAATCTTCAGTTTAGAAACAACGGATTAGAAGCTAATTCTTATAAATACATTGAGTGTAAATCCTAAGGAATAATTTTAAAATTAGAAATTCCTTGTTTTAACCAGTTTTCATAATACTTGACATCTGGGTCATAACTGGTTGTTGGGGTAATTGTATTCAAATTATTACCATCCAAATCGACTAATACATATAACGGTTGTGTATTGGTTTTGTATTTGGTAATCATAAAATCGGTCCATTTATCACCAATGGTTTCAATTTCTGAACCCGTTGATTTAGAAATGAACTGTTGGTCTTTTGGTAACGGCCTTTTGTCATCGGCATATAATGAAATTAATACCACCTCATTTTTTAAAATTTTCAATACATTTTCATCGGTCCAAACGTTATTTTCCATTTTTCTGCAATTGACACAAGCATGTCCTGTGAAATCCAACAGTACTGGTTTTTTAACTTCTTTGGCATACGCTAATCCAGCTTCATAATCGGTGAAAACCACCAAATTACTTGGTCCAAATTCAGCTCCTTTTGGCAAATTTTCATTAGTAGCTGTAGTACCAAAAAAACCTTTCGGACTTTCACTATATGTTTGTGGTGGTGGAAAAGCACTAATTAATTTTAAAGGCGCACCGAATAATCCTGGTATCATGTAAAAAGTGAATGAGAATACTAATACTGCTAAAAGCAATCTTCCAACAGAAATATGTGATAAAGGGGAATCATGTGGTAAAGTAATTTTACCCAAAAGATAAATACCCCAAGTTCCAAAAATGGCTATCCAAATGGCTAAAAAGCTTTCTCTTTCAAACCAGTGCAATTGCAATACTAAATCGGCGTTGGACAAGAATTTGAAAGCAAAAGCTAACTCCAAAAATCCTAAAGATACTTTTACGGTATTTAACCATCCACCAGATTTTGGTAAGGAATTCATCCAACCTGGGAACATGGCAAATAACATAAATGGCAATGCCAACGCAGATGAAAAGCCAAGCATTCCAACAATAGGAGCAATACCACCTTTGGATGCTGAATCAACTAATAGAGTACCAACAATTGGTCCGGTACATGAAAAAGAAACGATAGCTAATGCCAATGCCATAAAAAAGATACCTACAATTCCACCTCTGTCAGCTTGTCTATCCACTTTGTTTGCCCATGAATTGGGTAACATAATTTCAAACGCACCTAAAAATGAAATGGCAAAAACCACTAATAAAACAAAGAAAATGATATTAAACCAAACATTGGTTGATAAGGCATTTAAGGCGTCGGCACCAAAAATTTTAGTAATGGCAAGTCCTAATATCACATAAATCCCAATAATTGAAATACCATATAAAATAGCATTTCTTTTACCTTGAGCTGGCGTTTTACTTTGTTTGGTAAAAAAGCTAACCGTCATTGGTATCATTGGAAAAACACAAGGTGTTAAAAGTGCTGCAAATCCGCCAAGGAATGCTAAGAAAAATATAGCCCATAATCCTTTTTCATCTTCTTTTTTAGGAGATGAAACTGTCGCTGATTCTATGTTTTTTGTAGCTATAGTATCATTATTTTCAGGAGTTCTTTCAGTTGATGCAACAGTATCACTATTAGTAATAGGTTGGTCTAAATTATCAGATGCGGGTATTTTTGGAATAGCAAAAGTAAACTTTTTGTTTTCGTTGATGCAGGCATCTTTACAAACCTGGTAGTCTAAATTTACTTTTATTGAAGTAATATTTAGGTTCGTGATTTTAACTTTTTGTTTGAAAGTAACGCTCTTTTCAAAGTAGTATTCATCGACTTCAAAAACATCATTGAATTGTTTTTTATAGGTACTTTCTTTGGCTTTCCCAATTATTTCAAAATTTCCTTTGGCATTGTCAATTGATACTTCCGCAGCAAGTGGACCGTTTTCTGGAGTAAATTGTGAATACACATGCCAATCTTTTTCGATGGTACCTTCCATCACCAAATAAAATTCAGTATCGGATATTTTTTCTGTTTTTGTTTTCCATTTAACGGGTTCTAAAATTTGGGCTTTTAAAGTGCTCAAACTTAAAATTGTTAGGAGTAAAAAAAGTGCTTTTTTCATTATTAAACTTTTATTTGTATAATATTTTTAGTGACATCATTAATTTTAAATCGTTCGTCTTGTCGAATTCCAATTACCCAAACAATTTGATTATCAGAACATAAAATCCAAATGTTTTCTTTTTCAATCAATGATAATTTTTCATCCTTAAAAAGCTTACTTACTTTTTTTGACTTACCACTCATTCCAAAAGGATGGAACAAATCACCCTGTTTCCATTTTCTAATTTCTAACGGATAGGTTAATTTATCTACGTCAACAAAGATAGTATTACTTAGTTGATGTGAAATGTCAGTTACTTTGCAAAAGTTAATATTTAAGGGAATTTTAACTTCTTTTACTCCTTTTTCAATCCAATAACTAGTGGTTTGAACTTCATTATTCTTCGGAAACACTATCAAATCAGTTCGATCTTTTAGTAAAACATAATCAGATGAAAATATTTTTTTTCCTGAAGTTGCATTTACCAAATCATAAATATCCTCCCAAGCGGTGAAGCCAAAAGGTTGTAACCATTGGTACAAATAGGCCCGATAATTGGACAATTGCATCAATTCAGTTAAATTAATTTTCTTTTGCAAATGGAGATCTTCCACCACTTTTCTATACACAATACGCGAAGCATCATCCACCAAAGATTGTGCTTGCTGCAAATTATCCAGCGTGTTTTGAAAAGAAATTAGAAAGCTTGGGTTGAGTTCTTTTAGGATAGGTACAATGTCATGCCGTATTTTGTTTCGCAAATAGGTATCGGAAGCATTGCTACTATCTTCTCGCCATTGAATATTATTTTCTTTTGCATACGCAGCTATTTCTTCCCGAGAAAAGGGCAAAAGCGGACGAATTATATTCTCGTTTTGCATTGGAATTCCTGTCAATCCATCCAATCCAGTTCCACGTGAAAGGTTAATAATAAAGGTTTCCAAACTATCATCGAGTTGGTGTGCTGTCAGCAAAAAATCAAACTTGTTTTCTTCCAACAACTTGGAAAACCAATCATAGCGAAGGTTTCTTGCGGTAACCTGAATGGATTTTTTTTGCTCTTCAGCACTAGTTTTGGTGTCAAATTTTATAACGTGAAAAGGGACTTTAAACTGTTTACATATTGCTTTTACAAACACTTCATCAGCATCGCTTTCTTCACCACGTAGTAGAAAATTACAATGTGCTATTACAAAATGATAATTCAATTGTTGAAAAAGATGTACTAAAACCATACTATCTATGCCGCCACTAACTGCCAAAAGAAGCTTTTTCCCTTGCAAAAAAGGAAACGAAGCAGACAAATGATTTTGGAATTTTAAAAGCATTTTCAAAAGTAGCAATTTTAATTTAACTCAACACTTCAAACATGGCCTTGGCTTTCAAGAGACATTCTTCATATTCTTGCTCAGGAATTGACATTGATGTAATAGCGCTACCCACTGAAAAAGAGACATAATTAGTAGCGCTGTTGTATAAAATACTTCTAATAACCACATTAAAATCGAAATTTCCATTGGGCTTAAAATAGCCTACAGCACCACTATACAAACCTCGTTTTGTTTCTTCTAGTTCTTCAATAATTTTCATAGCAGAAATTTTTGGTGCACCAGTCATACTTCCCATTGGGAATGTTGTTCGAAGAATTTCTATTGACGATGTTGTATTTTCCACTTCTGAAACTACTGTCGAAATCATTTGATGTACTTGTTCAAACGAATAAATACAACACAATTCTTCCACTGTAACCGATCCTTTTGTAGCGGTGTGTGATAAATCGTTGCGCACCAAATCTACAATCATAATATTCTCGGAACGTTCTTTTGGATTATTGAATAAATCAACTTTTGCCTTTTCATCTAAATCTTTATCAGCAAATCGTTTGGCTGTACCTTTTATGGGTTGCGAAATAACTATCGTTTCATCTTTTCTCAAATAGCGTTCAGGCGATGCACATAGTAAATAATTGGTATGATTCTTAAAGTATACGGCAAAAGGTGGTAATGAAATTACATTTAACTTTTTATAGAGTGGTAATGGATTGATGGAGGCATTTTCTGCAAAAAACTCCATACAAAAATTTGCTTCATAAATAGCGCCATAATGAATATGTTCAAGCATTTTATTAACTTTCATAAGATAATCATCTTTGGAAATACGTTGTTCCACTTTGATGGTTGAACCAATAACACTGATTACGGAACACTGATTAATTGCCAATAAATCTGAATCTATTTCATCATCGCACAACCTGAGGTAAAGAATTTCAAGTTGATTATCTTTGAGTAAAAACAATTTTTTAGGTTGAAAGAAATACAATTCTGGAAACTGTAAACCATCAAAATTATTGGATTGCAAATTTTCAACATTGTTTTTTAAGTCATAAGAAAGATAGCCAAAAAGCCAATCTTTAGTAGTTTGTTGGTATTGCTTCAAATCTTCAAAAGCATTGTGATCGTCTGTTTTTATGGAAGTAAAAGCATCCACTGCAAGCACACAATCATAGTTTGAATATTTTTGTTGATACTGATTGCTATCCAATAAAACAACCTCACTAAATTGTTGTGACCAAGTCAAAAGTTGTTCTTTGAATTGATTTGGATTGGTAATATTTTTATAAACGAGAGTTCTCAATAAACAGTTTGGTTTAAGTAGGACTCAAAATTACGATAAATACTTTTTAATACACTACAAAAAAAGGTGGTTAAACTAAACAACCTTTTTATACATTTTAAAAAATAATATTTTATGCTAAGTCAAATCGATCTAAATTCATCACTTTGTTCCAAGCGGCAACAAAGTCATTTACAAATTTATCTTTTGAATCTTCACAACCATAAACTTCTGCAATTGCTCGTAGTTCTGAATTAGAACCGAAAATCAAATCAACACGAGTTCCCGTCCATTTTAATTCTCCAGATGCACGATCACGACCTTCAAATACATCTTGTGAATCGGATGCTGCTTTCCAAGTTGTCCCTAAATCAAGCAGGTTTACAAAAAAGTCGTTCGTTAATGTCTCCGGGTTTTTAGTAAATACGCCATGATTTGAATGATTAAAGTTGGTATTTAAAACACGCATTCCACCAATTAACACTGTCATTTCAGGTGCCGTTAATTTCATAAGTTGCGCTTTATCAATAAGCATTTCCTCGGCTGAAACTGAATATTTCTTTTTCTTATAATTGCGGAAACCATCGGCAGTTGGTTCTAATACTGTAAACGAATCGACATCAGTTTGAATTTGTGAAGCATCTGCTCTTCCTGATATGAAAGGAACCATTACATTTTGTCCCGCATTTTTTGCTGCTTTCTCAATTCCTACGCAACCGCCTAAAACAATTAAGTCGGCTAATGAAACTTGTTTTCCTCCGGATTGAGCAGTATTGAATGCAGACTGAATTCCTTCTAGTGTTTCTATAACATTTGCTAATTGTGATGGATTGTTGGCTTCCCAATATTTTTGTGGAGCCAAACGAATTCTAGCACCATTGGCACCACCACGTTTATCCGAACCACGGAAAGTGGATGCAGAAGCCCAAGCTGTACTTACAAGTTGCGATACCGATAGCCCGGAATCTAATATTTTTGATTTTAAAGAAGTAATATCATCAGTGTCAATTGTGGTATAAGAAACATTTGGAATTGGATCTTGCCAGATTAGTTCTTCTTTTGGAACTTCTGGTCCAAGATAGCGTGCTATTGGTCCCATATCTCGGTGCGTCAACTTGAACCAAGCACGAGCAAAGGCATCGGCTAACTCATTAGGATTTTCAAAGAAGCGTCTAGAAATAGGTTCGTAAATTGGATCCATCCGTAAAGCTAAATCAGCTGTTGTCATAACAGGAGCATGACTTATAGCTGGATTATGTGCATCGGGAACTGTTCCGGCACCACCATTATTTTTTGGTTTCCATTGATGTGCTCCTGCAGGGCTTTTTGTTAATTCCCATTCAAAACCAAATAAGTTCTCGAAGTAGTTGTTACTCCATTGGGTTGGAGTGGTAGTCCAAGCGCCCTCTAGACCACTTGTAATGGTATGTTCTCCTTTTCCAGTTCCGAATGAATTCTTCCAACCTTGCCCTTGTTCTTCAATAGTTGCTCCTTCAGGTTCTGGTCCAACATATTGGTCTGGATCAGCTGCGCCATGCATTTTTCCAAAGGTATGACCGCCAGCAATAAGCGCAACTGTTTCTTCATCATTCATTGCCATTCTCCCAAACGTCTCTCGAATATCTCGTGCTGATGCAAGAGGATCAGGATTTCCGTTTGGACCTTGTGGATTTACATAAATCAATCCCATTTGAACTGCTGCAAGCGGATTTTCAAGTTCACGATCACCAGAATAACGATTGTCGTCCAACCATTTTCCTTCCGTTCCCCAATAAATATCTTCTTCAGGTTCCCATATATCTTCACGTCCACCAGCAAAACCAAAGGTTTTAAATCCCATTGACTCAAGAGCACAATTACCTGCTAGAATCATTAAATCTGCCCATGAAATATTCGTACCGTATTTTTGTTTTATCGGCCATAATAACAAACGCGCTTTGTCAAGATTTCCATTGTCAGGCCAACTGTTTAGTGGTGCGAAACGTTGCGCTCCAGCACCAGCTCCACCTCTACCATCTGCAATTCGGTAGGTACCAGCACTATGCCATGCCATACGAATAAAGAACGGTCCATAATGTCCGTAATCGGCTGGCCACCAATCTTGTGATGTTGTCATTAAGGCAACGATATCTTTTTTAACGGCTTCTAAATCAAGACTTTTAAATGCTGCTGCATAGTTGAAATCCTTTCCCATCGGATTGGATTCAGTTGCATGTTGCCTTAGAATATTTAATTTCAATTGGTTGGGCCACCAGTCCTTGTTTCTTGAGCCATTACCCGCTGTGTTCTTTACTGAGCCTCCTGAGAAGGGACATTTACTTTCATTATTCATACTGTTATTATTTTTTATATTATGAGTTAAAGTATATTAGATTTCTGAAACAAATTTAGGTAATAGTAAATGGATTTTAAATCATTTTTAATTATATCTACTTATCAATTTATAACTTTTACTTATACTAAACGATTCCCTGTTTTTTGTAAATCCTATTGAAATTATGCTATATTTGTTTTGGTAAAATTAAAAAAATACAATATGTCTATATCCAATTTATTTAGAAAAAAATCAGCAAAAGCAATAGTTCAAGAAGGTGGTGATGGTGAAGAACATTCTGGATTACATAAAGTTTTAACCGTTAAAGATTTAACTTTTTTTGGAATAGCTGCAATCATTGGAGGTGGTACCTTTAGCGCTATTGGGAACGCTTGTTTTTCTGGTGGACCCGCGGTTGTGATACTTTATGTGATGTGCGCAATTGCTTGTGGATTTACTGCTATGTGTTATGCTGAATTTGCTTCTCGAGTACCTGTTTCTGGAAGTGCTTACACCTATGCCTATGTATCTTTTGGAGAATTGTTTGCCTGGATTATTGGCTGGGCATTGATTATGGAATACTCTATTGGTAACATTTATATCGCCTTCTCTTGGAGTGGCTATTTTACCAATTTATTAGAGACTTTTCATGTTCATTTACCCGAATGGCTGACTATTAATTATAAATCAGCTCAAGATGCCGTATTGGCCAATAAAGGAATGGAAGGATTGATGGCATGGCAAAATGCGCCAGTTGTTGGTGGATTGAAAATAATATTCGATTTACCTGCAGTGGTAATTAATATTCTCATCACCTATTTAGTGTATAGAGGTACAAAAGAATCTAAAAATTTTAGTAATGCAATGGTTTATATTAAGTTAGCCATTATTATCTTAGTAATTTTTGTAGGTGCATTTTATATTGATATTGACAATTGGACCCCTTTTATGCCTAATGGATTTAGTGGTGTTATGGGTGGTGTTTCGGCAGTATTCTTTGCTTATATTGGATTTGATGCCGTTTCTACACTTGCTGAAGAAAGTAAAAATCCACAACGTGATTTACCAAAAGGAATGATTTATTCCTTGGTAATTTGCACCGTTGTCTTTATAGTTTTAGCATTGGTGATAACAGGAATGGTATCGTATCAACTTTTAGGAGTTAGCGATCCATTGGCTGAGATATTTGCTTTGAAAGGGGTGAAATGGATGCTTTTTATCGTTTCAATCGCTGCGGTGGTTGCTATGACCAGTGTATTGCTGGTATTTCAAATGGGGCAACCAAGAATATGGATGACCATGAGTAGAGATGGATTGATGCCAAAAAAGTTTGCAGAAATTCACCCAAAATACAAAACACCAGGATTTGCTACTATTGTAACTGGATTAGTTGTTGGTATTCCAATTTTCTTTACTGATGAAAACTTTGTGCTAGACTTTACAAGTATCGGTACTTTGTTTGCTTTTGTATTGGTTTGCGGCGGTGTATTAATGCTATCTCCGCAAAGTACTGAAGAATTAGCAGAAAGAGCCACTAAAGGTAAATTCAGAATTCCATATGTGAATTCAAAATTTATTTTTCCAGCAATCATCCTACTCGCTACGGTTTTAATTCTAAAGTATCTGCCTACTTTCTTTACTGATATTTTAGATTTTTCAGAGGGAAAAATGGCAACAAACCTACCCATGTTAGTGTTTTTAATCGTTTGCGTTGTGATGACCGTATTGTCATTCTTGAAAAACCTTTCGTTAATCCCGTTGTTAGGATTAGTTTCTTGCTGTTACTTGTTAACGGGTATGGCAGTATCCAATTGGATGTGGTTTGGCTGTTGGTTGGTAATAGGTTTAGTGGTTTACTTTATGTATGGGTATAAAAACAGTAAATTAAATAGCCCCAAGAATTAATCCTTGTATATTTTGAACCCTATTATTTTTATTAAGGAGTAGCCCTTTTACATTTTTTTTGTATTAAAAGTTATGAATTTAAAAAAAAAATAATTAGAGGAATTGTCTGTGGAATTACTAATTTCCTAATGGGAGGGCTAATTTTGGAATAGTATTACATGATACATTTTCGCCTCTAGCGGGTTCAAGTTCAGAAAATATGCTGTTTATTTCCTTAGGCTGTATGTCATTTGTTTTTTTAACTCCCTATGTCTTTTCGTAAGGAGAAGAAATTTCACTTGTATGCCTGGGATCAAAATGAAAACAGATATCGCTTTGTTCAAGTGTTTGTTTAATATTTTTTTTAGGAACATGTATACTGATTCTATTGATGTTAAGATGTTGGCAATTGATGTAATTGCTTCCTTAATTACCGCTACGGTTTTTGGTGCGACTGTTGCAGTTGCTAATTGAAAGTTTAAGAAAACCTTTTATATTATGTAAAAACCACAAGTTAGTTCTCGTGGTTTTTTTATCCCCTTACAATGGAGAAGTTGTCGAAGCCAAGTAGACAAAATGTTTTAGTTGTGTCGACAAAATACATAGCAAGAAAATATTTTAAAAAGTCGCTACTTTTTTTAGTTGTGATTTTAATTTTAGTTTTTTATTTTAATTTGAGAAGTGATGCATTACTGTTTTATGTTAAAATTTTAAAGTAATACTCTTAATTATAATTACTTACTAAATAAATCCTAATTTATTACTCGTTGCATTTTTAACTTTACTTTAAAAAATAATGAAAATGAAATTATTTTTATGTTAATTACTATGCGCGCATAATAAATTTCATTATCTTTGATACTACAATAAAAATACATGAAAGATAAAACTATAGATTATACCCTTAGAGCAACTTGGCAAGCCGTTTCAAGGATGTACAACGAAGAAGCTTCAAAGTTTGATGGTTCTATGGCAATTGGTTTTGCACTTTTGAGCATTGATAGAGAAGAAGGAACGCCATCAACCAAAATTAGTACTCGCATGGGAATGGAAGCTACATCTCTAACCAGAACCTTAAAAACTTTAGAAGATAAAGGGTTAATTTATAGAAAACCCAATCCAAATGATGGTCGTGGGGTTTTAATTTACCTTACTCCATTTGGAAAAGAAAAAAGAGCACAATCTAAACAGACAGTAATAAAATTTAATGAAACCATACGTCATAATATCTCCGAAGAAAAGCTTAAAAACTTTATGGAAGTTTCCGATATCATAAACGAACTAATAACTGAAAAGAAAATATTTTAAGAAAGAGTTATAAAAATACAAACAAATATGAAACGTATCATCAAAAAAGTGGCTGTAGTAGGATCCGGAATCATGGGTTCTGGAATTGCTTGTCATTTTGCTAACATCGGTTTGGAAGTATTGCTTTTGGACATTGCTCCCAACTCACTCAACGAAACGGAAGAAAAAAAGGGACTTACTTTAGAAAGTAAAGTTGTTCGCAATCGCCTGGTGAATGAACATTTGGCTAATGCGTTAAAGTCAAACCCATCTCCTATTTATAGTCAGAAATTTGCCAATCGAATCACTACTGGAAATACCACTGATGATATCGCTAAAATTGCAAATTACGATTGGATTATAGAAGTGGTAGTGGAACGTTTGGATATTAAAAAATTGGTTTTT
>CALQAH020000027.1 GCA_943328505.2 Rhizobium sp. Q54 | reverse complement strand
GAATTAAAAAACCATTGAAAAGTATCAAATCCGGAGAAGGTACTTACATTTAATTGAACATTTGGAATACAATTGGCTTGTGTTACATCAAGCCGGTCAAATGTTATCTCGGGTTTAAAAGTAAATCCGGAATAAAATCCTCCGAAAGTTGCGGCACCACTTGATCCATAGGCAGCTAAATACAATTGGCTTGTTGAAAAGACGGATAAGTTTCCTGCGAGCCCAGTAATTGTATAGGTTTCATAATTTAAGTTTCCAATAACGTTTGTTGGACCATCAACAATAATTCCGGCGGGTAAAGTAGCTAAAGTATAGTTGGTGCCGTTTAATATAAAAGTAAGAGTAGACCCAGTTTCTGTAACAATTGTTACTCTTCCTGTAAAAATTAAATCGCCTATTTGTTCCAAAAAAGGAATATTATCAATCACTTTTGGTGTTTGACAACTTAAAGGTGGTACAAAAAACATTTCTTGATTTGCCTGATCAGGTCGACCGTTATCTCCGACACTTTGATATGCAAAAACATTTTCATTAGTATTGACAAATAAATTCCCATTCGCTGAAAAACTAGATCCATTTAAAGCAACATAATCACCAGCATTTAAAAAATAGGAAGCGGTTGCACTTCCATTTAGAAAAACTTGTGTATTATCAACATCGGCAACTATCAATACTCTTTCAACAGCATTAAGTCCGGTGCTTTTAATGAAAATAAATTCTTTGCCTGTTCTTTCTGCTGATACAATTTGGTCAAAGCCTAAATCAATATTGCTCATTTCTCCATTGGTACCGCCAAATGAACCACAATTTAGTGCAATTGGTTTGTCTGAAGTAACCAAAGATCCAATTAAACCGTCTTTATTAGCAATATCTGGACCACGTACTGCCATTACAAAGCTTTCTCCACTATTTAAAATTATTGGATCAGGGTTGTTTCCAACTACAGTATTGTTTACTAATACAACACCGGGTTTTATATCAGAAAAACTAACGGTAGTGTTATTTTCTGTGGCAAGTATAGAAACAAAAGTAAAATTTCTTTCGCTATATTGAGGTGCGTCTTCATTTGTGAAAGCTCCAATTCTAAAACGTGTCCCTAATGATGCTAAGCCTTTTGAAACTAGTTCGCCAGCTTGATTTCCATCTCCAGCAATGACTCTTGCAGAAACATAAACCACATCATCTGCTTCTATAATGTATCCTTTGTTACTTAAAATGGTATTGACTAAAATCTCGTTTACATGTAATTGTGTATTGAGACCAAATCCAATATCCAATACATAAGGAATATCTCTTGAAACAGTTCCTAGTATTGTGGTTCCTCCAAGTTGGAAAATTTTAAAATTTATTGGCGTAATGCTTGGTGTTGAAATATACATGAACTGTTCCTCAGCTGCAATTTCATTTGAACCTGATAAAGGCGGGATATAATGCGTTTTGCTAAATTGAGCAAAAGCAGTAGTGTTCAATAAAATTAATAGTGCAAGTAATATCTTTTTCATGCGATAAAAGTAATAAAAAAAAACAATTTTATCGTTTCAATGTGAAATGTCCTTTGATGGTTCTTCCGTTCCCTAGACTGATAACAAACCAGTAATCCGTTGAAAATAATTCGTTTTTGTTTAAATTTCCATTCCATCCTTGAAGATTTGGATTGAAATTATAAATAAACTTTCCAAATCTATCAAAAATGGATAGTGATGCATTAGGGTAAAAATCTAAATTTTTAATTTCCCAAATGTCATTGATTCCATCTCCATTTGGGGTGAAAAACTTAGGGTAATCCAAGACATAAATATGCTCGTTGGCTTCTGGATTACAACCATTTAAATCTCGAACGGTTATAAAGTACTCGTTTGGAATTACATTTGTAAAAAGAGCGGTATTTTGAAAATAATCGCCATTAAGAGAGTACTCATAATTGCCACTTCCTTCCACATTAATCTGAACAGTATTGTTATACCCCAAAAAGTCCAATATGTCTATTGAGGTAATTATTGGAAAACTTGAAGCATAAACAGTAAAATTTTTAGTGGCTTGGCAACCGTAAGAATTTGTTACTGTAACGGAATAATCTCCAGGTTTGTCAATCGAAATTATGGAGCTAATCTCAGAAGTATTCCACATATAACTATCAAAACCATTAGTAACTTCAAGGAAAAGGTTTTCTCCGTCGCATACATACAAATCTTCATGTTCGAAATTTATAGGATTAAAAGATATAATTTGAAGCTGAATTGGAATAATTCCAAAACAATCTGGACCATTTATTATTCTCGCAAAGATTGTTTGACTATCAGGAATTGTGTTAGTAAAATTATTAGGCAAACTATTTGTTTGTAATAGTGCATCATTGTTGGTAGAATAATATTCAATAATTAATCCAGTTGTTAATCCATTGAGAAGGATTGGTGTTATTGTTTGATTTAAATCAATGGTCATTAACCCGTCTAAAGTTCCATCTTCATCACAAATTGGAATTGGATTAATTATTGGCAAAAGTGTAGTCGCAATTTGAAGATTTATAGTTACATAACCATTACAGCCAAATCCATTTGTTACTGATGCAACAACTAGATTAGATGTTGTGTTTTGATAGGCAGTTGGATTGCTTATTACGTTCAATTGATTTTCGGCATCATATTGATTTTCATAATACAAAACCGAGTTCAACTGTGAATTACTTTGGGTTATTATTGGATTTAAAAGGGTTAAATTAAAAGTTGAAATCCCGTCATTATCCTCATCACATTGCACTAATGTTAGGGTTGTTTGAGCAGGAACTCCAACATATTCAATTGTAACTTCACCAATTGCTATACAACTTGAATTGTTTAATGTTATTTCTACTTTGTAAATTCCTGAACTTGTAACAGTATAAATGGGATTGGTTTCCCCCAATTGTTCAACGCCATCTTTAAACCATTTATAAGAATTATTGCCTGGTTCGGTCGCATCTAAATCATAGGTATCATTGGCGCAAATTGGGTTGTTTGTGGCAATTAATCGACTTGGTCCTAAATCGGTTCCCACATTAAAACTTCCGCCACTCAGAAAAATAGCGGAATCATAGAGTGGATTCGTTTCATCTGCAATTGCTAATTTGATATGGTATATTGTTCCAGGAATTACTGCAGCCTTTGCCGTCATTGCAACAGTTTGTCCATTAAAATTTATGGGTGAAACACTAGAATTAAAACTTCCAAAATAGGCTTCGTTTTGTGCGGGACAACCACCTCCAGCTGTAATTAATGGATGAACAGTAGTTACTTTTACTGGAATATTTGTGTTGGGTACAAGGGCTAAATTTTGATAACTACTAGTTCCTGCAACTTCTTTTAATAAAAATACAAATCCATCGGAATAATTACAGGGTGCCGAGCCAAGATATTCTTCAGAGGCAAAAATATAATTGAAACTTATTTGACTTGTTAAAGGAATAAAATCAAACTCTAAAATTGTAGCATTTGAAGTATTTGAAATGCCTAATGCTTGTTCTAAATCAGTATCGCCAAACCAATTGACAGCATCTTCGCTTAATAAGTTATTATTTGGACCTTTCGTAGAAACAGCTCTACTTGTGCTTAAAACAATCCCGTCAGTAAAAGGGAAGCCGCTTGTTCCGGAATTAAAATACCCATAAGTTTGTTCTCCTGTTCCAAAATCGCCACCACTAACTACAATATTAGATACGGTTGCACAAGTAGTACTTATTAAAACATTTTCAACTAATTGTTGTGCTGAATATGTATCATCAACAATAATGTTTTGCGCCAAAATGGTTTCATTTGAGCAAAAGAGAAACAAGTAAAAAAGAAGAATTTTTAAAAACCTCATAGCATCTGCAAAGATACTATAAATCTCGTTTTTTGAGTAATTTAAAGGACAAAAACATAAAAATCATTGTCCATAAAAGTACAATTAAAATTGCTGAAAAATGAACGCTGTAGTCCTTTACATCGTTGTCGCCAATTGCGGTTTGAATATTTTTTATTGCTGACAATCTTGTGAAAGGTTCTACAATTAAATTTGACATAGCTTCCAAAGGGAAAAATTGCATAATAGTACTCGCGGTTTCACTTTTTGGAAAGATTTTAAAGGTTAAAAAACCTTTAGCAATACCTTCGATTATATTCCAAACGAATAAAAAACCAATTGCAAAAGCGGAACGTTTTACAAAAATTCCTAAGAAGAGACAAAAGGAGAAGAACCCAACTAACTTAACAAAATAAGCCAATAAGTACTCTAAATCACTGAAAACAATTGTGAATTCGTTATAAGATGAAAAACTTAATCCTAAAAGTAATGACATTATAAAAATAAATACTGTAGATGCTGCTGCAAATAAAACGACAGTAAGAAATTTGGATTGAATAAATTCTTTTTTACTCATGCCGTCAATTAAATTCTGCTTTAAGGTTCCGTAACTGTATTCATTTGCCATCATGGAAACAATTACAATAGCTAAAAAGAATTTTAAAATGGCTGCGATATACGTGTTAAAATGCCAGATATAAGGAAAATTAAAAATGCCCATGTCTGCCAAATGCAACTTGAAATTTCCAATTTCGAATTTTATTGAGGCAATCAAAGCAATAAAAGAGAGTATAACAAAGTAGCTAATGGTTAAAATTTTGCTTGCTCTGTTTTTCCATATTTTTTGAAGTTCTATAGCGATTAATCGTTTCATCTTGATTTGAATTATGTATTCGTTAATGCTAAAAATTGTTCTTCTAAACTTGATTTTCTTTTCACTAAATGATTTAATGAAATATTTTTTTGAAATAAATAGCGATTGAGATGAGATGACTCGATTGGCTGTTTTGAATAAAAAAATACTTTTCCTTCGAGTTCTTCTGCTTTTTCAAAATCAGCATGATGTTTTAATGCTTCAATTAAATCAGCATTATTCTCGGCTTGTAATTCAAAATAGGCATTTCCAGTAGACATTCCGTTTACAGTTCCAGTATATAGTATTTCGCCAAAACGAAGTACTAAAACATGACTACACACTTTTTCAACTTCATCTAATAAATGGGAAGCCAAAAGAATGGTTGTTCCTTGTGATGCAATTAATCTGATAATATCACGAATTTGATGAATTCCTTGAGGATCTAAGCCATTGGTAGGTTCGTCAAGAATTAAGATTTCGGGATCATTTAGCAAGGCCGACGCAATGGCAAGTCGTTGTTTCATTCCTAATGAAAAGGTGCTAAACTTGCTATTTTTTCTCTCGATTAAACCAACCAACTCTAATTTTTCGGTAACTTTCAAATAGTTGATGTTTTTTATTTTACAAACTAATTCCAGGTTTTCTTTAGCAGTCATATAAGGATAGAAATTGGGACGCTCGATAATGGCGCCCACTTTTTTCAAAGCTTCATGAGTTTCCATTGTGCCACCAAACCAGCTGTATTCTCCTGATGTTTTATTGACAACATTCAAAACAATACCCAATGTTGTTGATTTTCCACTTCCGTTTGGACCTAGAATTCCATAAACATTGCCTTTTTTAATTTCGAGTGAAACATTTTTTACAGCGTGAATTTTGCCATAATGTTTGTTTAAATTTTTTATTGAAAGAATGGTTTCCAAGTGAGATTTCTTTAGGTTTAAACATAGGACGTTTTAAACTCAGTTTTGTTACGAATCTTTTTTTGGAAAATAAAATTTGGAAAGGAATTGTCTTTTTAGATTCAAATAGAATAGTGTTTCATTAATGTCTTTAAGCTGTTTGGTCATAATAATTTTATTGCCTTTCGGATCATTAGTGGCTTTTAAATGACATATCAAACATTCATACTCATTGAAATGGGCATTCACCTTTTTGGTAATTTTAAATTTGTGCCCAAAAAGGGAACATAAATAATCCCGACTAAGAATCCTCTGTTGTAAAGTGCTCATTTTCATACTCTAGTCTATTAGTTTAAGAAATTAAACTTACTAAAAAGACGTTAAAAAGCAATAAATAGTCGATAAATTACATATTATATTCAATATAATATGTAAAAACCTATAAAAATACATATTTAATTATTGATAAGGAACAATATTGGGTTGTCCAATTAGGTAGTCTGGAACCACTAAATCATTGTTTTTGAAAGAATTAGTTTTAAAAATTGCACTTCCTTCAAAAGGGATGGAAGGATAAAATGCAAGAGACAGTTGAAAACTATTAAAAACTAGATAATCATTATTTATCAAGACACCACATCCAATTTTACTATACAAACGGTCATCAAAAAATAAATTTGTTTGATCTCCTAATAATCCTAGTGTGAAATTAAAGAAAGGACTAAAATGGAAACCATGCCAGTTTCCTGGAGCATAGGTTTGTGTTTGGAAATTAAGCACTAGTTTTTTTGTTCCAAGTAACAACGGGCTGTTAAAACCATTGATTCCGTTGGACTCATTAATATTTAAACGGTCTTTAATTATAGGTGCTCTATGGCTTCCTAAAACGAGTGAAGAATTCACAAAATTTCTTATTTTCCAATTTCCTAAATACATCAAATTTGTAAAATAATTGACTTCAATTTTAAAAGTAGTTTCTTCGTTTTTACCCTTATTAAAAAAACTTCCCCATTCGATGTTTGTACCTAAATAACCAAAATCAAAATAATTTCCATAGGAAAATCGAGTCGCAAAATAGGCTCTATTTATATTATTTTTTTCTTGAAAACCTCCAGTTATGGAATATACTTTCCCGTATGGAATATCTTCTATGATGCCAAAATTGAATAAATATTTGTCTTGAACGAATTTACGAGTTGTTAAACCAATACTTGTCAAGTATAAGTTTTCGGAAGCATAAAAACGGTTAGGATCATAGTCAATAGTTGGTGCTTCATAATAGCTCACTTTTTTTAAACCAATGGTCGTTACTAAATTAGTACTCATGTTGTTTTCGTCATTCCCTTTAAAAATTTTAAAAGAATGGCCTATCCAAAAACTAGTGGTTCTATTTTTGAAATTTTGAATTTCAAAATCATTATTAAAATCGGGCAAAGAGTCTCTGTAATATCGATCTTCAAAAGCAATTCCTCCAGCCAATCTTGTATAGGTAGAAAAGAATGGGCGTTCTATTTTAATGTTCTTTGTTAAATTATTATCCAAATCATTATTATAAGATGCTGATGCATTTAGAAACGTATTTTTGATATTGTTAATGGTATATTTTGCAAAATAACCATTGTTTTTATCAACAAAACGTTTGCTGAAATTATTCTCCAGTTCATGACCTAAGCCCATAAAATTACGCTCTTTAATTTCAAAATTTCCTTGCGAACCTGATATTGCTCCAGTTGGAATAAGGCTCCAAGAATCTAATACACGAATAGAAATATCAACTGAATCTTTACTATTTAAGATCGCAACGGGTTTAATGATCACGCTACGAACATAACGTTGACTTCTAATTAAACGTTCGGATTCTTTTGTAATTAATGAGTCAAGTGGTTGATTTTTTTTAAAGAGCAATAAGTTACGAATGGTCCAATTTTTAGATTTAATATGAAAATGATTCCCGAAATTTTCAAAGCCTTTCTCAGGTTTGTCATTCTCGCTTTCTATGGTATAGCCAAATGGGTCTAATGTTTCGATTCTAATGTTTCGAATAATTTTATCCTCATGTTTAGAAAAGGATTTTCTATTTAAAAGTTCTTGTTTTAGAACGGCTTTTGAAGGTTTTGATTTTTCATTAGACTTAAATAAAAGTTTGTAAATTACTTTTCCAAATTTACTTTTGTTTGAATAATTTTCAATGTTTTTATATACTTTAACAGAATCTTTATTAGATGTTCTCTCCTGTGCCGACAGGACTTGACAGCTAAACAGTATAAAAAACAAATAGATAATACTTTTAGGCATTGAATTTCAAAATGGAAAGGTATAAAAATAAATTTTATACAGCTACTATTCCTTTTTATATATTGAATTGGCTCCTGTCTTCTCAAATTAAAACTAAACCAATTTTATGTTCAGTTTAAAGACATTCTTGGCAAAAGTTAAAAGTAGTTTACTAATACAATTTAAATTATTCAAAAAGGTTGTTATAAATTTATGCATTATTAATTGCAGAAATAAAACAGCCAACTTTAAGGATGCTACTCTGCAATCATCATTGAAAATAACGCATTGAAAACTATGTTAATGAAACACCTAAAAAATGAAGTTTTTACACCGATTCTGTTTTAAAATAAAACTCACGAACAAATAAAAATTTATAACTCTTGCCTAGTATATAAAGCATGCCGTGGGTAAAAAAGAGGGGAAGAAAATCAAACTTTTTTATATAATAATCATAGGTTTTATTATGATAATTTGTAATAAAAAAAGGAATAGATTTAGAAGAAAGGTAAACATCTTCAACTCGTTTTGCGTCTGTAAAATAGGTTGGCTCAATGTTTTTAAAAATTACTTTCTGCTGCTCTTTTAAGGCATCAAAAAGTTCAAAAACGGAAAGTGGAATAGCACTATTGTGTACAAAGAAAAAAATACATTTGTAGGTGTCAATCAAAATCCATTTGTCTAATTCTTTGGAATAAAATTCGTTAAATGAATGTCCTCCCGAAATTTCCTTACTTTTGGAAATGCTCTTAAATCCCCATTCTTTTACTTTTATATCGTTGATTATAGATAAATTATTAAAAACAAGAGCAAAATCGCTACACACACCGCCTTTCTCCGTTGTCATTATTTTTAATGTGTCTTCAGATGACATACCTAATCCTCGTCCTCTTTTTATATTATTTATCATCCAAACAGCAATAGTTTCAACCTTTTCAATATCATTTAATACAATTTTATTATTTGGAAAAATTGTATCGTTTATTTCAAAAAATAACTTTGGAATTTCTGAAATTGGATTAAAATCATTGTGGCACAACTTATTTATGCCATCCTTAGTTGCAAATTTAGACAATAGTATAAATCGAACTTTATACAATAAGGGATGTCTTTTTAATAGATATTTTATTTTTTTGAATACTGCCATATTTGTTTGCTAATGTCAGATAATTAAATAAGACTTATTCAATACTATTTGAGATATAATTTATAAATAACATTATATTGCCACAGCTCCTTTAATATGTGGATGCGGATCGTAATCTGCCAAGCTGAAGTCTTCAAAAGTAAAATCGAAAATATTTTTCACTTTTGGGTTTAAAATAATTTTTGGTAAAGGTCTTGGTTCGCGAGACAATTGTAATTCCACTTGTTCAAAATGATTGTTGTAAATATGTGCATCTCCAAAAGTGTGAATAAATTCACCAACTTGTAAGTCGCAAACTTGAGCAAGCATCATCGTAAATAAAGCGTAGGAAGCAATGTTAAAAGGAACACCTAGGAAAATATCTGCACTTCTTTGATACAATTGACAGGACAATTTACCATCGGCAACATAAAACTGAAAAAAAGCATGGCATGGTGGTAAAGCTGCCTTTCCATTGGCTACATTTTCTGAAAAAGATTTTGTTGTATCGGGTAAAACAGAAGGATTCCAAGCAGAAACCAACATGCGTCTGCTGTTTGGATTATTTTTTATCGTAGTAATTAATTCGGTAATTTGATCAATTTCTTCACTGTTCCAATTGCGCCATTGATGACCATAAACAGGTCCTAAATCGCCATTTTCATCAGCCCATTCATTCCAAATATTTACACCGTTTTCTTTAAGGTATTCAATATTAGTATCACCTTTTAAAAACCAAAGCAATTCATAAACAATTGATTTTAAATGTAATTTTTTCGTAGTAACCATTGGAAAACCATCATTTAAATCGAAACGCATTTGATAACCAAAAACACTTTTAGTTCCAGTTCCTGTTCTATCACCTTTTTGACAACCGTTTTCTAAAACGTGTTTTACTAAATCATGGTATTGCTTCATAGTTGTTGATGTGGGTATTTGTTGATTCGAATTACCATATTAACTTTCTCTTTTCGAAATTTCATCTCTAATTTTAGCAGCCTTTTCATAATCTTCATCTTGAACCGCTTTTTCTAAGGATTCGTATAGTTCGGATTGGCTTTGACTTTTATAAATATCACTCGTAACATCTGTTTTGTTATCAAAACCAAAAGTTTCAGTAGCAGATAGAGCACCTTCGTCTTCTGTAGTTAGACTTTCGGCTTCGGTTGGATTGTTAAGATAAACTCCTGCTTTATCTAGAATATTTTTATAGGTAAAAATGGGTGCTTGAAAACGCAATGCTAAAGCAATAGCATCTGAAGTACGCGCATCTATTATTTCTTCTATTTTATCTCTTTCACAAATAACACTTGAATAAAAAACGCCATCAACCAATTTGTGAATAATTACTTGTTTGACAACAATATCAAATCGATCAGCAAAATTTTTGAACAAATCGTGAGTTAATGGTCTTGGTGGTTTGATTTCTTTTTCAAGCGCAATCGCAATTGATTGTGCTTCAAATGCACCAATTACAATAGGTAATTTCCGTTCTCCATCTACTTCGTTTAAGATTAAAGCATAAGCGCCATTCTGTGTTTGGCTATAAGAAATCCCTTTTATGGTTAGTTTTACTAAACTCATTAGTCTGTATTTTTTGCATTTGAATTAAAAATGCAAATGTTTTGAATTGTATTTTAAAGATAAAACTTAATCAAGTTTCAGATTGCAAAGTAACAAAATCTTTTGACTTCTTATTATAAAAAAACCACCTAAAATTAATCAGATGGTTCTTTTATTTTTGAAATTATATTTATAATTTTAACTATTCTGAGCCTTAAATGCGGCTAGTTTTTGAGTCAATCTAGGAACAATATCAAAAGCATCTCCAACAATTCCATAATCAGCAACTTTAAAGAAAGGTGCTTCTGCATCCGTATTGATAACAACTTTTACTTTTGAAGAGTTGATGCCAGCAATGTGCTGAATCGCTCCAGAAATTCCAACAGCAATATACAAATTGGTAGCTACAGGTTTTCCAGTTTGACCAACGTGTTCACTATGAGGACGCCATCCTAAATCTGAAACTGGTTTAGAACAGGCAGTTGCAGCGCCAAGAACAGCGGCTAATTCTTCTAGCATTCCCCAGTTTTCAGGACCTTTTAATCCACGACCGCCAGAAACTACTACATCAGCATCGGCAATTGTTACTTTCCCTGTTGCTTTTTCTACAGACTCTACTTTAACATTAAAATCAGCATCGTTCAAAGAAGGTGAAAAATCTTCCTCGGAAACGGAAGTAGCATTTTCAAAAACACCATACGAGTTTTTTCCAATACATAAAACTTTTACATCGGTATTGATTTCTGTGATATTGAAAGCTTTGTTTGAAAAAGCAGTTCTTTTAACTTGAAAAGGAGTAGTGCTAATTGGCAATCCAACAACATTGGATACAAAACCTGCGTTAAGTCCAACAGTCACAAGAGGAGCAAGATATAAACTATCGGTAGTTGAAGAAAGTACAATTACTTTGCTTCCTTCTTTTTGAGCGGCTTGTTTAATGACATCAGCATAAGCCTTTGCATTAAAATTGGCTAATTTTTCGTTGGTTACTTTCAATACCTTGTCAACACCATAGCTTGATAATTCAGAAACATTTTCTGCATTAAATGTAACAGCTGTAACCGTTGTTCCTAATGATTGCGCAACTTTTTTTGCATAGGAAGCCAATTCAAAAGCGACTTTTTTGAATTTTCCATCTGCTGATTCTGCGTATATTAATAATGACATAATTATTTTAGATTTTAGATTAACGATTTTAGATGTGAATTTCGATTTAAAAGAAGCTATCTGCATTCTCAAATCTGAAATCTGCATTCTTAAATCACTTTCGCTTCGTTGTGTAATAAATTAATTAATTCGTCCAAATTATCAGCAGCTATTAATTTTACTGCAGATTTCGGTGCTGGTTTTTCAAATTTTATTGCTTTTGTAGCATTGTCAGCAGCAACTGGTTCAAGAACAGTTAAAACTTTTGTTCGTGCGGTCATAATTCCTCTCATATTTGGAATACGTAAATCTTTTTCTTCCACCAATCCTTTTTGACCACCAACGATTAAAGGTAATGAAGCTGAAATAATTTCTTTTCCACCATCAATTTCTCTTGCTGCTTTTGCAGAATTGCCGTCGATAGAAAGTTCTGTACAAGAATTCACAAAATTAAATCCTAATAATCCGGCAAGCATTCCTGGTACCATACCGCCATTGTAATCCAAAGATTCTTTCCCACAAATTACTAAATCATAATCGCCAGTTTTTACTACTTCGGCTAATTGTTTAGCAACAAAAAAACCATCGGTTGGGTTGGCATTAATACGTATTGCTTCGTTAGCACCCATGGCTAAAGCTTTTCTCAAAGTAGGTTCAGTATCTGGCCCACCAACATTGATAACGGTCACATTTGCTGCTTGTTGTTCTTGAAACCAAATGGCTCTGGTTAAACCAAACTCATCATTAGGATTAATTACAAATTGAACACCATTGGTGTCAAATTCGGAATCACCATTCACAAAATTAATTTTTGAAGTAGTATCAGGAACATGACTGATGCAAACTAATATTTTCATATTTTTAGTATTTATTGCTAATAATTGAGGTGCAAAATTAGTATAATATTTTGAATAATATACTATGCTTGCATACTATTTTTCACTAGTATAACGATTTCGTAGCCCTGATAAAAGCGGCATCCTTTTTCTCGCTTCTTTAGGGAGAAAAAGATATAGCGGTTAGCAGGAAATAGCTCCTAATAATTTAAAGAGTTTTATGCTTTTAAGTGACATAAAATAATTATTTTTGCTGTTCAAATTTACAGACATACAATAAAGATATGAGAACGATACAGTTTAGAGAAGCAATTTGTGAGGCTATGAGTGAAGAGATGCGTCGCGATGAATCCGTATATTTAATGGGTGAAGAAGTTGCGGAATATAATGGTGCTTACAAAGCTTCAAAAGGAATGTTGGATGAATTTGGACCTAAACGAGTAATTGACACGCCAATTGCGGAGTTAGGTTTTGCAGGTATTGCAGTAGGTTCGGCGATGAATGGTTGCCGACCAATTGTGGAATACATGACGTTTAACTTCTCATTGGTTGGAATTGATCAAATTATAAATAACGCAGCTAAAATGCGTCAAATGTCAGCTGGGCAATTTCCAATGCCAATGGTTTTTCGTGGTCCAACCGCTTCAGCAGGACAATTAGGAGCTACACATTCTCAAGCATTTGAAAATTGGTTTGCCAACACTCCCGGTTTAAAAGTTGTGGTTCCATCAACAGTTTACGATGCTAAAGGTTTATTAAAAGCAGCGATACGCGACAATGACCCAGTTATTTTCATGGAAAGTGAGCAAATGTATGGCGATAAAGGTGAAGTTCCAGAAGGGGAATACACCATTCCTTTGGGTGTTGCGGAAGTTAAATTAGAAGGAAAAGATGTAACTATAGTTTCTTTTGGAAAAATAATTAAAGAAGCTTTCATTGCCGCTGAGGAATTGGCCAAAGAAGGAATTTCTTGTGAAATAATCGATTTAAGAACGGTTCGTCCTTTGGATTATGAAACGATTTTGACTTCGGTTAAAAAAACAAATAGATTAGTAGTTCTTGAGGAAGCGTGGCCTTTTGCCAGTGTAGCTTCAGAGATTACCTATATGGTTCAAGAACGCGCCTTTGATTATCTTGATGCGCCAGTACAAAGAATTACAACTGCAGACACACCTGCTCCTTATTCGCCAACTTTATTAAAAGAGTGGTTACCCAATTCAAATGATGTGGTAAAAGCGGTAAAAAAAGTGATGTATAAATAATATTATAAATCTTATATTTGAAACTTCATCATTATTAATTGATGAAGTTTTTTTTGTCTTATGAAAAAATGCCTTTTTATACTACTGATGGTTTTTGTTTTTACCATTTCTGGATTTTCACAAACAAAAGTTAGTGGTATTGTACTAGATAATACCAACCAACCTGTTCCTTATGCAAGTATAGTTTTTAAAGGATCTAAAACAGGAATCGTATCCAATGAAGATGGTCGATTTTATATTGAATCCCCCGAAAATTATACTACTTTATTAGTTTCTTTTATAGGTTTTGCAACGAAAGAAGTAAAATTACCCAAATTAGTAAACTATGATTTTAAGATTGTTTTAAAAGAGACAAACTCACTAAAAGAAGTTAAAGTTTATGCGGGAAAAACGTCTAAAAAAAATAATCCAGCACTTGATATTTTAAGAAAAATATGGGAGCGAAGAAGAAAGAATGGTTTAAAAATGTTCAAACAATATGAGTTTGAAAAATATGAAAAAGTAGAGTTCGACATGAATACTATTGATAGTGCTTTTATGAAAAGTAAAATTTTCAAAGGCATGGAATTCGTATTTAAGTCCGTTGACACTTCAAAAGTAACTGGAAAAACTTATTTGCCCATCTTTATAAACGAATCTTTATCGGATGTTTATGGGGATAATAAATTAAAAAAAACGAAGGAAATCTTAAAAGCCAATAAAAATTCTGGTTTGAGTAATGGCGATGGCGTTAATACTTTTATCAAAGATTTGTATAACGATTTTGATATTTATGACAACTATTTAAATTTCTTTGATAAGAGTTTTACAAGTCCTTTGTCGAGAACAGGAATAGATGTTTATAATTATGTATTAACGGATACTGCTTTCATTGATAATAAATGGTGTTATAATATTGTTTTTTATCCAAGACGTAAAAACGAGTTGACTTTTAAAGGAGATTTTTGGGTAAACGATACCACTTTTGCAATTAAAACAATCAATATGGCAGCTACTAAAAGTGCCAATATTAATTGGGTAAAAGAAATTTATATAGAGCAAGAATTTGAAGTTTTAAATGATTCGGTGTTTTTACCAACACGAGATTATATGATGTCGGATTTTGCGCTAAGTAAAAAAGAAACTTCTAAAGGAGTTTATGGAAAACGAAGTACTTTGTATCGAAACTTTAAATTTGATAAAGAAAAACCAGCGAGTTTCTATAAACAGGAAGTCAACTTTATTGACAATGCTGTTTATAATAGAGACAATGAATTTTGGGCGGAAAATCGTTTTGAAAAGTTAAATAAAGACGAAGCCGGAATCTATAAAATGCTCGACACTCTTAAAACAGTTAAGCGATTTAAGCAAATATATAGTTTGGTATCTATTTTAGGAAGCGGCTATATTGAAATTCCAAAATATCATTTGGATTATGGACCAATTTTTTCTACCATTGGATTTAACGAAGTTGAAGGTTGGCGTCTAAGAACCGGGGGAAGAACCTATTTTGGCCCCAATGATATTTGGCGAATTCAAGGCTATACGGCCTATGGTTTTAAAGACAATAAGTTCAAATACGGATTGTCTGGAAAATACATGATTGACAAAAAAAATCGTGTAATTCTTTCAGGGGGAAATAGGCGTGACGTGGAGCAAATAGGCGCAAGTTTAACCACAACCAACGATGTTTTAGGTAGAAGTTATGCTTCATCGGGACTTTTTACTTCGGGAGCCAATGGAAAGTTAACCAATATTAATTTAAGTACTATTGCAGCTGAAATTGAACCCGTAAAGAATTTAACATTCCAATTGGGTTTTTCGTATAGAACTTTAGAATCGGCATCGTCAACTTTTCGTTTAGACTATTTCACCGACGCTACTTTAACGACAACTAAAAGTGAAGTAAAACAATCTGAAATAAATTTACAAGTAGAGTTTACTCCTAAAAAGAAAACTATAGGTTATGGTGTAGAACGAAGAGATGTTGATGCACCCTATAGTCGATTTTTTATCAATTATAGTCAAGGATTTAAAGGGTTAATCGATAGTGATTTTGATTATCAAAAAATACAAATGTATTACAAGCAGCCAATTATTATAGGTGCTATTGGACGATCTAATTTTACTATGGAGTTAGGAAAAACCTTTGGTCAAATCCCATTAGGCTTGATGAGCGTTATTCCTGGTAATCAAACCTATTTTATTATTGACAATACTTTTAGCAATTTGAATTTTTATGAATTTGTAGCCGATCAATATGCAACATTCCAATGGCAACATGATTTTAATGGGAAAATATTTTCTAGAATACCTTATTTGAGAAAATTGAATTTAAGAGAAATCATTGGTATAAAAGGGGTGTATGGAACGGTTACTAATGAGAATAAATTGATAAATGATTCGGATTTAACTTATAAATCACCTGAAAAGCCCTATTGGGAATATAATGCTGGTGTTGGGAATATCTTTAAAGTTTTCCGATTGGATTTTAGTTGGAGAGGAAATTACAGGAACCTTCCAGAAACAAGTAATTTTACCGTTAAAGGTTCGTTTGGGTTTTATTTTTAAATCTGTTATTGTTTATTCCCTTCAAAATCAAGTTGTTAAATTATAAAAAAACCAATTCAAATTAATGAATTGGAGTTTGTGTTGCAAATTTATGAAATTTATTAACCTCTGCTGAATATGTATAAGATAGATTTTTAAATCCATTTTTTACATTAAAGTAAGATTTGAAAATACAATTAGATCTCTAAGAAATTCTCAACATTTTTACCATTCCACTGTCCTAAAAATTTATAAGGAATAAATCTAGCAAATAGCTCTTCCTTATACCATTTAAGTTTTCTGGTAAGACGAACAACCTCTTTATGCTTTTCATTTTTATAGGCATAATCGATCATTTCGGCTTGCGTTTTCCAAATGCTTAAAGTAGCTTGTTGGATTAAAGGCCATTCGCCAACACCAATTGAAAGTGCTAATCCATTGTAGTCTTCTAAACTTTTACTTACTTGACCCACTTTTCTCCAAAAAGAAATCAATTTTGAAATCCGAATACTTGCCCGTGTCAAAACCATAACGGGCTTATCGATAGCCAAAGTGGCGTGAGCAATAAAAGGTTGCTTTCCATCCCATTTTCCGTGTGCTTCTGCTGCATGTGCAAAAACAGTGAATGATTCTTTGCTTCTAGATTTGTAATTGTTAAAAAATGAATTTTTTTCAAAAAAATTAGTAGCATTTATTTCTGATTCCCAAATGCATAATAAGGCATAAGTACCAAAGTTTGGTTTTGAACTAAAACCATTTTCAGCACCTGAACCTAATAATTTGTAAAACACTAATCCTTCAATTTTTTTGAAATGAGCGTGTCCTAATTGCATTTGCGAAAATGCCCAAAGTTTATTGGAAAAAGATTCCAATTTAAAAAAAGTACAAGTGGTTATTTGGCTCATGAATTGGTGTTATATTTTGAATGAATTTATGAATGTAAATCAGCTTATTTTTTTTCAACAATCACTATTTGGATGCCCATCGGAAATAGTTTTTCAAAAGCAAAAATAGGAGATGTAACTACTTTTAAAAGTACAAGCGGCCAAAAATGATTAGACATACTATCCGACCAATCAATTCCTTTTTTTTGCATTCTGCCAAGCCACCACAAGGTAAACGCATCAAGGGTTCCGTATCGCAAATGTTTTGAAATTTCCCATTTATCCTTTTGAAACAAAAGGGCAAAACTCTTTTCAGTCACTAACGAAATGTGCCTTGGACTATGCCAGCCTTGCCAGTATGATTTTTGAATTTTTGCACTAATGCTTTTATAATCGGGTACTTCAATAATTAATTTTCCTCCGTGTTTAAGACAATTATAGAGTGTTTCAATGGTTTGACTTGGGTTGTAATCGTGCTCAAAAAATGCCATAGCGTAATGACATCAAATTGTTTATCAGAAACATAATCTTCAATCGCAACTTTTTTAAGTTCTAAGTTAGGATAGTTTTTACCCTTCCAGCCTGAATCGGAAAAATCAATTCCAGTGCAATTTACTTTTGAGTTTTGCTGCAACAAATCTAAAAAACTTGGATTGCCGCATCCTACATCAAGGATATTAAGGTTAGCATTGTTTTTCTTAAGATATTTTTTTATAAAATTAACACGGTTTGAATCTGTTTTTTTTTGACTATTAGCCACAAATGAACGGTACTTTCCCCACGCTGCTGGACCTCTATAAGGTAAGTAATTAGCAGTATAATAATCGTCTAATCTTTCGGGCGATACTGGATTTATTAAAAACACAGCTTCGCAATTATTGCAAATATTAAAAATATAAACCTCATTATTTGGCTCATGCATGAGTGCATTAGTAGAGCTGTAATAAAGACTTTCGGGTTTTTTACAAATCGGGCAATTGATAGCCTTTATAGGTTTCATTTGATAGTATAATTTTATGTACAGCTAGTGAAAAATAAGTACGATAAACTAAAGCAAAATCACAAAAATTTATAGTAAAGAGTAGTATTTATATTCATATAGATGCATTTTTATGCATAAAGAGTTTTAGACTGTTTTAAAGCAGCTTGAATATATTTTTTCTTAATAATTAACATTCCAAAACTTTCTCCACCTTCTTTTCCAGTATTTTTGTGATGCATTTTGTGTGCTCGACGCAACGCTAAAACATATACATTTTTTGTTTTTGTAAATACTTTAAAGCGTTGGTGAATTATGAGGTCATGTACAAAAAAATAAGCTAATCCATAAAGTAAAATACCAAAACCGACCCAAGTGTACCATGAATATTGGTTCATCATTCCAAACATAATGAGTAACCAACTTGGTACGGCATAAATGATAAAAAACAAATCATTTCGCTCAAACCAACTTTTATGGTCTTTTTTGTGATGATCCGCATGAAAATACCACATAAAGCCATGCATTATGTATTTGTGATTTGCCCAAGCAGAAAATTCTGTTAATATAAAAGTTACTAAAACAATGCTAGAGTTGATTAATATTTCCATGTTAAATAAATATAAATAATGAGGTAAAAAAGATAATTTGTAAAATTAATATTATTAAAGAAACATTTTGATTTCCTTTAATAATAGGGTAAAAAAAGTACGATATAAAAAAAGCAACTCCAATCCAACCTAAATAATTATGTAAACCAGGAAGTCCACTTTCAAATTGCCAAAAATCAAGTTTTGGTGCCACTTGTTCAATAAGTAAATCAATACCCGTGACTAGTAAAGCTGAAACACCTAAAACAGTTAGTTTGTTAGCAAAGATACGACTAACAGTTATAGTTCCGGCACAAATGAGCATCGCCCAATTTATAGAAATGACTAATGGGACGCCAAGTATTTTGTATCCTAATCCATTTCCATAAGAATAATTTCCAAATAATAGTCCTGTTTGTATACCAATTACTTCAATTATAAAACCTAAAAAGGCAATAACAAAAAAGGAGAATATAAATTTTGTAACTGGTAATGGACTGTGAATTAAAAAAACGAAACAGGTAAGTAACAGCGTGAAAGGTGTAAAAGGACTAAAAAAACTAGGATTGAGCACAAACCCAACGGAACCAGATACATATACTAGTATTAGAAAATATAAAAAATAAAATTTGTGATTTTCTTTCATTTCTTTTCTTGGTCTACTATTAGTTGACTAGCAATTTTTGCGCTAAAAAGGCATAACGGAATCCCACCTCCAGGATGCACACTTCCTCCTACTAGAAACAAATTTTTAATAGTTGACGAGAAATTGGCATGTCTTAAAAATGCAGCAAATTTATTGTTGCTAGAATTGCCATAAAGTGATCCGCCAAAAGAAGAAGTTTGGTTTTCTATATCAATTGGACTTAAGGTACTTTCTGATATGATATGTTTTTCGATATCGGTTTTCAACATCATATTAATCTTGTCAACAACATTTTTTCTAATAGCTGTTGCATAATTGATACTCTCGCTTTTATTGTGCGGGACATTTACCATCACAAACCAGTTTTCGCAACCCTCTGGCGCATCTTCTTTGCAATATTTTGAAGTAATATTGATGTAAATGGTAGGATCGTCTGTTGGAAATTGTTTCGAAAATAAATAATCAAATTCCTTTTTATAATCGTCACTGAACAAAATATTATGAAGTCCTAATGCTGCAAACTCTTTGTTGATTCCCCAATAAAAAACATAAGCACTACTTGATTTTTCTTGTTGAATTAATTTTTTAGGAGTAAATGATTTTGGCAATAAATAATTGTAAAGTGCGTGAATATCAACGTCACTTGCCACAATGTCAAAAGGGTAACTCACACCGCTACTTTTAATGGCGGTTATGCGGTTATTAAATCCTACATCTAAAGTTTCAACAGCTGCATTATATTTAATTATTACGTTGGCTTCTTCTGCTAGTTTGACCAAATGTGTTGTAATTTGATGCATACCTTGATTAGGTAAATAGGCACCAAGATTAAATTCTAAATGCGAAATCATATTGATTAAGGCAGGAGCTTTATAGGGATTAGAGCCGTTATAGGTTGCAAATCGATTGAATAGTTGTACTGTTTTTTGATTGGAAAAAGTTTTTTCATTTTTTTTATTCATTGTACTGAATAAACCTAAGAATGGAGCACACAAAATACCTTTTACTGTCCTAAGATTTATAAAATTTTTCAGTTGATGAAGCGATTGTTTCAAAAACAAATCCTCGGTAGTTTTAAAATAAAAGGCATTGCGCTTGATGTGTTTTAAAACAGTTTCTTTTTTTTCATTTAATTTTAAATGTACTTCCTCTGCAAACTCTTCCACATTAGCAAATGCTTTTAGTTGCGTTCCATCTGAGTAAAAATAGTTTGTTATTGTTTCTAATTTCTGGTATTCAAATTGATGAGCACTCCTTTGCAAATTGGTCAATTCATCTATTAAAAAAGGCATTGTAAATAATGATGGACCTTTGTCAAATCTAAAGCCATTTATTTTAAGTTCACTCAATTTACCTCCAGGATAGTTATTTTTTTCAAAAATTGTTACTTTAAAACCTTGATTGGCAAGTCGAATTGATAATGCAAGACCTGCAATTCCAGCTCCAATTACACCAACGGTTTTTGACATTTCTATAAGTTAAAATTTTGCTGTAAAATTAATTTTTTAAAATAGGATAATCGTATAACAAAAGTTAAAAAAATGCTATAAATAAAAAAAACAATTAATCAAAAAAATTAAAACTATACGCCTAGACAAAGTTAAAAAGCCCAACTTAATTTCTTAAATTGGGCTTTTCAAAATTCTAAAAATTAATTATTCTCCTTTAGGAGTAATTTTATTTTCTTCTCTTGGAGGACGTTGCAAAAGTGCTTTTCTAGAAACTTTTTCTTTTCTAGTTTTTGGATCAACACCAAGGTATTTCACTTGGAAAACATCACCCATATTGACTACATCAGAAACATTTTCAGTTCGTTCCCAAGCTAGTTCAGATACGTGAAGTAATACTTCGTTTCCTGGAGCTTCAGTATATTCTACAACGGCACCAAAATCGAGCATTTTAATAACTTTCACTTCATAAGCTTCACCCATTTGAGGTTTGAAAATGATAGAGTCAATTTTGGCTAAAACAGCGGCAATTCCATCTGGATTTGTTCCAAGAATCTCAACAACACCTTGTTCGTCAACTTCGTTAATTACAATTGTACAACCGGTAGCTTTTTGTAATTCTTGTATCACTTTTCCACCAGGTCCGATCAACGCACCAATAAAATTACCAGGAATCGTTCTCATGATAATTTTTGGAGCATATACTTTAACATCTGCTTTAGGTTGAGCCAATACTTCAGTTAATTTTCCGAGAATATGCAAACGACCATCACGAGCCTGAGCCAAAGCTTGCTCCATGATTTCATATTTCAATCCGTCAATTTTAATGTCCATTTGACACGCTGTAATTCCTTCAGAAGTACCAGTTACTTTGAAATCCATATCTCCCAAGTGATCTTCATCACCTAAGATATCCGATAAAACTGCGAAACGATCACCATCAGTAATCAATCCCATTGCAATTCCAGAAACTGGACGAATCATTTGAATTCCGGCATCCATTAAAGATAAAGTTCCAGCACAAACCGTAGCCATTGAAGATGAACCGTTAGATTCTAATACTTCAGAAACGATACGTATAGTATAAGGGCAATCAGCCGGAATCATGTTTTTCAAAGCACGTTGTGCCAAGTTTCCGTGGCCTACTTCTCTTCTTGAAGTTCCTCTTAACGGACGCGCTTCTCCTGTTGAAAATGGCGGAAAATTATAATGTAAGTAGAATTTTTCTTCTCCTTGTTCTGATGGGGAATCAATTTGGTTGGCTTCTCTAGAAGTTCCTAAAGTAGCTGTAGCCAAAGCTTGAGTTTCTCCACGCGTAAACAATGCTGAACCGTGAACCGAAGGTAAATAATCTACTTCACACCAAATTGGTCTGATTTCTGTAGTTTTTCTTCCGTCTAAACGAGTTCCTAAATCTAAGGTTACATTACGAACGGCTTCTTTATTGGTTTTGTAGAAATACTTTCCAACTAAATCTCCATTTTCAGCTAATTCTTCCTCTGTAAACAACGCTTTTACTTCTTCTTTTACGGCATCAAAGGCAGCAGAACGTTCTTGTTTCGCCGAACCTTTACTTGCAATAGCGTAAATTTTATCGTAAGCTGCTGCTTTTACTTTAGCGTAAATAGCATCATCTGTTTTTTCAGTTTCGTAAGTACGAACTTCTTTTTTACCAAATGCAGCTTGCAAACGTTCTTGCGCAGCGATTTGGTTTTTGATATGTTCGTGAGCAAATTTAATAGCTTCTACCATTTCTGCTTCTGAAATCTCTTTCATTTCTCCTTCTACCATGGCGATAGAATCAGTTGAAGCACCAATCATCATATCAATATCAGACAATTCTAATTGAGCACGACTTGGATTGATAATGAATTTTCCATCAATTCTTCCAACTCTAGCTTCAGAAATTAAGGTTTCAAATGGAATATCAGACAAGGCTAAAGCTGCCGAAGCGGCTAATCCTGCTAATGCATCTGGCATAACATCGTCATCATGTGACATTAATTGGATCATCACTTGCACTTCTGCGTGATAATCACTTGGAAAAAGGGGACGCAATACACGATCCACTAATCTCATGGTTAGCACTTCGTTATCACTTGGACGCGCTTCTCTTTTAAAGAAACCACCAGGAAAACGTCCTGCTGCAGCAAATTTTTCGCGATAATCTACCGTAAGAGGTAAGAAATCGATACCAGGACTTGCTTTTCTTGAGGATACTACTGTTCCTAAAATAACAGTATTTCCAATTCTAACTACTACAGATCCGTCAGCTTGTTTTGCTAAACGACCTGTCTCGATTGTGATGCTTCTGCCATCACCTAAATCGATTTTTTCTACAAATAATTGTGGAATCATAAATTTTCCTTTTTTAATTTTACATTGGTTTTTCTGCCTGTCGACAGAATAGTTGTGTTGTTGTAGCTGTTGTATTCCAATGAAAAACTAAACTTTTTTTATAATAACGTCTAAAAACAAAAAGAGGCACTTTCGCACCTCTTTAAATATTGATTATTTTCTAATATTCAATTCTTTGATAATCTCACGATATCTGTTGATTTCTTTTTTCTTCAAGTAATCAAGAAGTGATCTTCTTTTTCCTACCAAAAGAACAAGCGAACGTTCCGTATTATAATCGTGACGATTTTTTTTCAAATGCTCTGTTAGATGTGAAATTCTAAAGGTGAATAAGGCGATTTGACCTTCTGCAGAACCTGTGTTTTCTGCTTTTCCTCCGTGTTTAGCGAAGATTTCTGCTTTAACTTCATTCGTTAAGTACATGCTAATATTATTTTAAATGATTATTATGTATGAATTGCACTTTACAATTCGTGTGCAAAGGTAAAAATAATTACGAATTACGAATTACGAATTACGAATTATTTTTAAATTCTATTAAAACAACTTTGCAATTTCTTCATTTACGAACTCCAAAAAGCGTTCGTCAGCTTCCGTGAAAGGATTCAGTACATGGCTGTCAATGTCAATTTGTCCAATATTTTGACCATTTACAAAAAGAGGAACCACTATTTCAGACTTCACCGTAAAACTGCAAGCAATGTAATTATCCTGTGCAGCAACATCGGGAACTACAAAATTTTCATTAGAAACAGCAACTTGTCCGCAGATGCCTTTTCCAAAAGGGATTACTGTGTGATCGGTTTCGGCACCAACATAAGGTCCAAGATGTAGGGTTTTGTTTTCATGATTGGCAAAATAAAACCCAACCCAATTGTAATAGGAAACACTATCTTGTAGCAGTTGACATAGGTTTAGCAACTTTTCATTTCTTGTCAAACTATCTTGCGACAGAACTTCTTCTACTCTTGGTTTAATACTTTCGAAATCCATGTTTTTTATTTTTTATGTAAAAGTAGCCATTGAACCTTTTTTATTTTATATAAATTTGTTAAAAATTTCACTTTGAAGAATTCCATCAATCAGTTTAGACCTTTTTTGCTTTTTCTAGGAAAATTTTTTCTAAGTTATTTGCTTTTAACCGTTGCCTACCAAACTTATCTCAATCAATTTGATAGTAAGAAAATGGAAGTGGATGCTGTGACCGTTGCTGTTGCTCATCAAACAGTTGCAGTTTTATCTTTATTTGATTCCCAAACGTATACTGAGCCAAATCCACATGAACCCAGCATGAAATTAATTTATAAAAACAAATACATTTCCAGGATTATTGAAGGCTGTAATGCGTTGAGCGTAATTATTTTGTTCATAGCATTTGTGATTGCTTTTTCAGGCAAACTTAAAAACACGATTGTTTTTATAATCTTAGGTTCAGTTTTAATTTATGTATTAAATGTTTCTAGAATTGTGATTTTGAGCATGGCAATGTTTCGATTTCCAGAATACCAAGACTTTTTACACGGAGTAGTTTTCCCTTTGCTTATTTACAGCATTGTTTTTATATTATGGATTATTTGGGTTAATAAATACTCGTTTTATGCTTCAGAAACTACTACAAAATAAGGCCAAAATTGGCTTGTCTCTTTTCCTAATTTTGCTGCTAATACTGATTAGAGCTTTTGAAGACACCTTGTTTTATGATCCTTTTTTAAATTATTTTAAAACAGAATATGCGCATTTGCCTTTGCCGAGGATAAACATTTTTAAATTGTTTTTTGGTTTAGGTTTTCGTTTTTATTTAAATTCAGTGATTTCGTTATTTCTTTTATATGTAATTTTTAAAGATACCAAAATCATAAAATTCTCCATGTTGTTGTACATGATTTTGGGTTCGATATTAATGATAAGTTTTCTTTTTGTGTTGAATTTCTTTGGCGAAGAAAATAAAATGATATTATTCTACATCCGAAGATTTATTATACAGCCTATTTTTATTATGCTTTTTATACCTGCTTTTTGCTATCAAAAAATGAGTAAGTAGTTTTTTAAATACTTGATTGTTTAGTCTAGTTATCAGGTCAAGAGTTTGAGATTTGAAGTTTTAATCTGATTTTAAGTTTATTCTAAAGGTAATAATAGTAACTTTGCATCATGCAACTCAAAAAGCACATTACTATACTACTTGCTATATTCGTATTGGTTTCCAATTCGGGATTGGCATTTAACGTACATTTTTGTGAAGATAAAATAGCTTCGATTACTACTGTTTTTTCTAAAGAAGAAGTATGTGTAACTCCAGAAAAAGAAGAAACGTGTTGTGCGAAACTTCAAAAAACGCACAAAAAATGCTGTTCAGATAAAGAAGTAAACCTTAAAAATAAAACTGAGAAAGTAGTTGTTAAAACTTTTATCGATGCAGATTTGTTTTTATTTAACAATAAGAATGAGGTACTGATTTCCACTCCAATTTTCAAGAGTATTAAAAATGAGATTTGCACTTATTTTTTTAATTCCAATGCACCACCGTTATACCTCTTGTATAGCCAATATATCTTCTACGCCTGATTTTACTATTCAGTTAAGTGAAAAACTTTATATGAATATTAAAATTATACAATGAAAAAAATCAAAATAGCAATCATGTTGTTATTTTCAATAGTTACGTTTTCCCAAGAAAAACTGGAAGAAGTTAAAGTTGAAAAAACAAAAAAAGGAATACAAAAATCCCTAAAAAAAACCACAAATACTCAAGTAGTTACAAGTAAAGAACTACTAAAAGCGGCTTGTTGTAATTTGGCAGAAAGCTTTGAAACCAATCCTTCCATTGATGTTAATTTTTCAGATGCATTAACAGGAACAAAACAAATACGAATGTTAGGTTTGACTAGCCCGTATTTAATGATAACAGAAGAAAACATTCCCTCTGTTCGTGGTGCTTCACAAGCTTATGGATTGTCATTTACTCCTGGAACTTGGATCGAAAGTATTCAAATTACTAAAGGTGCAGGAAGCGTAGTTAATGGTTATGAAAGTATTACTGGGCAAATAAACACGGAGCTTTTAAAGCCCATGAATGACATCCCATTTTTCCTAAATGCCTACGGTTCCAATGATAGTAGGTATGAGCTAAACACCCATTTTAATCGCAAAATTTCAGACAAATGGGCAACAAGTTTATTGATTCATGGCAATACAAGAGTCTCTAAAAACGATATGAATCATGATCATTTTTTAGACAACCCATTAGGGAAACAATTCAACATTAACAATCGTTGGCAATATTCAAACCCAGAATCAGGTTGGGTTTCTTTTTTCAATGTTCGATTGATGAAAGATGAAAAACAAACGGGTGAAGTTGATTTTAATCCTAATAGAGATAAATTTACCACCAATTATTGGGGTTCTGAAATTAATACAGACCGATTAGATTTGGCTTCAAAAGTGGGTTATGTTTTTAAAAATAGACCCTTTCAAAGTATTGGATTTCAAAATGCTTTTAGTAATCACAATCAGCAATCTTATTTTGGACTCAACCAATACGATATTAAACAACAAAGTTATTATTCCAATTTAATTTTCAATTCGATTATTAATAATACCATGAATAAATTTACTACAGGGTTGAATTTCACTTATGACAAATACGATGAATTTGTAAACCTTGTTGATGTAAGTAGAATTGACAATTCGGTGGGTGCTTTTTTTGAATATACCTATGATGATAATGATAAGTTCAGCTATATTTTAGGAGCCAGATTGGATTATCATAATAGGCTTGGGGCATTTTTTACACCAAGATTACATATGAGATACAATCCTTGGGATAAAGCTGTGATGCGTTTTTCTGCAGGAAGAGGAAAACGAGCCGCTAATATTTATGCCGAAAATCAACAACTTTTTGGCAGTTCTAGAAATTTTTCGGTGTTGGATACAAACGGAAAAATTTACGATCTTGATCCAGAAATAGCATGGAATTATGGCGTTAGTTTTTCTCAAAACTTTATGTTTTTTGGCAAAAGTGCCGATATCGGATTTGATTTTTATAGAACCGATTTTCAAAATCAAGCCATTGTCGATGTCATGCAAAGTCCTCAAGAAGTTTTGTTTTATAATTTAAGAGGGAAATCCTATGCCAATAGTTTGCAATTGGAGTTTAATATAGAAATTGTCAAACATTTCAATTTAAGAACTGCCTATAAATACTATGATATTGCAACCGATTATCTTTCGGGAAGTTTTCAACGACCATTGCAAGCAAAGCATCGATTTTTAGGAAATATAGAGTATGCAACTCACATTAGTGATGAAGGGCAACAATGGCGATTAGATGCTACGGTAAATTGGTTAGGACAGCAACAATTGCCTACTACAGCTTCAAATCCCGCAATAGACAGATTACCTGAGTTTTCATCATCATTTGCAACTTTGAATATGCAAGTTACTCTTCAACAATCAAGTACTTTTGAAATGTATTTTGGTGGAGAAAATATAGGTAATTATAGACAGGACAATCCAATTTTAGGGGCACACAATCCTTTTGGCGCAACCTTTGACTCCTCAATAGTTTATGGTCCAGTTTTTGGACAAATGTATTACGCAGGTTTGCGATTTAAAATAAAATAAAAATTTAAAAATGGATACTATGAAAAATGTAGTTTTAGGTATGTTGTTATTATTTGTAACATTTTCAATTCAAGCTCAAGAAACACTAGACGGAGCCGAACTTAGCGAAGTTAAAAAAAATAAAAATGCCAAATATGATATTGAAGTAAACGGTAATTGTGAACAATGTCAAAAGCGAATACAAAATGCTGCGTATTCTGTTAAAGGAGTGAAATCAGCTGTTTGGCATATGGACGATCACATGTTACATCTTATAATCAACGAAGAAAAATGTTCCTTATTAGATGTAAAAAAAGCTGTGGCAAGTGTAGGTCATGATACCGATGAGGTTACTGCAACAGATGAAATTTATGAAAAATTGCATGGTTGTTGTAAATATGACAGAAAATAATTTTAAACTCCTAAATTTTTTTAGGAGTTTTTTTTATGCTTATTTTTACAAAAAAATGACATTGAAAAAATTTTTAACGTCTGTTTTTATTGTCTTTTATTTAAGTGTTTTTTCTCAAAAAACAATCGAAAACCAGCGTGTTTGGTTTGCCTATACAGGTCAGTTTAAAGTTTCTAAAAAATGGGGATATCATTTGGAAGCCCAGTTTAGGTTAAACAACCAATTACAGCAAAGTTTTCAAAATTTATATAGAATAGGAGGGATTTATTATCTTTCAACTTCAAAAAATATTTCGGGTGGTTATGCTTTAGTGAATACCTACAACCTTTCTCTAGAGGATTTCTTTAAAGAGAATAGGCTTTGGGAGCAATACCAATACACCAAGAAATGGCATGAAAACAAAAATATTATTATTCATCGTTTACGATTAGAGCAACGTTGGGTTGAGTCTATTGGTCTTGTTGATGATAATGTTTTGTCTTTTGGAAGTAATTACCAAAATAGATTTCGTTATTTGAACCGGAATTTATTTCATTTGGGTAACCTGAATTCAGGTAATGAAGAAATTTATATGGTGTTGCAAAATGAAATTTTTTTAAATCTTGGGGAAAACAAAATCAATGAAAATGTAATAGATCAAAACCGATTTTTAATTGGTCTTGGAATGAATTACTATAATAATACTCGTTTAGAGATAGGTTATTTGAATCATTTTATAAGCTCAAGTACTTCCAACGATGTAATAAATCATACAGTTTCTATTTCGCTTATTCAAAATTTGGTTTTGTAAAAACAATAAGCACTGTTTTGTTTTAAAATGATAATTTTCCATTTTTTTTGATTAATTTCACGCTCGATTTTTTACCCATATAAAAATATAATCCATGAGTGATTTTGATTGGACGCAATTACTAAATCCTGAGTTTTACATTACCATGTCAATTGGTGGTGTGAAAATAGGTCTTTGGATTGTCTTGTTTATTGTATTTGCAGAAACAGGATTGTTTGCTGGTTTTTTTCTTCCAGGAGATAGTTTGCTTTTTTTAGCAGGAATTTATAGTCGTGACCTAATTGAAAATTTCACTTTCATAGAAAATGATTTAATGAATGTTACGTTATTGTCTTTGTTAATCGGTTTTGCTGGGATTTTAGGCAATATGGTTGGTTATTGGTTTGGTTCTAAAAGTGGTTACTATTTATACAAAAAAGAAGATACCTTTTTGTTTAAGAAAAAATATCTAATTCAGTCGAAAGATTTCTTTGAAAAATATGGTGGGAAAGCAATTATTTTTGCGCGATTCCTGCCAATTGTTAGAACTTTTGCGCCAATTGTTGCTGGAATTGTTACCATGGATAAAAAGAAATTTATGTTTTACAATATTGTAAGTTCCTTTTTATGGTCGTTTATATTAATTTTTTCTGGACACTATTTATATGGTTTGTTTTTGGAAAAATTTGATATCGATTTAAAACATCATATCGAAAAAATTGTAATCGGAATTATTTTGATTTCAACATTTCCAGTCTTTTTGAAAATGATTAAAAAATCACCAAAAGAAACAAAATAAAAAAACGCCTCAACTGAGGCGTTTTTATTTATTTGAAAGCTAATAGATTTTTACATCATTCCTGGCATTCCACCGCCCATTGGCATTCCACCAGCATTTTCTTCTTTAATTTCCACTAAAGCACATTCGGTAGTTAAAATCATTCCAGCAACTGAAGCTGCATTTTCTAATGCTACACGAGTTACTTTTTTAGGATCGATAATTCCGGCTTTTAGCATATCAACATATTCATCGGTTTTGGCATTATAACCAAAATCTCCTTTTCCTTCGGCTACTTTAGCTACCACTACTGATCCTTCAAGACCAGCATTTTCTACAATCGTTCTTAATGGTGATTCAACAGCACGAGATACAATTTGAATTCCTGTAGCTTCGTCAGCATTGTCTGGTTTTAAATTTGCCAAAGCTGATTTGGCACGTAATAAAGCGACGCCACCACCAGCAACAATTCCTTCTTCAACCGCAGCACGAGTGGCATGTAAAGCATCGTCAACACGGTCTTTTTTCTCTTTCATTTCTACTTCAGAAGCAGCGCCAACATATAGCACAGCAACACCTCCAGCTAATTTAGCCAAACGTTCTTGCAATTTTTCTTTATCATAATCAGAGGTTGTAGTTTCCATTTGCCCTTTGATTTGGTTGACTCTATTTTTAATCATATCGGCACTGCCAGCACCATTTACGATGGTTGTATTGTCTTTGTCAATAGTAACTTTTTCAGCAGTTCCCAACATTTCTAAAGTAGCGTTTTCTAAAGTATAACCGCTTTCTTCAGCAATTACAGTTCCGCCTGTAAGAATTGCGATATCTTCTAACATTGCTTTTCTTCTATCGCCAAAACCTGGAGCTTTTACAGCTGCAATTTTCAATGCGCCACGTAATTTATTTACCACTAAGGTTGATAAAGCTTCGCCATCCACATCTTCAGCAATAATTAATAATGGTTTCCCTGATTGTGCAATAGGTTCTAAAACAGGAAGTAATTCTTTTAAAGAAGATACTTTTTTATCGTATAATAGAATGTATGGATTTTCTAATTCTACATTCATCTTTTCTGGATTGGTAACAAAATAAGGAGAAAGATAGCCTCTATCAAATTGCATTCCTTCTACAACATCAACATAGGTGTCGGTTCCTTTAGCTTCTTCTACAGTGATCACACCTTCTTTACCCACTTTTCCAAAAGCTGTAGCAATTAATTCACCTATTACTTCGTCATTGTTAGCTGAAATGGATGCAATTTGTTTTATTTTTTCTGAATCGCTACCAACCACTTTGGCTTGTTTGGATAAATCGGCAACAATCGCTTCAACAGCTTTGTCAATTCCGCGTTTCAAATCCATTGGATTCGCTCCGGCGGCAACATTTTTCAATCCTTCTTTTACGATAGCTTGTGCTAAAACGGTTGCGGTTGTTGTGCCATCTCCAGCCAAATCATTGGTTTTTGATGCTACTTCTTTTACCATCTGAGCTCCCATATTTTCTAATGGGTCTTTTAGTTCTATTTCTTTTGCAACGGTAACACCATCTTTAGTAACGGTTGGTCCACCAAATGATTTTCCAATTATTACATTACGACCTTTTGGTCCAAGGGTTACTTTTACTGCGTTTGCCAATGCGTCTACACCGCGTTTTAAACCGTCACGTGCTTCTATATCGAATTTTATATCTTTTGCCATCTTAAATGTGTATTTGTTAATTTGATTTTAAATAATTGCCAAGATGTCTTCTTCTCGCATAATTAAATAGTCTTTCCCATTGAATTTTAAATCAGTTCCGGCATACTTTCCATAAAGTACCGTGTCGCCAATTTTTACGGTCATTGGCTCATCTTTTTTACCATTTCCAACAGCAACAACAGTTCCTTTTTGAGGTTTTTCTTTAGCGGTGTCAGGAATAATAATTCCAGAAGCAGTTTGAGTTTCAGCTGCAGCTGGTTCAATGATTACTCGATCTGAAAGGGGTTTTATGTTTAATGACATAATTCTTTGTTGTTTTAAAATTTAAGTTGTACAAAAGTAGATAAAAAAAGAGCAAAAAAAAAGCGTCAACTATATGTTAACGCTTTATTTCTTATTTTTAAATTTTTAT
>CALQAH020000026.1 GCA_943328505.2 Rhizobium sp. Q54 | reverse complement strand
GCATTTTTTGCTTGAAATTTATATCCAATTAGAACAAAAATGTCAGTCTGAGCTTGTCGAAGACATTAAAAAGGATACATTTCGACAAGCTCAATGTGACAATTTAGTATAAATTAGCCATAAAAAATAATTACACCCAACGGGTTATTACTAGTTAATTTGAATTTTTTTTTTATTGAATGAACAGAAGATAAATTATAAAAAGATACGTTCGTCTAATTTAAATGTCTTTCGTCTAATTTTTGAAAATAAACGAATTTGTTTGTGTACTTTTATACCAAATTATGACATCATGAAAAAGCTATTTTTTATACTCACATTTTTTGTAACTTCGGTATCGTTTTCTCAACTTTATGTGAGTTCGGGTAGTTATGTTTTTAATAAAGGGAATGTTGTTTATGTAACACAGGATATTAATTTACAAAATAGTGGAAACATCTATTTACGTGAAGAAGGTCAGTTGCTTCAAGGCACAACATCAACATCAACTAATAAAGGTTTAGGGAAAGTATCTGTTTACCAAGAAGGTTCTGCGGATAATTTTGATTATAACTATTGGTGTTCACCCGTTGGGAATGCTTCAGCAGCTATTGGGAATGATAGTTTTGGAGTTGGAATGTTGGGTAGTCCAACTACAACTACTACTAGTACTACAGCAACTATTCTTGCCTCAAGTATTCAAAACGGAGTTGCAAGTCCTTTGCAAATTGCTTCTCGTTGGATTTATAAATTTTTATCTTCTTCAACCTACTCTCAGTGGTTTTTTGTGGGTTCCGCAGCAACTATTGGAGCTGGTGAAGGATTTACCATGAAAGGGACAAGTGGAACTGACGCAACAACAGTTGACGGAGTTCAAAACAATCCGGGAGGAATAGGTGCACAACGCTATGATTTTACTGGAAAACCAAATGATGGGAATATTACTGTAAATGTTGATGCTGGAAAAACAACCTTAACTGGAAACCCTTATCCAAGTGCCTTGCATGTAAATGCTTTTTTACTAGATCCTGCTAATACAGCAATTACAGGTATTGCTTACTATTGGGAAAGTAATAAAGCTACAAATTCTCATTTATTGACATCGTATAGAGGTGGTTATGGATATTACTCACCTGTTACTTTGGGGTCAAATGGAATTTATGTGCCAGCAACTTTTGATGCCTATAATGGAGATGGAACTTTAAATAGTGGTGCTGCTTCATCTGGTTTGGTGATAGAGAGAAAATATGCTCCAATTGGTCAAGGATTTATGGTAGTTGGAAATGCTGCATCCTCTGTTACTTTAAAAAACACACATAGAGTATATTATAAAGAAGCTGGTGCTTTGTCTCAATTTGAAAGATCTTCCAACACCAATGCAACAGTGAATCCTTTGGATGCTGTAGGCGTTGAAGAAGTTCCCCATTTTAGATTTAATGCATTGTTTAACAATCAATTTACAAAACAATTAGGACTCGCTTTAGTTCCTGAAGCTACTGATGGTGTTGATAGAGGAATAGATGCTTTGTCTACAAGATCAGAGGATTTAATCGATGTGTATTTTGTTTTAGACAATAAAGAATATATTATTCAAGGCGTTAATTTTGATATTAACAAAAGAATTCCCGTTGGCGTAAAATCAGAAGCCAATACCACTTTTAAATTTTATATACCTGAGGTTGTAAATTTTGATCAAAATCAAATGATTTATATTTATGATGCGCTTGATGGTAGTTATCACGATATTAAAAACGGAACTTATGAATTGACTCTATCAAGTGGTACTTTCAATGATAGATTTGAAATCACCTTTCTTGATTCGTCATTGGAAACTGGTGGAAATATCAAAAATGATTTAGTTATAGTTCAAAATAATTCTAATCAAATGCTTACGGTTTCTAATCCAAATTTAGTAGCTGTTAAATCAGTAACTCTTTATGATTTAACGGGAAAACAAATTTTTAGCAAAGTAAAACTAACACCACAAGATAGTTATCAATTTTCCACAAGTGGATTGAGTGATGCTGTTTATTTGGTTGAATTAGTTACTAATGACAACAGAAAATTAGGACAGAAGATTATAATATCTAATGGAAATTAAATAAAAAAGGCGGCTAATTGGTCGCCTTTTTACAGTAAAAGAGATTACGTTTTAAAAGTATAAGCTATAATTTGCAACTATAATTTCTTGAAAAGCCTCAATCAAAAAATTGTTTTAGAAGATTCGAATATCACATTGTATATCAAACGTGAGGATCAAATTCACCCTTATATTTCGGGTAATAAATATAGAAAACTAAAGTATAATTTACACCAAGCCAAAGCTGAAAACAAAGATACATTGTTAACTTTTGGAGGTGCTTTTTCTAATCATATTTTGGCAGTTGCTGCAGTAGGTAAAGATCAGAAATTCAAAACAATTGGCATAATTCGTGGAGAAGAATTGGTATTTAAAGTAAATGAAAACCCAACATTGCAAAAAACTCAAGAATTTGGCATGCAGTTTGAGTTTGTCGATAGAGTAACTTATAGCACTAAAAGGGAAGATTCCTATCTCGAAAAACTAAAGCAAAAATTTGGCGATTTTTATCTAATTCCAGAAGGTGGGACAAATGAATTGGCTGTCAAAGGTTGTGAAGAAATTTTAAATGAAGATGATTTCGAATTTGATTATATTTGTTGTGCAGTAGGCACTGGAGGCACTATTTCGGGTATTATAAATTGTTCAAAAAGTAGTCAACAAGTTTTAGGTTTTCCTGCTTTGAAAGGTGATTTTTTATGCGAAGATATTCGTAAATTTGTCCAAAGAGATAATTGGAAATTAATTTCAGATTATCATTTTGAAGGGTATGGAAAAGTAACGTCAGAGTTAATTAGTTTTATAAATGATTTCAAAATGAAATATGATATACCATTAGATCCGATTTATACGGGAAAGATGGTTTTTGGCGTTATAGATTTAGTACAAAAGAATTATTTTCCAAGTGGCTCAAAAGTTTTATTGATTCATACTGGAGGTTTACAAGGAATTCAGGGAATGAATTTGCGTTTAAAAAATAAAAATAAAACATTAATAAGTATATAATGATTAAGAAACTTATTTTATTACTAACACTAATTTTGACTGTTGCCTGTAGCTCTAATCAAGCGGTAGTGCGAACCTCAAAGCCAATAGCTAGAACGACAAAACCAGTAGTGGTACAAAGAACAAAAAAACCAATTTACAGACCCAATTCCCCTGTTAAAAAACCAGTTCAGGTAGCACAAACCAACTCTAAACCAACGGAAATTAAGAAATTGGAGTCGAAGCCAATTGAATCAAAAACTCCCGACAATAATACAAGTTCATTAGAAGTACTTGAAGCAACAACAAGAGTTAAAGTTACTACCGAAATGGTTTTAAATTATATTGAAAAATATAAAGCAGTAGCTAAAGAGAATATGATAAAATCTGGAATTCCTGCCAGTATAACTTTAGGTCAAGCTATTTTAGAATCGGGTGCAGGAACCGGACCATTAAGCGTTCAAGCTAATAATCATTTTGGCATAAAATGTCATAAAGAATGGACAGGACCAAGTATTCGATATGATGATGATGAAGAAGACGAATGCTTTAGAAAATATGATGATCCTGGACAATCTTTTCGTGATCACTCTTTCTTTTTAACAAGTAGACCCAGATATGTTTCGTTATTTGATTTAAATAAAGACGACTACAAATCATGGGCGTATGGTTTAAAAGCTGCAGGATATGCAACAGACACAAAATACCCTGATAAGCTAATTGCATTAATTGAACGTTACCAATTAAACCAGTTTGATGCTGAAGTTTTAGGTAAAGATTTTGTAAAAAAAACTAAAAATGATCAGATTGCATATACAGAATATAAAGAAAAGTATAACGTTACTAAAGGCGATACTTTATATTCGATCTCCAAAAAATTCAATATTTCTATTGAAGAATTAAAGAAGAAAAATAGTCTGTCTGACAATGCACTTTCTTTAGGTCAATCCTTAATCATAAAATAAATATGTTATATCAAAGAAGCAGCCAGCTTTTTGCTGAAGCTGAAAAGGTTATTCCTGGTGGAGTAAACTCACCTGTTCGTGCGTTTAAAGGTGTTGGTGGCACACCAATTTTTGTAAAAAGTGCCAAAGGAGCCTACCTTTTTGATGAAGATGGAAATCGTTTGATTGACTATATTAATTCTTGGGGACCAATGATTTTAGGACATGCTTTTCAACCCGTTGTTGATGCAGTTATTGAAAAAGCCAAAAAAGGAACTTCTTTTGGGATTCCAACAGAATTAGAAACTCAAATTGCTTCTTTAGCGATTTCAATGGTTCCAAATATAGATAAAATTAGGTTTGTGAATTCTGGTACAGAAGCTTGTATGAGCTCTATTCGATTGGCTCGCGGATTTACAAAAAGAGATAAAATTATTAAATTTGCGGGTTGTTATCATGGACATTCTGATTCTTTTTTAATTCAGGCAGGAAGCGGACTAAGCACTTTTGGAGTTCCAAACAGTCCTGGAGTTACAGAAGGTACTGCCAAAGACACTCTTTTAGCTAATTACAACGATATTGAAAATGTTAAAGCAGTATTTGAAGCGAATAAAAATGAAATTGCAGCAATAATAATTGAACCTGTTGCAGGAAATATGGGTTGTGTTCCGCCAAATCATCATTTTTTAAACGATTTAAGAGAGCTTTGTGACGAAAACGACACTTTGTTAATCTTCGATGAAGTGATGACGGGATTTCGTTTAGCAAAAGGAGGAGTTCAAGAATTGTATAATGTGAAAGCAGATATTGTTTGCTTTGGAAAAGTTATTGGTGGTGGATTGCCCGTCGGAGCTTTTGCAGCAAGAAGTGAGATTATGAATTATTTGGCGCCAATTGGGCCGGTATATCAAGCAGGAACTTTGTCTGGAAATCCTCTGGCAATGGCGGCAGGATTAGCAATGCTTGAAGCATTGAATAAGGATGTTACTATTTTTAAACGACTTGATGAAAAAACAGCTTACCTTGAAATAGGAATACGTAAAGTTTTAAATGAAAATAATATTGTTTTTACCATTAATAGAGTAGGATCAATGATATCAGTTCATTTTGATAAAAAACCAGTTGTTGATTTTCAAACAGCAAAAAATGGAGATAATGAAACGTTTAAAAAATTCTTTCATGGCTTATTACAAGAAGGAATTTACATTGCTCCTTCGGCTTATGAAACTTGGTTTATTTCGGATGCATTGACCTATGAAGACTTAGATTTTACAATTAATGCAATTCAGCGAGTTGCTAAATTATTATAATAAAAAAAGCCTTGAAATTTCAAGGCTTTTTTTATAATTTAAAAGAAAATTAATTGATTAATGTTTGGAATAATGCAGTGTTAGCCTCTAATTTATTCATTTGAGTTCCATTTAATGTACCTCTAATTTTTGCTTCCATAACTCTACTCAATTCTGTTTTTCTTTCTTGAGAAAGTCCTTTAATTTGAAGAGTTTCATGTTTCATTATGAAAAGTCTAGCAAAATCATCAATTTGAATATCACTCAATCCAACACATTCAGCTAACGAACTTGCATCTTTTTTTCCTGCAACATCTGAAGCATATTCTTTAACTGGAACTTCTTTCACAGCTACCTTTTTATCTTGTGCATTAGCATTTATTGAAAAAGCCAACATCAAAATCACAACAGTAATTAATTTTTTCATTTTATTTGTTTTTAAGTGGAATAGTGAAACAAATCTAATTTTTTTTTTTTCAAAAACAAAATTTATTTTTTATTTCTCTTCTTTTTCAAAAGGTTTGTTTTCTTTTTGTTGTTTTCCCCCCTTTTGTTTTTTTATTTCCTCTAACTTTTTCATTTGTTCAGCAGTAAGAATTTTTTTCATTTTCGTTTTCATTTCCAGTTGCTCGTCAATCATTTGCTTTTTCATTTCTGCTTTCTTTTCATCAGAAAGTTTAACGCCGCTTTCTTTTTGTTTTTTCATATCCTCTCTCATAGTTTTTCTTTTCTCAAATTGTTCAGTTAGAAGTAATTTAACTTCATGCTGTTGTTTCTCGTTTAAGTTAAGAGTGGCTGTCATTTCTTTTAAACGAGTTTGTAAATCTTCTTCAGTTTTAAATTTACCTTTTCCTTCTCTGTCTTGACCAAAAGATACAAGGCTAACCATGATTGCTAATGCTAAAAATACTTTTTTCATTTTTTTAAATTTATAAGTTAAGTTATTAAGACTTTAATTTACTAATAAGGTTTAATTAATTTCAAAATTAATAAAAAAGTGATAGGATAGCTCTTTATTTTATTAAATGTTTTTTACTTCCCTAAATATTCAACAATTTTATTTTCACCATCAACTATAATTTTCATTAAACCATGTTTTGCAATTCCTTTACTAGCAGCGTCCCATTTTTTACCGCTTAAAGCAGATCTTTCTTTTAATTCTCCAATTGAAATTCCTTCGTTTGTTTTTAATATGCCGATAATGAGTTTTTCATCATCGGTTAAATCCAATTGTTTTTTTTCTGGTCTCATTTGAGGGAAGAACAAAACTTCTTGAATAGAAGGATTGTTAGTTAAAAACATAATCAATCTATCCATTCCAATACCTAATCCAGAAGTTGGCGGCATTCCATATTCTAAAGCACGTAAAAAGTCTTGGTCAATAAACATGGCTTCGTCATCACCTTTTTCTGCTAATGACATTTGAGCTTCAAAACGTTCGCGTTGGTCAATAGGATCGTTTAATTCTGAATAGGCATTTGCAATTTCTTTTCCACACACCATTAATTCAAAACGTTCCGTCAATTCTGGATTATCTCTATGCGATTTACACAAAGGAGACATTTCTTTTGGGTAATCGGTAATAAAAGTAGGTTGAATATAGTTTCCTTCGCATTTTGCTCCAAAAATTTCGTCAATTAATTTTCCTTTACCCATAGTTTCATTGACATCAATTCCCATAGACTTTGCCGCTGTAAAAATTTCAGACTCGCTTTTTCCTGAAATATCAAAACCTGTAAAGTGTTTGATGGAATCTGTCATGGTAACACGAGCATAGGGTGCTTTAAAATTTATTTGATGGTCTCCAAATGTTGATTCGCTAGTTCCATTAACTTGTAAAGCGCAATATTCAATCAGATTTTCGGTAAATTCCATCATCCAATTGTAATCTTTATAGGCAACATAAATTTCCATAGCTGTAAACTCAGGATTATGGGTTCTGTCCATACCTTCATTTCTGAAATTTTTGGAAAATTCGTAAACGCCATCAAAACCACCAACAATCAATCTTTTCAGATAGAGTTCGTTGGCAATTCGCATATATAAAGGAATGTCTAAACTATTGTGATGCGTTATAAAAGGTCTTGCAGCTGCACCACCAGGAATAGATTGTAGAATAGGAGTTTCAACTTCTAAATATCCAGCTTCATTAAAGAAGTTTCTCATGGCTGTGAATAGTTTTGTTCTTTTAACAAATACTTCTTTCACATTGGGATTTACCACTAAATCAACATAGCGCATTCGGTATCGCAATTCAGGGTCAATAAAAGCATCGTGAATCTTGCCCTCCTCATCTGTTTTTGGTAAAGGAAGCGGGCGTAATGTTTTACTTAAAAAGGTAAAGCCATCTACACGAATACATTGGGCGCCGACTTGTGTGGTAAACAATTCACCTTCAACACCAATGAAATCACCTAAATCAGTTAGTTTTTTAAAAACTTGATTATACAAGGTTTTATCTTCTTCTTCGCAAATTACATCTCGGTTAAGATACAATTGAATACGTCCATCGCTATCTTGTAATTCTGCAAAACAAGCTTTTCCTTGATCTCTAACACTCATTAATCGACCCGCAACAATAACTTTCTTTCCTTCTACAAAATTTTCCTTTATTTGTTTAGAAGTTATATCTACAGGAAATAACTCCGCAGGATATGGATTAATACCTAATTCGCGTAAAGCGATTAATTTTTCTCTTCTAATGATTTCTTGTTCGGAAAGTTGCATACTATAATTTTAAGTGGGCAAAGATAGGGATTATTTGAAAATCTATCAATTTGAAAATTTGAAAATCATTTTGAGGTGTAAACTTTGTAACTTTGTAGCCTACATTATATAATATGAATAAAAAAATCCAACTTCAAGATTTAGGAAATAAAGATTTTAAAGTAACTTGGGAATATCAAGAAAAGCTTTTTAAGGAAATTGTAGATCTTAAAATTCAAAATAGAAGAGAAGAAACCAATATTGAGACTCCAAATTATTTTCTATATGTTGAACATCCTCATGTTTATACTCTAGGTAAAAGTGGTGCTATTTCTAATTTATTACTTTCGGAAAAACAATTGGAAGCAAAAGGCGCAACGTTCTATAAAATAAATCGAGGTGGCGACATTACCTATCATGGACCGGGACAAATAGTAGGTTATCCAATTTTGGATTTAGAAAATTTTTTTACGGACATTCATAAATATTTACGCTTTTTGGAAGAAGCCATTATACTTACTTTAAAAGAGTATACTATAATAGGTACAAGAAGTGAAGGAGAAACTGGAGTTTGGATTGATGTTGGAACACCATTTGCCCGGAAAATTTGTGCCATGGGAGTTCGAGCTTCTCGTTGGGTTACAATGCATGGATTTGCGTTAAATGTAAATACTAATTTAGGTTATTTCGACAACATTATTCCTTGTGGTATAAAAGGCAAAGCAGTAACTTCTTTAAATGTAGAACTTGGAGTTGATAATTTTGATGAACAAGAAGTGAAAGATAAAATTGTAAAACATTTTTCAAAACTTTTTGAATGTACAATAATTTAAATTGTTCAATATCTATAATTCTAAGTCCAATTTCAATTGTTCAGGTAATAATCGGAAACTCATTCGGTGGTATTTTGTGGTGCCATATTTTCTAATAGCTTCACGATGTTCAATTGTAGGATAGCCTTTATTTTGTTTCCAATTATACATTGGGAATTCTTCATGAATTTTATTCATATAGTCATCTCGATAGGTTTTTGCTAAGATGGATGCTGCGGCTATACTCATATATTTAGTATCGCCTTTTATTATTGTACTATAAGGTATATTATTGATAGGTTTAAATCTATTTCCATCTACTATTATATATAAAGGTATAGGTTTTAACCTCATAATACTTAAATGCATTGCTTTTATAGAAGCATTTAAGATATTTATTTCATCTATTATTGATGGTTCAATATGGGATACAGCAAAACTTAATGCTGACTTTTCAATGATTGGTTTTAGATATTCTCTCTTTTTTTCTGAAAGTTGTTTGGAATCGTTTAACATTTCATTTATAAAATTTTCAGGCAATATAACTGCGGCTGCAGTAACAGGGCCAGCAATACAGCCTCTTCCGGCTTCATCTGTCCCGGTTTCTAATTTATAATTTGAGAAATTTAATTGTAACACAACTATTTTTTTGATAAAAATATAAAATTAGACGCAACCTTTTTGACATAATTGCATCTATAGAATAGTTATTAAAAGTAGTCTAATTATTGAGCATATTTTTTTAACACAAATAAATTTGTATTATTCCGGAGTAATATTTGTTTATTTAAGAAATAATTAAGAAGTTTGCGGAATAACTAACTCAAATAAAAATAATATGAGATCGAAGTTCAAATGGATTTTTACGCTATTATTAGCGTTTACAATGCAGTTTTCGTTTGCACAAGAGAAAACTGTAACAGGTATGGTATCGGATGCAAGTGGTCCAATTCCTGGTGCTAACGTTGTTGTCAAAGGGGCAACAAGTAGAAGTACACAAACTGATGTTGATGGAAAGTATTCTATCAAAGCAAAACAAGGTGAAGTATTGTTGGTATCCTTTATTGGTTACAACGATTCATCTATTAATGTTGGAGCAGCTAACAGTTACAACGTTAAGCTAAGTACGGAAAGCGTTCAGCTAATTGATGTTGTAGTAACTGCTTTAGGTAAGCTTAAAAACAAATCATCGATTACTTATCAAAGTGATCAGATTGGAACAAAAGAATTGACTCAAGCAGGTGCTCCGAGTGCAATTCAAGGTTTAATTGGTAAAGTATCAGGTTTGCAGATTAGTACCACATCAAATGGTGTTAACCAAGGATCTAGAATTGTTATTAACGGACCAAGATCTATTTCAGGTAATAACCAAGCGTTAATTGTAATTGATAATGCTATTTCAAACGCAACAATTTTTGGAAGTTTACCTCCAGAAATCATTGAATCAGTCAACGTAATCAAAGGTGCTCAAGGAGCAGCTTTATACGGTTCTGACGGGGTTAATGGTGTAATTATCGTTACAACCAAAAGAGGTACTACAGGTGGTAAAATGTCTGTAAGTGTATCTTCTTCTATTGATTTTCAAGAAGTTAATTACTTGCCAGAAAGACAAACTAGATATGGTCAAGGTTGGTTTGGTGAGCAAATTGCTATTGAAAATGGAAGTTGGGGAGCTCAATTAGATGGTTCATTACAGCCGGTAGGATTACCTTTAGCTGATGGATCTTTTAGATTAAGACCTTATTCAGCTATTGAAGATAATATTGGTCAATTCTTTCAAAAAGGAACGATTCAGCAAAAATCTATTTCGGTTTCTGGTGGTACACTAGCTGATGGTTATGCATCACTTACTATTGGAAGACAAGATAGAGAGTTTGTAGTTAAAGGAGATGAATTATACAGAACCAATTTCTCATTTAAAGGAGGTAAATCTGTTGGTAAATGGTTTGTTGAAGGTGATGTTCAATATTACAATCAAAAACAAGAAAATACTACTGCTGGTTTATACGCTCAGTTGTTACAAACAGCGGTTAATATTCCGGTGGGAGAGTTTGATGGGTCAGGTAACAACCAACACTGGACAGTTTATTACAGAAGCCCATCTTGGACAAGAGATAATGTAAGAGGAACTACTGGAACAGATTTTATGAGTGGAACATCAACTTTGCAATATAAGTTCAACAATCATATCACTGCAAAGTGGGTAGGTAACGTTAGGTTAAATTCAACATATTTTGAAAGTCATACAAATGCTTTTACGGCTGCTGAAGATATTTACAATGCTTTTTCTAACAGAATTGTAATTTCAAACATGACTTCAAGTACAAGTACTCAAAGAAATATTTATTCTGATATTTTAGTAGATTTTGATTATGATTTAACAAAAGACATTTCTTTTAGTGCAACTGTGGGTAACAACATTCAAGATGCATATGTAAGAACAAATCAAGTGGGAGGTTCTGAATTAGATGTAGATGGTTGGTATAACTTTAATAATGTATTAGAGCCTTCTTTAGCTTCAGGAGTAAATAATACTAGTTTTAGATCTAGAAGATATTCATATTTTGCAAGCGCTGATTTTGCATATAAAAAATATTTAACTTTAAACATTACAGGTAGAAATGATTACACTTCTACTTTAAGTAGTGATAACAATAGTTTTTTCTATCCTTCTGCAGGTTTGTCTTTTGTTCCTACAAAAGCATTTGCCGGTATGAAAAGCGAAACATTCAATTTTGCTAAACTTACATTAGGTTGGACTAAAGTTGGTAATACTTCTTCAGTTGGGGCTTATCAAATTGATGATATTGGTGTTGTGCCAACAGGTTATCCATTTGGTGATTTAGCTTCTTACATTGGAAATCAAAACCCTACAGCCGTTGATATTAAACCTGAGTTTGTTACTACTATAGATTTTGGTTTAACTTTAGGTTTCTTAAAAGACAGATTGACTTTTGACGCTCAATATTTTAACCAAACAACAACAGATTTGATTACTTCAGCTACAGCTTCTTCCGCTTCAGGATTGAATTCTGCAACAGGTAATATTGGTGAATTAGAAACTAAAGGGTATAATTTAGATTTAGGCTTCAAACCTTTTGATGGTAAATTTAAATGGGATGGTAAAATTAACTTATCTCACTATAAAACAATTGTAAACAGCGTAGCTCCAGGAGTAGACGAAGTTAACTTAGCTACTTCGGCTGTTCAAAATGTTGGAATTTTTGCTGTTGTAGGTGAAGAATTTCCTTTAATTAAAGGTGTTGGATATATTAGAGATGACGCTGGAAATGTAGTGATTGATGCTGCAACTGGTAATCCTTTAAAAACTTCAGAATTTATTAAATTAGGAAAATCAACTCCGGATTACATTTTAGGTTTCTCTAATTCATTCTCATACAAAGGGTTCAAATTAACTGCAGTTTGTGATTACAGAACTGGACATCAATTCTTATCAGAAGTAAAAGACCAATTAGCTTGGACTGGTAACTTGATCGAATCGGCTGAAAATGGAAGAGCAGGTGGTTTTATTTATCCTAATTCTGTTTATGAGTCTGCGCCAGGGGTGTATACTCAAAATACAAACATTGTAACAGGAGGTAATTCTTATACATCATACCAAACTTATTTTTCTGACGAATATAGAGCAACTGGTGAAAATTTTGTAATAGATGCTACTGCTTTTAAAGTTAGAGAGCTAGCATTAAACTACTCTTTGCCTAAAACGTATATTGAAAAAACGGGATTGTCTGAATTATCTTTTGGTGTGAATGCAAGAAACCCTTTCATGGTTTTACCAAAAGGAAACAGAAACTATGCCGATCCTGAGACTGCTGGAAATGCAGGTCCAAATGGTAATGGTGCTGGTATTGCAACTATTGGTCAATATCCAAATACTAGAACATTCGGTTTCACTATTAACGCTAAATTTTAAATAAAGTATTATGAAAATGATAAAATATAAATACATAACAATAGCATTGTTATCGTTAAGTTTATTTTCTTGTGATAGTTTTTTGGATATCAATGAAAGTCCAAATAATATACAAGTTGAAGATATAACACCAAGATTGTTATTACCAGGTTCCATGTCAAATATTGTAAGAGTTCAATCAAGAACTATGAACCAATTGGGTAATATTTATATGCAAAATTGGGGTGGTGATGTAAATAATTTTACAGGAGCAAATACAGATGAGTACACTTTATCTATCGATAATACTTTTTATTCAGGTATTTGGGACGGTTTGTATCCAGCGTTGGGTAATTTCCAAAGAATTATTAATTATGATAGTGAAAATTATGATAATCACAAAGCGATGGCTTTAATAATGAAATCATTTTACATGCAATATCTTGTAGATTTGTATGGTGATTGTCCTTACACAGAAGCATGGTTATTTCAAGAAAATGTAACTCCAGCTTATGATGATGATAAAGAAATTTACAGAGCATTAATTACCAATATTGACGATGCAATTGCTTTGTTTTACGGAGCAAATGCTGATGATAATGTTGTAGCTGCTGAAGATGTAATGTTTGGTGGTAATGCTAACAAATGGTTGCGTTTTGCAAATACATTAAAAATCAGAATTTTATTAAGACAATCTGAGTTAACGGATGGTGATACTCAAACGTATTTAACAGATGAGTTTGCAAAAGTTCAAGCTTTTGGTCAGTTTTTAGATGAAAATGCAGGTATTAACCCTGGTTATTCAGCGGATGCTGCTGCACAATTGCCTCCATTCTATTCTTTATTTAGAACTACAACTGCTGCTGGTACTTCATACGATAGTTTTGTGAGAGCAACAGCGTATATTTCTGATTTCTTGAATGGAACTGTTAATACTGTTATTGACCCAAGAAGAGGAAGATTATATACTCTTGAAGGTGGTGTAATTGCGGGTGCTATTCAAGGTGAAACTACAGGTCCAGATCCTATGTCTGCTGTAGGTCCAGGTTTAATAATTGGTAATACACAAGACGCTTCAGTTATGACTTTAGCGGAAGGTCAATTTTTATTAGCAGAAGCTATTGAAAAAGGTTATTTAACAGGTGATGCTCAAACAGAATTTGAAGCAGGTATAACTGCTTCGTTTACTTACCTTGGTGCTGGAAGCGCTGCAGGATATATCGGAGCTATTGCTACTGTTGATGGTTTAGGTTGGAGTGGTGATCACATTGAATCAATCATGACTCAAAAATGGTTAGCTACAAATGGTATCAATGCCATCGAAAGTTGGATTGATTATACAAGAACAGGTTTCCCTAATGTACCATTAGCTACTACTGCAACAAATACTAAAAGACCATACAGATTGTTGTATCCAACATCTGAATATGTTGCTAACTCTGCAAATGTTCCTAATTTATTATTAGCACAAATATTTGTTGAAGGACCATTTTGGAAAAATTAATTAACAAATAAAAAAATAAATAATTATGAAAAAAGTAATTTTATTATTCTCTGCAGTTGCGCTACTTTTTGTAGGATGCAGTGAAGGTGACGAAGTAGGTACATTTGGTGCAACCGATACGATTGTTGGTTTCTCAGCTAAATCTTATGCTGTAAACTTTGGTACTAATTTAGAGTCTTCTACTTTAAACGTTCCGGTAAATTTAATTAGCTATGCTAATGAAACGTTTCCTGAGGATGTTACTATGGTTTGGTCTGTAGATGATTCTTCTACTGCAGTTGCAGGAGTTGATTATGATTTGCCTGCTGACAACAGTGTTACTTTGCTTAGCGGAATTACATCTAAAAGTTTTGAAGTTAATGTTCATCCAATTGTATTTGATCCAGAAGCTCCTAAAACTTTAGTGTTAAATATGACTACTGTTTCAACAGATAATGCTCTAATTGGAGACCAATACAAGCAAGTAACTATTACGTTACAAGGGGTTTGCGTATCTTTCTTAGAAGGGGATTATTCTACCTCTACTTTAAGAGTTAACAATGGTGTTATTTATACTCACGATCTTGAGACTTTTACGTTAACTGAAGGTACTACGTATACTACTGACTATATTGGTGCTTACCATTCTGCAGGGCAAACTCCAGGTTTGAATACCTCTACTGGTGCTCCTACTGTTGAATTAGCGGGTACTTCTGCAGGATATACTTTTTCAGATATTTGTGGAAAATTAAAACTTGCAACTCAAAACTTAGCGTCTGTTTATTCTAACGAAGTACGTCAAAGTGAAGCTCAGTTTAATTCAAGTACTGTGAATCCAGAAACGGGTGTTGTCACAATTTACTATTCTATTTTCTTTACGGGTAACACCATTGAAAGAGAATTCATTAGTACTTATACACCTCTATAATTAGTTTTTAATAACGAATACAAACAATTTAAATTATGAAAAAAATAAATATTTCTATTTTAAGTTTGGTAGCCATCTTTGGATTCACTACATCATGTACAAATGATATAGACCAAAGTTACCCAGCAATAAACGATAGACCTGTTATCACTCTTACTTCTGATCAGTCTAGTATTGTTGAACTTAATGATGAAGCTACAGATCTTATAGATGAAAATATAGCATCGTACACTATGACTGCAAGTGAAGCTTACACGACAGATATGAAATTCAAAATTGAATTTCTACCTAGTGAATCTACAGGTTCATTAGATGATATTGAGGTAAGTTTAGATGCTTCTCCAATTGATTTTGGTATTGAAGGTTTTCTAGCTGTAATTGCTAAAAATACGACTTCTGCAAGTTTTACTATTACATCTGTATTTGATGTATTGCCTGAAGGTGCTGAAACTTTTAAATTTAAAGTTTACCCTGTTGGTGATTTGAATGGTTCTGTTGCTGATGCTTCACAAACATTTACTTTAACTATTGGAAATTCTACTACTGATTCATTAATGATGAAATTAGATTGGAATGGAGACGGAACCTACTTAGGTATAGACAATGAAACCCATGATTTGAAAGATTTCGATTTTGATTTAGAAGTCTATGATACAGGTTTTAATGCTGTTTTAGCTTCTTATTCTTCAAGTCCTGAAGAAATTGAATTCTTAGGTTCTTATCCTGATGGTCAATATTTTATAGTGCCAAGTTTTTGGTCATTTGCAGGTGCTATAACGCCTATGTTACCGATTAATTTTGATGTAACATTAACAGTTGCAAAACCAGGTGTTTTTGTAAAAGAATTCGATTTATCTAGCCTTTGGAATTCAACTGCTGGTGGTGCTGATGATGGAAACCCTGATGGATACAATGTAACTGCTAACTTTACTAAAACTACTGATGCAGTAACTGGTGCTGTTACGTATGAGTTACGTGCTGGTGATGTTCTTGATGGACCAATTTTGGTTTCTGGTAGAATGGCAGATTTAAAAGCTATGTTACAATCAAAATCAAATATTAAAGCAAAAGCACTAGCAAAAGCTAAATTGTAATTTATTGCAATATATATTTAATTTATATAAAAGACCATCTAAAAAGATGGTCTTTTTTTTATGAATTAATTGTGCCGTTTTTTTATTGGTTTATGTATTTTTGTTCTATAATATTTCTGTATGAAACAACTCTTTTTATTTTTACTTTTGGTAGCACCATTTTTTTCTATTGCCCAAGATGGTGAGTTGGAAAGAAAACAAAACGGTAAAAAAGCATCTGAGAATAGTAGTGCCCCACTAAAAGCAAAAAATAATCAATATAGAATCATTACTTTAGATAGAGATACAACTTTTGTAGATACAACTTTGTCAATTAAAAAAGAGTACGAATACAATTATTTAAGAAAAGATATTTTTGGTTTACTCCCTTTTGCTAATGAAGGACAAACCTATACAACATTAGATTTTGGATTAAATGTTTTTTCTGCCTTTCCAGAAATTGGTTTTTCTAGTAAACAGTTCAATTATCTTCAAGTAAAAGATATCAAATACTACTCTGTTGCAACTCCACTTACAGAATTATATTTCAAAACTGTAATGGAACAAGGTCAATCTTTAGATGCTTTTGTTACTGTAAATACTTCAGAACGATTAAACTTTTCTGTTGCCTTCAAAGGATTGCGGTCTTTAGGAAAATACATCAATCAGTTATCGAGTACAGGAAATTTCCGTTTTACAACAAGCTATACTACTTTAAATAAAAGGTATTATCTTAATTTTCATTATACTGGACAAGATTTTCTTAATGGGGAAAATGGCGGAATTACTACTATTGAAGATTTTGAAGGTGATGAACCTGCCTTTAAAAACAGAGCAAGACTTGAAGTATATTTAAATGATGCTTCAACTTTCCTCAAAGGCAAAAGGATATTTTTTGATCATAATTTTAGAATTAATTCTAGTAACACTAATAATAGAATTTTTTTAACCCATCAATTTAATTACGAAAATAAATTTTTTGAATACAATCAAAAAACTTTAGTTTCAACTGTCGGAGAAACTACTATTAATCGTTTTGGAGATTCATATGTTTCATCTAATATAAATGACCAAACGCATTACAACAAGATGTATAATAAAATTGGTGCGATTTATGAAAATAATTTGTTGGGTAAATTTCAATTTTTTACAGAAGATTTCAGATATAACTATTATTATAATAAAATTCTAATTTTAGATTCAGGAACAGTGCCTGGTAATTTAAAAGATAATATCACAACAATTGGTGGGCAATATCAATACAAAAAAAACAAATGGAATGGTAAATTCCTTTACTCGAATTCTATATCAAATCAATCAATTTCAAATTTTGATGCTAAATTTGTTTATATATTAAATGATAAAAATGAGTTCTTTTTTCAATATCAAAATATAAATAAAATTCCAAATCATATTTACAATCTTTATCAAAGTAGTTTTGTAAACTATAATTGGTCTAATAATTTTAAAAATGAAAAGATAAATAACATAGAAGCAAATGCTAAAACCCAGTGGTTCAATGCATCATTGCAAGTTTCTGTATTAAATGATTACCTTTATTTTAGTAATGATGATGCTTTTGGAAAACAACTTGTTTCCCCAAAACAATTTGATAAAGCCATTAATTACCTTTCTTTAAAAGTAAGTCGTGAATTTAAATACATGAATTTTGCTCTTGACAACACGGTACTTTATCAAGAAGTTGGACAGGATAACGCTATTCTCAATGTGCCTAAAATAGTTACACGGAATACATTGTACTATAGTAATTACTTTTTCAAAAAAGCTTTATTTCTTCAATCAGGAATAACTTTTAATTATTTTTCAAAATATTATGCCAACGATTACAATCCAGTTATAGCGGAAGCTTTTGTACAAAATCAAACAAAAATTGGTGCATTTCCAATGCTTGATTTCTTTATCAATGCTCGAATTCGTCAAACTAGAATTTTTCTTAAAGCGGAACATTTTAATTCTGGTTTTACAGGAAACACTTTTTATAATGCTCCAAATTATCCGTATCGGGATTTCATGATACGATTTGGTTTGGTTTGGAATTTTTTCCAATAATAACTTAAGAACATTTATTTCAATACCTTTGTCAAATATAAAAAATAAGAAAAGTAAATCTCATAATGACTTGAGCTTGCGAAAGCTTGAGAGCATAAAAAACAATAAACAGGACGAATGAAATACGCAGAAAATATACTTGGAACCATCGGCAATACACCGCTCGTAAAATTAAACAAAGTTGTTGAAGGAATAGATGCTTTAGTGTTGGCCAAAGTTGAAACATTCAATCCAGGAAATTCTACAAAAGATAGAATGGCGCTAAAAATGGTTGAAGATGCTGAAGCTGACGGTAGATTAAAACCAGGAGGAACTATCATTGAAGGAACTTCTGGAAATACGGGAATGGGTTTGGCTTTGGCGGCAATTGTTAAAGGTTACAAATGTATTTTTGTAATTACAGATAAACAGTCAAAAGAAAAAATGGACATTCTTCGTGCCGTTGGAGCAAAAGTTATTGTTTGTCCAACCGATGTAGAACCGACTGATCCACGTTCGTATTATTCCGTTTCCAAAAGATTAGGAACAGAAATCCCAAATTCTTGGTATGTAAATCAATATGACAATCCAAGTAATGCAACGGCTCATTACGAACAAACTGGACCTGAAATATGGGAACAAACCGATGGTAAAGTCACTCACTTTGTAGTGGGTGTTGGTACAGGTGGAACCATATCGGGAATTGGAAAATATTTAAAAGAGAAAAATCCAAATATTAAAATTTGGGGAATTGATACGTATGGATCTGTTTTTAAAAAGTACCACGAAACTGGAATTTTTGACGAAAATGAAATCTACTCCTATATTACAGAAGGAATCGGTGAAGATATACTTCCAAAAAATGTAGATTTTTCATTAATTGATGGTTTTACAAAAGTAACCGACAAAGATGCAGCGGTTTATACTCGAAAAATAGCACTCGAAGAAGGTATTTTTGTGGGTAATTCTGCAGGTTCCTGTGTCAAAGGATTGCATCAATTGAAAGAACATTTCAAACCAGAAGATGTTGTCGTTGTTTTATTTCACGATAGTGGAAGCCGTTATGTAGGGAAAATGTTTAATGATGATTGGATGCGAGAAAGAGGTTTCCTAGATGAAGAAATTACGACTGCACAAGATGTTATCAAAGACCATATTGACAAACCATTAGTAATAGTTAGAACAGAAGAATTGGTTTCACATGCTATTGATAGATTAAAAAAATATAAAATATCTCAAATTCCAGTAATTGATATAACAGGATTTGTTGGGAGTTTGGATGAAACTGATTTGTTTAGAAGTTACATCGAAGACAAAGATATTGCGGATAAACCAATACGGGAAATTATGGGTAAACCCTATCCAGTAGTAGCGTTGAGTGCGCCAATTGAGGAAATTTCAAAACTCATTAACAAAGAAAATCAAGCAGTCTTGGTGGATTTAGGAAATGGTAAATTTCATATCATTACCAAACACGATATCATTAGTTCAATAAAATAATTTTTTGAACCAAGATCTACGAGTCAAGAAGTAAGAGTGTTTTCTTTTTTCTTGGCTCTTTTTTCTTTTTTCTATTCTCCGATCAAAACACCCGAAACATTCCAAGAATTAAAACTTGTTCCTTCGGTTGCACCTTGAGGAATTTTTATTTGTAGTGTATGATTTCCAATTGCTAAATTGCCTAAATCAATATAAATTGGATTGGTAACCGTTCCAGGACACCAATTGGATCGACTATAATCAGACGAGGACAAACCATTAGGAAAATTTCCAGAAGCAGGATTGTACAAACGATACGATCCGCAATCTTGTCTCCAAGGCGTAAAACTAAATATTTCCTTTTGATTTAAAATAAGCGAATTTTTTTTCGGAACAAACTCATCCCCATTTTCCCAACCACCATGTCCAGTAGTAATATATCGAAGTCGTGCATTTTTCATAGCTACTGTTAAAGTGAAATTTATTTCCAACCCTTTTTCGGAATCAAACATAGTGGCATATTCTTGACCGGCCATTTCCATAACATTATTAGTATTAAAAAGCGGAAGCACTTGCATCGCATTTGCTTTAATCTCTTCTTCATTATGAATAGTAATATTGGCAGAAACTTTATGTCCACCTTTATCATAATTTCCAATATTGATACCAATCCAAACTTCTTTATTACTTAAAACCGACCTTAAATCTGAAATGTCTTGACGATAAGGAGCACTTTCCTGCCAAACCTTATCCTTTAATTGTAACGTATTATATTGTTTCACTCCAAAAGGTGTAAAAAAACGTAAAACTTCTAAAAGAGGAGAATAATTTTCTGTGCGAACAACTCCTTGATAATTCTTTCCATTTCCATTTGTGTAAATTGGAAGAGTCTTTATGCCATTTTGCAAACCATCCATAAAAGAAATAGTATTGTCCGTTGGAATAATAAATGCGGAGCCTGTTCTGTCATAAGCATCTCCATTAGATTGTTCATTCACGTCAATAAATACTTGGCTTCCTACTGGAATTGTTGGAAATTTAATTTTTCGGACAGCAATTGTTCCATTAGCAAATCGCAATATGCTATCATTTGATTTTGCTTCGTCTGAAAAATTGATAAGTTGGTCTTTAAAAATCGGTAGTGTTGTAAATCGACTTTTCCAAAGTAGGTCTTTATAGGAAAGTACGTCAACAGTTACTGTTTTTACTAAAGATTTTAAATTTGGGAAAGCTGTTGTTTTTTCAACCTTAGTAGCCGCAATTACAAAATTTCCATTTCGAACCATTTCCAAAACTAAACCTAAATTTTGACCTAAAATTGTTGGTGCGCCTTTTAATTTTAAATCATCGGTAAACCAAAATTCTAGGGTGTTTGAATTAATGATAGTTTTTGCCTTTTGACATTTGTACCCCAAAATAGTTTTAAAGTCATTACTAATTTCAAAATTTTGTTTGGCAATTGAGACACTGTCAATTGTTGTAGCCGTTTTGGTTTTATCCAATTGTGCAATTTGAGTATAATAATTTGTAGTTCTATTAATTATGGTTTGTTCAAAGGGAAATGTTGTTTTGCCATTAACAATAGAATTTAAAGTTAAAATCGTTTGGTCTTCATTTGTAAAAACAACTATCGCATCTTGATTTTCAATAAGATTTCCATTTGAACTTTTACTATAACTTATTTTATAGGAATTAGGTTTAATCGTTTTTTGGGCTAAAACACATTGCGTGATAATGAAAAACAGAAGGAATACTATTCTTTTCATAATGGTATTATTTTTATTTTACAAATATAGTTTTTTTATATAAAGGAATTTTTCTTACTTTAGTTGAATAAAGTGTTGATTCAATGAAAGAAGATTTTCTCCATTATGTATGGCAATATAAGAAGTTTGATTTTTCAAACCTCAAAACTTTTAATGGAGAAAAGTTGTCTATTATTACTACAGGGCACTATTTACAAAATGCGGGTCCCGATTTTTTTAATGCTCAAATCACTATTGATAACCAAAAATGGGCTGGTAATGTTGAAATCCACATCAAATCTTCCGATTGGTATGTACATAATCATGAGAAAGATGAAAACTATGACAGTGTCATTTTACATGTAGTTTGGGAAAATGATGTTCCAATTTTTAGAAAAGATAGTTCAGAAATTCCTGTATTGGAACTAAAACATTATATAAGCACAGCAACTCTTAATAGTTATCAAGCATTAGTTACCCCAAAATCATGGATTTATTGCGAGAAAGACATTGCTAATGTTGATAAATTTACTTTTCAGAATTGGCAAGAACGCTTGTTTTTTGAGCGTTTGGAGCGAAAATCAATACCCATACAACAACTTTTAGAATCTACAGAAAACGATTGGGAAGCTGTTCTGTTTTGTATGCTAGCAAAGAATTTTGGATTGAATACTAATGGTGAATTATTTTTTAAAATTGCCAAATCTATTCCTTTTTCAATCATCAGAAAAGAATGCTTTGAGGTACAAAATTTAGAAGCTGTATTGTTTGGACAAGCAAATATGTTGCCTTCAGTAGCAGAAGATACATATTCAAATGAAGTAAAATTCCAATTTAATTTTTTATCTCAAAAATATCAACTGGATAAAGAATTGATAGAACCCGTTCAATTTTTTAAGCACCGTCCAGATAATTTTCCAACAATTCGATTGGCGCAATTAGCAATGCTGTACCACCAAAAACGAAACCTTTTTTCTCAAATAATTACAACCAATACGCTTAAAAATTTTTATAACCTTTTTGATATTACTATTTCCAAATATTGGCAAACACATTATCAATTCGACAAAGAAAGCAGCAAAAAAAAGAAACAGTTTTCTAAATCATTTATAGATTTGTTGATTATAAATACAATAATACCCATACAATTTGCTTATGCTAAAAGTCAAGGAAAAGAGGTGTCTGAAAGTATTTTCGCTTTACTGAATGAGATTGCACCAGAAAAAAATGTGATTATCGTAAAATATGAAAACTATGGGATAAAATCAAAAAGTGCATTTGAAACCCAATCGTTGTTGCAGTTAAAAAACGAATATTGTAATAAAAGTAAATGTTTACAATGTGCCATTGGAATTAACCTATTAAAACAGTAATTTTATCTTTAGAAATCAAAAAAATGGCAACAGTAATTCAACTCAAATATTTCTTCGAAAAACATGGTTTTCATGTATCGTCACGTTTGGCTGATAAACTTGGAATGCGTGCTTCAAACGTACGTTTGTTTTTTATATACATCTCCTTTGTAACAGTAGGTTTAGGCTTTGGAGTATACTTAACCCTAGCGTTTTGGATAAAATTGAAAGATCTAATTCGTGGTAAACGCACTTCGGTTTTTGATTTATAAATATTTTGGAGCAAAAGACTAACATAGTAAAATCATTTTTTCTCTTTACCAAAAGTCAACGAGCAGGAATTATTGTGCTGTTTGGGATTATTGGTTTGTTACAAGCACTTTATTTTTTTGTTGATTACAACTCAGTTAGTAAGGGCGAAATTGGAAAATCAAAATGGCTTGCCAATCAATCCTTAATTGATAGTTTAAAAAATAAAAAAGCTACTTATACAGCTAAAATTTATCCTTTCAATCCTAATTTCATTACCGATTTTAAAGGCTATAAATTAGGAATGTCTGTAGCAGAAATCGATAGATTGTTGGCCTATAGAAAACTTAATAAATATGTTAATTCAACTGAAGAGTTTCAAAAAGTGACCCATGTTTCCGATTCTTTATTGCAAATAATTTCACCCTATTTCAAATTTCCAGATTGGGTAAAAAATAATAATTCCAATTTCAAATCGTTTCAAAATAAAAGTTTAATCAATAATGAAGTCATAAAGATTCTTGATATTAATCAAGCCACTAAGGAAGATTTGATGAAAATTTACGGCATTGGTAATGGAATTTCAGAACGTATAATTAAGCAAAAGGAAGCTTATGGTGGATTTGTAAGTATGGAACAAATGGAAGAAATTTGGGGTTTGTCTCCCGAAGTCATTCAAAAATTAAAAAGCCATTTTAAAATATCGATTATCCCAAATGTTAAGAAACTAAACATCAATAATGCGTCAGTCAAAGAGTTAACTTATTTTCATAATTTTGGATATCCTTTGGCTAAAGAGATTGTAACCTATAGGACTATGAAGGGCGATATTGTGATTGAAGATTTAACAAAGATTAAAGGTTTTCCAGTTGATAGGATAAAAATAATTGCCTTATATTTGGATTTTTAAAAGAATAAGAAAAAAATAGCTACGTTATATGAATTCAATATACTTTACCGAAGAGCATGAATTATTTAGAAAGAGTTTACAAGACTTTTTGCAAAAAGAAGTGGTGCCTCATATTGAAAAATGGGAAAAAACCGGTACCATCGAACGTTTTATTTGGAAGAAATTTGGAGATATGGGCTTTTTTGGAATAGCATATCCTGAAGCTTATGGCGGAATGAATTTAGATTTGTTTTACACAGTAGTACTTTTAGAGGAACTTCAAAAAATAAAATCTTCTGGTTTTGCCGCTGCCATCTGGGCACACGCTTATTTAGCAATGACACATCTAAATGCCGAAGGTGATGAGCGAATTAAACATGATTATTTAGCGCCAAGTATTGCGGGTGATAAAATAGGAGCAATGTGTATTACCGAACCTTTTGGTGGTAGCGATGTTGCTGGTATGCGAACTACAGCTGTAAAAAATGGAAATAAATATATTATTAATGGTTCAAAAACATTCATCACAAATGGTGTTTATGCGGATTATTATGTAATAGCTGCTAAAACCAGTCCAGAGCTTGGAAATAAAGGGATAAGTATTTTCCTTATGGATACAAATTTAAAGGGTGTATCTGCTACAAAGCTAGATAAATTAGGTTGGAGAGCTTCAGATACTGCCGAGATTGCATTTGATAATGTTGAAATTCCTGAGGAGAACTTAATGGGTGAAGCAGGTAAAGGGTTTCCCTATATTATGCAACATTTTGCTTTAGAGCGATTAATTATGGCAATCAATGCTCACGCAAGAGCAGAGTATGCCATTGAATATACCATAGATTATATGTCGCAACGTGAAGCATTTGGAACTACCATCAATAAGTTTCAAGCTTTAAGACACACCATGGTTGACCACGCTACCGAAGTGGAACATTGTAAAATATTTAATTATGCTGCAGTAGCAAGATTAGATAAAGGAGAATATGTGGTTAAGGAAGCTACCATGGCTAAATTAAAATCTACAAAAGTAGCGGACGAAGCAATTTACAGTTGCCTTCAAATGCTTGGAGGTTACGGTTATATGGAAGAATATCCATTGGCACGTTTATTACGTGATAGCCGCTTAGGGCCAATAGGAGGTGGAACTTCTGAAATTTTAAGAGAAATTTTATCAAAAATGATTATTGACAAGCAGAATTATAAACCAGCGGTGAAATAATTCAAAATTTATAATTGCTTCGCCAGTTCAAAAAAATAAAAAAGATTTTTTCGGGTCATAATTAAAAAAAAACAGTTACTTTTGCACTCTTAACGAGAGGAGGTGTCTATATTATGTTAATTATACCAATTAAAGACGGAGAAAATATCGATAGAGCATTAAAGCGCTATAAGAGAAAGTTTGACAAAACAGGAACTGTTCGTCAGCTAAGAGCACGTACTGCTTTTATAAAACCTTCTGTAACCAATAGAATGAAAATTCAAAAAGCGGCTTACATTCAAAACATGAAAGATAACTTGGAAAGTTAGAAATTAATTTTCTCAGATACATAACCGTTAGTAATTAAAGTTTTATAACTTTGATGCTAACGGTTTTTTTATGAATACTATTAAAAATAGTTTTAAAGATTATTTGATGTTGGAGAAAAAATATTCTCTTCATACCATTAATGGATATAGTAATGATATCAATTTCTTTGAAAAATTTCTTCTAAAAGAGTTTGATCAAAATAATTTGATTGAAGTTAATTATAGTCAAATTCGTTCTTGGATTGTTTCTTTATCCGATAATGGATTGTCTAACTCTTCTATCAATAGAAAAATAGCTTCTTTAAAAGCGTTTTACAAGTTTTTATTAAAAACCAAACAAATCGAAGCAAGTCCATTACTTAAACATAAAGCATTAAAAGCTCCAAAAAAACTTCAAATTCCCTTTTCAGAGAAAGAATTGGATTTAGTTTTAAATCAAATCAAATATCCAGAAGGCTTCGAAGGGATCAGAGACAAGCTTATTATTGATTTATTTTATACAACGGGGATTAGAAGAGCAGAATTAATTAATCTTAAAATTCAAAATATTGATCTTTCAAATGCAACAATTAAGGTTTTAGGTAAAAGAAATAAAGAAAGGATAGTTCCAATATTGCCAATAATTGTTAATGAAATTAATAATTATTTGAATGAACGATTACAATTAGAGCTTGTAAATGATGATAAATATTTTTTTCTATTGTTAAAAGGAGTTAAATTAAACGATTCGTTTGTTTATCGATTAATAAATTATTACTTTAGTACTGTTTCTGAGAAGGTAAAAAAGAGTCCTCATATATTAAGACACACATTTGCGACTCACTTACTTAATAATGGAGCAGATATAAATTCCGTAAAAGAATTATTAGGACATTCTAGTTTAGCATCAACGCAAGTCTATACTCACAGTAGTTTAGCGGAGCTTAAAAAAGTTTATAATGTTGCGCATCCAAGAAACCAAAAATAATTCTCCGATGTTTAACCATTAAAAATTTGAAAATGAAGGTAAATGTTCATGCTGTAAACTTTGCAGTAGACAAAAAGTTGTTGGATTTCATCCAAGAGAGAGTTGGAAAACTTGAAAAGTTTTATGACAAAGTTGTAACGTCTGATGTTTTTTTAAAAGTTGAAAAGACAAGTGAGAAAGAAAATAAAATTGTAGAGATGAAAATTCATGTTCCAGGAGATGACTTTATGGTAAAAAAACAATGCAAAACATTTGAAGAAGCTGTCGAATTATCTGCAGAATCTTTAGAAAGATTGTTGGTTAAAAGAAAGGAAAAAATTAGAACACATATTTAATTTAAAATTTTTCACAAAAATATTTTGATTAAAAAACAAAAAGATATACATTTGCAGTCCGTTAGAAATAGCGGACTTTTTTTATTGATATTGCCAGCGTAGCTCAGTTGGCTAGAGCAGCTGATTTGTAATCAGCAGGTCGTGGGTTCGAGTCCCTCCGCCGGCTCTTTTTTTATTTCAAATACGATTTGAAATTTGTTCTTAAAATTATTGAAAATAAAAAATGGGGAGATACTCAAGCGGCCAACGAGGGCAGACTGTAAATCTGCTGTGTGAACTTCGCAGGTTCGAATCCTGCTCTCCCCACAAAAATTTTGAGTTAGATTACTTCTTAAAGTTTACTTTTAGAAAGTCTGAAACACAAAATTTTAGTAAGGGTTCACCCTTACGGATCACCGAGCGAAAGCGAGGTAATCCTTTTGGTTTTAACCAAGGAAAACTGCCGACTTAGCTCAGGGGTAGAGTGCTTCCTTGGTAAGGAAGAGGTCACGGGTTCAATTCCCGTAGTTGGCTCAATAAATTGAAAATTTGAACACTAAATAAATTATATAACTAAGATTAAAAATTAAGTAAAATGGCAAAGGAAAATTTTAACCGTAACAAACCCCACTTAAACATCGGAACAATTGGGCACGTGGATCACGGAAAAACTACATTAACTGCGGCAATTACAAAAGTATTGTCAGACGCAGGTTTCTGTCAAGCAAAATCGTTTGATCAAATCGATAACGCTCCAGAAGAAAAAGAAAGAGGTATTACTATTAATACATCACACGTTGAGTATGAAACTGCTAATCGTCATTACGCTCACGTTGACTGTCCAGGTCACGCGGATTACGTAAAGAACATGGTTACAGGTGCTGCTCAGATGGATGGTGCTATATTAGTTGTTGCAGCTACAGACGGACCAATGCCTCAAACTCGTGAGCACATCCTTTTAGGTCGCCAAGTTGGTATTCCTAGAATGGTAGTTTTCATGAACAAAGTGGATATGGTTGATGATGAAGAGTTGTTGGAGCTTGTTGAAATGGAAATTAGAGATTTATTGTCTTTCTACGAATATGATGGAGATAATAGCCCTGTAGTTCAAGGTTCAGCTTTAGGTGGATTAAATAATGACCCAGCATGGACTCCTAAAATTCTTGAATTGATGGAAGCTGTTGATGCTTGGATTGAAGAGCCGGTAAGAGATGTTGCAAAACCTTTCTTAATGCCAGTTGAAGATGTATTTACAATTACTGGTCGTGGAACTGTTGCTACAGGTCGTATAGAAACAGGTATCTGTAATACAGGAGATCCAGTTGAAATCATTGGTATGGGTGCTGAGAAATTAACTTCTACAGTAACAGGAATCGAAATGTTCCGTCAAATCTTGGATAGAGGTGAAGCTGGAGATAATGCAGGTATCTTGTTAAGAGGTGTTGCAAAAGAGGATATCAAAAGAGGAATGGTTATTTGTAAGCCAGGTTCAGTAAAACCACATGCAAAATTTAAGGCAGAGGTTTATATCTTGAAAAAAGAAGAAGGTGGTCGTCATACACCATTTCATAATAACTACCGTCCACAGTTTTACGTACGTACAACTGACGTGACAGGTGTAATTACTTTACCAACAGGAGTAGAGATGGTTATGCCAGGTGACAACTTAACTATTGATGTTGTATTGTTAAGCGCAATCGCATTAAATATTGGTTTACGTTTTGCTATCCGTGAAGGTGGTAGAACAGTTGGAGCAGGTCAGGTAACTGAAATTTTAGATTAATTTCTAAATAAATAATATTAACCAGTGTCGTCTTTAAAAACGACACTGGTTTTTAATAATTAGTAACGGGCGTAGTTCAAGGGTAGAATAGCGGTCTCCAAAACCGTTGATGGGGGTTCGAATCCCTCCGCCCGTGCCAAAAAAAAATAAAATAATGAAAGTTGTTAATTACATTTCAGAAGCATTCGAAGAATTAAAATCTAACGTTACATGGCCAGAATGGGCAGATGTTCAACGATTAACTATTGTTGTGGCTGTTTTTTCTATAGTATTTGCTATGTTAACTTGGGGAGTTGATGAACTTTTTGCAAAATCAATCGCTGGATTTTTTAATTGGTTAAAACCGTAAATATTTTCTGAATGGCTGAAAATAATGTGAAAAAGTGGTATGTCGTTAGGGCAGTAAGTGGTCAAGAAAATAAAGTTAAAGCTTATATAGAAACCGAAATTAATCGCCTTGGCTTGGGAGATTTTATATCTCAAGTACTTGTTCCAACCGAAAAAGTGGTTCAAGTTAGAGATGGAAAAAAAATCACTAAAGACAAAGTTTATTTTCCAGGATATGTAATGATTGAAGCTAATCTTGCTGGTGAAATACCTCATATTATTAAATCTATAACTAGTGTTATAGGATTTTTAGGTGAAGTTAAAGGTGGAGATCCAGTACCATTACGATTATCAGAAGTTAATAGAATGCTTGGAAAAGTTGATGAACTTGCTGTTAATACTGATACCCAAAATATTCCATTTAACATTGGTGAAACCATTAAAGTAATTGATGGACCATTTAATGGATTTAATGGAACTATTGAAAAAATAAATGATGAAAAGCGTAAACTTGAAGTTATGGTGAAAATCTTCGGAAGAAGAACACCACTTGAATTGAGTTTTATGCAAGTTGAAAAAGTATAATTTGTTACACTATTATAAACAGCGATAATCTGCTTCCACAGATTATTGTAAATTTTTTAAAACAATGGCTAAAGAGATTAGTAAAGTAGTTAAACTACAAGTTAAGGGAGGTGCTGCGAACCCGTCGCCACCGGTTGGACCTGCTCTGGGAGCTGCTGGTGTTAATATCATGGAATTCTGTAAGCAGTTTAATGCTAGAACCCAAGATCAACCTGGCAAAGTATTACCGGTACAAATTACCGTGTACAAAGACAAATCGTTTGATTTTGTTGTAAAAACTCCACCTGCTGCAATTCAATTATTGGATGCTGCTAAATTAAAATCTGGTTCAGGTGAGCCTAATAGAAAAAAAGTAGCAAACGTTACTTGGGATCAAATTAGAGCTATCGCTGATGACAAGATTGTTGATTTAAATGCTTTCACAATTGAATCTGCAATGAGCATGATTGCTGGAACAGCTAGATCTATGGGTATAACTGTAACTGGAGATTCTCCTCTTAAATAAGGTAAGAAATGGCAAAATTGACAAAAAAACAAAAAGAAGCTGCTTCAAAAATTGAAAAGAATAAACTGTATTCATTAAAAGACGCTTCGTCTTTATTGAAAGTAGTTGCTTCTGCTAAATTTGACGAATCAGTAGATATTGCTGTTCGTTTAGGAGTTGATCCAAGAAAAGCAAATCAAATGGTAAGAGGTGTAGTAACATTACCTCATGGAACTGGAAAAGATGTAAGAGTTCTTGCATTGGTTACTCCAGATAAAGAAGCTGAAGCTAAAGCTGCAGGTGCAGACCACGTAGGTTTAGACGATTATCTACAAAAAATTAAAGACGGTTGGACAGATATTGATGTTATTATCACTATGCCAGCTGTAATGGGTAAATTAGGTCCATTAGGTCGTATTTTAGGACCAAGAGGATTAATGCCTAACCCAAAAACTGGAACGGTTACTATGGATGTTGCTAAAGCAGTAGCTGAAGTAAAAGCTGGTAAAATTGACTTTAAAGTTGATAAAACTGGTATCGTTCATGCTGGTATCGGAAGAATTTCTTTTGATGCTGACAAGATTGTAGATAATGCTCACGAAATTATTCAAACATTAATCAAATTAAAACCAACTGCAGCAAAAGGAACTTATATCAAGTCTATTCACTTGACAAGTACTATGAGTCCTGCTATAGCTTTAGATCCTAAAGCTGTATAATTGGTAGTTAACAAATTTTATTATGACTAGAGAAGAAAAATCAATCGCGATAGAAGATTTAACTGCAAAGTTGGCACAAGCAAATATTATTTATATTGCTGATACTTCTGGATTGAATGCTGAAACTACTTCAAACTTAAGAAGAGCTTGTTTTAAAGCTGGTATTAAATTAGAAGTTGTTAAAAATACCTTGCTTGAAAAAGCAATGGAAGCTTCAACAAATGATTATGGTGATTTAGCATCAGTATTAAAAGGAAATTCATCTATTTTTATTGCTGACATAGCGAACGCGCCAGCAAAAATTATTAAAGATTTCCGTAAAAAATCTGAAAAGCCTGCTTTTAAAGGTGCTTATATCAATGGTGAAATATACATTGGTGATAACCTTTTAGATAGCTTAGCTTCATTGAAATCAAAAGAAGAAGTTATTGGAGAAATCATCGGATTACTTCAATCACCTGCTAAACGTGTTATCGCAGCCTTGTTAAACAATGCTGAGAAAAATGGCGCAACTGCAGAATAAATTATGCACAAATAAACAAAAATAATTAAATTAAACATTTTAAACGATAGAAAAAATGGCAGATTTGAAACAATTCGCAGAACAATTAGTTAACCTTACAGTAAAAGAAGTTAACGATTTAGCTACAATATTAAAAGATGAGTATGGTATCGAGCCAGCTGCTGCAGCTGTAGTAGTTGCTGCTGGTGGTGCTGGTGGTGGTGAAGCTGCTGAAGAGCAAACTGAATTCACAGTAGTACTTAAAGAAGCTGGAGCTTCTAAATTAGCAGTTGTAAAAGCGGTTAAAGAATTAACAGGTCTTGGTTTGAAAGAAGCTAAAGATTTAGTTGATGGTGCACCATCTAACATTAAAGAAGGTGTTTCTAAAGCAGAAGCTGAAGGTTTGAAAAAATCTCTTGAAGAAGCTGGAGCTGTTGTTGAGTTAAAATAACTCTTACATAGTTTTAGAACTAGGTTTAGGTCTTGAGTTTAATCGCTCAATGACCTAAACCATTTTTCGTATAATAAAATTATATCCAGTTTTATTATAAAATAGCTTAAAATACGAAAAAGCTTTTAAGCAATACGAAGAAATAAATGAACTAAATTTTCCTGGTTTATTTTTAAAGATGTATTGCTTATAAAAAGGAAAGTATATATTAAACAGTGTTTTTACACAAAAATTACTTTTTTTAAATCAAAATTTTGTCCATTGATGATAACAAATCAGACTGAAAGATTGAATTTTGCCTCTACAAAAAACATTCCTAACTACCCAGATTTTCTGGATGTTCAGGTTAAATCGTTTAAAGATTTTTTTCAATTAGAAACTAAATCCGATGAGAGAGGTGACGAAGGGTTATACAACACCTTCATGGAAAATTTTCCAATAACTGATACAAGAAACAATTTTGTATTAGAATTTTTAGATTATTTTGTTGATCCACCACGCTATACAATTCAAGAATGTATTGAAAGAGGTCTAACGTATAGTGTGCCTTTAAAAGCACGTTTAAAACTATATTGTACAGATCCTGAGCACGAAGATTTTGAAACCATCGTACAAGATGTTTATTTAGGGACAATTCCTTATATGACACCTAGTGGTACTTTTGTTATCAATGGTGCTGAACGTGTAGTTGTTTCTCAATTACATAGATCGCCAGGAGTTTTCTTCGGTCAATCTTTTCACGCTAATGGTACTAAATTGTATTCTGCCAGAGTAATTCCTTTTAAAGGTTCTTGGATAGAATTTGCTACCGATATCAATAGCGTAATGTATGCTTATATCGATAGAAAGAAAAAATTACCTGTAACGACTTTATTCCGTGCTATTGGCTTCGAAAGAGATAAGGATATCCTTGAGATTTTCGACCTTGCTGAGGAAATAAAAGTATCTAAAACAGGACTTAAAAAATATGTTGGAAGACGACTTGCTGCACGTGTATTAAACACTTGGCATGAAGATTTCGTGGATGAAGATACAGGCGAAGTAGTTTCTATCGAACGTAACGAAATCATCCTTGATAGAGATACCATTATCGATAAAGATAATGTGGAAGAAATCATTGAATCTAACGTAAAATCTATTTTGTTACATAAAGAAGATGCTAATCAAGGTGATTATGCTATCATTCATAATACGTTACAAAAAGATCCAACCAATTCCGAAAAAGAAGCCGTTGAGCATATCTACAGACAATTGCGTAATGCAGAACCGCCTGATGAAGAAACTGCTCGTGGTATTATAGATAAATTATTCTTTTCTGACCAACGTT
>CALQAH020000025.1 GCA_943328505.2 Rhizobium sp. Q54 | reverse complement strand
TGATTAATGAAGGGTTTAATAGATAGATGTCTTTGGCAGACAATAATGTCAAACTATTCGTATTACATGCACCTAATGACGAAGGAATACATGGAGCATCATCTAAATCATCATCGGTTGTTATTTTTGAACTTTCATTAGCACCAACCGTCCAATAGATTGCATCCACTGGAGTTCCGCTTGCATCGTTTAAGGCAACCCAACCATCTCCATTGGCTAATACAAATAGATTGATAGAACAATAATTAGAAGTCAAAGTGGTATTATAATCAATATTTGCAAGATTTGATGATGAAGTAGAAGTACCTATAACATAATGCGATTTTGGCGATAAGATAGTTCCGGAAGGAATTAATACCGTGCCTCCTCTAGAAAGAGTACTACCCGGATTGGAATTTGGTCTTGCTGCTGTAGCAATAGTATAACATGATAAATTTACAGGAGAACAGGTCGGATTATAAAGTTCTATATATTCAGTTCCATTGGCTACCAATCCTTGAGCTGTTATTGGAAAATGCATCACTTCATTGATTACCACATTTGTACCTGTTGGCGTACAACTTGATGAACCTGCATTACAAACCGTATTTGGATTTGAGTTTGTTATTCCTGTTATCTCTGGATTAATCACAACAGTTAAATTGGTAGTCGTGGCACATTGTCCTGCATCAGGTGTGAAAGTATAGTTTGTAGTTGCAGTATTATTTATAGCTGGCAACCAACTTCCTGTAATACCATTGTTTGAAGTAGTAGGCAAAACTGTTGACGGAACGTTAGCACCATAACAATAAGGATTAGGAGTGCTAAAAACTGGTGTTATAACTGGATTTTGTAATGTTACGCTAGAGGTTAAAGCAGTAGTACAACTATTAATAACAAAGCTAAAACCTGAATATGTACCAATCCCCAAATTTGAAATTAGAACTTCCCCATTATTATTTGAAGTATAATTATTTGGCCCAACAGCTGCTGTATTGAAGGTGTAACTTATAGAATAAACTTCATTAGATGTTAAGCCTGAAATAGTAATACTACCGTCTGAACCATTACAAGTTGTTGGATTAGTATTAGTCAATGTTGGTACAGCTATAATACTAAAATTAGCTTTATAGTTTGTCCCTCCGTTATTTAAAATGATAGTATCATCACATTGAGTGGGAGGATTAAAATCGCCAGTTACATCATAGTAAACTTCCAATGTATAATCGCCAGGAGGAACTGTAGTCAAATTTATAGGAGCATCACATCCAGGTTGCGATACACATTGCCATTTTTGCTGACCCGCAACACAAGGCCCACCTCCATTAATAAATTCACTTGTACCTGTATTACAATCACTGAAAAAAGCTAAATTTCTAGAGGTGAAAGCACCAGCTGTCGAAGAGTTTAAATAATATCTATAATACATTTTAGCACCACAAACATTAGTACCGCCGTTTTTATAGGTTTTCACTTCACCACCTCTAAAAATTAAAGTGGAAGAGTTTTCTACATGCACCCCAAAATCTTTAATAAAAGTATTACCAGGTTCTTGATTAACTAAATCAGCTCCAACTCCTGTCGTATTATAAAATTTGCCATCGCCAAGATCGGTACAATCATCCATCCAAACTGCAGTAGCATAAGCACCAAAATCACAATTATTAACTGTTATGGTTAGCGTAGTAGTTGAAGCACATTGACCTAGATTAGGTGTAAATGTGTAATCTGTTGTTGCTGAGTTATTCAAATTTGGAGTCCAGACACCTTGAATTCCATTGTTTGAAGTTGTTGGCAGCGGGTTTAATGTTGAACCAATACAAACTGGGCTTGGGGTGTTAAAGGTAGGAGTTACAGAAGAATTTACTACTACATCTATTGATTTAGTATCTGTACAACCGTTATTATCTGTAATAGCCACAGTATAAGTTCCAGAAGCCAAAGACGTTACGTTATTCAAGGTTGGATTTTGACTATCACTAGTAAAACCGTTTGGACCAGTCCAAGACCAACTTGCACCATCATTACAAGTTAGATTTAATGTCCCATTTGCACAAACTGGACTATTGCTTCCTAAGGTAACATTTAGGTCACAATTAGAGCAATCAAATGAAGTGCCGATTGTCTCAATATAAAATGGGGAAACCGAAGAACTAGTTCCATCAACGATAAAATAATAAAATTCACCAACAGTTAATCCGCTTAAATTCAGTTGATTATTTTTTGTAGAACCATTAGTGTATTGTGGACTAGAATACGTATCATTAATACTCAATGTGGGACAGCCGCCATTTAGTAAAATATTATCTGCTGCCGTACAAGGATTGTTGTCTGCACCAGCATCAATTGCTAATATTTGCAAATTTCCTGATATCCCAGAAATGGTTATACTTCCCGTAGTTTGGGCTGCTCTAAATTTGAACCAAGCGGAATTGTTTTGGGCGGCATTCCATTCACATATTGCAGTATTAGAATTATACATATCTCCCGTTTGATTTGTAAATCCATTGTTAGATGCTACTATTATTTCGGCAGTTCCTAAACAATAAGGAGTAGAACAATTATCATAACTAGTAAGTGTTGTATAATCTTGAACAGTATAAGGAGATTTAAAAACTAAATCAACATTGTTAAATCGGCCTCCGGTGGCTGAAGAGGTCTCAGTTATTGTTACTGTCCATACCCCATTGGGATCAATACCATTAAATGCCGTATAATTATCTTGAGAACGATAATAACCAATACTAAATGGTTCAGCGGTTCCTCCGTGCTCGAAAAGTCTTCTCAAATATGGATTAAACCTAAATTTGGTATTTATCTGTTTGACTGTAGAATTTGGCAATCCTCCAGTTGCTACTAAATCTATAGAAGTGGTTCCTTTAGTTAAAGTTATTTTGTAGGTATTGTAATTTCTAGTATTAGCATCATCCCCCATATGAAGGTTTACCTGAACTAATTCAAAAATTCCGGCATTCAAATTTGAAAGCCCTGAAACCGTTACTGTTTTTGTTAATGTTCCATTCCATGAACCCGCAGCAGAAATAGTCGAATTTGAAAAAACTTGTGAAAAACCATTTAAACCATTTAACAAAAGGATCAATGAAATAACTATATTTTTTTTCATAATTAATTTAGTATATACAAAATAAAGCGCTAAAATAGTAAAGAATCATCATTACAATTGATTACAAAATTAAATTAAATATTTTTTTTCTCTGAAATTAAGCATTAGTTATTAAATTTATATATCAAGCGCCCCACACTGTGTATTTTATTTTTTGGTTATTTAATTTTATAATAAAAAGGAATATGAGTGAGGTATCAAAAAAAGGTATTTGTTTAAGAATTTGTTTTCAGATTTTAATTCTGTTACCAACACTATTATTTGCTCAAACAGCGTACCGATCAAAACAGTCAGGATCATGGAGTGATTTCATTACGTGGGAAAGATTTAATGGAACAAGTTGGGTAAGTGCTACTTCTGGTCAATTCCCTTTAAATACCGATGGAGCGATTACTATTCGCAATGGACATACCGTTACTATCAATTCAGACACTTCCATCGATCAAACTACCATAGATTTAGGAGGAAAAATAGTTTTAGCATCAGGATGGCTAACAATTGTAAATGGAACTGGATCTGGAACCGATTTAATCATTAATGGCACATACGAAAGAACGTCATCTTCATCTACTATGACAATAAATTCAGGTGCAACTGTGGAATGTGAAAGTACAGGAGTATATGAGCACAATGTAGCTGGAGGTTCTTTACCAACAATAACATGGAAAGATGGGTCAATTTTAAAAATTAAAAATAGTTTGCAAACTAATCTTAATCAAAGTTTTTGGGATGTTTGGCTAGAAAGTGGAAACGCTAGTTCACTTACTTACAATGACAATACTAGCAATACCATGACGGTTAGAAATGATTTTAAGCTGAGTGGCGGTAATTTTTACCTCAAAAATGGAGGTACTGTTGGAGGTACTCATATAATAAGAGTTAAAGGAAATTTTATACAATCTGGTGGTTCTTTTGCATGGAACAGTAGCTCTTTGGACAATACAAGCATAGTAAAAATAGAAGTTGAGAAAGATTTAAACATATCTGGTGGCACATGGTCTGGTTTTGTATCTTCAACTCTATGTGAATGTGGTGTGTTTTTTCTTGGAAACGGTATTGAGCAAACTTACAGCACTATTTTAGTTCATGATAATACTGGTGCTGTTAGAAATAGGTTTTACTACAAATCAACATCAGGCCCAACAGCTTTGCACGAAATATATAATGGGACAACTGCTCAATTTACTATAAATGGAACTTGCGGAAGTCTTTCGGGATATAGTCCTTGGCCTTCAACTGGAACATTCTTAAAAACCTTAACTATAAACAATCCTACTGGAGTAACATTACAAAGTGCGAAATCAATTGGGAGTACATTGTATTTAAAAAACGGACTCTTTAATTTAAATAGTCAGTCATTTAGTATGTCAAATGGAAGCACGATTGATAGAACTGGCGGAACCATTTCTGCAACACCTTTAGGAACTTCATTTAATGTCCTCTATAGCACACATACAGTTGGACTAACTACTGATGTTGAATTACCAACAACAACTACAGTATTAAACAACTTAACCATAAACAATGGGAATACAATCACTTTACAAAACAATAAAACGGCAAATGGAAACCTTTCTGTTACTACTGGTGTTTTTGACATTGTTGATAAGACTATTAATAGAGGAAGTGTTGGCGGCACTCTATCTATTGCTGATAGCGCCAAATTAAAAATTGGCGGAACTAATTCTTTCCCAACAAACTATTCAACTCACGACATCAATGATAATAGTATTGTTGAATATTCAGGGTCAACGCAAGTAATAGCTACTACAAACAAGACAAATGACTATGATTATGGCTTTTTAGAGCTTTCGGGAAGTAGCACTAAAACACTAGGAGGTGTTGTGGATGTTTACAATGATCTAACGATTTACGGAGGAAATCTTTTAGTAAATAGCGGTGAAATTTTAAGAGTTCGAGACGAATTCAAAAATATAGCGGGCACCGCAACATTTGAAAATAATGCTAGTTTAATACAAGTTAATAATATACTAAATACCGGGAACATTACTTATAAAAGAATAGCACAACAAAGAAAATCAGACTATGTGTATTGGTCTTCTCCAGTAAACAGTTTTAACCTAAGCAGTCATCCATCAGATGGTTTTAAATATTTATGGAATACCACCGTTATTAATTCGAATGGCACACAGGGCAACTGGCAATCGGCATCAGGAATTATGAACGCAGCGCAAGGATATATCATTAGAGGTCCAAGCTCTTTTAATAATACTATTAATCAAAACTTAGAAGTCCCTTTCTTTGGTTTGCCAAGAAATGGTGATATTAGCACCACTATCACTAGAGGAAATAATACGGGAAGCAATTATTTTCTTTCTAATGGTGTTCAGGTAACAAATTTGGATGATAATTGGAATTTAATTGGCAATCCTTATCCTTCTTCTATTAGCTCCAGAGATTTTTTAACAAATAACTATTCGGTTCTAACAGGTGCTCTTTATATCTGGACACATGGCTTCTTACCATCATCATTAATAAATTCACCTTTTTATGAAAATTTTGGATATAACTACAACCCATTAGATTATATACCATTTAATTTAACTGGAAATTTAGCAAACTCAAATCCTGATTATTTTTTAGGCGCAGGACAAGGTTTTTTTGTAACTATGATTGATGGTACAGCATCAAGTACAAATGTAAATTTTACAAATAATCTTCGAAATAAATCGTATACAAATTCAACTGGAACTAATTTTTTTAGAATTGTAAATCCAACTACAGCAATTAATAACCAAGAATTTAATAGAATTTGGCTTGATATTCTTAAACAAGAACAACCTGGCGGAAGGACAATGTTTGGCTATGTTTCAGGAGCGACAATGCAAAGCGATAATTTATATGATGCAATGACGAAAAGTAACAATACATTTAAACTATATACCATAGATGGAGAAAATAAGTATATAATACAAGGAAGAGCAGTGCCCTTTGATAATAATGATTTAGTCCCTTTGGGTTTTGATGTGTTAGAGAGCGGCATATATACCATAGCATTAGCCTTGACCGATGGATTATTCAGTAACAGTAGTCAGGATATTTTTCTTGAAGATAAATACACAAATATAATTCATAATTTAAAACTAAATCCCTATATATTTTCTTCTGCCATCGGAAATTTTACAGATAGATTTTTGATTAGATATAATGATATAAATTTAAATAATGGTAATGATTTTGATATCAGCTCAATAAGTATATGGACTGACAATAATATAAACATCAAATCTTATATACAAACATTATCCCAAGTAACTGTTTATGATATTTTAGGAAGAAAAATAAATTCTACAAACAATATAGACGGCAATTCAATTGAAATCCCAAACTTGAAAAAAAATAACACTTACATCTTAAAAATTAAACTTCTCAATGGAGTTGTTGTTTATAGAAAAATTATTTTTTAACAATTTAACTTAAATAAAATTAATCGAAATACCTTATAAAAGTTTAAATCGATAAAAAATAAATTAACATTTCTTCAATTAAAAAGTTAAATAATAAAGCATTTGATTTTAAAATTAAATCAATGGCTTAAATTGTCGTTCCAAAAACCTATAAAGAAATTTAAAGGTTATTATTTATGACATTTCCTCAATAAAAAATTCCAGAAAATCCAACATTTGATTTGAAGATAAATCTATATCGCCCACGAATAAATAGTAAAGCAAGCTAAATAAAATAGCTTGCTTTTTTTATTTAGCTGATTTGCTATTTTCAAAGCGTAGCTTTGAGGGAAAAACGAAGTTAATCCCTCATCGCCCACTATAAAAACCGAAACATTTGTTTCGGTTTTTTTTATTCTATAAAGCGTCGTAAGTTTACTTTCGTCTAGATTACTAGAATGAAAAAAAATACTTGCTGAAAGCAAGTTGAGTTTTTCTTGTGCAAGGCTACCAAAAAGGATCAACGAAGTTAATCCCTAAAAAAACTTTCCAGTTTCTTAAAGAGTTTTATATTTATAAATATTCCAATGTTCGTTCCAAAGCCATCCCACGTGATCCTTTGATAAGTATCGTTGTTTTTTCAGTCAGAACATTAGAAAATGACTGACTAAAATCTTCAAAAGAATTATAAAAGTGAAAATTAGATTGTTCTTTTAGATTGGCATAAAAATCTTTACCTACAAAATAACATTGAATTGTAGCTTGATTGGCCAACATTTCTACTATAGCATTATGCTCTTGAATGCTTTCTTGTCCCAATTCAAACATATCCCCAATAATTATAACTTTATTCGATTTATCCAATTGAATAAAATTTTCTAGTGCCACAGCCATACTACTCGGATTGGCATTATAGGCATCTAAAATAATTTCATTTGTGCCTTTGACAATCATTTGTGATCGATTGTTATCAGGAATATAACTTTCAATGGCTTCTTTAATGTGTTGAATTGAGACACCAAAATGATTGCCTATTGTTATGGCTGCATTAATATTATTTGCGTTATACAATCCTATTAAATGAGATTTGATTTCATTTCCCAATGTTTGAATAGTCACAAATGGATTGGCAGTTATAGCATCAATAAATACAGAAGCTGCATGGTCTTTTTGGCTAAATGTATAACGTGTTAACCTTCTTGTTTTCTCTTCCTGAATGGTATCGTCTAGATTAACAAAGACTTCTTTTGTTGAATTTATCAAATACTGATACATTTCACTTTTACCTTTTATTACCCCTTCGACTCCACCAAATCCTTCTAAATGTGCCTTTCCAAAATTGGTGATATAGCCATAATCTGGTTGAGCAATAGCACATAAAAATTCAATTTCTTTTTGGTGATTGGCACCCATTTCAACTATTCCGATTTGGGTTTCTTTTGAAAAGGTAAGTAATGTAAGAGGAACTCCAATGTGATTATTTAAGTTTCCTACAGTAGCTTTGGTATTATAACTTTTTGATAAAACAACCTGTATTAACTCTTTGGTTGTTGTTTTACCGTTACTCCCAGTAAGAGCAATAATTGGAAGTTTTAAATAGCTCCGATGGAATTTTGCTAATTCTTGCAGGGTTTTTAGACTATCCTCAACAAGAATTGTTTTTTCATTAATACAATAATCCGGATTGTCTATTATCACATAAGTAGCGCCTTTTTCTAGAGCTTCTTTCGCAAAAGCGTTTGCATCATATCTTTCTCCTTTTAAAGCAATAAATAGCGAATGCATTGTTATCTTTCTAGTATCTATAGTTACCGAAGTGCATTTTAAAAAAAGACTGTGAATTTCTTGTATTGTCATTGTACTGCTGCTTTTAAAAACAAAAAGCCCTAATTAAAGGGCTTTTATATATTTGTTCATAAATTTATTATCGTTTATTTCTTGCTGTTTTCTTATGGTCTGATTTTGGACCCACTCTTGACATGGCACATCTAAATCCGATAAAGTCAGTAGCAATATCTTGAGGAAAATACCTTCTTTGTGCTGGATCTAACCAATACGCTCTGTCTCTCCAAGAACCTCCTTTATAAACTCTAACATCATCATTAACTAAAGTTGATCTTTTGTTTGACTTGTCATATTTTCTAACCATATTCCCTAAACTGTCTGTAGAAACATTATGTTTAGGAGAATCATACATCCTTTGGTTATCTTTCATTTTTCCTTTTTCATCACCTTCTTCTGAACCTCCAAATTTAAAATATTTAGTAGATTGTTTATCACCATCTCTATAATTTCTGTTATCTGATTTATCAAAATTTTGTCTTAAATAAGTTTCTTGTTCATCAACGGGAACTTGACCTATTTGACCCGGGAAATTTCTAGAAATAATTTTACCATTAGGCAATGTGTCAAATTGTTGCGTTTCAGCAGTAATTAATTCTACTTTACCGTCATCTCCAATTTTGTTTTTTGTATAAACATTTCCTCTATAGTAGTTGAAATCATTAGCTTCATCATCAACAATTGGTCTATAAACGTCCGCTACCCATTCCGCTACATTTCCAGCCATATCGTATAATCCAAAGTCATTTGGAGGATAAGCCTTCACTTTATTAGTAATATCAGCTCCATCATCAGACCAACCCGCAATTCCACCGTAATCACCTTTTCCTTGCTTGAAGTTTGCCAATTGATCTCCTTTTACTTGACGTTTTCCAGAACGAGTATAACTACCAGACCAAGGATATTTCTTTTGACCTTTGTAGATGTTATATTCTCTTTGTCCTACATCTGCAGCTGCTGCATATTCCCATTCCGCTTCAGTTGGAAGTCTATATTCTGGTAGTATTAATCCAGAACTTCTTTGAGCATATACATTTTTTGCTTCATTCGTTTTACCATCTGCAGAAGTAGTAGCCTTTGGAGCTGCTCCTCTACCTTGTCCTCTTTTCAAAACTAATTTCTCATCACCACCCATTGATGTAGATGGAGAAGCTAAATAAGCTTCAGTACTAAAAACTTTATCAGCACTTACATCTGAAACTTTACCATCTTTTTTCAAATATTTTTGATCTTCAAGTGTCTTTTCATTGACACGATCTGTTCTCCATTTTGAAAATTCTGTAGCTTGAATCCAATTCACTCCAACTACAGGATATTCCGCATAAGCAGGATGTCTTAAATAGTTGTTGGTCATAGTTTCATTATAACCCAAACGGTTTCTCCATACTAAAGTGTCAGGGGAAGCACCTTCATAGATGTTTTTATAATTTTCTTGATCTGGAGGGAAAATTCTTTTTAACCAATCTAAGTACTCCATGTACATTACGTTAGTTACTTCTGTTTCGTCCATATAAAATGACATTACGTGTTGCTGATTTGGACTATTATTCCAATCGTGCATAACATCATCTTGAACTTTTCCCATAGTGAATGTTCCACCTTCAACCATTACAAGCCCCGGGCCAGTAGCTTGTTTCTTGAATTTTGAGGCATACTGAAATCCACCTTTCTTGTCGTTGATTTTCCAACCTGTGGCTTTGGAACCACCTTTAGAGTCGGATTTCTTACTACAGCTAGTAAATCCAACTAATAGCACTAACGATAGCACTATTTTGACAGTCATAATTTTGTTTACTTTCATAATATTAGTAGGTAATTTTGGGCGCAATATAAGAATTAACCTTTAAATTGCAACATCTTTATTAAATATACTTCATTTACCAAATTAATGGTAGTACTCAAATAACAACGCAAAAATATAATTTTTATTGTAAAATGCATTAATTAAAAAATTATTTTTACACCCTATAATAAATATGAAATAACTGCGTTCTCTATAGCAATGAAAAAAATACTGTTTTTAATTGTCGCTTTTTTACAAACTCTCCTCTTGTTTTCTCAAGAACAAGGCGCTATTTCAATTAATTGGATTGCAAAAAAAGAACTGTCCTATGGTGATAACAAATATACCATCCCTCAATTTAGTTCAGAGAGTTTTAGTTTTGATTCGTATAAAAAATCAGTGTCATTTAATTTAAAAGTTAACTTATCCAATCCAGTTAATGAAAATGCTCTTCAAATAACAAACATCGTTTTTGAACCAATACTTGCCTCAGAATTAGGTGATATAGCCATTTCTGAGATTCCTTCCTCATTAAAATTTTCATTAAAAAATTGCATTGCTAGAGAAAAAATTTATGGATTACTAACTATTTCTCCAATAGTTAAAGAAGGTACAACATTTAAAAAATTAAAATCCTTCAATTATTTCATTAACACAGCAACCTCAAAAGCCTCATTAGTTTCAAATAATACTTTACCATTATCCAATTCCATCTTAAATACGGGTGATTGGTATCGATTTTATGTTACAAAATCTGGTGTATACAAAATTTCAAAAAATTTTTTACAAAGCTTAGGATTGAACACTAATGTAGATCCTAGAAAAATAAAGATTTTTGGTAATGGTGGCAAAATGGTTCCTTTATTAAATTCTACCTATTACCCAATGGATTTAACAGAAAACGCGATACAATTTAATGGTGAAGAAGATGGCGTTTTTGACAACAATGACTACATTTTATTTTATGCTGAAGGTTTAGACAATTGGAGTACAGAAAACCAAACAAATCTCAACCTTTACAGTGAAAGAAGCTATTACTATGTAACTGCACAGGGAAATGCTGGAGCTAGAATTCCCGAAATGATTCAACCTACAGGAAATTCAACTACAATAATTAACACCTTCGATGAGTATACGTTTCATGAAGTTGATAATGTAAATATTGTAAAAACAGGCAGAGTTTGGTTTGGAGAACAATTCAGCAGTGACAATGAACAAGAGTTTGAATTTAATTTTCCAAATATTGTTACAACAATCCCATTGCAAATTAGTGTACACGCAGCAATTGCTTCTTCTGTAGCTACAAACTTCAAAATTGAAGCCAATTCACAGGTCGTTGGCACCATTAATTTTCCGGGTATTAATCCTAATTCAAGTGCAGAAGCAATTGAAGGTTATCTTACAAATACAGCAACAGCAAGTGAAAATGTAACAATAAAAGTTACTTATGATAACAACGGGGTTCCAAATTCAAGAGGTTATTTAGACTATATCAATATAAAAGCAACTAGGAATCTAAAAGGATATTCTAAACAATTTCGATTTCAATATAATTTGGCCAGTACCTTAACAGGAATTGGAGAATATCAAATTACGAATGCTGCTTCTATCGCCCAAGTTTGGGATATTACCGATATTTATAATGTTTTAAAAGCTACTAATAGTACTGGAAGCAACTTTTCTGTCAAATCAGATTTAGGCGAAATTCGGAAATATATTGCTGTTGATACAAATGATTATTTATCGCCACTAAAGGAGTCGAATTCTAAAGTTAGTAATCAAAATTTGAAGGGCATAATTTTTAATAATTCACAAGGTCAATTCCAAGACATTGATTATTTAATTATTACTCCCAAATTTCTAAATGCACAAGCCGAAAAATTGGCTTCATTTCACAGAACCTATTCACAATTAAATGTAAAAGTGGTTAACATTGAAAGCATTTATCCTGAATTTTCATCTGGAAAACAAGATATTGCTGGAATACGAAACTTTGTTAAATATGTTTATTTTAATGCGTCTTCTCCAGATAAAAGAGTAAAATATCTTAATCTTTTTGGTGATGCATCATATGATTATCAGGATAGAATTCAGAATAACACTAATATAGTTCCTATTTACCATTCTTTAAATAGTTATTCGGCAAGTGAATCCGCTTATGCGTCTGATGATTTTTTTGGATTAATGGATGAAACCGAAGGGAATGTAACCAATTTTTTTGGAGGAATTGACATTGCTCTTGGACGAATGATTGTGAGTACAACCAAACAAGCTGAAGAGATGGTTAACAAAGTTATTGAATACCACGACATAAAATCATACGGAAGTTGGCGTAATAATTATGTTTGTATTTCAGATGATTCTGATAAAGATGTCGATACCGAACTTCAGGAAAGACAAAATGGTTTAGCCGATGAAATAGCGAGTCAAAAACCTTTTATAAATGTTAAGAAAATCCTTTTAGATTCTTACGACCAAGAAACATCTGCAGGAGGTAATCGCTATCCAAAAGCTAGAGAAGATATTTTTAGTTCTTTTGAAAAAGGAGCTTTAGTTTTTAATTACTTAGGTCATGGTGGTGAAGATGGATTATCAGGAGAACGTATTTGGGAAAAATCAGATGGACAAAATTTAAGCAATCAATACCGATATCCTTTATTTATAACGATAACATGTGATTTCTCTCGATTCGATAATCCATTTCGACCAACTGCAGGAGAATATACCTATTGGAATCCAAAAGGCGGTGCCATTTCAATGATAACAACGATTCGTTCTATTGGTCAATCTCAAGCCGAAAATTTTAATGACCGATTAGCTCAATATTTATTTTCTTATAATTCTAATGAATATACATCAATTGCTGAAGCGTTACGATTATCAAAAAACAGCAGTCCAAACTCGGCTACTAATGTAGTATTCTACATTGGTGATCCTGCATTAATGTTAGCAGTACCAAAACCAAAAGTGGTTTTAACCAAAGTTAATAATATTCCAATTACAGATCCATTACCCGACTTTCAATCTTTAGCATATGTAACTCTTGCTGGAGAAGTTTTAGATGAGAATAACATTCCTTTAGGGAATTATAACGGTGAATTGACCATCAATATTTTTGACAAATCTGTAATTCGAACTACCTTAAATAATGATGATTATAGTCCTCCAATTAATTTTACTATTTTAGGAGAAACTATTTTTAGAGGAAATGCCTCAATCAATAATGGTAAATTTGAATTTGGCTTTACAGTCCCAAGAGATATCCGAATTCCTGTTGATAATGGCAGAATTAGCTTTTATTCGAAAAGAAATCAATTATTATTAGACAAAACGGGCTATAATACGGATATCAAAATTGGAGGTATCAATACAAATGCAGTTGCTGATAATATTGGGCCAACCGTTAAATTGTATATGAATGATGAAACCTTCGTAAATGGAGGAATTACCAATGAGTCACCCTTTTTCTTAGCCCTATTAGAAGATGAACATGGCATTAATACGGCAAGTGGAATTGGCCATGACATCATTGGGATTTTAGATGGAGATGAAACAAAACCCTACATCATGAACGATTATTATGAAACCGAATTGGATGATTACACCAAAGGAAGAGTTTATTTTCCATACCGTAACTTATCCGTTGGCCTTCATACTTTAACCTTTAAAGCGTGGGATGTCTACAATAATCCAATCACTGCCGAAGTACAATTTGTTGTAGTTGGAGATGATAGTATTACACTATCAAATGTTTTAAATTATCCGAATCCGTTTGTGAGTTACACCGAATTTTGGTTTTCACACAACAAACCCTTCGAACCTTTAGAAGTTCAGGTACAAGTAATGACTATAACTGGTAAAATTGTTTGGACAAAAAACCAAACTGTCACCTCAGAAGGATTTCTGTCAAGAGAAATTACTTGGGACGGAAAAGACGACTTTGGTGATCGTATTGGAAAGGGAGTTTATGTCTATAAACTGACCGTAAAGTCCACTTTATCGAATAAAATGACCGAAAAAATAGAAAAACTTGTAATACTTTAGAAAAATTCTATATTTGTTAAATTATATATTGAAAATTAAAATGAAAAAGATTTCCTTATTATTAATGCTACTTTTTATTGCAATCACTCAAGTTGTTTCTGCACAACAAGAAGATGCTAGTCGAGTTATTACTACTGGCGTACCTTTTCTACTAGTTGCTGCTGATGCGCGTTCTGCGGGTATGGCAGATCAAGGAGTTGCAACTTCTCCTGATGCTTTCTCTCAACAATGGAATCCAGCGAAATATGCGTTTTCATCAGAAAAACAAGGGTTTACAACTAGCTACACACCTTATTTAACTGCCTTGGTAAATGATATTTCATTAGGTCAAGTTACTTATTTCAACCGGTTTAACGAACGAAGTGCCTTTGCTACTAGCTTACGCTATTTTAGTTTGGGTATTATAGAATTAAGAGAAAATGCTGAAGATGCTGCTGTTGAAGTAAAGCCAAACGAATTAGCTCTAGACATTTCTTATTCATTAAAACTTAGCGAACGTTTTTCCATGGCGGTTGGCGGTAGATATATTAGATCTCAGTTAAGGATAGCAACCGCAGCAAGTAATGATGCAAAACCGTCAAGTACTTTTGCTTTTGATCTCGCTGGATTTTATCAAGGTGAGGAAGCTGCATTTAATGATTTTAATGGCCGTTTACGTTTAGGTTTCAACTTTCAAAATATGGGGCCTAAAATTAGCTATGATGCAGGACAATCTGACGAAAATGCTAACTTTTTACCTGCCCAAATGAGGTTAGGCGGCGCGTATGACTTTATATTAGATGATTTTAATAAAGTATCTGTAAGTGTTGAGTTTGACAAATTATTAGTACCCACTCCGCAAAGTGCCGATAGAGATGGTGATGGTGTAATAGATGATTTACCATACCCAAATCCTAATGACACAACTCCTAATGACACAACTGATGAAGGTTCTTTTATTGATGAAGAAGAGATTAGAGAAATAAATAATATAGAGTACAATAAAACAAGTTGGGTGTCTGGAATGTTCTCTTCATTTGGTGATGCGCCAGGAGGTTTTAGTGAAGAGCTTCAAGAGTTTACGTATTCTTTAGCTACAGAATATTTATACCAAGATTCATTTGCTTTACGGTTGGGATATTTCCATGAAAGCCCATTAAAAGGTGCGCGCCAATTCTTTTCATTTGGAGCCGGTTTCAAATACAATGTAGTTAAAGTGGATTTATCCTATCTTTTCTCAGCATCAAAAGTAAAAAATCCTTTGGAAAATACCCTACGTTTCTCATTATCGTTTAGCTTTGGTGATAAATATGAAGACTATTAGCAATCTGTTAATAAGTAAAACACGATCCAAATTTCTTCATTTGAAATTTGGATTTTTTTTCCTTAATCAATAATGAAATTAGAAGTTAAAATAATGATTTCCAATTTTCCAATACTAAATAATATCCAAGAATGAAACAAGTTAACATCAACGCTTCTTTTACGGTCTATCAATCAGAAGAAGAATTGCCTCAAGACATTCAATCTTTAATGGAACAAGCTGTTGCAATTAGGAAAAAAGCCTATGCGCCTTATTCAAGATTTAGAGTCGGTACAGCATTATTGTTAGATAATGGTAAAATTGTATTAGGCTCCAATCAAGAAAACGCTGCTTATCCATCAGGGCTATGCGCGGAAAGAGTTGCTATTTTTCAATCAGGTGCAATCTATCCAGAAGCAAAAATTATTAAAATGGCAATTACTGCAGCTTCTGATACCAACAAAACTACCTCTCCTATTCCACCATGTGGTGCTTGCCGACAATCTATCTCTGAATATGAATTCAAACAAAATACTCCAATAGAAATTTATTTTATGGGAGAAACTGGGGAAGTATACAAATCTGACTCCATTAAAAATTTACTTCCACTATCTTTCGATAAAAACTTCCTTTAGTAAGCTAAAAATTACGCTATTAAATTTTAGTTCTTACTTGGAATGTTTTACTTTTGCTTTTCGCAAATTTGTGAGTGAGTGAACTATTTTGCGTTCTCAATAATGTAACACAATAACGCTTTAGCAAAAAAGTAACAAATGAAAGAAGTAACAAAAGAAGTTTATTTAAAGTGGTATGAAGACATGCTCCTTTGGAGAAAATTTGAAGACAAACTTGCAGCACTTTATATTCAACAAAAAGTAAGAGGATTTCTTCACTTATATAATGGTCAAGAAGCCGTATTAGCAGGTGCTTTACACGCTATGAATTTAGGCGGAAAAGACAAAATGATTACGGCCTACAGAAATCACGTTCAACCTATCGGAATGGGTGTTGACCCAAGAAAAGTCATGGCGGAACTTCTAGGTAAAGTAACTGGAACATCCAAAGGAATGGGTGGTTCGATGCATATTTTTTCAAAAGAACACGGGTTTTATGGCGGACATGGTATTGTAGGAGCGCAAATTCCTGTTGGTGCTGGTATGGCTTTCGCTGATAAATATTTTGAAACTGGTGGTGTTACACTAACTTATTTTGGGGATGGTGCCGCACGTCAAGGTTCGTTACACGAAGCATTCAATATGGCAATGTTATGGAAATTACCCGTAGTTTTTATTTGTGAAAACAATGGATATGCTATGGGAACTTCTGTTGAAAGAACTGCCAATCACACCGACATTTGGAAACTTGGTTTAGGATACGAAATGCCTTGCGGACCTGTTGACGGAATGAATCCTGTTAAAGTTGCCGAAGCTATGCACGAAGCTATGGAAAGAGCACGTCGTGGAGACGGACCAACTTTCTTAGAAATGAAAACATACCGTTATAGAGGACATTCCATGTCTGATGCGCAATTGTACCGCTCAAAAGATGAAGTAGAAGAATACAAAAAAATTGATCCAATTACGCAAGTTTTAGATATCATCAAAGAAAACAAGTATGCTACTGAGGCAGAAATTGAAATAATTGACGAAAGAGTAAAAGATTTAGTTGAAGAATGTGCCACATTTGCCGAAGAATCTCCATTCCCAGAAGTTCAACAATTGTATGATGTGGTATACGAACAAGAAAACTATCCTTTCATTCCTCATAGACTATAATTATGGCAACAAAAATTACAATGCCTCGTTTGAGCGATACGATGACGGAAGGAACAGTAGCAACTTGGCTTAAAAAAGTAGGCGACGTTATTAAAGAAGGAGATATCCTTGCCGAAATTGAAACCGATAAAGCGACTATGGAATTTGAATCTTTCAATTCCGGAACGTTATTATATATTGGAATTCCAGAAGGAGAAACAGCATCAGTTGATTCTCTTTTGGCAATTATTGGTCATGAAGGAGAAGACATCTCAGGAATGATTTCAGGTGCTGTTGTAGCTCCACAAACCAATACTGAAGAAACAAAATCAACAACCGACAACACACAACCGACAACTTCCCTACCAAAAGGCGTTGTAGTAGTTACTATGCCTCGTTTAAGTGATACGATGACAGATGGAACCGTAGCCACTTGGTTGAAAAAAGTAGGTGATGCCGTAAAAGAAGGTGATATATTAGCTGAAATTGAAACAGACAAAGCCACTATGGAATTTGAATCTTTCAATACAGGAACCCTATTATTTATTGGAATAAATGAAGGTGAATCTGCGCCGGTTGATAGTGTTTTAGCGATAATTGGACCCGAAGGAACCAACATTACTGGAATTGCTGAAAATTATAAAAAAGGAAGTGTTACAGCTGCTCCAGCTACAACAACATCGGAAACAACAGCAACTCCAACTCCTTCAAACAATGATTCACATACTGTTTCTGATAGAATTTTCGCTTCCCCTTTAGCAAAACAAATGGCGAAAGCAAAAGGGATTAATTTATCTCAAATAAAAGGTTCGGGTGAAAATGGTCGTATTACAAAAAGTGATGTAGAAAATTATTCTCCATCACAAAATGCTGCACCAAGTCATGTTGCAGAATCTGCTACTGAAAATACTGCACCGGCAGCAGTTGTTAAACCATTTGTCCCAGCAGGAGAAACGTATTCAGAAGAAATTAAAAACTCACAAATGCGCAAAATCATTGCCAAGCGTTTGTCAGAATCCATATTTACAGCTCCTCATTTCTATCTAACCATAGAAGTTGCCATGGACGAAGCCATGAAATCAAGAGTTATTATTAATGCTGTTCCAGATACCAAAGTATCGTTTAACGACATGGTCATAAAAGCTTGTGCGATGGCATTGAAAAAGCATCCAAAAGTAAATTCACAATGGAGAGAAGATGCCATCATCATCAATCATCATGTGAACATTGGTGTTGCAGTAGCTGTTGAAGATGGATTAGTAGTTCCGGTTTTAAAATTTACCGACCAAATGAACTTATCACAAATTGGTGGTAACGTTAAAGATTTGGCAGGAAGAGCTAAAAACAAAAAACTACAACCTAATGAAATGGAAGGAAGCACATTTACGGTTTCTAATTTAGGAATGTTTGGCATTACTGAGTTTACTTCTATCATTAATCAGCCTAATTCAGCCATCCTTTCTGTAGGTGCTATTGTGGAAAAACCAGTGGTGAGAAATGGTCAAATTGTAGTAGGTAACACGATGAAAGTAACGTTAGCTTGCGACCACAGAACGGTTGACGGTGCTACGGGAGCGCAATTTCTTCAAACGTTGAGATTGTATTTAGAAAATCCCGTAACTATGTTGGCTTAAATAGTTTATTGACTAGTCCTAAATAATCGATACAGATTATTTAGGACTAGTCATGATTTCAATATTAATATCTCTTAAAATTAATTTTTTGTCCCACATTCATACCATTATTTTTGGCTAAAACACCACATAGGTGAAACAACATACGTGCACCAACATTTCCATCCCAATCGTCATTTTCTCCTGGCGCAACTTCAACAAAATCAAATCCAATAATTTCTTTACCGCTATTGGCTAATTTATTAAACAAATAGGTTGCTTGTTCGAATGAAAATCCACCCGGAACTGGCGTTCCAGTATTTGGACAATACCATGGATACATCCCATCTACATCAAAACTGATACATACTTTTTGGGGTAAAGTTGCAATGATGGCATCACATTGTTGATCCCAAGTTTTACCTTGAAACGTTTCGGCTTTTAAATCGGAATCGGTATTGATTAAAACCCTTCCATTTGCTGCTGTAACTACAGCAACTTCTTCCTCACAAAAATCGCGAATTCCCACCTGTACAATTTTTGATACTTGAGGAATTTGCAACGTATTGTACATGATGGACGCATGAGAATAGGTAAAACCTTCATAGGCAATACGTAAATCCATGTGTGCATCAAGATGCAAAATTCCAAAATCAGTATGAATGGATGCTAATGCTTCGTAATACCCTAATGGTGTTGAATGATCACCACCAAGCAGCACTACTTTCTTCCCTTTATTCATCCAATAAAGTACGGTTTCCTTTACTTCTGAATGTAGCTTACGACAGGCTTTGTTTATAGAATCTAAATTGGTTTGAAGTATAGGATTATCTGCAATAACTTCTCCTCGTTCTTGGGCTTCTATAATGGGTAGTGCTACTTTTTTGAAGGTATCCGAATTTAATTTCCATTGTTCTGGAATTTCAGCATAATACATTCCAAGTTGCCACAATTCAGGAAAATCTTGATGGTTTAAGTCCACTTGAAAAGAAGCTTCCAATATTGCATTTGGACCTTCAGATGCACCTGAACCATAACTTACCGTAACTTCCCAAGGCACTGGAACGATGATGATTTCAGATTGTTCCGCAGAAAAAGGAAGACCAAAAATGGTTGCATCGGCAAGTCCTGGTTGACTTGGATCAAAGGAATTAATTATTTCGTCTTTTTTCATTTTATGATTTATATAGAACTCGGATAACACAGATTAAACTGATCTCCGAAGATTCTTTATTTAATGTGATAAAATTCCTTGTTTTAGAATTTGTCCGAAATCGTACATGTCTTCATAGGAACTGTATAAAGGCACGGGTGCAAATCGGATAACATTGGGTTCACGCCAATCCGTCACCACACCATTTTTCATTAAGTAATCAAACAAGGATCTTCCTTGACCATGAAAATATACGGACAATTGACACGCGCGCTCCTCTTGATTAGTTGGTGTAATTATTTCAAAAGTGCTGTCGACTTCTTTATCAATTTCTTGTAAAATAAATTCTAAATAGGACGTAATTTGATTTCGTTTTTGAATTAATAAATCCATGCCCACTTCATCAAACATTTCAACAGAGGCAAGATAAGGAGCCAAAGAAAGAATTGGTAAATTACTAACTTGCCAACCATCGGCGCCATGAACAGGCTCGAAATTGGGTTCCATTTTAAAACGTCGTTCTTTATTGTGTCCCCACCAACCAGCAAATCTTGGCAAATCAGTATTGAAATGATGCTTTTCATGTACAAAACATCCTGAAGCATTTCCTGGTCCAGAATTCATGTATTTGTAACTACACCAAGCGGCAAAATCCACATTCCAATCGTGTAAAGCTAACTTAATATTTCCCGCAGCATGTGCTAAATCAAAACCAACTATAGCGCCAACTTTATGCCCAGCATTGGTGATGGCTTTCATATCAAAAACTTGTCCTGTATAGTAATTAACGCCTCCAAAAAGAACTAAAGCCAACTCATCACCAACTTCATTAATTTTTGCCAACACATCTTCCAAACGAATATTGTGTTCGCCTTCTCTTCTTTTTATTTCAATTATAGCATCATCCGTTTTGTATCCATGAAAATTCACTTGACTTTGAAACATGTATTGATCTGATGGAAATGCTTTTTCCTCACAAATAATTTTATAACGCTTTTGGGTTGGACGATAAAAAGACACCATTAGTAAATGCAAATTTACGGTCAACGTATTCATTACTGTAATTTCGGAAGGTTTGGCGCCTACAATTTTACTTAATGGATTTGCAAATCGCTCGTGATAATCCCACCACGGTTTTTCGGCATAAAAATGACCTTCAACGGCAAGATTGGCCCAATCATTCATTACCTCATCAACATATTTCTTAGCGCTTTTAGGTTGTAAACCAAGAGAATTTCCCGTAAAATAAATTACATCTTTACCATTATGTTGTGGGAAAATAAATTCTTCTCTGTACTTTTTAATGACATCTTTTGCATCGAGTTGTTGTGCAAATTCTCTTGTATTTTGAAAATTCATTGTTGGGATTGTTTATGATGTAAAAGTATTGAAAACTTATAAAGGCACAAAGTCTCAAAGACATAAAGTTTGGGTGACCTCAAAACATAAAAAAATCCCATTGTTTAGCAATGGGATTTCTTATAATTAAGTTGAATTCTTATATCATCAACATGGCATCACCATAGGAATAAAAATTATACTTCTCTTTGATTGCTTCTTCGTAGGCTTTTTTCATTAAATCGTGACCACAAAAAGCAGAAACCATCATTAATAAGGTAGATTTTGGAGTATGGAAATTTGTAACCATACAATCTGCAATACTAAAATCATAAGGAGGAAAGATGAATTTGTTCGTCCATCCTTCAAATGGGTTTAATTTTCTATCCGAAGAAACCGAACTTTCTATAGCGCGCATTGAAGTGGTTCCAATACAACATATTCTTTGCTTTTTTGCTTTAGCATTGTTTACTATATCGCAAGCTTGTTGAGTAATTTTAAGTTCCTCAGAATCCATTTTATGTTTGGATAAATCTTCTACTTCTACAGGATTAAAGGTACCTAAACCAACGTGAAGTGTTACTTCTGCAAAATTGATTCCTTTTATTTCTAATCTTTTTAACAAGTGTTTTGAGAAATGCAAACCTGCAGTTGGAGCAGCTACTGCTCCTTCTTCTTTGGCATAAATAGTTTGGTAACGTTCTGCATCTTCTTCAGTTACTTCTCTATTGATGTATTTTGGGATTGGCGTTTCACCAAGTTCCGTTAATTTTCTTCTGAATTCTTCATACGAACCATCATAAAGGAAACGCAATGTTCTCCCTCTAGAAGTTGTATTATCAATTACTTCAGCAACTAACGAATCATCATCGCCAAAATAAAGTTTATTTCCAATTCTAATTTTACGAGCTGGATCAACCAAAACATCCCAAAGACGTTGCTCTGCATTTAATTCTCTTAATAAGAAAACTTCAATTCTAGCACCTGTTTTTTCTTTGTTTCCAAACATTCTAGCTGGAAACACTTTTGTATTGTTAAGAATCATGACATCACCATCATCAAAATAATCGATAATGTCTTTAAACATTTTGTGCTCGATAGTTTTTGTTTTTCTATTGATAACCATTAATCTGGCTTCGTCACGGTTTTCTGCTGGAAATTCAGCTAATAATTCGGGAGGAAGATTGAATTGAAAATGAGATAATTTCATTTGAAAAAAGTTTATGAGTTTAGAGGTTTAGAAAGTTTAGTAATTACCTAATTCTAAATCGTGTGCAAATATACTATCGTGAGATAGCGAATGTCAAGTGTTTTGGTGTTTATTTTTGAATTTTCAACATCGACGGTAAGTTGCAAGCTTTTTATTGTTCTTCGATTACAAATCCTATACTTTTTAAGTCGTTCCAAAAATTGGGATAGGATTTAGTCACAACTTCAGCATCTTCAATAATAAGGGGTGTTTTTAATGCTAATGGCGCAAATGCCATCGCCATTCTGTGGTCTTGATAGGTTTTTATTTTTATATTGGAATGCATCAAATTTGAGGATTCTAAAGTAAAACTATCGTTGGTAATTGAAACGGATGCTCCAAGCTTTTCCAGTTCGTTTTGCAAAGCTACTAATCGATCGGTTTCTTTAATTTTTAAGGTATGCAAACCTTTTAAATGGCAACCAATTCCTAATTCGAAACAAGTAACTGCAATAGTTTGAGCGATATCGGGGGAAGATTGTAGATTGTAGATTAACAATTTTGGATTTTGGATTTTGGATTTTGATATTATTATTGAATTAGTTTCAAAAATAGTATCAACCCCAAAATTTTTATACATAGCTACTAGAACTGAATCGCCTTGAAGGCTATTTTCTTTGAAACTCGATAAGGTGATTTGAGATCCAATTGGAGAAAGCGCAATGATGGAATAAAAATAAGATGCCGATGACCAATCACTTTCGATTATTGCTTGCTGATTAACGATTGTAGATTTTGGTTGTATTATTATAACATTCTTTTCAAAAGAAGTTGCAACTCCAATTCCATTTAACAAACCTAAAGTCATATTGATATAGGAAATTGAAGTTATATCGCCTTCGAGCGTTAACTCGAGCCCGTTTTCTAGTTTAGGTGCTATTAAAAGTAATGCTGAAATGAATTGACTACTAACATTGGATAATAATGAAACCTTGTTTGCAATTAGTTTTTTTCCTTTGATTCTAATCGGTGGAAAACCTTCATTTTCTTCGTAATTAATAACGGCTCCTAGTTGGCGTAATGCGTCTACTAAAATTTTAATGGGTCTTTCTTTCATTCGGGAAGAACCTGTTAGAACTACTTCTCTTCCATCTTGAATGGCAAAATAAGCAGTAAGAAAGCGCATTGCTGTTCCAGCGTGATGTACATCAATTAATTGTGAGTTGTGAATTGTGAGTTTTGAATTTAGTGCAATTGCCATTACTTCACTATCATCTGAATTGGAAGCGTTTTCTAATGTTAAATTTGGATACAAGGCTTGTAATAATAACAAACGATTGGTTTCAGATTTGGAACCCGTTAATTTTAATTGTGAATTGTGAATTGTGAATTGTGAATTTAGCAATAGGTTCATTTTTTTCCTATTTTTTGTTTTGTTGAAATAATAATTGATGCTAAAATTTTATTAATCTCAACAATATCAGTTTTTAATGATTGAAATTGATTTTGACTTAAATAATCTGATTGAAACAATAATTCAAGCCAATAATCAGATTCGTTTGCTTCTTTTTGAGCAATTGCCAGTTTATGAATAAAATCAAGTTTACTTTCAGCTTGCTCAGCTTCTCTAACTAAAGCTCCAATTCCCGTTCCGCTTCTTAACAATTGCTTGCTTAAAACATATTCTTTCTTCTCTTGATTTAAAAATTGAGATAATTTAACAATCCGTAATGCAAAGCTAAAAGTCTTAGTTTTAATAATATTCTCGGCCATAATTACAATTTACAATTCACAATTCACATTTATTTGAGTTTCTCATTATTTTGATGTCTGTCATGGTCGCGATTGGTTTTTAAATCCATTTTTTTATCAAAAGCAGCTTGTAAATCGATACCAGTTTGATTGGCGAGACACAAAACTACAAAAACCACATCGGCAAGTTCTTCGCCAAGGTCTTTGTTTTTATCACTTTCTTTTTCGGATTGTTCGCCATAACGACGCGCAATTATTCGAGCTACTTCGCCTACTTCTTCAGTAAGCTGTGCCATATTGGTTAATTCGTTAAAATAGCGAACACCGTGTTCTTTAATCCAAGTATCGACTTGGAGTTGGGAAGATTTTAGGTCCATGATTTTTATTTTAAAAAAACTTAGTTACTATTCAACAACTCCAACATTTTTTGTTCAACTTCCTCACTATCCCAAATGGCTTCAATACGATTAATGGCCAAAATTTGTTTCATAATACCATCTTGGAAATCTCCAATTGCCAAGGCTTCTGAATAGGGACGATGGCTAAAAGTAACCCGACTGTAAAGCGGAATCCATTTATCGGGATATTTATTGGCAAAATGTTTTTCTATTTTCTTCTGTAAAAGGAATTTTTCGTCGGCAGTTTTAGAACTCATTTCCATGAAGTTGCGATAGGAAAGTTCGGCAATCGCATCGGCATTGGGTTTTCTTGATTTTTCATATTCAGAGAAAATCATCTTCCAATCGTTGCCATATTTTATCATCATTTCGTTTAAAACGGTAATATCCTCAAAACCGGAGTTCATTCCTTGACCATAAAAAGGGACTATGGCATGACAAGCATCGCCAATCAAGGCAATTTTATCTTCAAATGTCCACGGAAAACATTTCATAGTTACCAAAGTACTGGTTGGGTTTTTGAAAAAATCCTCGGCTAATTTTGGAATCACATCAATGGTATCTGGTAAATTCTTGGTAAAAAAAGCAGTAACATCATCAATTGTTTTTAAAGATTCAAACGAATTTTCACCTTCAAAAGGCATGAAAAAAGTACAGGTAAAACTTCCGTCTAAATTGGGCAATGCCATCAACATATATTTTCCTCGAGGCCAAATATGCAAGGAATGTTTGTCTAGTTTATGCGTTCCATCAGCATTGGCAGGAATGTTCAATTCTTTGTAACCAATATCTAAAAATTCTTGCGAATAATTAAACATGCTTTGGCGTTGCATACGATGTCTAATTCTAGAAAAAGCACCATCGGCACCAAAAACCATATCATAATTCACTTCGGTCCATTCGCCGCGTTCGGTTTCACCAATATGCAATGTAGCGGTTGAAAGTGTGACATCCCAAATTTTTTGTTCAAAGTAAAATTCGACTCCGGCTTCTTCTGCTAAATCAATCATTTTTCGGTTTAGAATCCCTCTGGATAATGAAAAAATGGCTTCTCCTTCTTTACCATAATATTGATAATTCAAGTCATGATTCACCAGATGAATGGCTCTTTTATCGACTGGAATTCCAATTTTTCTAATCTCATCATCCAAACCTATATCTTCCAAAGTTTTCCAACCTCGATTTGACATGACTAAATTGATAGATCGTCCTGAAAAATTAATTTTTCGAGTATCTGGACTTCTATCATAAACATGTACCGTATGACCAGCTTTTTTAAGGTATATTGCCAATAATGAGCCTACTAATCCAGAGCCAATAACAGCAATTTTTTGAGGGTTTTGCATTTAGAATTTATAAACGGTTTTGCAAATTTAATTTTTTTAGCCACAGAATTACTATTTATGACTGCTTTATTGTTTAAAAATAGCGAGATTTCTAGGATACTTTATTTTGGTTTGAAAACCAATTTCGTAGATGTTCTGATAATTTCTGCCTTATTGAGTTTCATTTTTCTAAATTTCCCATCAACATACATCGCTGCTTGATCATTATAATGTTTGCTCATTGGATTTCCGGATTGTCCAGTTGGAAGAATACTTTGACTGTTTTCAATATCCGAAAAATCGATAACACGACGCGAAGAAGGACCGCCTTTAATGGTATATTGCGTTGCATCTGAAAAAGTAAAAAACAAGTTGTTGATTACTTCATTCGTTCCCGCAATTGGGAAAACTCCAACATTGAAAAACTTGTGAAAAAGTGCCACTTTACCAATTGGATGTTGGTGTTCTAACACATGTACTTTTTCCCATTTCCATGTATTGATGTCGGTTCCATGCTGCTTTTCAAGGGACGCAATGGCAAGTTTAAAAGAAGAAGTTAAAATTTCTTGGCGCGTTTCTTTTCTATTTTTTGTTGCACAATTGTCCCACCAAGGTGAGGTTGCATTTTGAGATTGTGCTTCAATCACTTGCTTCATGATGTGTGTTCCCAAAAACAGTTGGAATTCTTCTTCACCCATTTCGTCTTCAAAAGTATTTTTTAAATAAAAATAAAGCCATTTGTTATATAGTGTTGGCGCAATATCTTGAAGATTGTTGGTTCCTTTCCAATTTTTTAAAACCGTAAGGGCTTGTTTTTCTTTAATAGAGAACTTTGAAACATCCAGCGTTGCAATCATTTCATTCACTATACTTTCCGATGTGGAAGAAGTATTGTCAGTAATCATTTTACATACGTCTTTGGAAGTCCAATTGTTTTTTGGAGACAATAAACCGTCAATTCTATTGGCTCTGTCTTTGGGCAAATAATATCCTGGATACAGATAGCCATCGATAGCTTCGGGTTGATTATTTGAGGAATAGACATAATTCCAATTTGGGTTTATTGCCACTGGATTTTTGGAAAAATCAAGGAATTCTTTTTGATCATCAATACCATTGGTGCCATTGAGAATGAAGTTGGTATTGACCGATTTATCGACTTTATATAATTTACCAGAAGTTATCCAAGCAATATTATTTTTAGCATCGCCATACATAATATTTAATCCTGGCGCGCGAATAAGGGCAACACTTTTATGAAAGTCTTCAAGATTTTTAGCATGTGATAGTGAATAAACTGCTTCTAGAATTTGATTTTTTTGACTGGTATAAATCCATGACATCGCAACAGGCATTTTGGTTTTTATTCCATCCAATACTCCATTGACAATTGGACCGTGTTGTGAGGTTTTAAGATTCAATACCACATCTGAACTGTCCTTTACTTTGATAATTTTTTGCTTTGTAATGAAATTTTTATAGCCTGAAACAGTTTTGTATTGGTTGGCATTAGCAGGATTTACTTCTTCTTGAAATAAATCGATATCATCGTTTTCAAACATGGTTAAACCGTAGGCATAGTTATGATTGTGACCCAATAAAGGAAAAGGTGTTCCCGCTAAATGATAGCCATACATTTCATAATCGGGCGTTACAATGTGGGCTTCATACCAAGTACAAGGTTGTGAAAAAACAATATGTGGATCGTTGGAAAAAATCACTTTATTATTTTTTGTTTTTTCGGCGCCAATGACCCAACTGTTACTTCCAACAAATGGAGGAACGGGAGAATTTTCTAATAAACTCGCAATCGATTTTGAGATTTGAGCATACTCTTTATAATTCCCTTTAAATGATTTTAGTTGTGTTGTTCCAAATGAACCATCAATTCCAAAATCTTTTAAATAATCCATTCCAAATTTATTGCGAATATCGGTTAAAAGCGGGTCTGTTTTTTGTGCCATTGCGAAGCTAAAGGACATGAATCCGAAAATATTATAGACATCTTTTATGGTGAATTTTTCTTTTTTAACGCCTAATAATTGAAACTCGATAGGTGTTTTTCCTTCATCAAGATATTGATTCACGCCATCAATATAAGCCATGGTAAGTTGGTAAGTTGGTGAATTTTTATCCAATTCTGAAATGGCTTTTTCTGAATTTTCATCAATGCCAATTCCTGCAAAAAAAAGATCGTTTTTGAGTGCCACACTACCAAACAATTCGGACAATCTCCCAGGAGCAATTCTTCGAAGCAGTTCCATTTGCCATAACCTGTCTTGTGCGTGAACATAACCCAGTGTTGTTAATGCGTCTTTTTGTGTCGCTGCATAAATATGTGGAACTCCAAACTCATCATAGTAAACGGTGGTTTCTTTTTGTATATTATTTAGCTCTACTTCTCCTTCGTAGATTGGTTTTGTGTATTGCAAGTAACCCAAGACAACTATTATAAGTAAAACAATGATGGCTACTAATAAAAGGAGTGTTTTTTTAAGGATTTTCATAGGAGAATGGATATTTACAAATATAATAGAATTTACATTTACAATGAAAATCCATTTTAGTCTCGTTTTTTTAACGAGACTAAAAAGATAGAATGGAAAGCGGGAAAAAGCTAAAAAAAACTACAAATTATATTTCAAGCTAAAGATAACGTATCTTGGTTGCACGGCATATTGAGAGGTGCTTGCTCTAAATTGATCAAATCTATCATCGTTGAGTGAAGTGGTGTTGAGCAAGTTGGTTGCGGCAATTTTGAATTCCCATTTGCTATCTTTCTTTTGATAAATTAAGCTTGCTGTTAGAAAATCGTATTCGTTTTCGACTGTTCTACTGTTGTTGTAGTAGTGATAAAACTCATAATCTGCAACAAAAGAAAAGCTATTTAAAAAAAAGTAATCCAAGCGCGCAAAGGGTTTGTCAGTAAAGAATTTTGAATCGTTATAATCGTTGATTGTATAGGAATAACCAAGTTCGATATTTGGTAATTTTTTATAATTTGTAGCCAGTTTTATGGTATAATCTTGAGTAAAACTTTCTGTTGAAGCGGCTACTGAATTTTGGATGTTGTTAAATTTGGACCAATTGACTCTTGTGTTAAAGGATGCTTTATAATACTTAAGAAAAGAGCGTCCGTAGCTACCAAAACCTGAAACTGTTTCGTCGGCAAAAGGAGAATTAATTGGAGATGAAGTTTGATTTACTCCATTAAAATTAGAACTTGTTTTAACTGCATCAAGCGTTTTAGAGTAACTTATATTTCCACTTATGTTTTCAAAATTGAACATATTATATTTAAAGTAACGCAAAGAATGTGATATTGAAGTTGAATTCTCTAAATCTCTAAATCCTTTGGATAGACTATTATAATTATTTAACACAAAACCCTCCGCTAATTTATTGATGTCGGTAAAATTATTTGTCATTCCAAAATTGTACGTTAATGTTTCTGATTTTTTTATTTGGTAGATGGCAAGAAAATCGGGTAAAACTCTATAAAATTTTTGTGTGTTGTATTCGCCTAATTGTTTATTATTCATATTGTACGAATGGAAACTTACTCCTGGCGTGAATGTGAATTTCCCGGTAAGAATCTTGTAATGTAAACCTAAAAAGACATCATTGAAGTAATAATCAACATTGTTAGTATTTTCAGTACTATTTAAATTGTTTACTGTTTGATTGTCTAAAATTTGATAAATGCTTGAATCAAAATTTTGTTGTGAATAGGTATTTCCAAAGGTAAGATTGATATTGCTCTTGTTGTTAAGCATGTAGTAATAATCTAATTTACCATCAATCTTATTGGTTTTAACAAAACGGTTTTGATTGATATCGTTTCTGGTTTGAAAAGTGTTGTATCCACTCAAATCAAAAGGTTGCGATTGCAAATTGGCATTGTAAAACGGGTTTTCATCCTGATACAAATGTTGTATTTCTAAAGCAAAAATATTTTTATCATTGTGTGTGTAATAAAAACTCATATTTTGATTGACTGAGGTAGGATCTTGTTTTTTTTGAGATTGTATATCTTCTGTGTATTCCCTTACTAAAGAATTGTCTTCGTCTTGTTTTGACAATTTGGTTAAAATATCATAATCAAATTGAAATTTAGCACTTGGTTTGTAACTCGAGCTTAACTTAAACAAACCTAAATTGCTTTTTTGATGCGCAATCTCGTTTCTGTTTTCTGTAGATGCAATTTGTGAAGAATTGGGTGCTAAAATATTGGTTTGAGATTTTGTTTCCAAATCGGTTATGGAGGTTGAAAGAATTCCGAAACCGCTCAAAGTCCATGCTTTAGATGGATTGTATGAAAAATTTGTGGCTCCAAATTGGGTTTCTATTTCTTTAGCCCTATTGTTTCTTAGCAGTGAAATTCCTAAATCATTTGAGGATACATTAAAACTGGAACCTCCTTTTGACATCATATTCCTAAATCCGCCTGTAAATTTAAAATAATCTTGAATGGTTAGTGGTAATTCGCCAATATTATTAAAATTAGAAATAATATTGACACTGTATTTTGGACTGTAATAAAATGCTTTGGGATTTACAAGGTAACGGTCAAATTTTTCATTATCGTCAAAACCACCGCCAGCTGTCATGTCACCAAACCAAAAATTCTTTTTACCATCTTTCAATTTAATATTCATGGCAATATTGTCTTGATTGTTTTCGACACCTTTCAAGATGGAGTTTTCGTTGTAATTACGAAGCACTTGAACTTTATCAATAGCATCGGCTGGAATATTTTTAACCCCGAGTTTGGTATCTCCATCAAAAAAATCTTTGCCTTCCACCATTAACTTCGTAACTTTTTTACCTTCTACTTCTACTTCACCATCGGCATTAACTTCAACTCCAGGTAGTTTTTTTAAAATATCTTCGAGTTTTCTTTCGGTCCCTGTTTTAAAAGAATCGGCGTTATAAACAATGGTATCTCCTTTAATTGAAACGGGCATTTCTCTCACAATCTCGACACCTTCCAGCTCAATTCCACCCGATTCCATAGTTATATTTTGCGTAATATTTTGAGTTTGAGTAGTTACTGTAATTTCCTTGTTTTGCATTCCAAGGTAACTCAACTTAATGGAATAGGTTGTGTTGGGGTTAAGGTTTAGAATAAATTTTCCTTTGTCGTTTGTAATAGCATAGGCATCCATGGTTTTGGCAACCGTATTCATTGCCATAATGTTTGCCATTTCTAGCGGTGTTTTGTTATTGTCTTGAATAACTCCTTCGAAACGGATGTTTTGGGAAAAGGAATAGATAGAAAATAAAAATGTAAAAAAGAATAGAATTTTTTTCATGTTGATACTGTAGTGTGAATAGGCTTTACTTAAAATAAAAAGCTGTTTTTTTTTTAAATTTAGTTACCGCCAAATCTCATTCCACCTCTTCCTTGTCCTTGTCCTTGCCCTTGATTCATTTCACGCATTTCATCCATTTTTTTAACAACAGTCTCATCATATTCTTTTTGAGAAATTACTTTTCCAGTAGTTGGAGCTTTGATTTCCACTTTCTCTTTGGCATTCATCACTACTTTCGAACAAAGGATTACGGTTTTTCCATCATTTACTTCAAGAATTAAACCTGGTAAACCCCAATAGTTTTCGGGTCCTTGATTTACTGGGATTTCTGGAGTGTACCAAGCAGTAATGGTTATTTCTTTTGGCAATTCAAATTCATCCATAAAATTGGTTTTCTTTTCTTTGCCTTCCGTTTTTAATTCTTCTGTTTTCTTAGCTTCATCTTTTTTGGGTCTGAAATTTCTAAAGTCGGATTTGCTTACTGGACGCACTGCAGTTGCTTTAAAACAATTGTAACCACCAATAACTCTTGTTTCGGTTTCCATTTTCCAATTTAAGTTAGGCAAAGAATCTTTAATCAAAAACTCTTTTCCCATAAACTCTTTATCAACAGTATACGATTTGTCTTTTGCATTTTTATAAAAAGTTCCACCGCCACCCATCATGGAAGACATCATTCTCATTCCACCACCACCTTGGCCTGGTGCTTCTAATTTTTCTTCTTCTTTATAAATAGATGCTGATTTATCAAAGTTGAGTATAAATGTTTTTTCAAACATTTTTTTCATTCGCTCTTCAATCATTTTAAGCATATCTGGTGACATTTCTTTGTTTCCAGCCATTCTTTCTTTAAATTCTGAAGTGCTTGTTTTTGATTCATAAACCGCCATGCCTTGAAAATCTTTTTGAGCTTGGGATACCATAATCGAAAATAAAAGGGCAAATGAGAGAACTATTTTTTTCATGAAAATTGATTTTAAAATTTGATTAGCAAATATGACGAATCATTACAATATATGTTACCAAACTTTTGTTAAATAATACAAATTAGAAAAAACTCGTTTAAAAATAAGTTTAAAAAATTAGACGAGTAAAAATTATATTTCTTGTGCTAGGATCGAAACTTTTAGAAACTGCAAAATTTAAATATCATTCTTAATTACAATTCACAATTTATTGTACATTAGCATTCATGAAAAAAATTGTTTGTTTAATCCTGTTTTTTACTATTGGTACTGTTTTTTGTCAAGAACATAAAACGACTATAACTAAACTTAATTCATTTCCAATTGAAGCAGATATTTACATTGGTTTTGATGGTTTGGGCAATAATTATTTTATAAAAAACGATGTTTTTACAAAACAAAACGAGCATCAAATTTTTGAATATAAAAATATTTCTTTAGGTAAAATTTCCTTTGTTGACATTATTAACCCATTGAAAATCATGTTGTTTTATGAAAATTTTAATTCTGTTGTTACTTTAGACAATCAGTTAAATGAAATTCAAAAAATAAATTTTTCAGAGATAGACAATTCGATGGTTATTTCAAAAATTGGTATGGCCTCACAAAATCAATTTTGGATTTATAATGCTATCAATCAAAAAATAAGTTTGTTTGATTATTTGAAAAATAACAATCAAACTATTGGAAACCCAATCCCAGAAAATATAAAATATTCTC
>CALQAH020000024.1 GCA_943328505.2 Rhizobium sp. Q54 | reverse complement strand
TTGTCCAAAGCAATTATAACCTCTTAAGGTGGTTATTGCGGCGGGGCTCACCTCTTCCCATCCCGAACAGAGTAGTTAAGCCCGCCTGCGCAGATGGTACTGCAGTTATGTGGGAGAGTATGTCGTCGCCTTTTTTTTATGGAACCTCAATCTGAAAAGATTGGGGTTCTTTTTTTTAATGGAACGACGTGTTCCCCGCCAAGGCGGGTCGGTTCGTCGCCTTTTTTTGAAAACCCTTCATCTATCGATGAGGGGTTTTTTGTTTTGGATCGACGGTGTTCCCCGCTAAGGCGGGTCGGTTCGTCGCATTTTTTATTGGAAAGCCTGTTCGTTAGAACAGGCTTTCTTGTTTTTATACCTCACCGGGCTTCCTCCTCTTACAATCAAATGTCGCCTTTTTTGGGAGAGTATTAAAAAGAGTATAATTATTTTATTACTTTTGTTTTAAATTTAACTAATTAACTATGAAATATCTCGTAATAGTTTTTTTAGTAGCCACTATGGGTTACTCTCAAAGTATCTCCAAGCAAGTCATTGGATCCGCTGGGAAAACACAATCAAATGCCAACCTCAAAGTATCATATACCGTTGGTGAACCCGTTGTGGGAATCATGACCGCTGGAGGCAACCAATTGGGCAATGGCTATTATCCTGCGCTCAACCTGCAAGCGCTTAGCGTTGAGGACAACGTGTTAGATGTGCAACTAAAAGTGTATCCCAACCCAACCTCACAATTGTTGTATGTTTCACATCCTGAACTTAATTCCTTTGGAATTACCATTGTGGATTTGAATGGCAAGCAATTGTACTCAGGAACCATCAACAACGAGGAACCGCTAGATGTGTCAGGATTTACGCAAGGTATGTACCTTGTAACGGTTGAAAACGCTATTGCCAACAAAAAAAACACCTATAAAATTATCAAGAAATAAAATAAAAATAACATGAAAAAACTATTTACCCTTTTAGCATTCGCAATTACATTTATTACATCAGCTCAAGCTCCGCAGGGTTTTAATTATCAAGCGACCGTTAGAAACTCCTCAGGATCACTTATTACTGACCAAAACGTATTGTTTAAATTTAACATTATGTTGAATTCGCAAACGAGTTTGCCAGTTTATTCTGAAATGCACCAAGTACAAACGGATAATTTAGGGCAAGTAAACTTAGTAATAGGTACAGGAACCCCAACAACAGGAACTTTTACAGGTATTAATTGGGCAAGCGGTACTTATTATTTAGGTATTGAACTCAACACAGGTTCAGAGTATGTTGCCATGGGCACCACTCAGTTGTTGAGTGTGCCATATGCATTACATGCCAATACAGCTACTTCTACAACAGGAACCACAGGAGGCTTTACACATTATGTAGGGGAATTATTTGGTGGCGGTATTGTTGTATCAGTATGGAAAACAGCTGGTGTAGAACACGGCCTTATTGCCTCATTAACCGATTTAAGTTTTGGAATACAATGGACAACTCCCGAATTTATACAAATAGTGATTGGGTCAACAGCTCAAAGCTTTCGTGATGGTCTTGCTAATACAAATGCTATTGTAGCACAAGCAGGAGCAGGAAATGATTATGCAGCAGGACTATGCAAAGCATACAACGCTGGTGGTTTTACGGATTGGTATTTGCCAGCGATTAACGAATTAAAACAATGCGAGAATTCGCTTCAAATTGTCAATGAAGTATTGGGCGATACAAATGGCTTTCAGTTTTCCTACTATTGGAGTTCAACTGAGAACTACTCTGACTTTGTGTGGGTCTTGGATTTCGCCAACGGCAGCCCGACCAACGACGTTAAGGACAACGGCTCCGACAAGGCGGTTCGTGCTGTAAGAAGATTTTAACAACTAAGCGAAGCGGTATCACAAACACAAATAAAAAAATAAGTTTGTAATTTAACCCTTTAACTATTTAAAGCCCTCGCAGTGATTGATTTTTGTGAGAAGGCGCAAGAAATTAGAGCATGGCTATTCCTAAATAATCGGATACAGATTATTAAATAAACTCAAACAATTTTAACAGCATTAAAAACGTTTTTGATGCTGTTTTTAGTTTTATATGTATTCATTATTAGTTAGCTTTGCTGATGCATTTGATTTTGGGTGCTATAGATTTTGAGGAAATTTCTCTAGACGTTTATTACAAACTTGTAAAAGAAAAATCTGTTCTTTATGAAGATGCACAAGACGGATATGACTATAAAAAAGGGCGTTTTTCACTCAGAACTTTGAATCTTACCGGTAAAGAAAAAGAGCTTTTATCCAGCAGCAGCGTGAAGGAACTTTTGAACCCCATTACTCTAAATTCAAAATCAATTTAAATGGATTACTGTTTATAGTAAAGCAAATAGAAATTGATAACGAAAAAATTGATTTGAGTAGGATACAAACCAACGATGAAAAAACATAGGGAATTGACAAAGATTTCAAGGAATTACATATCATTGGTGTTTAATTTTTACATAAATTTGTAATACTTAAACAGTAAAAATTATGAATAAATGTAAATTATTTTTTGTACTAAGCATACTAGCTTTAGTTTTTTCATGTGCTAAAAATCCATTCACAGGTAAAAACACTATGGCATTAGTTCCTAATAGCGAAATTTTGCCTTCTGCATTCCAGCAATATGGAGCATTTTTAAAAGAGAACAAAGTAGTTTCTGGAACCACTGATGCTAAAAGAGTAGAATCTATCGGGATAAAAATTAAAACGGCTGCCGAAAAATGGCTGAATGCCAATGGATACCAAGGTTATCTCAAAGATTACCAATGGGAATATAAATTAGTTGAAAGTAAAGAAGTGAATGCATGGTGCATGCCTGGTGGGAAAATTGTAGTGTATTCAGGTATTTTGCCCATTACAAAAGACGATGAAGGACTAGCCACTGTTTTAGGACATGAAGTTTCACACGCTTTAGCCAATCATGGACAACAACGAATGAGTGCTGGAATGTTGCAACAATTAGGAGCAGTAGGTGTTGGTGCAGCAGTTGGATCAAATTCAGAACAAACACAACAAATAGCAATGACAGCTTATGGTGCAGCAACTCAAATAGGAGGAATGTTACCTTTTAGTAGAAGTCACGAAAGTGAAGCCGATAAAATAGGTTTAACTTTAATGGCTATTGCTGGATATAATCCTGAAAAAGCAGTTGAATTTTGGGGAAGAATGTCTGCTAGTTCTGGAGGTAAAAAACCTCAAGAATTCATGAGTACACATCCCTCTGACGAAACAAGAATTGCAAACCTTAGAAGATTAATTCCCGAGGCAAAAGCTGAAGCATTAAAATTTGGAGTGGTTTTTAAATAATAAAAAATATACTATCTTCGGGCTGTTCAATTTGAGCAGCTTTTTTTATTTTAAATACTATATTTTATGGCAAATCTCGAAAAAGGAAGTAAAAAGTTATTAAGTGCATGGGCCTTTTATGATTGGGCTAATTCAGTTTATAGCTTGGTAATTGCTTCAGCAGTTTTTCCTATTTTTTATAATGCTCTTTTCACTAAAGAAAACCCTTATATCAATGTTTTTGGTCATCATTTTAAAAATTCTGCTTTAATTAGTTTTGTCACTGCTGCTGCATTTTTATGTGTCGCATTTTTTTCTCCTTTACTTTCTGGAATTGCAGATTATATGGGAAACAAAAAGATTTTCATGCGTTCCTTTAATTATATTGGTGCACTTTCTTGCATTGGTTTATATTTCTTCGATTTAAATAATATCCTATTAGGTTTGATGTTTTACTTTTTTGGTTTGATTGGATTTTGGGGAAGTTTGGTGTTTTATAATTCCTATTTACCCGACATTGCATTCCCTGAACAACAAGATAAAATTAGCGCTAAAGGTTATTCACTTGGTTATATAGGCAGTGTTTTACTCCTAATAATTAATCTTGCAATGATAATGAAACCTGAAATTTTCAATATTTCTGGCACAGCAGATGAAGCTTCAATGAAAGCTATGCGGTATTCTTTTGTTATGGTAGGGATTTGGTGGATTGTTTTTAGTCAGTACACATATTATTTTTTACCAAAAGGAAATTCTAATACGGAAAAATTAAATTTTTCTGTAATTTTTAATGGTTTCAGAGAATTAAAAAAAGTTTGGAAACTACTTCAATCTGAGATTCCATTGAAAAGATATTTGTTGAGTTTCTTTGTGTTCAGTATGGGAGTTCAAACCGTAATGCTGATAGCAACCTACTTTGGAGCACAAGAAATCCTATGGAAAGATAAAGCTGAAAGTCAAATTGGCTTAATTACTTGTATACTTTTAATTCAATTAATCGCTATTCTTGGTGCCATACTCACTTCTAAAGCTTCTGAAAAATTCGGAAATATTAAAGTTCTTATTTTCTTAAATGCTATTTGGGTAGTATTATGCGGGTTTGCTTACTTTATTACAACACCAAAAGAATTTTATATAATGGCAACATTAGTCGGTTTAGTTATGGGTGGAATCCAAGCTTTAGGAAGGTCGACTTATTCTAAATTTTTACCTGAAACCAAAGACACTGCTTCATTTTTTAGCTTTTATGATGTTTCTGAAAAAGTTGGGATAGTAATTGGCATGTGTGTGTACGGGATTATTGATCAAATAACGGGAAGCCCAAGATTTGCAATTGTTTTTTTAGGCATATTTTTTATTGTTGGATTACTCTTATTGACAAGAGTTCCAAAAAAAGCTTTAGAATAATATAAAAATATTATATTTGAACAAAATTAAAATGCTATTATAAAATGAAAATAATAAAACATATTTCTAAATTAATAATGCTCTTTTCAGCAATATTAATTATTTCATGTGAAAATGAACCAATTGACAGTGCTATTAATTTAGATGATTTGTCGTGTGAAGTGCCAACTTCTTTTCAAGCAAGTAATTTTATTGATAATACTAATGTTAATTTAAGTTGGGTTCCAAATGGTGATGAATCATCATGGGAAATTCAATATGGTATTAAAGGTTTTGCATTAGGAACTGGAACTTCAGTAATTTCTACAATTTCTAATTTTACGGTTTCAGGCTTGAACGCTGCAAACAGTTATAGCTTTTATATAAGATCAAATTGTAGTGCAACTTCAAACAGTAATTGGGTAGGACCAGTTGATGTATTAGCAATTGATGTAAATCCAAATTGCCCAAATCCAACAAATTTTACTGCTGTGCGAAGTGCTGTAACCAATACAGAAGTTAATTTAGCATGGACTCCAGGAGGAACTGAAACAGAATGGGAAATTCAATACAGTAATACAAATTTCACAATTGGTTCAGGTATTATTATCACTACAACAAATCCATCAGATGTAATTACTAATATAGGTACCTCAAATGGTTTTGATTTTTATATGAGAGCGGTGTGTACTTCAACTCAAAATAGCCCTTGGATTGGACCAGTCAATGTTCCTGCAATTGCTTCGCCTACTATTGTTGGAACCTATAGATTGACTGCTTTCAACACCTCTGTACCAACAGATTTAAATGGTGATGGAACTAACTCTTCAAATCAAATGAATGAAGTTCCATGCTTCGATAATTCACTACTAATTTTAAATGCAAATGGCACTTATACAGCTGATTCAAGAGGAGTTGAAATAGACTTGAGTGGCGGTTATATTTGTTTTACAGATCCTGATGATGCTGGAACTTGGGTATTAAATGGTAATCAAGTCACGTTTACAAGTATTGATACCACTTTACCACCAACAACATTTACAGTTGCAGGAATTACACTTTCCACAACATTTGCTGATGGTACGGTACTCACTGAAGATAATGGTATTGTTGTAGAGTTAACTAGTGACATTACTTTTATATATACAAAACAATAATATTTAAATTAAAATAAAATAAATCCGCCATTATAAATTTGTCCAAACTTTTGGGGGCAGTCTATTACGGCGGATTTTTTTATGGCACAATCCTTGTCTTTCTTATGCACTAATCGGTAGAAACAGTTTGTATATCGATTTTAAGTCTTTTCGGATGTCATACATCGATTTTAATTTATTTGTAAATAAAGTTGCACTACATTTGTTAAGCATTAAGCAATATTTAATGTCAATTTGACCTAAAAAAATACCATGTCAAACTTCAATATATTATCCTTTGACAATTTGTCATTACAAGAATTCGATACAGAAACGGATTTAATTCCTTTATTGACTCCAGAAGATGAGGAAGAAATGAATAATGAAGATCTTCCAAAATCATTACCCATTTTACCTTTAAGAAACACAGTACTATTTCCAGGTGTTGTAATTCCAATTTCCGCTGGTCGTGATAAATCGATTAAACTTATCAACGAAGCCTATGCTGGTAATAAAATTATTGGTGTTGTCGCTCAAAAAAATGAAGAAGATGAAGATCCAACTAAAAATGATATCCATACTGTGGGTACAGTTGCTAGAATACTTCGTGTTTTAAAAATGCCTGATGGCAATATTACAGTTATTCTTCAAGGGAAAAAGCGTTTTGCTATTGACGCAGTAACTTCTGAAAAGCCCTATCTAAAAGCTTTAATAAAAGAAGTTGAGGAAAAAAGACCCAGTAAACACGATACCGAATTTTCTGCAATTGTTGATTCTGTAAAAGATTTAGCCATCACTATCATTAAAGAAAGCCCAAATATTCCATCAGAAGCTACTTTTGCTATAAAAAATATTGAAAGCCAATCGTTCCTTATCAACTTTGTTTCCTCTAATATGAATCTTTCCGTAAATGAAAAGCAAAGCCTATTAGCGATGAATGTGCTCAAAGAAAGAGCTTTGGAAACCTTGCGGATCATGAACGTCGAATTGCAAAAATTAGAACTTAAGAACGATATTCAATCCAAAGTTCGTTTTGACTTAGACCAACAACAACGTGAATATTTTTTACATCAACAAATGAAAACCATTCAAGAAGAGTTGGGTGGTGTTTCAAATGATGAAGAAATTGAAGAAATGCGTCAAAAAGGAAAATCCAAAAATTGGAACGAAAAAACTAAAAAGCATTTTGAAAAAGAAATTTCAAAAATGCAACGCATGAATCCTCAAGCTCCAGATTTTGGTATTCAAAGAAATTACTTAGAGTTGTTTTTAGAATTACCTTGGAATCACTTTTCTGTTGATAATTTTGATTTAAAACGCGCACAAAAAATATTAGATAGAGATCATTTTGGTCTTGAAGATGTTAAGAAAAGAATCATTGAACATTTAGCAGTTTTAAAACTTCGAAATGATATGAAGTCACCAATTATTTGTTTAACCGGTCCTCCTGGAGTTGGTAAAACATCTATTGGAAAATCAATTGCTGAAGCATTAGGTAGAGAATACGTGCGTATTTCATTAGGCGGATTAAGGGATGAAGCTGAAATACGGGGACATCGTAAAACCTATATCGGTGCCATGCCAGGAAGAATTATTCAAAGTTTAAAAAAGGCTGGAACATCCAATCCTGTTTTTGTATTGGATGAAATCGATAAATTATCTGTGAGTAATCAAGGCGATCCATCATCAGCATTATTAGAAGTATTGGATCCAGAACAAAATAACGATTTCTATGATAATTTCTTAGAAATGGGATTTGACTTGTCTAAAGTAATGTTCATTGCAACTTCCAACAATATGGCTAACATTCAGCCAGCGTTGAAAGATAGAATGGAAGTGATTAAAATGACAGGTTATACCATTGAAGAAAAAACAGAAATTGCAAGACAACATTTGTTACCAAAACAATTAAAAGAACACGGTTTATCTTCAAAAGATTTAACAATTGGTAAAAAGCAATTGGAAAAAATTGTTGAAGGTTATACACGTGAATCTGGTGTAAGAAGTTTGGAAACTAAAATTGCACAAGTCATCCGTAATGCAGCAAAATCAGTTGCAATGGAAGAAGAATACAATAAAAAAGTAACCGATCAAGATGTTGAAAAAATATTGGGCGCACCTAAATTAGCTAGAGATAAATCAGAGAGTAATGATGTAGCTGGAGTGGTAACTGGTTTAGCTTGGACTTCTGTTGGTGGTGATATTTTATTTATAGAATCCTTAATATCTCCAGGAAAAGGGAATCTGACGCTAACAGGAAACTTAGGTACTGTAATGAAAGAATCCGCCACAATAGCATTGGAATACATTAAAGCTAATGCAGAACTTTTCGGGTTTGAATCGGACATGTTATCAAAATATAACATACATCTTCACGTTCCAGAAGGCGCCACTCCAAAAGATGGGCCAAGCGCCGGTATTGCTATGCTTACTTCATTAGTCTCGCTTTTGACGCAAAGAAAAGTTAAGAAAAACTTAGCCATGACTGGTGAAATTACCTTGCGCGGGAAAGTATTGCCTGTTGGTGGTATAAAAGAAAAAATTCTAGCTGCCAAAAGAGCCAATATTAAAGAAATTATTTTATGTCAAGAGAACAAAAGTGATATCGATGAAATTAAACCTGAATATATCGAAGGATTGACTTTTCATTATATTAAAGAAATGAGCGAACTTGTTGATGTAGCTTTAACAAGTCAAAAGGTTAAAAACGCTAAGAAGTTATAATAACCTGTCAAAAAAAAACAAAGGGCATACGTAAACTAAACGTATGCCTTTTTTATTTTCACTTTGGGCTTACCATTTAAAATAATATCTTCGCATTTTCGTTATAGGTATAGATTTTCGTAAATCGTGTATGTTTAAAAAACAATTTTGTACTGTTTTTATTTTTATCAATCTGATTTCTTATAGTCAAGTTGGTGGTAAATCAGTTTACCAATTTTTAAACTTAGTCACTTCACCAAGACAATCGGCTTTAGGTGGAAAAGTCATTACAATTTACGATAGCGATGTCAATCAAGCTCATTTTAATCCTGCAACCATAAATGCTGAAATGGATCGCCATTTAGCCGTTAACTACGGTAGTTATTTTGGTGAAGTAACTTATGGTACTGCAGCATATGCCTATACCTATGACCGACATCTTCAAACTTTTCATGCAGGAATTAATTATGTAAACTACGGTAAATTTGATGGTTATGATGAAAATGGAACCGCAACTTCTAGTTTCACAGGTAGCGAAATTGCCCTCTCTTTTGGTTATGGATTTAATGTGCCGTTTACCGATTTATATCTTGGAGCCAATGCAAAACTAATATCCTCCACGTTGGAAAGCTATAATTCCTTTGGAGCTGCTGTTGATCTTGGAGCACTTTTTATTGATACTAGAAACGATGTAAATTGGGCTTTAGTAATAAGAAATATTGGAACACAAATTACACCTTATGCAGATACCCGTGAAAAGTTGCCGTTAGAAATTTTAGTTGGAGTTTCTCAATTAATGGAGAATGTACCCATTCGTTGGCATCTTACTTTGGAAAACATGCAACAATGGAATGTCGCATTTTCAAATCCCAATCGTGCACAAGGTTCCTTGGATGGTGGAGCAACTCCTGAAAAAATATCCATTTTTAATAATGCTTTACGACACATAGTTGTAGGAGCAGAATTATTTCCCGAAAAAGGCTTTAATATTCGTTTGGGGTATAATTTTAGAAGAGGCGAAGAATTACGTATTTTAGAACAAAGAAATTTTTCTGGGATTTCACTCGGATTTGGTTTAAAAATGAACAACATCAAATTTAATTATTCCTACTCAAGATATACTTTAGCCGCTAACACAAGTTTATTTGGTTTGGTGATTGATTTTTCTGGGAATAGGTATTAATTAAAAAGCAATAAGTAGCAGCATATGAAAAAAATTACCATTGCCATCGACGGATATTCCTCTACAGGAAAAAGTACTTTAGCCAAGCAATTGGCTAATCATTTAGGTTATGTATATGTGGATACAGGTGCCATGTACCGGGCTGTAACGTATTTCACAATGCAAAATGGTTATATCAATGTGGATTCTTTTGATAAACAAACGCTCATCAATAGTTTGCCCAATATAAAATTGCATTTCCAATTCAATCCAACACTTGGTTTTGCCGAAATGTATTTGAATGATATAAATATCGAAACTGAAATTAGAACGATTGAAGTATCTAATTTTGTCAGCAAAGTAGCCGAAGTATCTGAAGTACGTTCTAAATTAGTCGAGCAGCAACAAGCCATGGGAAAAGGAAAGGGCATTGTTATGGATGGAAGAGATATTGGAACCGTTGTTTTTCCTGACGCTGAACTCAAAATTTTTATGACTGCTAGCGCCGAAACACGTGCTCAAAGACGATTTGATGAACTGCAAAGCAAAAATCAAAACGTATCCTATGAAGAGGTATTGAAAAACGTTCAGGAACGCGATTATATTGATACTCACCGAGATGATTCTCCATTAGTTATTACTGATGATGCAATAGAAATTGATAATTCGTATCTCACTCGCGAAGAACAATTCAATGCTGTTTTAGAATTGGCAAACGAAGTAATTGCATCCTAAATTCAAACCTAAAAATTCAACCTCTATCGTTTGCTTTTCTCAATTTTAATGTTAGATTTACAATCTATTTACATTAAAAATATTTCATTATGAGTATAAAATTGAGATTAACACTAATGAGTTTTCTCCAATTCTTTGTTTGGGGTGCATGGTTGATAACAGTTGGAAATTATTGGTTTGGAACCAAACAATGGAGTGGTGCCGAATTTGGCGCCATCTTTTCAACACTTGGAATTTCTTCAATTGTAATGCCTGCATTAACAGGAATTATTGCTGACAAATTTATCAACGCCGAAAAATTATATGGCATACTTCATATACTTGGAGGAATTGCTCTTTTATATATTCCGCAGGTTGATAATCCAACAACCTTTTATTGGGTAATATTTGGTGCAATGCTTTGTTATATGCCAACCATCTCATTATCAAATTCAGTAGCATATACTATTTTAAAAAATAATAATTTTGATGTTGTTAAAGTATTTCCACCTATTAGAGTTTGGGGAACCATTGGTTTTATTGCAGCCATGTGGTTAACCAATCTGTCGGGAAATAAAGCGTCTGCAAACATGTTTTATATTTCGGCTGTTTCTGCCGTAATCTTAGGGATATATTCGTTTTTCTTGCCGAAATGTCCACCGCAAAAGTTAATTTCTGAAAACGCCACACTGACACAAAAATTAGGATTGGATGCCTTTAAATTATTTGGTACCTATAAAATGGCTTTGTTCTTTTTATTCTCCATGTTTTTGGGCGGTGCATTGCAATTGACCAACATGTATGGCGATACCTATCTTTCCGAATTTTCAAAAGTTCCTGAATATGCCAATTCCATTGTGGTGAAATATTCAACCATAATCATGTCGATTTCCCAAATATCTGAAACACTATTTATCTTAGCGATTCCCTTTTTCTTAAAGCGATTCGGAATCAAACAGGTGATGTTAATTTCAATGATAGCCTGGGTTTTACGTTTTGGATTGTTTGCTTATGGAAATCCTGCCGATGGTTTGTGGATGATCGTTATGTCTTGTATTGTTTACGGAATGGCATTTGATTTTTTCAATATTTCAGGATCACTTTTCGTAGAAACAACAACCGATTCTAAAATGCGATCCAGTGCGCAAGGTTTATTTATGATGATGTCCAATGGTTTTGGAGCCTTCTTTGGAGGATTGCTAAGCGGAATAATTATCGACAAATTCTTCACCCATGACGGAACAAGAGACTGGCACAACATTTGGTTGGCTTTCGCAGGATATGCCTTAGTAATTGCCATAGCCTTTGCGGTGTTTTTCAAACACAAACACAATTCAAATGATGTGGAGCATGTGAGTCATTAAAATAAATAATATTATAATTTAACCCTTTCTGATTCAAAAAATTAGGAAGGGTTTTTTATTTATATCAAAAAGTCTTTTGCAAACTATCTTTTTCCAATTTTCTATTTGCAAATACATAAAAAAGAATTACTTTTGCAAACCTTTTGGCGAGCAGTGTTTCCATTAGGGTTCAACAAATTATATAAAAACAACTTCTGTTTTTTCAACCGCAGTAAGAAACACTGAAACAGCAGAATACAAATTTTTTATCAGCATGTCTGAAACAGTAAAAACACAAGAGCAATTTTTAGCAGAATTCAACTGGCACAATTTCGAAGAAGGTATTGATGCAGTGGATGCTTCTAATTTGCAAGAATTTGAAGATTTAGTATCAAAAACTTTTATTGACACCGATCAAGAAGAAGTAGTAGAAGGAGTTGTAGTTAGAATTACCGACAGAGATGCAATCGTTGACATCAACGCTAAATCTGAAGGAGTTATTTCTTTAAACGAATTCCGTTACAACCCAAACTTAAAAGTGGGTGACAAAGTAGAAGTATTAATTGACATCCGTGAGGATAAAACAGGTCAGTTGGTATTATCTCACAGAAAAGCAAGAACAATTAAATCATGGGATCGTGTTATCTCTGCTAATGAAACTGGAGAAATCGTTAACGGTTTTGTTAAATGTAGAACTAAAGGTGGTATGATCGTAGATGTTTTCGGAATCGAAGCCTTCTTACCAGGTTCACAAATTGATGTGAAACCAATCCGTGATTACGATGTATATGTAAACAAAATGATGGAATTCAAAGTGGTAAAAATTAACCACGAATTCAAAAACGTTGTTGTTTCACACAAAGCGCTTATTGAAGCGGATATTGAAATCCAGAAAAAAGAAATTATAGGTCAATTACAAAAAGGACAAGTATTAGAAGGTGTTGTTAAAAACATTACTTCTTATGGTGTCTTTATTGACTTAGGTGGTGTTGATGGATTAATACACATTACTGATTTATCTTGGAGCAGAATTAATCACCCAAGTGAAGTATTAGAATTAGACCAAAAATTAAACGTAGTAATCCTTGATTTCGACGATGAGAAAACAAGAATTCAATTAGGTTTAAAACAATTAAGCGCTCATCCATGGGATGCACTAGGAACTGAACTTAAAGTAGGTGACAAAGTGAAAGGTAAAGTTGTTGTAATCGCTGATTACGGTGCATTTATTGAAGTAGCTGAAGGTGTTGAAGGTTTAATCCACGTATCTGAAATGTCATGGTCTACGCATTTAAGAAGTGCACAAGACTTCGTGAAAGTTGGTGATGTTATTGAGGCAGTTGTATTAACTCTTGATAGAGACGATAGAAAAATGTCTTTAGGTATCAAACAAATGACACAAGATCCATGGACAGATATTACAGCTAAATATCCAATCGCTTCAAGACATACAGGAATTGTTAGAAACTTTACCAACTTTGGTATCTTCGTTGAATTAGAAGAAGGTATTGATGGTTTAGTATATATTTCTGATTTATCTTGGACTAAGAAAATCAAACATCCATCAGAATTTGTAAACGTTGGTGACAAATTAGATGTTGTTGTTTTAGAGTTAGATGTTGAAGGTCGTAAATTATCTTTAGGTCACAAACAAACTACGGATAACCCATGGGACAAACATGAAGAGGCGTTTGCAGTTGGAACAATCCACAACGGAACTATCGCTGAAATTGTTGACAAAGGTGCAACAGTTGACTTCGGAGACGATGTTGTAGCGTTCATTCCTACTCGTCACTTGGAAAAAGAAGATGGTAAAAAATTGAAAAAAGGTGATGCTGCTGACTTCAAAGTAATTGAATTCAATAAAGAATTCAAAAGAGTGGTAGCGTCTCACACAGCAATTTTCCGTGAGGAAGAAGAGAAAAATGTGAAAGCAGTAGCTGAAGCAGTTGCCTCTACTAACAATGCACCTGCTGCAACTTTAGGAGATAACAATGACATTCTTGCTGGTTTAAAAGCAAAAATGGAAAAAAGCGAGAAAAAGAAATAATATTCTTTTATTCGAATAAAGTAAAAGCCCTTTCAAAATTTTGAAAGGGCTTTTTTTATAAATATAATGACAAGATTTTATCTCAAACTTGCGCCTAGTTCTGTTTCTAAATTCTTCTGTAACTTTTTCATGATTTTATCAATTTGATCCTCCGTTAAAGTTTTAGAACAATCTTGAATCGTGAAACTCACTGCATATGATTTCTTACCTTCAGGAAGATTTTTACCTTCGTATACGTCAAATAAGTTGATGTCTTTAAGTAATGATTTCTCGGTTTGCCGTGCAATATTGTATATCGAATCGAATGCCACAGTGGTATCCACCATCAAGGATAAATCGCGTCTTACTTCTGGGTATTTTGGAATGTCTGTAAATTTAATTTTATTGGAAAGCGATTTTAAAATTAGGTTCCAATTAAAATCAGCATAAAAAACTTCTTGCTTGATGTCAAAATGTTTTAAAATGGATTTTTTTACAGTTCCAAATTCTACTAAAGTTTCATTACCACAAGTCACTGTCATTCCCTCTGCAAAAACATCCGAAACTAAAGGTCCGTTCAACGTTTTTTGAATTCCTAATCGAGTTAAGACAGTATTCACATAACCTTTAAACAAGAAAAAATCGGTTGGCTTTTGTGTCAGAGTCCAATTTTCAGCAGTACGATTTCCAGTTGTAAATAGCGTTAAATGTTTATTTTCTTCATAACCTGATGGTAATTTATGATAGGACTTTCCAAATTCGAATAATTTTAAATCGGTATTTCTTCTATTGATATTATACGAAACTGCTTCAAGTCCAGAGAATAACAACGATTGTCTCATCGCTGATAAATCATTGCTCAAAGGATTCAACATCATTACATTAAATTCTTCTTTTAGCATATCCGATAATTTTACATATTCTGGAGTTGTTAAAGAATTAGCCATCATTTCGTGAAAGCCTAAGGAATTTAATTGTGTGGCAACAATATTCTGCACCTTATAATCTTCTGTTCTTGCCGAATTAGAAACGGTAGCGTTTAATTTTTTAGTAAAATCAATATTATTATAACCATAAACTCGAAGAATCTCCTCAATAACATCCACTTCCCGTTGCACATCCACACGGTAGGAAGGAATAATTAATCCCAAACCAGCATCCGAAATACTATTGATTTTAATATCCAATGAAGCTAAAATCTTTTTGATAATTTCTCTCGGTAATTCTTGACCAATTAATTTAGTAGTTTTGTCAAAATTTAAGAAAACTGGGAAGTCTTCTAGTTTTTTCGGATAAATATCTACAATATCAGAGGTGATTTCACCGCCAGCAATTTCTAAAATTAGCATCGCAGCACGTTTTAGGGCATACTCAGTAATAGTTGAATCGATTCCTCTTTCAAAACGGAAAGAAGCATCCGTATTTAAGCCATGTCTTTTAGCTGTTTTTCGAACACTTACCGGATTAAAATAGGCGCTTTCTAAAAAGATGGTATTGGTTGTGTCGTTAACTCCAGAGTATTTTCCTCCAAAAACACCTGCCATACAAAGCGGTCCTTTTTCGTCACAAATCATTAAATCTTCTTCGTGTAACGTTCTTTCAATATCGTCAAGGGTTATAAATTTTGTACCTGACGGAAGTGTTTTTACAACTATTTTTCCATTAATCTTTGACGCATCAAAAGCATGTAGCGGTTGACCAATTTCGTGTAAAACATAATTGGTTGCATCAACAATATTATTTTTAGGGTTGATTCCTATGGCTTTCAAACGATTTTGTAACCAAGTCGGTGATGGTTTTATGGTAATGCCAGAAATAGTAATGCCACAATACCTCGGACATAAATTGTTGTCTTTTACATCAACATCAATTTTGAGTGTTCTTTTGTCGACTCTAAAATTACTTACAGAAGGTGTAATGAACTCGATATTGCTATTTTTTTGAAGCATACTCGCTCTTAAATCCCTAGCAACTCCCATGTGCGACATGGCATCAGCACGATTTGGAGTTAAACCAATTTCAAAAACCTCGTCATTTTCTATGTTAAATACTTTGGCACATGGAGTTCCTGGTTTTAGTTTTTCGTCCAAAACCATAATACCTTCATGACTTTCTCCCAAACCTAATTCATCTTCGGCACAGATCATTCCATGGCTTTCTTGTCCACGAATTTTAGCTTTTTTTATTTCAAATTCGTTTCCGTCTTTGTCATATAATTTAGTTCCTATAGTAGCTACAGGTACTTTTTGTCCGGTGGCAACATTACTCGCACCACAAACGATTTGAACGGGTGTTCCATCGCCTAAATCAACTTTTGTTATTTTTAATGAATCGGCATCAGGGTGTTTTTCACAACTCAATACATGTCCCACAACAACACCTTCCATACCACCTTTAACTGATTGGAATTTTTCAACTATTTCTACTTCAAGTCCTAAATCGGTTAGGATAGCTGCAGTTTCATCTGATTTTAAATCTATTTTGATAAATTGTTTTAACCAATTATAAGAAATCTTCATTTTATTTTTTTTAATAAAGTGCAAATATAGGGATTATGATAGTATCTGGCAATTTGAAACAGCTTCTTCTACAATATTTCTTCAACGTGTTTTTTGATGTTTTCAGCAATTTTTTTAGTAGGTAAATCATTGACATCGCCACCAAAAGGATCTTCAATTTCTTCGGCAATCAATTCCAAACTTGCTAGTACATAAAATATAAAAACCACTACAGGCGCCACATAATATCCTAAACTAAAGGAATATCCAAAAGGCAAAGTCATCACATAAAAGAAGATAAATTTCTTGATAAAAGCACTATAAGAGTAGGGAATAGGAGTGTTTTTTATGCGTTCACAAGCACCACAAACATCTGTAAAAGATTGGATTTCAGAATTTAATATTATAAGTTGATCACCAGTAATTTTTTTTGCAACATACAATTCATTCACTTTTTGAAACAGCATCAGTGCAACCTGATTAGGCTTGTGTTTGTGATGATCAATTTCTAAATCTAAATCATCAAAAAGTTGTTTGGCAGTATCTTCGTTTTTTAAATGTTTATTCAAGACATTGGCAAAGCTTGGAATAGCCTTTCTAAAAAAAACTTTGTCATTTTCATCTACCAAAATCGCTGACAATTTAATAGCAAAATTTCTACTGTTATTGACCAAACTGCCCCATAATTTTCTACCTTCCCACCAACGGTCATAAGCGGTGTTAGTTCTAAAAACTAAAAGTAATGAAATCACAAAACCTAACATACCATGCATAATGGTGATGTTTTTTACATAACTATCTTCCGCTAATTTCCAATATTCCACTTCGAGATACCCAATAATGGCGGAATAAAATCCAATAGCTATCATTGTAGGAAACAAAGTTCTAAAAGTATCCGCTTTGTGAAAACGGAAAATAAAAGTAAACCAGTCTTTAGTGTTGTAGGATATCATAATTTTAATAATTGATAATTGATATTTTTTTTTAATAATTAGCTAATATAATTCCATATATTTTTCTTTTTTGTCATTTCAATAAAAACAACTCTCATAGTTTGATGTTCTGGTTTTTCCATGGGTGCATCTTCTTTAAGTAATTTTATGGCATAATTTCTAGCCAAAAGTAAAATGTCTTTATCTCGAACCAAATCGGCAATTTGAAGATTGAGAACTCCACTTTGTTGTTTTCCCATTAAATCGCCTGGTCCACGAAGTTTTAAATCTACTTCAGCAATTTCAAATCCATCGTTGGTGCTCACCATGGTTTCCATTCGGGTTTTGCTATCGCTAGATAATTTATAGGAAGTCATTAAAATGCAATAGCTTTGATCCGCACCACGACCTACACGACCGCGCAATTGATGTAGTTGGGACAATCCAAAACGTTCCGCACTTTCAATAATCATTACGCTTGCATTGGGAATATTTACACCAACTTCAATTACGGTAGTCGCAACCATGATATTGGTTTTACCTTCGGAAAAGCGTTTCATTTCAGCATCTTTATCGACGGGTTTCATTTTTCCATGAAGGATAGAAATACTGTATTGAGGTAACGGGAAATCCCTAGAAATACTTTCGTAACCATCCATTAAGTCTTTAAAATCCATTTTCTCACTTTCTTGAATCAATGGATAAACAATATAAATCTGTCTGCCTAAAGCGATTTCATCCCGAATAAACTTCCAAACCTTTAATCGATTACTATCAAAACGATGTACCGTTTGAATGGGTTTTCTTCCCGGAGGTAATTCGTCAATCACCGAAATATCCAAATCTCCATACAAACTCATGGCTAATGTTCGTGGAATAGGAGTGGCAGTCATGACTAAAACATGCGGAGGAATATCGTTTTTCTTCCACAATTTAGAGCGTTGTTCCACACCAAATCGATGTTGCTCATCGATAATGGCTAAGCCTAAATTTTTAAACTGTACTTTATCTTCCAATAAGGCATGTGTTCCAATAATAATATCTAATGTCCCATTTTCAAGTTCCTCGTGAATGATTTTTCGTTGTGAAGTCTTTGTTGAACCAGTTAGTATTTTTATATTAATATTTAATTCTTTAGCTAATTCTGTTAAGCCATTAAAATGTTGGTTGGCTAAGATTTCTGTGGGTGCCATTAAGCAACTTTGGAAACCATTATCCATTGCAATAAGCATAGCCATTAAGGCTACTATCGTTTTCCCCGAACCTACATCGCCTTGTAAAAGACGGTTCATTTGGGCTGTAGTTCCCATGTCATTTCGAATTTCTTTCAATACTTTTTTCTGTGCATTGGTTAATTCAAAAGGAAGGTGATTTTGATAGAAATCATTAAAATTATTACCAACAATGGTAAACGGATGACCTTTTATTTTATGTTTACGAATAAGGTTTTTGGTAATCAATTGCAATTGGATGAAAAACAATTCTTCAAACTTCAATCGAAACTGTGCTTTTGCTAAGAGTTCTGCACTTTTAGGAAAATGAATGTTGAACAAAGCGGCATTTTTCGGAATCAGCTTGAGTTCTTCTATCAAATATCCAGGTAGCGTTTCTTGAAACTTTACCTGCGTTTCAAAAAACAACTGTTGCATCATTTTATTGACAACTCTGTTGGTAATTCCTCTGTTTGTTAATGTTTCGGTTGATGGATATACAGGTTGCATCGCCGAACGTAAACTCTTTTCATGCTCGGAAAGTAATTCTATTTCGGGATGTGAAAAACTATAAGTGTTGTTGAAAGCGGTACATTTTCCAAAAATAACCATCATTTCATTGAGTTTTAAGCTTTCTCGAATCCATTTGTGACCTTGAAACCAATTGAGTTCAATTTGACCAATATCATCCACAAAAGTAGCAACCAAACGCTTTTTTCCTTTTCCAAACTCTACGGTTTTGATGTTGATGATTTTACCAATAATCTGGACTTCGGCAACCGTATTTTGTAATTCGTTTATTTTGTAATAACGCGTTCTGTCAATATACCGATTGGGAAAGAAATTGACTAAATCTTCATATTTATGAATTCCAACTTCTTTACGCAACAACTCACCACGCTGTGGGCCAACGCCTTTTAGGTATTCTATGGGAGTTTGCAGGAGATTGTTAGACATTTTAAGATTATAGATAATAGACTTATAGATAATAGACTGACTTTAATTCTTCGTCATTTATCTTTTGCTTTTTATTAAAAGCGAAGATAGGTTTTTAATCTAAATTTATAAAAACTCTGTGTATCTTTGTTTTTCTCTGTGTAAACTCTGTGAAACAATTATGCGCTATTTATTTTTCTTTTTCATTTCGTTTTTTTCCTTCGCCCAGCAAACGCAAAAGGTGGATTTCAAAACTGTAACTGGGAATATCACGATTAATCCTATTGAACGTAAGGTTTTTGGCTCTGTTCGTTATGTTTTGGAAGTAAAAGAAACCCTTGATACGATTAAAATCGATGCGCAAAACATGACGTTTACTAACGTTGCAATGAATGGCAAAGAAGCGATGTATCTTAATTCAGGAAAAAAACTAGTGTTGTATGGAAACTATAAAAAAGGAAAATACAACTTGACATTTACTTATGAAGCTACTCCAAAGCAAACCTTATATTTTAATGGAGATTTTAAAAATGAAGTGATTAGCAATCAACAAGTTTGGACACAAGGACAAGGAAAATATACAAGCCATTGGTTTCCGAGTTTTGATGATGTTAACGAAAAAGTAGTTTTTAATTTGAACATTACTTTTGATAAAAAATACAATGTATTATCGAATGGTGTTTTGACCAAAGTATATCCTGATAAAAACCAAAAAATATGGATGTATACAATGACAAAACCGATGAGTTCCTATTTGCTAGCACTTGCAATTGGTGATTTTAGTCATAAAGTGGTTGCATCCAAATCGGGAATTCCACTGCAATTGTTTATACAACCCAAAGACACGGCTAAATTTGAACCAACCTATCGTCATTCCAAACAAATATTTGATTTCTTAGAAAAAGAAATAGGCGTGAAGTATCGTTGGAAAATCTACAAACAAATACCTGTAGAGGATTTTCTATATGCAGGAATGGAAAATACGGCATCAACACTTTTTGCACAAGATTTTGTAGTCGATGCTATAGGTTTTAACGATAGAAACTATATCAATGTCAATGCACACGAGTTAGCACACCAATGGTTTGGAGATTTAATTACAGCAAAGTCGGGGAAACACCATTGGCTGCAAGAAGGTTTTGCAACCTACTATGCTTTGTTAGCAGAGCGAGAGATTTTTGGAGAGGATTATTTTTATTACCAATTGTATAAGTCTTCTTTACAATTAAAAAATGCGGCAAAGAATGACACCATTCCTGTAATGAATGAAAAAGCGAGTTCGCTTTCGTTTTACCAAAAAGGAGCATGGGCATTGCATGTCATTCGGGAAAGTATTGGTGCGAAAGCCTTTCAAAAAGCGGTTAAAAATTATTTAAAAAAATACGCGTTTCAGAATGTGGAAACGGAAAATTTTTTAGATGAAGTTCGTAACGTATCCAACTTTGATACTGCAGCATTTAGTAAACAATGGCTTGAAGATTATAAGTTTAATTCTCAAGAAGTCAATCTTTTATTAAATAAAAATAAATTTATCCAACAACTGGTTAAAGTTCAAAAAATGTGCGACATTCCATTGCAAGAACGCGAAATCGAATTTAAAACAATCATGCAATCGGATGCTTATTTTCCAGTAAAAACAGAAATCTTGTATCAATTGAAGGAAGTTCCATTTGTAGAAAAAACAGAAATCCTTCAGTTGGCATTACAAACCAATACAATCAAAATTCGTCAAGCCGTAGCAGAATTTACAGATGAAATCCCAATGGAATTCAAATCGCAATACGAAACTCTTTTAGAAGATGCTTCCTATGAAACCCGTGAAATTGCCTTTATGAATTTGTGGAAAAATTTTCCAAATGATCGTATGCGGTATTTGAACCTTGCAAAAAACTGGGTTGGTATGAATGATAAGTCCTTGCGCATTATGTATCTCACTTTTTACACGCTTTCTACAGAAGCCGATCCGGTTCTAAAAACTTCCTATTATCAAGAGTTGGTTGATTACACTTCTCCAAAATTTGAAAGTTCGGTAAGGCAAAATGCCATTATAAATGCGTTACTTATTAATTCTAAAGACAGTTTGGTTTTGCAAAGTTTAATTAATGCAACAACCCACCACAAATGGCAATTTGTAAAGTTTGCCAAAGATAAAATCAGAGAATTACTAACACAAGAAGGTTATCGAGAATTATTTGTTGCTTCTATGCCAACACTTACGCTCACTGAAAAAAATAGTTTGCAAAAATTGCTTGATGAAAAAAAATAGTGTTTTTATAAAAAACTACTCACTTCATTCTTCAAATAACTCAATGCTATAGTAGTTGCGGATTCGTTATCGTACAAATCGTTGAGAATGGTTTCTCTTAGTTTGTGTGCATCAGTCACACGCTCACTCATGGCCGTTTTTCGAATGTTTTGAATGATGGTGTTTTTGGCCGTTAGAATAATCGTCCAACATTCATCAGAAATATAAATTTGCTGTGCCAAATTGTGTTCAAACTCTTGTTCGATGTGGTGAATTAGCAAACTTTCATACGCATATTTATCATCACTTAAAGGCGCGATACGAATTAATAATTTGTTAGGATTAATACGCTCCAAAAACAAGGATAATCTTTCGAAGGCTTGTAAACGCAAGGGTAATCCCAGTTTTTGGTTTTCTTTTTGTAACAACCAGCGTCTCGTGTTTTGTTGATCCGCAAAATAGGCGTTGAACAAATAGTAAGCAACACCGCCTGTAATCAAAGCTGGTAAGGTGTAAAATAACAATTCAAGGATTTTATCAGAGTTCATTGGTTTTATTTATTTTTAATGCTAGCAAAAGTAAAACATTCATTTCTTTTCTGTTTGTCAAAATTAAAAAAATAATATAGGACAAGTTATTTGTTAGAATATTTTAGATATTTTTACATAAACCAATTTCCTATGAAAAAATCGTTACTTTTCTTGTTGCTTTTGATTTTCAATCTCATAACTCTAGAATCTTCTGCTCAAACAACGCTTACGGTCTTTGATGAAATTCGTTTTTATGATGGGTATGCTGGAGTTGTAAATCAGCCTGTTCCTAATGGTGTTATTCGTCATCGTAATGATTTGTATGCCAAAAAACTTTCCGCTGCAGAATTGTTAGCTTTTGGAAGTACTATGTCTTTAAACATTACTATAAAAGCCGATTGTGATAACTATGATCGTATAGGTAATGTAAATTTGGCATTTGCACCCAAAGACGCAACAAACTATGATACTAATACTGTTCCTAAAATTGAATTGGCTCGATTTATAACGCCATTTATGAATAAAAATATAGCACCATTTCAAGTTCCCTATGTTTTTAATGTTGACAATATTGCAAAAATATTTAAAGATCCACAGCTTATTGCAGCTTATGATTTTTGGATAGAACTTCAAGTTTTTGGAGTTCCTTATGCAGCTCAAACTCAAGTTGCGGGATGTGCAGGAATTAATAGTGTGTTTTTCGGAACACTAACTTTAGTTTCAAACTCGTCTACTTTTACATCAAGTAACAATTTTCTATTTCCACTGAATTTCCAAAAATACATGAACAATTATCAAGCTGGAGCTTCAGACGCCATTGGACAAACCGTCAGAACCATTAGCGTTAATTTACCCGATGATATTGATAATGCAAGTTTTTATTTGATTACTTCAAATCATGGTGCCAATAGTGGCGGTGAAGAATACAATAGAAGATGGCATTATATTTATTTTGATAATTTAATTACTCCAATTTTAACCTATAAACCAGGCGAAACCTCCTGCGAACCTTACCGTGTTTACAACACTCAGGGCAATGGAATTTATGGGACAACACCAAGAACAGATGCTGTTTGGCAATCGTTTAGTAATTGGTGTCCTGGTTATAATATTCCTATTAGAAAATTGGATATGGGCATAATCACTGCTGGAAATCACAATTTTAGAATCAGTGTGCCAACAGCTGTTTTTGCGGGTGGAGAAGGTTATTTTCCTATTTCGTTATACATGCAAGGAACAGGAAGTTCATTAGGATTGGAAAGTCCAACTTATGTAGAGTATTCGATTTTCCAAAATCCATCTAGTGATTTTATAACTATTGATACCAATGATGAAATAAATGCCATTACGGTCTTTAACACTTTAGGACAAAAAGTCTATCAAGGAAACGAAAAGCAAATAAGTACATCCAATTTTTCTCAAGGTTTGTATGTATTGCAAATAGAGTTTGAAAACAAAATCGTTGTCAAAGAAAAAATCCTTAAAAATTAACTTTAGTTTTAATTAGTCGAAAAAAGCTCAGGTATTTTACTTGAGCTTTTTTTGTTTTAAGTAATTATTTTTTAATAAAATAAATTGCTGATAAATTGTTCAAATGAAATCAAATCCGCTCTAGAATCTTCGTGTAAAAATGCTATTTTTGTACGTCATAATTGATTTTACATAATGCAAAAACACATCAGTCAACTTAACGCAGCACAACAAGAACCCGTTTTACAAAAAGATGGCCCAATGATTATTATTGCGGGTGCTGGTTCTGGTAAAACGCGTGTTTTGACCATTCGTATTGCATACCTGATGAGTTTGGGTGTGGACGCTTTTAGTATTTTGGCACTGACATTTACCAACAAAGCCGCACGCGAAATGAAAAAGCGTATCTCGGATATTGTAGGTTCGGCGGAAGCCAAAAATCTATGGATGGGAACTTTTCACTCCGTCTTTGCAAGAATTCTAAGAAGTGAAGCAGACAAACTAGGTTATCCATCCAATTTCACGATTTATGATACACAGGATAGTGTGCGATTGATTTCGGCTATTATTAAAGAAATGCAGTTGGATAAAGACATCTACAAATCGAAACAGGTTTTAAGCCGAATATCCTCCTATAAAAACAGTTTGATTACCGTAAAAGCGTATTTCAACAATCCTGAACTGCAAGAAGCCGATGCTATGAGCAAGAAGCCACGTTTAGGAGAGATTTATCAAAACTATGTGGATCGTTGTTTCAAAGCCGGCGCCATGGATTTTGATGATTTGTTATTGAAAACCAACGAACTCTTAAATCGGTTTCCTGATGTTTTGGCAAAATACCAAAATCGTTTTAGATACATTTTAGTAGACGAGTACCAAGATACCAATCATTCTCAGTACTTAATTGTTCGTGCTTTATCAGATAAATTTCAGAATATTTGTGTCGTTGGCGATGATGCTCAGAGTATTTATGCGTTCCGAGGTGCTAATATCAATAACATTTTGAACTTTCAAAAAGATTATGAAAATGTACAAACCTATCGATTAGAACAAAATTATCGTTCTACCAAAAATATCGTAGAAGCTGCCAATTCCATCATCGACAAAAATAAAACCAAATTAGATAAAGTGGTTTGGACTGCCAATGATTTTGGTTCCAAGATAAAAGTCAACCGCAGCATTACCGATAGCGAAGAAGGACGATTTGTAGCCAGCACCATTTGGGAACAAAAAATGCAGCACCAAATGTTGAATGGACAGTTTGCCATATTGTACCGAACCAATGCTCAATCTCGTGCCATGGAAGATGCTTTACGAAAGCGCGATATTCCGTATCGAATTTATGGTGGATTATCGTTTTATCAACGTAAAGAAATTAAAGATGTATTGTGCTACTTACGATTGGTGATTAATCCCAAAGATGAAGAAGCCTTAATTCGTGTTATCAATTATCCTGCGCGAGGTATTGGAGATACTACCATTGAGAAGTTGACCGTTGCTGCCAATCAATACAAACGTTCCGTTTTTGAAGTAATGCAAAACATCGATAAGATTGATTTGAAATTGAATTCGGGAACCAAACAAAAACTGGAAGATTTTGTGACCATGATTAGGAGTTTTCAAGTAATTAATGAAAATCAAGATGCTTTTTATTTGACCGATCATGTGACTAAAAAAACTGGATTGGTTCAAGAACTCAAAAAAGACGGAACTCCCGAAGGCATTGCTCGTATAGAAAATATTGAAGAATTATTAAACGGTATCAAAGATTTCACCGAAGGTCAAAAGGAAATTGATGGTGCGCGTGGTTCTTTAGCAGAATTTATGGAAGATGTGGCTTTGGCAACCGATTTAGATAAAGATACAAGTGATGAAGATAGAGTAGCGTTGATGACCATACATTTGGCAAAAGGATTGGAATTTCCGTATGTGTTTATCGTTGGTTTGGAAGAAGATTTGTTTCCAAGCGCTATGAGTTTGAATACACGAAGTGAATTAGAAGAAGAAAGACGTTTGTTTTATGTAGCGTTGACTCGGGCCGAACATCAAGCCTATTTGTCGTATGCGCAATCTCGTTATCGCTGGGGAAAACTTACGGATAGCGAACCATCCCGATTTATAGAAGAAATTAACGGAGAATATTTAGAATATATTAATGGAACCGGTAATGGTAGTTATCAATACAAACCTATGATTGATATGGATATTTTTGGGGATATTGATAAGTCGAAATTGCGTTTGGCAAAACCCATTGCTGGAACGCCACCAAAAGGATTTTCAAATGAACCTATTTCTTCGTTAAATATTCGTAAATTGAAACCTGTTGGCAATACTCCAACAAGCACTAATTTATTTGATAGTAAACTCACCGTTGGCAATGTGGTAATGCACGAACGCTTTGGAAAAGGAGAAGTGTTAAACCTTGAAGGCATTGGAGCCGATAAAAAAGCCGAGATAAAATTTGAAGTTGGTGGCATAAAGAAGTTGTTGTTGCTATTTGCGAAACTTGATATCATTGGATGATTTACCCATTAAGAAGTTAAGATTATAATTAAGTATAGTTAAGCTTAATGAATTTCTTAATTTGCTTAACTTCTTAATGTTTAAAATAAAATTTTATACTTATGTCGGAATTTCTAAAAATATACGAAGACAAACCTAACGAAGCTGCTATCAAAAAGGTAGTAGACGTTTTGCGCAATGGTGGTTTGGTGATTTACCCAACGGATACGGTGTATGGTTTGGGTTGTGATATTACCAATTCTAAAGCATTGGAACGCATTGCTAAAATAAAAGGCATCAAGTTGGAGAAAGCCAATTTTTCGTTTGTATGTAGCGATTTAAGTAACCTTTCCGATTACGTAAAACAAATTGACACAGCAACCTTCAAAATATTAAAACGTGCTTTACCTGGACCTTATACGTTTATTTTACCTGGTAATAATGATTTGCCACGCGAGTTCAGAAAAAAGAAAACCGTTGGTATTAGGGTTCCCGATAATAATATTGCTTTAGAGATCGTTAGGAAGCTTGGTAATCCTATAGTTTCAACATCCATTCACGATGAAGATGCTGTACTAGAATATTCCACTGATCCTGAATTAATTTTTGAGAAATGGCAAAACTTAGTCGATTTGGTTATTGATGGCGGTTATGGAGATAATATAGGTTCTACCATAATTGACTTATCTGGATATGAACCCGTTGTTATTCGTGAAGGAAAAGGAGATTTAGATATATTTTAGAGAATAGATAATAGACTTATAGATAATAGAAATATTGCATAAATAAAAACGTCCCGATTTCTCGAGACGTTTTTTGTTTATGAAGACTGAACACTAATAACTGCTCACAGAATACTATTTTTTAGGATTCTTCATTTCCTTCTCGATCATATCGTAGAACTCGTCAATTTTTGGTAAAATAACGATGCGTGTTCTTCTATTTATAGCTCTATTGTCAGATGTTTTGTTATCTACTAAAGGAATAAATTCGCTTCTTCCAGCTGCAATTAATTGAGATGGTTTTACCCCTAAATCTTTAGTTAACACTCTAACAATAGCGGTTGAACGTTTTACACTTAAATCCCAGTTGTCTAATAAAACTGCATTTCCGGTAAAGGGAACATTGTCTGTATGACCTTCTACCATACATTCAAATGTTGGTCGGCTATTAATTACTTTGGCAACTTTCCCTAAAACTTCTTTGGCTTTGTCACTAACAGTGTAACTGCCGCTTTTAAATAACAATTTATCAGCGATTGAAATAAAAACAACACCTTTTTCAACATTAATTTCAATATCTGGATCCGAAATGCCTACGGAACTTTTTAAGGATGTTACTAAGGCCAATGTAACACTGTCTTTTTTGGTCAATGCATCTTGCATTCTTGTGATTTTTAAATCTTTTTCTTTGATGGTTTCCAAAGCTTTTTCAATATTTTGCGCACCTTTTGAGGATAAAATTGTCATCTCTTTAGAACTGTTTATTAAATCCGAATTGTTTTGTTTTAAATATTCAGTTTGTTTTAAAAGAGCTTCTTTTTCGGATAAACATAAATTTAACTTAACCGTTGTTGAGTTTAATAAATCTTGACATTCTTTATTTTGCGCTTCTAAAGCCGCAATTTTTTTCTTAGTGCCACACGATGTAAGTGTTAAGGTTAGAATTGCAAGTGTAAAAAATACTTTCTTCATGAGTAGTTGTTTAAATTTTAACAAAATTACGAATTATTTTAGATTTAGATAGTTACAATTGTACATAAACTATTGTTAATTTTTGGATTCAAATACCTTGCCGTTTTTAACAAAATAGTTATACACAATGCTATCGGTATTGTAATATTCAGTGGATTGATTTGTATTCCTTTTCTTTAAGTTGCTATTAATCAAATGATAAAAATGAAAATGAGCTTTGATTACAGCTAAACAATGTTTGAACTTTCCGTGAAATATAAAATGAATTCCAGCAATGCCATCCAATATTAGTCGAAGGAATAATATTTTAAACAATTTATCTGAAGGTAAATTTTTGGTTAGCATTAACAATGAGTTTCTAAAATTTAGGAATGTCTTTTTAGGATTACTTTGATTTAAAGTTGCTCCTCCAATATGAAACACTATAGATTTTGAAGTGTATTTTGCTTTATAGCCCATATTAAATGCTCTCCAACACAAATCAATTTCTTCTTGATGCGCAAAAAAATCATTGTCAAAGCCTTTGAGGTTTCTATAAACTTCTTTTCTAATAAAAAAACAAGCACCTGAAGCCCAAAATATTTCGCAATCATCATCATATTGATGATTGTCTTTTTCGATTGTTTCAAAAATACGACCACGACAATAAGGATAACCATATTTATCAATAAAACCACCTGCAGCACCTGCGTATTCAAAATACTCTTTTTTCTTAAAATCTAAAATCTTAGGCTGTATAATGCCAATATTGGGTTCGTTATCAAAGATAGATAGGATAGGGGAAAGCCAGTTTTGAGTAACTTCAATATCCGAATTGACTAATGCATAATATTCTTCTTCAACTTGCTGTAAAGCCTGATTGTATCCTTGTGCAAAGCCAAAATTCTCTTTATTTTCAATAATTTTAATCGATGGAAATTGAGATTTAATGATGTCAATAGAATTATCGGTCGACGCATTATCCGCAACATAAATAACTGCTTCATTAGAATAAGCAATGACAGAAGGCAAAAACTGTTCTAATAATTTTGCTCCATTCCAATTCAATATTACAACGGCTATTTTTTTGTCCATTATCTATTTATCTATCATCAATTATCTAAATTCAGGAAGTTCTTTCAGGAAAATATATTCTTCTTTTTCAAAATCCATTTGGCAAAAGTAATGATTAAGTCCATTAGTTACCATTAAGTATTCTGCTTTTAAAGAAAGGTTGTAACGCGCTATTTGGTCAAAAGTATTTTGGTTAATACTGACTTCTGGTGATTTGCATTCAATTAGTAAAAATATTTTTCCATTGGGTTGAAATACAACAATATCGTATCGTTTAATCAAATCGTTAATTTTTATAATTTTCTCAACGTTGAGGTACGATTTAGGATATTTTTTTTCTTGTAATATGAATTGAATGGTGTTCTGTCGTACCCATTCTTCAGGAGTTAAAAGGATAAATTTTTTCCTGATTTCATCAAAGATTGCTACTTTATTTTCACTATTTTTGAAGCGAAAGGAATACGTTGGAAAATTGAGTTGCTGCATCTTACAAAAATAGTTATTTTAAAGAAACTGAACACTAAAAACTGAATACTGAATACTAAGAATGGACGAAGTAGTAAAAATAATTAATGATATCAAAGCGGGAAACATAAAGCCTATATATTTTTTAATGGGTGATGAGCCGTATTATATTGATAAATTATCAGAATACATTGAAGATACTGTTTTAACTGAAGACGAAAAAGGTTTCAATCAAACGGTTTTATATGGTCGTGATGCCACAATTGAAGATATTGCTTCAACTGCCAAACGATATCCAATGATGGCTGAACGTCAAGTAGTGATCGTTAAAGAAGCTCAAGATTTAGCAAAAACAATTGATAATTTAGAAAATTATGTTTCAAACCCAATGCCGTCAACGGTTTTGGTGATTTGTTATAAATATAAAACATTAGACAAACGCAAGAAATTAGTAAAATTACTGGATAAAGTTGGGGTTGTTTTTGAAAGTAAAAAATTATACGATAATCAAGTTGGACAATGGATAAACCGAATCTTACAAGGAAAAGGATATACCATAGAACCAAAAGCCAACGCTATGTTAGTGGAATTTTTAGGGAATGATTTGAGTAAAATCAATAATGAACTGGAAAAATTACAAATCATTTTACCCAAAGGAAGTTTGATTTTAGCGAAGCATATTGAGGAAAATATTGGCTTCAGTAAAGACTTTAACAACTTTGAATTGCTAAATGCCTTAGGGTCTAAAAATCAATTAAAAGCCTATCAAATTGTACAATACTTTTCTGAAAACGAAAAGTCAAATCCAATGGTAGTTACAACCAGTACTGTTTTTGGTTTTTATGTTAAGCTTTTGAAATACCACGGATTAAAGGATAAAAACCCAAAGAATGTTGCTTCGGTTTTAGGTGTTAACCCTTATTTTTTAAAGGATTACGATTTAGCTTTGAAAAACTATCCTATGAAAAAAGTAAGTCAAATTGTAACCACTATGCGTTCTATTGATATTAAAAGCAAAGGTGTAGGCGCAAATGCTTTGCCAAGTCATGATTTGTTTAAAGAGATGCTCATTGGTATTTTTAGCTAAATAACTATGGATTATATTTTTATTTGTCTTGTTGCTTTTATTGGAGCTGCCTTAACCTTATTTTCCGGCTTTGGTTTAGGGACAATGTTACTTCCTGTATTTGGATTGTTTTTTCCAATAGAAATTGCAATAGTGCTAACTTCTATAGTGCATTTTTTAAATAACATATTTAAATTGTCTCTTTTTGGCAAAAAAGCGAATGTAAGCGTGATATTAAAATTTGGAATACTTGCTTTGCTCTTTTCTTTTTTAGGAGCTTATACATTAAAAACATTGTTAAATATAAAACCTCTATTTCAGTATTCAATAGTAGGGAATACATTTGAAGTCACTGTTATTAAATTGGTTATTGGATTTTTATTGCTGTTTTTTGCGCTTATAGATTTTGTTCCAAAATATAAAAAAATGGAATTTGATCAAAAGTATTTGCCAATAGGTGGAATATTAAGTGGTTTTTTTGGAGGCATTTCCGGACATCAAGGTGCTTTGAGAAGTGCTTTTTTAATAAGAACAAATTTATCTAAAGAAGCTTTTATTGCTTCAGGAGTAGTGATAGCTTGTCTTGTTGACGTATCAAGATTATCGGTTTACTTGCCTCAAATCATATCGAATAAAGTAAATATAGAGTATAGACTTATTGTATTGGCGACTCTTTCGGCCTTTTCAGGAGTTTATCTAGGAAACAAATTGCTACAAAAAACAACCATTAAAACAATGCAGAATGCAGTAGCATTTTTACTCGCTATTTATTCTATTTTATTGATTACAGGAGTTTTGTAATTGCTTGTCTAAAGTAGTTAGTCTTTTTAATTATTTTTTCTAATAACCCTTATTTTTGGTTCGATAGCATTTATTTTAGGTAAACTAGCTTCTTCTGTTTTACTTGAAGGTTCTATTAGTTTGTTCAATTGTTCCACTTCTTCATTAGTTAAATTTCTATAACGACCTACATGAATGTCTAATGAAATATTGATGATTCGAATTCTTTTTAAGGCTACCACATCGTAATCAAGGTATTCACACATTCTTCGAATTTGTCGATTCAGTCCTTGTGTTAATATGATTCTAAAAACATATTGACTGATTTGTTCCACTTTGCATTTACGAGTTACGGTTTCCAAAATTGGAATGCCATTTCCCATTCTTTCTATGAATTTTTCAGTTATAGGACGGTTTACGGTGACGATATATTCTTTTTCGTGATTGTTTCTAGCCCGAAGAATTTTGTTAACGATATCGCCATCATTTGTCATAAAAATTAATCCTTCACTTGCTTTGTCTAAACGTCCAATGGGGAAAATTCTTTGCGGATAATTGATATAGTCCACAATATTATCACGAACATTTTGATTTGTAGTACACTCAATACCAACGGGTTTGTAAAATGCTAAGTAAATTGGCTTTTCAGTTTTTTCACGAATTAATTTCCCGTCGACACGAACTTCATCGCGAGTAGATACTTTGGTGCCCATTTCCGGAACAATACCGTTAATAGTAATTCGGCCATCTTCCAATAGTTTATCTGCTTCACGACGAGAGCAAAATCCAGATTCGGAAAGAAATTTATTAATACGAGTTTGGTTGAGTTCCATTGAGCAAAGATAACAAATTTACAACTTTGAAAGAAGTCTTACTTATGTAGAAAATCCACGATAGATTGATACAATTCATTATCGTGCATACTATGACCTAGTCCTTGTGTTTCAATAAAGGTTACATTTTTCATTGCTTTAGCTATCTTTCTTCCTTCGGTGACCAACACAACCTGATCAAGAATATCGTGGGCAATGAATGTCTTTTGAGTTAAATTTTCAGAAAAAAGATGTGCCGAAAAATCATCAATTTTAATATCAAATTTCACTTCAGATTGTTTCTCTAGAAAAGTAGCAATTTTTTTATTCAAACTCAGCATGGCAACATAATTATTGACAATAATCTTCATTTCCGAAGGAGCGCCAAGTAATACAAGTTTTTCAACGTTTGTGTTTGAATAGTTATGCAAACTAAAAATACTTGCTGCACCACCAATGGAATGACTAACTATTGCTTTTGGATTGTATTTTAGACAGATAAAATTGATAAACGAGGCATATTTTGGGACGTTAAATTCTAGGTCGCTAGACAAACCGTGTGCTGGTGCATCAAGTGCAATTATGGTACTTCCTGTTTTTTTTAAATGATGTAATAATTTTTTCCAACGTGAAGCATTGCTTTCCCAACCATGAACCAAAAGAATTATGTTTTCATTTCCTTCCCAAATATAGGTTTGTATACTATGTTCTTTAAATTGAACGGCCTCTGATTTTGCATTTTGCAGGACTTTTGGAAGTTCCTCTTTTTTTAATTTTCCTTTTCTAGGTTCGCTAAATAGTTTGTAGGCAAGAGAATTTGCTTTATCGGGTTGGATAAAACTAAGAGTGTTGATATAAAGACCAACTGATTTTGTAAGAAGGAAATATTTAATTTTTTTCATAAAAAAATCCCGATTAAATCGGGATTAAGATATTACATTTTTGCAAATAATTTTTGCATTTTTTCTCTTTCTTCTTCCGCTAAGGAAGCATCAACTAAAATTCTTCCCGAATGCTCATCGGTAATGATTTTCTTTCTAGCCGCAATTTCAACTTGAATTTGTGGTGGAATTGTAAAGAATGAACCAGCAGAAGCGCCACGTTCAATAGATACAACCGCTAAACCATTACGAACACTTGAACGGATTCTTTTATAAGCGGCTAATAACCTTTCTTCGATTAAACCTTCAAATTCAGCAGATTTCTCATGTAAAAAAGACTCTTCTTTTTGAGTTTCCGACATAATGTCGTTAAGTTCCGCTTTTTTATGTTTTAAATGTGTCGACTTTTGCTCTAACTTATCTTTAGAACTAGCAATCACATCTTTTTTATGATCAATAGACGCTTTCATTTCTTTAATTTGCTTTTCAGCCAATTGAATTTCAAGTTCTTGAAATTCAACTTCTTTGGTTAAAGAGTTAAATTCTCTATTGTTACGAACATTTTTTTGTTGTTCAGAATATCTTTTTATTGCAGCTTGATGTTCGTCAATTGCATTTTTCTTAGTTTTGATTAATTCTTCAATGTTAACCAAATCTGATTTTAATTTCTCTAAACGAGTGCTCAAACCGGCTACTTCATCTTCTAAATCATCTACTTCTAGAGGTAATTCTCCTCTTACGTTTCTGATTTCATCAATTCTGGTGTCTATGATTTGTAAATCATAAATAGCTCTTAATTTGTCTTCAACACTTAGTTCTTTTGTAGTCGCCATATTTTATAAGTACTTAACTGGATTTGTATTTTCTTCCGAAAAAATGATTGCAAAATTAGGTATTTTTTTCTTAAGAAAATCAACAATATAATTTTTTGTAAATCT
>CALQAH020000023.1 GCA_943328505.2 Rhizobium sp. Q54 | reverse complement strand
GCTCAATCATTACTAACGGTAGTTCCTGGAACAACATATAACATTACTGTTGGAACTGGTGGTGTATCCGGAACAAACGGAACTGATTCCTCTTTTGGTGCATCTTTAGTAGTCGCAAAAGGAGGGTTAAGTGCCAGTAGTAACAATAATAACGGTGCCTTAGGAGGTGCTGCCTCGCCAAGCTCAATTGGCGATGTTACGACTGCAGGTGGAAATGGTGCAAATGGTATAAACGGAAGCTATGGTGGTGGTGGTGGTGCTTCACCAGGCACATTGTTACCTGGAGTGGATGCAACAAACGCAACTGGAGCTGTAGCAAACGCTGGTGGCGGAAATGGCGCCAATGGAAGAAGCGGTTCACAAGGTAATGGATCATCAGCTACTGGTAATGGTGGTGGTGGTGGTGGTGCTTACAGAACTTCGAGTGGTTCTAGAACGGCTGGTAATGGTGCCAACGGACAAGTAACCATAAGCTGGGTTTGTCCAATTTTTGGTTTAACTTCTCCAACTACTGTGTCTCAAATAACATGTGGATCTTCCGCTGCACTAGTTACAGTTCGTTCGTCTACTATGATAACAGGAAGTTATACCATTACATACAATCTTACAGGAGCAACAAATGCAACAGGAAATACAGCAATAGTCTCATTTACAGCAGGAAGTCCTGGTATAGCTTCTTTTAATTCATCTATTTTAAACCCTGGGATAACAACTATTACAATCACTAATATTGCACTTGGAACATCGTGTAATAACGCTGTAAGCGGAGCAAACTATACAGCAAATGTAAACCTTTATTCATTCCCATCAGGTACAGCAGGGTCGGCAATAACTACATGTTCAACTAGTGGAGCGGTAAATATAACTACAGGAGCATCAGCTGCAAATTATGCCTCATTAACATGGACTTCAAGTGGAACTGGAACTTTTGTGAATCCAAATTCATTAACTACTTGTTCTTACAATCCTAGTCCTGCTGATATCACTGCTGGCAGTATAACATTAACAATGACTATTTATGGTATTTCTCCATGTGGTAATGTAACTTATACTAAAACAGTATCAATTCTACCGATAGCAACATCAGTGGCTGGCACTACCATTACAACGTGTAGTAGTAGCGCTGTTAACATAACTGCAGGATCTAGCGCTACAAATACAACGGGTGTTACATGGACTTCAAGTGGAACTGGAACTTTTACAAATTCTAATTCTTTAACTACTTGTACCTATTCTCCTAGCCCAGCTGACATTACAGCTGGTAGTGTAACCTTAACTCTTACTGCTACAGGAAATACACCATGCGGAAATGTGGCTTCAACGAAAACAATAACCATAACTGCTAACAATACTGTTACACTCTCTTCTGCAGCAGGAACAAATGCTCAGACTACATGTGTCAATACGGTTCTAACAAATATTACCTATGCAACAACGGAGGCAACTGGAGCTACTTTCTCTGGTTTACCTGCTGGAGTTACTGGTAACTGGGTAGCCAACGTTGTAACTATATCGGGTACTCCTACTGCTTTGGGAATATTTAATTATACAATAACCTTAACTGGTGGTTGTGGTCCTCTAACAACTGGTTCTGGTACAATAACTGTGACTCCGGTTCCAACTATAACAGGCGCAACACCTGGCTCAAGAACGGGTGCTGGAACAGTAAACCTTGGAGCAACGGCAAGCGCAGGTACTATCAACTGGTATGCGGCAGCTAGTGGTGGTGCAAGCTTAGGTACTGGTACTGCTTTTACTACTCCTGTTATTTCAATAACAACAACTTATTATGTTGATGCAACAAATAATGGTTGTACTACAGGCACTAGAACGGCTGTTGTGGCAACTGTTAATTTCAATGAAATAGATATTCAAGGAAATGCAACTTCAATTGTTGATGGTGATAGTACTCCTACCACAGCAGATTGGACCAATTTTAGCACTGTAGTAACAACAAGAACATTTACTATTCGTAATACAGGTACTGCTTTGCTTACTGTTGGAACAATAACATTTTCTGGGACTAATGCCAGTGAATTTTCAGTTACTACTCTTCCAAGCGCTATCGTAGCTGTTGGTTCTAGTACTACATTTACTGTAACTTTTAGCCCAATAGGTCTTGGTGTAAGAACGGCTACAATTTCAATTGTAAATAATGACACCGATGAAAATCCGTATGATTTTGCTATACAAGGAACAGGGATCGAACAAGAAATTGATATTCAAGGAAATGCTACTAGTATTGCTGATGGTGATGTGACTCCAACAACTGCTGACTGGACTGATTTTAGTACCGTTGCAGGAACCAGAACATTCACTATTCGCAACACGGGAAATATCGCGTTAACTATTGGCACAATAACTATTGGTGGTGCAAATGCTGCTGATTTTACTGTTACTATTCCACCGGCTGCAACAATTTCGGCAAATGGAACAACAACTTTTGTAGTAACATTTTCACCAAGTGCCATTAATTTAAGAACTGCAACAATCAGTATTGTGAATAATGATACTAGTGAAAATACATATGACTTTGCTATACAAGGATTTGGTATAATTCCAGAAATAGATATTCAAGGTAATACAACATCAATTGTTAACGGTGATATAACTCCAATAACTGCAGATTGGACCGATTTTAGTTCAACTGCGGGAACAAGAACATTTACTATCTTTAATAATGGAAATATTGCATTAACTGTTGGTGCCATAACTTTTACAGGTCTTAACGCTTCTGAGTTTACTGTTACTACACCTCCAAGCGCTACTGTGGCAGCACTTAATAGCACAACTTTTGTCGTTACATTTTTACCTACCGCAGTTGGGATAAGAACAGCGACAATAAACATTGTAACTAATGACAGTAATGAAAACCCGTACCTATTTAACATTCAAGGTACTGGGACAACAAGAGAAATAGATTTGCAAGGGAATGGCTTATCAATTTCAAGTGGCGACATGGTAACTTCTGTCTCAGACGGATCAGATTTTGGACCTGCTGATATTAATCTAGCAACCGTAACTCGTACTTTTACTATTTTAAATACTGGTTCCCTTTCATTAACAATTGCTAATCCAACAATAACTGGCCTTAATGCAGCTGAATTTAGTGTAACAGCTAATCCTGGAACACTTATACTTGGCGCTGGAACAAGTACGACATTTCAAATAACTTTTAATCCAAGTGTAGTATTTACAAGAGTTGCTCAAATTAATATCGTAAGCAACGATAGCGATGAAAACCCATACATTTTTGCAATACAAGGTACGGGGGTACTTGACAATGATGGTGATGGAATTGATAATAATTCCGATCAAGATGATGATAACGATGGAATTATAGATACCATAGAGTGTGGTAGTTGTATTAGTGACCCGTTTATAAATGGTAGCTTTGAAACTCCACCTATTCCAGCTGCATCCTATGCAATATTACCTACCGGTAGTGTGACGGGCTGGCAAACAAGTGCTGAACCTTTTATCGAAATTTGGAGTTCTGGATTTAGTAGCGGAAGTGGAGGTCCTGTACCTGCAGCTGCCGGAAATCAATTTGCAGAATTAAATGCTAATGTTCCTGGTATATTATACCAAACATTTTGTTTGAACGGTGGTGGTGGAACTATCAATTGGACCATTAAACACAGAGGAAGATCAGGAACAGATACTGCTTATGTAAAATTTGGAGATAATTTAGCCAATGCTATTGCTTCAAGCCCAATTGTTACTATGGTAGATGGAAACACTTCATGGGGTTCATACTCTGGAACCTATAGTATTCCTGTAGGACAAACGACTATTGTTTTAACATTTCAAGCAGGTCCAACGGCATCAGGAAGTTCATCGGTAGGTAACTTTATTGATGATGTTCAGATAATCATTAACCAATACTGTATTGATTCTGATGCAGACGGAATAGCTGATTTACTAGACGTGGATGACGAAAACGATGGTATTTCAGACATTGAAGAAGCCGGATTTAAAGGTTACAGCAATGGTAAATCGACTATGGATAAAACTAATGCTGCTACATGGGCAGATACGAATTCAAATGGAATTAATGATTATATAGATGCATTAATTACTGCTGGTACTTATTCACTTCCTGATACTGATGGTGACGGTGTTCCCAATTATTTAGATATGGATAGTGACAATGATTCTTTATTTGACGTGGATGAATCTGGACTATTAAATGGTGATGGAGATATTACTGGTGATGGTAAAGGTGATGGTCTGGATACGGAAGGTGATGGTTTGTTAAATCTTTATGACAATTCCGCTAATTTTGGTTCGGTAGCTAGAGCTTACGCCCAAGATAGCGACTCCAACGGTATACCAGATTATTTACAATTAGACTCAAATGATGATGGTATCAATGATATACAAACAGGTTTGTATGCAAGTTATGATGCTAATAATGACGGAATAATAGATGGAACTGGAGATTCAGACGGAGATGGTATATTAAATATTTTTGATACTAATGATATTATAAAAGGTTCTCCAAGAGACTTAAATCGAAAACTGTTTTTAGATTTTGATGGAAGAAACGATTATGCTGAAGGAACTGGTGTTTTAGGTGGATTAGCCAATGCATCTATTATGGCTTGGATTAATTTAAGATCCGGTTATAACGCATATGGTATTGTTGTTGGACAAAATAAATTTCAAATAAGAGTTACAAATTTGAAAAGAGTTAGTGTTATTCTTAATAGCACGACGGTAGTTTATAATACGCCTCTGAATGAAGCCCAATGGTACCATGTAGGCGCAACTTATGATGGTGCAACACTAAGGCTTTTTGTAAATGGTTCCGAAGTAGCTAGTAGTATATTAACAGGAGCTATTGCTGCTGATGCTACTTTACTAACTATTGGAAGAAACCCAACCGGTGGTACGTTTTACTTTAATGGTAAAATTGATGAAGTACGTATCTTTAATGTAGCGCTTACAAATACCCAATTTCAAAGAATGGTTTATCAAGAAATACAAAATACAGGTTCTCAAGTAAGAGGTGCTATCATACCAAAAGATATTGGCTCATTACCTTTTACAAATGTATTGCGATATTACAGAATGGACGCCTATAAAGATGATATTATCGATGATTTAACAACACCTGCAATTGATTCAGGAACAGGAATGAAAATCTACAATCATAAATTCATTAAAGTTCAAGAAGCTCCAATGCCATTCGTGACGCTAAGAACTGGAACTTTTGCTGTTGCTGTTGATGATCCTACTAAAGAAATTAAAGGAACGGATTTGACAGATGTAAACAATACAAGTTCAATTGTTCAAGTAAAACACAATATTATCGAACCATCAAATATGACATCATTAGGTATGATTGTAGATCCGGGAATAACAGTTTCAATTAATGGTGATAACAAAATCCAAAATGATTGGTACCTAAAATTAGATGGTAAAATTGATTTGGTTGGTAAATCGCAATTAGTTCAAACTTTAAATAGTGAATTGGATGTAACAAGTGCTGGTTCTTTAGAAAGAGACCAACAAGGACAAACCAATAAATTTAATTACAATTATTGGAGTTCGCCAGTATCTGAAATCAATACAACTTCAAACAATACTAACTATACAGTTGCAGGTGTGATGAAAGACGGAACAAATCCAAATAGTATACAAAATTATTTATGGACATCATCCAATAATAGCATAGCTACTTCTCCAATTACAATGAGTAGCCGATGGATATACAAATTTCAAAATGTATCTGGTGTTTATGCCAATTGGACTGCTGTTGGACAAAACGGTGCTTTACTTGCTGGTCAAGGATATACTTTAAAAGGTAGTAGCGCAGTTACTGAATCTCAAAACCATACGTTTGTTGGAAAACCAAATAGTGGATTAATAACATCGCCTATTGCAGCTAATAATTTAAACCTATCGGGAAACCCTTATCCATCAGCAATTGATGTAAATGCATTTATTGCAGCAAATGCGGCATCAACAACTGGAACTGTTTACTTTTGGGAACATTATAATACAAATACCTCACATAATCTTATAGAGTATCAAGGAGGTTATGCAACTCGTAACTTAATTGGTGGTGTTGCTCCTATAACTCCTGCAGGTATTAGTGGTTCAGGATCAAGTACAAAAGTACCAGGAAGATATATTCCAGTAGGTCAAGGATTCTTTGTGGCTGGTTCTGCAACTGGTGGTTTGATTACTTTTAATAATGATCAGAGATTGTTTATTAAAGAAGAGCATGTTGACTCTAATACTTTGTTTAGAAATCAATCCGTTATGCTTCCAAATCAAGAAGATGCTATTCCTGGTGAAAATACTTTCCCTAAGCTAAGACTTGGTTTAACCTCAATTAATAATTACCATAGACAAATTCTACTCGGATTTATGGGTACTTATGCGACTAGTGGTCTTGATAAAGGTTATGATGCTGTTCATCTTGATACACAACCTAATGACATGTATTTTATGAATCATGGCACAAAATTAATCATTCAAGGTGATGGTACTTTTAATAGTAATAAAATCTATCCTATAAGTGTAAAAACCAGTGCGGCTGGAAATGTAAAATTCATGGTAGATAGCAAAGAAAATTTTGATGACAATCAAAACATCTATATCTATGATAGTCTTACTGATACCTATCACAATATAAAAACTGGAATGTTTCAAATTGTGTTGCCTCAAGGTACAATTGACAATCGTTTTTCATTGCGATTTACAGGTGCTCCACCATCAGTAGCGTTGGATCAATGTGGAGTAACTTTACAATCATTAGGAACTTTAATAGCTTCAACAAGTATTGCAGGAATAACAGGTTACAAATTTAGAGTAACCAACCAAAGAACAGCATTCACACAAGAATTAACAAGAACCCTACATTGGTTTTCTTTAACCATGTTATCACAATACAATTATGGTGATACTTATAATGTTGAAGTTGCTGTTAAAACTACTGGAGCCTATTCAGGATATAGTGAAACTTGTACAGTTACAGCACCAGAAGTGCCAAGCTTATCGTCACAATGTGGTACAACTATAACATCTACATTTGTTACTACAAATAGTTTAGACAGAGTTACTTCGTATCGTTTTGAAGTAACAAACTTATCTACTAATGCTATTGTTGTAATTGATAACAATTTAAATTGGTTCCGATTGAACATGCTTTCAAATTATTCAGCTTCGACTAACTTCAACGTTAGAGTGGCCTTATTTACAACTGGAGTATGGTCAAGTTTTGGAACTAGTTGTACTATCACTTCACCAGGAATAGCCAGAACAACTGCAAATAACTCAGAGAATGAAACAGTTGTATATAATGTATCTGTAAGTCCAAACCCATTTAGCAATCATTTTTCAATGTTCTTAAATTCAACAAATACCCAAGATGTATCCATTAAAGTGTATGATATGATTGGAAAGTTGATGGAACAGAGAATTGTTAATGCTAACGAAGTAGTTATTCAAGAAATTGGAAATAGTTACCCAACCGGTGTATACATAGTTGTGGTTTCCCAAGGTGAAGATGTAAAAACTATTAAAATTACAAAACGATAATTTAAAGACCCCAAATCTTTAACCATAAAAGCTGTCCGAATATTATTTTTGGACAGCTTTTTTTTAGTTTAGTTTTTGAATTAATCCAGCAAAATCAACTTGAGATTGTTCGCCTGAAACTAGGTTTTTTAGCGTAAACATTTCATTAGCTATTTCTTTTACCACAAAAGGAATTTTGCGTTTTTCAGCATGCTTAAATTGTTTATCTATTTTGGCTATATCTGGATAAAGTTCTGTTTTAATATTTTGAATTCGTAGTTGTTGAATCGCTTTCATTGCTTGAAAAGCTTCTGCTTCTCCAAGATTTAAAAAGAGTACTTGTGTAGTGGTGGTAACTGTTTCAGGAAATAAATTAAGCTCTTCAAGGACTAAATAAATTCTATCCAATCCAAACGAAATCCCAACCCCACTTATGTCTTTTAATCCAAATATTCCTGTCAAATCATCATACCTTCCTCCTCCTCCAATGGAACCCATGGCTACAGAACTTGGTGGCGCAACTTCAAAAATAGCTCCTGTATAATAATTCAATCCTCGAGCCAAGGTCACATCTAAATCTAAAATGGCGGTTTGCAATCCTAATTTTGAAACCGCATCGCAAATGAATTGAAGTTCCATTATTCCTTTTTTTCCTTCTTCCGAAGTAGAAAGCAATCCCGATAACTGGTCTATTTTCTCTTGAATAGTTCCTGAAAAATTGAATAAAGGCGCTACTTTTACTAAAGCTAATTCCGAAATTCCTTTTTCAATCATTTCTTTTTTAACGCCTTCCTCTCCTATTTTGTCGAGTTTGTCTAAGGCTACTGTAAAATCAATTAATTTATCCGATGCACCAATGACTTCGGCAATCCCTGATAATATTTTTCTGTTATTTATTTTAATCGTTACGCCATGCAAATCTAGAGTTGTAAAAACAGCATCATACAATTGTATCAATTCCACTTCTTGCCATAACGATTTGGAACCCACCACATCGGCATCACATTGGTAAAACTCTCTAAACCTCCCTTTTTGAGGTCGGTCGGCACGCCAAACTGGTTGAATTTGGTAGCGCTTGAATGGAAATTCTATTTCGTTTTGATGTTGCACCACGTATCGTGCAAAAGGTACGGTTAAGTCATAACGCAATGCTTTTTCGGAGATTTTACCCGTTAATTGTTTGTAATTAGAGGATTGAAGTTCATCATTAGAAACTTTATCCAAATAATCACCCGAATTCAATATCTTAAAAATTAATCGGTCACCTTCTTCACCATATTTTCCCATCAAAGTATCTGAGTTTTCGAAAGAAGGGGTTTCAATGGGTTGGTATCCAAATTTTTCAAAATGATTTCTCATTATCGAAATAATATAGTTACGCTTGGAAACTTCAATGGGAGAAAAATCTCTTGTGCCTTTAGGAATACTAGGTTTAGATGCCATTTTTATTATTGAAAGTTGAATTTAAATTTGAATTTTTTCGATATTGATATTGCAATTGATTTTTTTGATATTGTAATTGCTTTGCAAATATCTCACTTTTTACAACTATTTTATAAAATTGGAACCATAAACTTGTAACAAAAAATGTAAATTCGTGTCAAATTACCATCATGACAAGACTATTTAGAGAAAATATAAAAATAGCAATGGGTTCAATTCGAACTCAATTGTTACGTACAATACTTACCATTTTGATAATTGCTCTAGGTATTTGGGCTTTAGTTGGGATTTTAACCGTGGTTTCTGCTTTACAAAACACACTTTCTTCCAACTTCGCTTCAATGGGTTCAAATACATTCAATATTAATCAATACGAGAACAGAACCAGAAATAATGGAGGAAATGAAATTGAAGAGATTAATCCAATTATTTCTTATCCAGAAGCTAAAGCGTTCAAAGAAAATTACGATTATCCTTTTACACATACTTCATTATCGTTTACAGCAACTGGACAAGCTGAAGCCAAATATGAAAACCAAAAAACTGATCCCGAAGTTTCCGTTTTAGGAGTTGATGATTATTTTGTGACCAACTCGGGATTGGAAGTGACTCAAGGAAGAAATTTTAATAGCTTTGACATTAGAAACAATACTTATTCTTGTGTGCTTGGCTCCGATTTTGTTTCTAAAGGATTATTAAAAGATGTAAATCCAATTGGTAAAATTATCTCCGTTCGTGGCGCTAAATTTAAAGTAATTGGTGTATTAAAAGAAAAAGGATCCACCTTTGGCAACAGACAAGATTTGAGAATGTTAATTCCAATTCAAGTAGCTCGATCTTTGTTTTCAACTCCAAACATCAATTATACGGTAAGCACCATGATTGATAAAACAGAATTGTTAGACGAAGCTATCGATCATGCATTAATTACGATGCGAAATGTTAGAAAACTGAATCCGGTTGAAAAAAATAATTTTGGTGTTTCAAGAAGTGATGATTTAATCAACAGAATTGCAGAAATGACAGGTGTTTTAAGTCTTTCTGCATGGATAATTGGAATTATCACCATATTTGGTTCTTCGATTGCATTAATGAATATAATGTTGGTTTCAGTAACCGAAAGAACTCGAGAAATTGGGGTTCGAAAAGCGCTAGGTGCTACAAAAAATACCATTGCTTTTCAGTTTTTTGTAGAAACGCTAATCATAGGACAACTTGGCGGTTTAGTAGGGATTCTTTTTGGAATTTTAACTGGTTATTTAATTGCAGTAGCCATTGATTTTAGCTTCGTAATTCCATGGATGGCCATATTTGCAGCGGTAATTACTACGTTTATTGTAGCAGTCGTTTCTGGTTCGTATCCAGCTTTGAAAGCCTCTAAATTAGACCCAATTGAGGCATTGCGCTATGAGTAATTAGTGTTCAGTTGGCTGTGTTCAATTTTCTACATTATCACAAGAAATCATTCTATCATTCCCATAAATATCTTTTTTCAACTCGATATTTTCAAAACCAAAACTTTGTACCAATTCAACTGTTGATGCTCCCAAATACTGATTAATTTCAAAATACAATTGTCCGCTTGGACTTAAGCTTTTCTTTGCCAATTCGGAAATTTTTCTATAAAAAAGTAAGGCATCATTATCTTCAACAAATAGCGCTAAGTGAGGTTCATATTCCAAAACATTTTTATTAATCTCGGCTTTTTCCATGTTGCGAACATAAGGTGGATTGGACACAATAATATCAAATTGTTGTTTTAGGTCATCAATTTCTAAAATGTTTTTTTGTAAAAAGGTAACTTCAACTTCATTTAGTTGAGCATTTCTTTTAGCAATTTCTAACGCATTTTGGGAAACATCAATGGCAAAAACACTAGCATTTGGAATATTTTTAGCAATAGCAATCGCAATACAACCGCTTCCTGTACCAATGTCTAGAATTTTTAGATTATTAGATTGTTGGAAATTTAGATTTTTAGAAATTATTAATTCCACTAATTCTTCCGTTTCTGGACGCGGAATTAGCACATTTTTATCCACATAGAAAGGCAAACCGTAAAAATAAGTTTCTTCCAAAATGTACTGAATGGGTTTTTGATTTTTTAACTGGTCGAGAATAGCATTCCATTCTTGCAATTGACTCTCACTCAATTCAAGTTCAGGGTTTAAAGCCAAATCAATGCGTTTCAACTGATGGTTTTTCTCCAAAATGAGGAAAAAAAAACTTTCTATTTCTTTATCGTCGTAAATTGAAATTAAATCCTTTAAAAAAAGTGTTTTGTAATTTTTAAATAGCATCTATAAATCTTTTAACATCCAAACCGGACAACTCGTATGGCCTGTATTTCCCAAAGGTGCACAAATATAATCAAAGCCTACTTTTTTATACAATTTTTGTGCTGCTTCCATATAAGGCATCGTTTCTAAATAACATTTCTCATAACCATAAGAACTAGCACTGTTCAAACATTTTTCCATTAATTGACTTCCTAAACCAAGACCACGTGCTTCGGGTAAGAAATACATTTTTTGTAGTTCACATATTGTAGAATCAGAATTCTCGAGTTGCATAATTCCTGCTCCACCTATTATTTTGTAATTACTTTCAATAACATAATACACTGATTTAAAATTTTGATAGGCTTCAAACATAGAATCCAATTGAGGATCAGCATAGGCAGTCCCAACTTTTGGGACATTAAGTTCAATTAAAACCTGCCGAATTACAGCTGCAACTTGCTCGTTATCTTCTTTTTGAATTTCTCGGATAATCATAAACTCCTAAATTTAAAAAACTTATTTTTGCGTTGTGAAGATACATCAATATTATATAAAACGTTGTCTGGAATTAGCCAAAAATGGATTTCCAAGCGCAATGCCAAACCCTTCTGTTGGCGCCGTAGTTGTTTATGAAAATAACATTATTGGTGAAGGATTCACATCAGCGTATGGCAGTTCACATGCAGAAGTAAATGCCATAAACGCTGTAAAGGATAAATCATTACTCTCAAAATCAACTATTTATGTCAGTTTAGAACCCTGCAGTCATTTTGGAAAAACACCTCCATGTTGCGATTTAATTTTAAAACACGCTATTCCCAATATTGTTATAGGAACTATTGACCCAAATAGTAAAGTTGCAGGAAAAGGGATAAAAAAATTAATTGAAGCAGGCAAAAATGTTACAATTGGTGTTTTAGAAAAAGAGTGTATCGATTCCAATAAACGTTTTTTTACATTTCACACTAAAAAACGTCCTTATATAATTTTAAAATGGGCTGAAAGTCAAGATGGTTTTTTGGCTCCTGAAAAAAAAGAAAAAATAGCTCCTGTTTGGATTTCTAATGAGTATTCGCGTCAACTAGTTCATAAATGGCGTAGCGAAGAAATGGCAATATTAGTAGGCACAAAAACTGTATTAGACGATAATCCACAATTGGATGTTAGGGATTGGAATGGTAGAAATCCAATTCGAATTGTATTAGACAAAACTGGCAAAATCACTAATGATTACCATGTTAAAGATCAAAAAAAGAAGTCAATTATCATCACTGAACAAGAAAATTTAACATCTTTTGAAAATCTTATATACGAAAATGCTATCTTTGATATCCATCTACCATTAAAAATTTGTTCAATTCTATTTAAATACAATCTTCAATCTGTAATTATAGAAGGAGGAAGTCAAACGTTACAAACTTTTATTGATGCCAATCTTTGGGATGAGGCAAGAGTTTTTAAAGGGAATAATTTCTTTAAAAATGGTACAAAAGCACCAATTTTAGATAGATTATTTCATTCAGAAAAAATAAAAAACGACGAACTAAAACTATTTTTCAATCATGATTAATACGATAATTTTTGATTTTGGAGATGTTTTTATCAACTTAGAAAAAGAAACATCGATTGAGGAATTTAAAAAATTGGGCTTGGATGGTCCTAATGAGGATTTAATTGCCCAAAATGATTTGTTTGAAAAAGGAAAAATCACAGAACTTCAATTTATTGAATCATTTCAAAAATATATTCCAGATGCTGGTGTTGAAGACATTAGAAAAGCTTGGAATTCATTAATTGGTGATTTTCCATTGTACAGATTGGAGTTTTTACAATTACTTACTACAAAATACCGTTTGTTTTTATTAACCAATACTGACTCCATTCACATTGATCACTTTGAACATAAAACGGGTATGTCATTCTACTCTGATTTTTACCGGTGTTTTGAAAAAATATATTATTCCTATGAAATGGGAATGAGAAAACCGCAACCTGAAATTTTCACTACCATTCTTAAAAAACATGATTTATCACCAAAGAGAACTTTATTTGTGGATGATAAAAAAGACAACACCGATATAGCCGAAGTACTTGGGCTGCACGTTTGGAATATTAAAGTTGGCGATGAAGATGTAGTGGATTTATTTTCTAAGAAAGAATTACCGCTTTAAAATTTCAATGTCAATTTCAAAAAATAACTAGTAAACAGCATTGAAAGACACCTACAAAACTATTTCATTCCCAACAGAAGAAGTACTTTTTAAAGATAAAAACAGTAAGTTTTTTGGCTATGCATTTCCGGTAACTACCGAAGAGGAAATCAAAACACATTTAGACAATTTACGAAAGCAACACCACGGTGCAGTACATTTTTGTTATGCTTTCCAAATAGGTACCGACAAAATTATTTACAGAGCTAATGACGATGGAGAGCCAAGCAATTCAGCTGGCGCACCGATTTACGGGCAAATTCAATCTTTTGACGTAACCAATATTTTGATTGTAGTGGTTCGTTTTTTTGGAGGCGTAAAATTAGGCGTTGGTGGATTAATAAGTGCCTACAAAATTACCACACAAATGGCATTGGAAGCTGCAGAAATTGTTGAAAAAACGATTAATATTCATTATATTATTTCTTTTGATTATAAAAATATGAATAAAGTAATGCGATTAATTAAAGAAAAAAACCTCGAAATCATTTCACAAAAGATGGAAATGAATTGCGAAATTGAAATTGCCACCCGAAAAAAAAACGCTGATAGTATTTTTGAAATTATTGATAATTTTTATGAAATTAACATCAAATTAAAAGAATAAATTAAGATTTCATAATATTCAATATGTATTCAGGGGGAGCTATTGGTTTTCCCGTATTTATGTTCACAAAAACCAAAATAAAATGAGCAGTTGTTAACAATTCATTTTCATTGTTCCAAATTTCACAATCAAATTCTACCTTCACTGAACTCTGGCTTTTAAACTTTGTTATCACTGTAAGCAAATCGTCATAACGTGCTGGTTTTTTATAATTTATAGTCATTGAAACAATAGGCAGAGCAATACCACTCTCTTCCAACGACTTATATGAAATCCCTTTATTTCTAAGCCATTCCACTCTGCCCATCTCAAAATAAGGCACATAATTACCGTGATACACCACACTCATTTGATCAGTTTCTGAATAACGTACCCTAACTTGGATTTGATGTTCTTTCATTTATTTCTTTACAATTTATTTAACATATGTTCATACAACAATATTTTTGAAAAATCAATTCAAATTTTATTTTTTTTAAAGAATATTATTCACATATTTGCTCACCCAATATACAGCAAGAAGTTTATATCCTTTTTTGTTTGATTAACCTTAAAAAAAACAATTTAATTTCAAGAATAATTATGAGCAAAACTGCGCAATCGGTATGGGAAAATTGTCTGTCTTTTATAAAAGACAACATTCAAGAACAAGCGTACAAAACTTGGTTTGAACCGATTAAATCAGTTGAACTAACTGATAATGCATTATATATTCAAGTGCCAAGTAAATTTTTCTACGAATGGCTTGAGGAGCATTATGTTAAATTACTAAAAGTTGCCTTAACTAAAGAACTTGGAAAAAACGCAAAGTTACTCTATAAAATCAAAATGGAGAACACTTATGGAAATAAACAACCTTTTACTGAACAATTACCAAGCGCGCACCGAAGTCCTTTAAAAGCGCAAGATGTTGATGCACCTTATAAAAATATTAGTACTGAACTCAAAAATCCATTTGTAATTCCTGGAATTAGAAATTTAAAAATTGAGTCTCAACTAAATCCAAATTACAGTTTTGACAATTTCCTTGAAGGAGATTCAAATCGATTAGCTCGTTCTGCAGGAATGGCGGTTGCCAACAAACCCGGCGGAACTTCTTTCAATCCTTTATTAATTTTTGGTGGTGTTGGCTTAGGAAAAACCCATTTGGCGCATGCCATTGGTGTTGAAATTAAAGATAAATACCCTGAAAAAACAGTGTTGTATATTTCTGCTGAAGTATTTACTCAACAATATATCGATTCTGTAAAGAAAAATAATAGAAACGATTTTATTCATTTTTATCAATTAATAGATGTTTTAATAATTGATGATGTTCAATTCCTTTCTGGAAAAACCGGAACTCAAGATGTATTTTTCCATATTTTTAATTACTTACATCAAAACGGAAAACAAGTAATTCTAACTTCAGACAAAGCGCCTGTTGATATGCAAGACATAGAACAACGCCTATTGTCTCGTTTTAAATGGGGTTTATCCGCAGAATTGCACCAACCCGATTACGAAACTAGAATTTCGATATTAAAAAACATACTTTATAGAGATGGTGTTGAAATGCCTGATGAAATTATAGAATATGTGGCACGTAACATCAAATCTAATGTTAGAGAATTAGAAGGCGCTATTATTTCATTAATTGCACAATCGTCTTTCAATAAGAAAGAAGTAACTCTCGATTTGGCGAAACACGTTGTTGAAAAATTTGTAAAAAATGTTAAACGTGAAATTTCTATTGATTACATCCAGAAAGTAGTTTCCGATTATTTCCAATTGGACTTAGATACTTTACAATCAAAAACAAGAAAACGTCACGTAGTACAAGCAAGACAGCTAGCCATGTTTTTTGCTAAGAAATTCACCAAAGCTTCATTGGCTAACATTGGCTCACAAATTGGAGATAGAGATCACGCTACCGTTCTACACGCATGTAAAACAGTTGACAACCTTGTTTCAACAGACAAACAATTCAAAAAATTTGTGGAAGATATTCACAAAAAACTTTCATTATAATCCATCAGTAAAAAGTAGTTTACTTTGCTGGTAATTAAGAATTATTAAACTATGCCCGTTAAAATTTTAATGGTTTGTCTTGGAAATATTTGTCGGTCTCCATTGGCTGAAGGATTATTGGCATCCAAACTTCCAAAAGACAAATTCTATGTCGACTCAGCAGGAACTAGTAATTATAATATTGGAAAACAGCCCGACCCTCGCTCTATTGAAGTTGCAAAAAAAAACGGTTTAGACATTACAAATCAAAGAGGAAGGGAATTTGTACCGAGTGACTTCAATAAATTTGATTATATTTTTGTTATGGACGGTTCCAATTATGATAATGTAATTGAATTAGCTAAAACCGATGAACAAAAGGAAAAAGTTGAAATAATTCTGAATTATTTGTTTCCCGATGAAAATGTAGATGTTCCCGATCCTTATTATGGTTTACAAAATGGTTTTGAAACTGTTTATGAAATGCTAGATGAAACTTGTGACATTATTGCGAAAAAACTTATTGCAAAACATCCATGAACCCAACATTTCCAATAGGAAAACTTTATTTAATTCCAACCACATTGGGGGAAATGAATCCTGAAGATGTATTACCAATAACTATAAAAAGAACCCTAGACTTTATAGATGATTATATTGTTGAAAACGAAAAAGTAGCCCGAAAATTTATTAAAAGTGTTCACCCTGAAAAAGTTCAGGCTTCTATAAGAATTTCTACCCTAAACAAACATACCGAAAAATTAGAATTCAATAGCATGATTCAACCCTGCTTAGAAGGTAAGAATGTTGGATTAATGAGTGATGCTGGTTGTCCTGGTGTTGCTGATCCAGGCGCAGTTATGGTTAAAATTGCTCATGAAAAAGGGATACAAGTAATACCGTTAGTTGGACCATCTTCTATTTTATTAGCCATGATGGCATCTGGCATGAATGGGCAAAGTTTTGCTTTTAATGGCTATCTCCCTATTGACAAAGGAGAAAAAAAAATTGCTCTGAAAAATTTTGAAAAATTATCCAACGATAAAGACCAATCCCAAATTTTCATAGAAACTCCTTTTAGAAACAATAAATTTTTAGAAGATTTATTAAATGCGTTGCAACCTAATACACATCTTTGTATAGCTACCGATATTACTTTACCAACTGAATTTATTAAAACACATCGTGTTGCCGATTGGAAAAAAATAAAGGTCGACCTGCATAACAGACCGACCATATTTATTATTCATAAGTTGTAGAAAAACACCTGACTGCCACTGGAAGTCCTCCTCATACTATCAAATACAAAACGTAATTATTCTACTTTTGCATTTTTAGTTGCAATAATCCCAGCTGTTTCATAATTACCAAAATCTCGAATATACGTTTGTACTGAAGTTCCATAATCGTCCTTACATTTCCTTTTCCCATCAGTATTCAAAAAACGCTTTACAGAACCTACTCCACCCAAATGAGCCGCAGCTAAGATTCCAGATTCAGTTACTTTCACACCTGCAACAATTTTTCCATCAAATTTTTCGATATAGTCTTTCAACTCCCATTTATTTTTAGACAACAAAGTAACAAAGGCTTTTTCTTGTAATCTTGGAGAGTTTATAAATGCCAAGCTATCTGTAATTCCAATTGTTTTTAAGGTTTCCATACCAAATTGATATTTCCCTAAGTAGCCTAAAGAATTGATTTTTTTATATTTACCTTGCGATTCTTTGAATGCAATTGCTTCTTTATAACCGATAAAGAATCTACCGGCAAAAGGAACTTTTAAATTGGAGTAATCTGTTGGTATTAAAGAAGGAAATACATACTCTAGTATTTCGTTTTTATCAATTAAAAACCAGTTGTGGTTTTGGGGATTGTAAGGTTTAAATCCAGTGCTAATGAAAGCTACTGTTAGTAGGATTGTTGTGTAAAATGCCCATTTTTTTATCATTCATCTTTATTTCTCAAGCGCTGTCACCGACATGAAATTTACGGTTGCAAATATACAAATAAATTTATAAAATTGACAATCAACAAGTTAAAGTTTTCTAAAAATACAAATAATGAAATTTATAACCTCCGCTACCCTTGATTTCAATCGTTGGAGCAGGAATCTTGATAGTATTAAAAACGGAGAATAGTGTCTTTAAAAAGTAAGATTTGGTTTTGATTTTTGTCAAATCCACATCAAAACTCAAGTAAAATTGACGATATCTTTCACTTTCTGGAAGAAAAACAGTGTTTACCAATCCTTCTTCTCCGGTAATCATTCCTTCGGCACCATAACCCACCGCCAAATTAAGCCATTTTGGTATTTTTGAAACTCTAAAAAAAGAATGAAGATTTGCTGACAACCAATAGGTTTGTCCGTTATAGTCTTTTAAAACTTGCTCTTGAAAAGTACTTCCTAAAACGTTGGGTCTAACCGAAGCATAAGGCGTGGTATGAAAAGAAAACTTAGGAACAATTCTTTGTTCTTTCCACAATAATTCTTGTGAAACAAACAAAGCAGTTCCAGCAACATTAGCAGCAACATCGCCTAAAGATGCTCCCCATTGAGACGAATAACCATCAAAAACCTCAACAGTAGTGAGAAATGCCAATCCCAATGTAGCGCCATATAATAGCTGACTATTCCTGTTACATCCCGACCATTTCAAGGTATTGGCACCAAATCTTCCCAAATGATAGGAAGAATATAGATGTCCAATTTTATCCATCTGTAACCATTCGGCATTATCGTTGATGAAATGAAAATTGGATTTTGGGTAATCTGCATACCAAAGTTGGTTTAAACCAATTAATGCTGCAGCACCAATAGCAGTTTCAGAAATGATTATAGTGTTTAACCTTTTTTTATTTAAGGTGTCCGATGGTTTGAAAAAAAAATCAGAAGTGTTTTGCGCAAAAAGAAAACTTGTTGCAAAAAGAAAAGAGTATAAGATTAAATTCCTTTGTAAATTCAATGAATTATCGTTTTGTCCCTTTAGTGTTCAACCAATCGGAATATTTTTTGGCATTCACCTGATGTTGCTCGTAGGTGGCTGCAAACACATGGTAGCCAAATTTCTCAACACTCGCACAGAAATAAATATAATTGTGTTTCTCGGCATTTAAAACCGCGTCAATCGCATCTACATCGGGCATGGCAATTGGTCCCGGCGGTAATCCAATATTTTGATAAGTATTGTAAGGAGATGTAATAAAAAGGTCTCCATACAAAACACGTTTGATGATTTGATCGAAATCGTTCGTTTTCAATTTCAACGCATAGATAATCGTTGGATCGGCTTGAAGCGGCATTCCCTGAGTCAATCTATTCAAATAAACTCCTGCCACTGTTTTTCGCTCCGATTTTTTGGCTGTTTCTTTATGTACAATCGATGCTATTGTTATAACTTGAACGGGCGTTAAATTCAATGCCGTTGCTTTTTGAATACGCTCTTTGGTCCAAAAACGATTATATTCTTTAAGCATTTTGGTTCTAAATTTTACTGCAGAAATATTCCAATACACTTCATAGGTATTGGGTAAAAACATGGAGAAAACATTTTCTTTGGTAAAACCATTCTCTTTCAAAAATACGGAATCCTTAAAAGTCTCGAGTAATTTTGTTGTATCCGGTTCAATTTGTGAACTCAAACGAACACACAAATTCTCCAATCTCTCTTGATTGTTGAAAGCTAAGCTCACTGGGACATTTCTTCGAATAGCAGAAACCAAATTAAAACTATTCATTCCTTTTTTCAATAGAAATTTCCCCGCAATTATATTTTCATCATAAGAACGCTTTTCGGCAACGGTTTTAAAGTCTTCCATGTTTTCCACAAACGGCGACATTATCTCTTTTACTTGTGCATAAGTAGCATCGGTTGGGACATACACATACACTTCGTCTTGTGAAAATTTGGTATTATCTGTAAAAATATCAATGTAAATTTTTAGTCCAACTGCCAATAAAATAAACAGTAATAGCACAGACCCGTAGGATAGTATTTTTTTAAATTGCATTATTTTATGAATTAATCAACTGAAAAATAAGTTCGTCTTGGAATTTACCCTGTACTAAATTCCAATCTTTTTTGACTCCAATTTTTTGAAAACCAAAAGTAGTAAAAAGCTTCAAACTGGCTTCATTATTTACGCCAATATTTGCGTATAATTGGTGTAATTGTAATTTTTTAAAAGCATAATTTACTAATAAATCTAAGGATTCATTTCCCAATCCTTGATTTCTATTGGTTTCGTTTCGTATAATAATACCGATTCCAGCACGTTGATTTGGGGCATCATAATCGAATAAGTCAATCAAACCAATAGCTTCTGAAGTATTGTTTTTACAAATTGCCAAACGTATTTGCTTGGCTTCATAAATATCCTGATGCGCATTTTCAAGATACTGCCGAACTAAAAACTTGCTGTAAGGTGTTTGGGTATTGCTCACTTCCCAAAAATTCTCGTCGTTTTCTATGGCATACACAAACTCTAAATCTTCGGGTTCGAGTGCGCGTAGGTAGATATTTTGTCCTTTTAATGTTATCATAATAAAAATATAAAAGATGATTAACGATTTTAGATGTTTTACATTACTCTTAAATCAAAAATCGGTAGTCTAAAATCAAAAATCAATCTCTCCTTTAAAAACAAAAGTCGCTGGTCCTTTTAAAAACACATTGACAAATCTATCATCGACTTTGTCAAAAGAAACTTCCAGTTGACCACCTTCAACGTCTATTTTTATAGTGTGTGAATTGGTTTTGCCAATCGCATTCATGGCTATTGCTACAGCTGTTGCACCAGTTCCACAGGATAAAGTTTCATCTTCAACACCGCGTTCATAGGTTCGAATGGCAAAATGATTATCGGTCTTTTGTTTTACAAAATTTACATTGCTACCTGCTTTTCCATACAAATCGGAATATCGAATTTTGGCTCCGTTATTTTTAACATCCCAATTTTCTATATCCTCAACTAATATAACATGATGTGGAGAACCCGTATTCAAAAAAACATAACTGTCTTCAATTTTCACTTCATCAACATCTTTCATTTGAAGAGAAACATATTCGTTTTCTAATAGGGTAGCGTGATGTAAACCATCTGTAGCGATAAAAGTTGCACTGTTTTGGATAACATTCAACCTTTTGGCAAAAGCCACCAAACATCGTCCGCCGTTACCACACATAGAACTTTCGTTTCCATCAGAATTGTAATAAACCATTTTAAAATTGGTTTCCGAATCGTTTTCTAACAAAATCAATCCATCTGCACCAATTCCAAAGCGTCGGTCACACAATCTTTCAATGAGTTTAAGGTTGTTTTTAGGAAATGTATTTTGACGATTATCAATCATAACAAAGTCGTTTCCTGTTCCTTCGTATTTATAAAAAATGATTTGCATTTTTAAAATTATATACCCACAAAGATAATATATTAAAGAGAAGTTAAAGTATGTTAAACGAGCGTTAAAGTGATTTTTTGAAAAAAAAATATTTATAATTTTACTCCACTAATAATTTAAATGTAAAATGTATATGAAACGATTATCAAGTTTATTTTTAGTTTCTCTATTAAGCGGAGCAACTACTCTTGGAGCTTACAAATTATTTTTTGATGGTACTACTAACCGAAATTCCATCGTTACTTCTGCGCCAAATAATTATGGCAGAACCGTTGGTTTGTCTGGTGAAGCAGTAGATTTTACAGCGGCTGCGGAAAATGCTGTGCATACCGTTGTTCACGTTAAAAATGTTTCGGTTAGAACGGTATCCAACCCAATAATGGAATATTTTTATGGTTCTCAAGGCGGACAACAACAAGAGCAAATTGGTACTGGTTCGGGCGTTATTATTTCGGAAGATGGTTATATTGTTACAAATAATCACGTGATTAAAGATGCTAATGAACTTGAAGTGACATTGAATAATAATAAAGCCTACAAAGCCAGACTTATTGGAACCGATTCTAAAATGGACATTGCTTTATTGAAAATTGATACCGACGAAAAATTACCGTATTCTACTTTTGCCGATTCGGATCAAGTAAAAGTTGGTGAATGGGTTTTGGCAGTTGGGAATCCTTATAACTTAACTTCAACCGTTACTGCCGGAATTGTATCGGCGAAAGCCAGAAACTTAGACACTAACGGCATTCAATCTTTCATACAAACCGATGCTGCTGTAAATCCTGGAAATAGTGGTGGCGCTTTGGTAAACACACGAGGAGAATTGGTTGGAATCAACACCATGATTTCATCGCAAACTGGTTCTTATGTTGGGTATTCTTTTGCTGTTCCATCTAATATTACCAAAAAAATCATTGAAGATTTAATGGAATTTGGTAATGTACAACGTGGAATTCTTGGTATTGAAGGTAACGAATTAAACAGCAGAGTATCCAAAGAATTAGGAGTTAATGACACCGAAGGATTTTATATTGGGAAGGTTACTAAAAATTCTGGAGCAGAAAAAGCTGGTTTGCAAAAAGGGGATATTGTAAAAAAATTAGATACTCAAAAAATCAACTCTTTCTCAGAACTTTCAGGTTATATTAGTACCAAACGACCAAATGACAAAGTGCAAGTTACTTTTATTAGAAATGGAGAAACAAAATCAGTATCCGTTACTTTAGTAAAAAATGATGTAGTCAGTACCGAATTTAAAGGAATCGAATTGGAGAATATTGAAGCTGCCGACAAAAGAAAATTCAGAATTGATTATGGCGTTCGGATTAAAGAAATCAATAATGAAAATTTAAAACCATATTATAACCAATTGAAAGGAAATATTATACTTTCTGTTGACAATGTAAAAGCCACTGATGTGGAAACCATTTCAAAATTCTTAAATAAAAAAGATGAAAATCAAAGTGTTAGCATCCAAATGATTAATCAAATGGGACAGATTATTCAAATTATTATTTAATATATTTAGTTAATTATTTTTCCAAAAGCCAATCTTTAAAAAGGTTGGCTTTTTATATTGAAATAATTCACGAAATCGTTTTCGTTAAACACTTCTAATTACTACTTTTGCACCTGGATTTATTTTTCAAAACAACTACATAATTATTTTTTATCCAATGAACAGCAACACTTTATACGAAAAAGAATTGTCCTTTCAGGCTGACAGACGAAAAGCAGCCGTTGAATTTATTAAAATTATTAGCGATTTATGGTATGATAAATCCATAGAATTGATACTTTTCAGAAATCAATTGATCGACAGAAACGTGAGCGATATCATGAACTTACATGAATATGCTGGCGAATTTGTGCAAAAACCAATCAACGTTTTTGATTCTGTTGAAATTGCAAAAGCTATTGAAAATTTAGATTTACCTCCATCACGAATTGATATAGGAAAATTGACCTATGAATATCATTTAGAAGATAACAAATACAATGATTGCAGAGCTTTTGTAATCGATAAATTAAAAAATGCTAAAAAAACAAAAGACATCAAACCCAAAGATGTTGTTTTATATGGTTTTGGTAGAATTGGACGTTTGCTAGCTCGTGAAATGATGAGCAAAATGGGTAAAGGACAACAAATGCGTTTGCGTGCCATCGTAACACGTGATAAAAACGACGCAACTTCCTTAGAAAAAAGAGCTTCATTATTGCGTTATGATTCCATTCATGGCGATTTTGAAGGTTCGGTTCAAGCCGATGTGGAAAACAATGCTTTAATTATTAATGGCACTACCGTTCATATTATTACTGCAAATGGTCCGGAAGAAATTGATTATACACAATTTGGCATCGAAAAAGCTTTAGTCATCGATAATACGGGAGCTTTCACTACAGAAGAAGCCTTGAAAAGACATTTGGTTTCCAAAGGCGTTAATAAAGTGTTATTAACAGCACCAGGAAAAGGCGTTCCTAATATAGTTTATGGTGTAAACCACAAAGAATACAATCCGGACGAAGTGAATATTTTTTCAGCAGCATCGTGTACAACCAATGCAATTACCCCAATTTTAAAAGCTATTGAAGATACACTTGGTGTCGTTAAAGGCCATTTAGAAACGATTCATGCTTATACCAACGACCAAAACTTGGTAGATAACATGCACAAAAAATACCGTCGTGGTCGTGCTGCGGCACTGAATATGGTAATTACCGAAACAGGTGCTGGAACTGCAGTTGCCAAAGCATTACCAAGTTTAGCTGGGAAATTAACTTCAAACGCTATTCGTGTTCCAGTTCCAAACGGTTCGCTAGTGATTTTGAATTTAGAAGTAAGTAAAGAAACCTCCGTTGCCGATGTCAATGCGATTATGAAACAATATGCTTTGGAAGGCGAACTAGTAGAACAAATTAAATATTCGTTGAACAACGAGTTGGTTTCCTCAGATATTGTTGGTACTTCAGCACCTGCTATTTATGACAGTAACGCGACAATTGTTTCCAATGATGGAAAAAACATAGTATTGTATGTTTGGTATGATAACGAATATGGCTATAGTCACCAAGTAATCCGACTGGCAAAATACATTTCTAAAGTAAGACGTTTTACGTATTACTAGGAGTTTATTAATTCAAGAAAAAAATCCATCGCAAGTAATTTGTGATGGATTTTTTTTATTTGAAGCTAATCCTGCTATCCGTTATATCTTTTATGCCCAACACGGGCACAAAAGGATGCCACTACTATCAGGGCTAAAAGGCAAAGCTTTAAAATCAACAATCTATAAAATTCTACTAAAAGAAATTTGCTCAGCAATGCTTCCTCCTAGAATTAATCTTTATTACTCCTTATCCTTCATCAAATAATACACTGGAATTCCAGTAAGCATAATCAAAACACCCCAACCACAAGTAGAAAATTTGCAAAACAATAGCGTAATACTTAACGCCGCAGCAATAACAATATATAGTGCTGGCAAAAAAGGATAACCAAAAGCTTTGTACGGCCTTTCGGCATCTGGCATTTTTTTTCGTAGTATGAATATTCCATATATAGTTAAAATGTAAAATATCAAAACAATGATTACTACAAAGTCTAAAAGATCACCATATTTCCCAGTTAAACACAAACAAGAAGCCCAAAAACATTGCGCCCACAATGCCCACGAAGGAACACTAGCGTTATTTAAATTGGCAGCTTTTTTAAAGAACAATCCATCTTTTGCCATGGTGTAATACACTCTTGCTCCAGCCATAATCAAACCATTATTACAAGCAAACGTGGAAATCATAATCATAATGGCAATAATTAAAGTACCAATGTCTCCAAAAATATATTGTGATGCCACAACCGCTACTCTATCTGATTTTGCCGTGGCAATTTCTTGTAAAGGAACCACAGCAACATACATCAAATTGGTTAAAACATAGATGGTAGTTACTATAAAAGTTCCTAAAAACAAACTCAAACCTACATTGCGTTTTGGATTTTTTATTTCACCAGCAATAAAGGTAACCCCATTCCAGGCATCACTAGAAAATACAGAACCAACCATTGCCGCTGAAATGGCAGTGATTAATGTGGTTCCAGAAATTGGCAACCACGCACCTGTATCGGTATTTAAGGATTGAGTACTCCAAGCATTTGCCCAATTGGCATCCCAAACTTCGCCTTTGGCTGCAAAAAAACCAAATATAATCAAACCAAATAGCGACAAAATCTTAATAACGGTAAGCACCGTTAGCAATATTTTACTATTCTTCACACCACGACTATTCAAGTAGGTTAAGAAAATAATAGTAATAATAGAAACTATCTGAGCTGCATTCAACTTGAAAGAACCAATTTCGTATAATATATTATCCACACTTAATGATGGAACTATATAAGCAGCAAACTTTGAAAACGCCACACCAACTGCAGCAATAGTACCTGTTTGTATCACAGCAAAGAAACTCCAGCCATATAAAAATGCAATCATTTTATTGTAGGCTTCTTTCAAATAAACATATTGTCCACCCGCTTTTGGAAACATGGCACTCAATTCGCCATAACTTACTGCGGCAACAATGGTAATAAAACCTGTAAGTAACCAAATGGCAATGAGCCAACCTGCCGATCCAACTTGTCGCACAATATCGGCACTTACTATAAATATTCCAGAACCAATCATGGAACCAACAACTAGCATTGTTCCGTCAAATAGCCCGAGTTCTTTTTTAAATTCTTCTTGATTATTGTTTTCCATTTTTGGTTGGGTTTAGTTTTGCTAAAGATATAAAAAACTTTGATTTTTCACTTATTTATAGAAAATCACAATAAACAAAGTTCTTTTATCGTTGTAAATGAATATTTTAACAAAAAAGAAAGGTTTACATAAAAATAATTTATATTTTCACGCCCATTTAGAAAACCCAAAAATCTACAAATGAAAAAATTTATCATCCTTTTACTATTTGCTGCGCAACTTGTTTCCTCACAAGAAAAACAAATTGTCTCTACGTACCATTTCGGTCATAACGGCATGGAATTTATTGCACAATCTAAAAAAGGAATGGTAATTATTAGTACCTTCAATTCAAAGATGGGTATTCGTGAAGATATAGCTAGTAAGGTTTACGCTATGTATTTAGAAGATAAAATCGAAACTAATAAAAAAATTACTATAAACGGAAATCAAGCCGATGTCACAGGAAAGTGCTTTATTAGAAAAAGAGATGATCTTGTAGTAGTTGATTTTTATTATGAAACTATTGAATGGTGTTCAGGAATAAAGGAAATTTATAAAAAGAAACTAGGATAAAAAAAATAAAAAGCTCCATTTAGATTGAGTTTTTTTGCAATGATTTTATATAAAAAAAAGGATGCTCCAAAGAACATCCTAATTAGTATTTTAATGAAAAAACTTTTAATTACGCTTTTCCTGCCGCTATTAAATTTAAAGCTGAACCCGCAACAAACCAGCCAATTTGGCTATCGTTGTAGGTATGGTTGGCTAATATAATATCCTTAGAACCATCAGCGTGAACAAACTCTAGTGTTAGTGGTTTTCCTGGAGCAAAATCAACTAAATCTGCAAAGTTAACTGTGTCGTCTTCCTGAATTTTGTCATAATCTTCTTCGTTTGCAAAAGTCAACCCTAACATTCCTTGTTTTTTCAAGTTGGTTTCGTGAATACGCGCAAACGATTTTACTAAAACCGCTTTTACACCAAGAAAACGGGGTTCCATCGCTGCGTGTTCTCTAGAAGAACCTTCGCCATAATTGTGATCCCCAACAACTATTGATGAAATTCCAGCAGCTTTATAAGCTCTTGCCACTGCAGGTACTGTATCATACGTGTTTGTTAATTGGTTTTTAACCGAATTTGCTTTTTTATTAAAAGCATTTTCAGCACCAATCAACATATTATTTGAGATATTATCTAAATGTCCACGGAAACGCAACCATGGTCCAGCCATAGAAATATGATCGGTGGTACATTTTCCAAAGGCTTTGATTAATAATTTAGCACCAACAATATTCTTTCCATCCCATGCGGCAAATGGTGCTAAAAGTTGTAAACGGTCTGATGTTTCAGAAACAACAACTTGAACTTTACTTCCATCTTCAGCCGGAGCTTGGAAACCTGCATCTTCAACATCAAATCCTTTTGAAGGCAATTCGTCTCCTTTTGGCGGATTTAATTTTACTTCTTCTCCATTATCATTTAATAATGTATCAGTAATGGGGTTAAAATCCAATCTACCAGAAATTGCTAATGCGGCTACCATTTCTGGAGACGTTACAAAAGCATGTGTATTAGGGTTGCCATCGGCTCTTTTAGAAAAATTACGGTTGAAAGAATGTACAATCGTATTTTTTTCTCCTTTATCAGCTCCTGCTCTATCCCACTGTCCAATACATGGACCGCAAGCATTGGTAAAAACTTTCGTTCCCATTTTTTCGAAAGTAGCAATAATGCCATCTCTTTCAATGGTATATCTTATTTGTTCAGAACCTGGATTGATTCCAAATTCAGCTTTTGGAGTAATTCCGTATGCAACAGCTTGTTCAACAATAGAAGCTGCACGTGACATATCTTCATATGATGAGTTAGTGCAGGAACCAATCAAACCCCACTCAACTTTTATAGGCCAACCATTTGCAGCAGCTTCGGCTTTCATCTTAGAAACAGGCGTTCCTCTATCTGGTGTAAATGGTCCGTTGATGTGCGGCTCTAATTCCGAAAGATTTATTTCTATTAATTGATCAAAATAGTCCGCTGGATTAGCATACACTTCATCATCACCTGTTAAGTATTTGGCAACTTTATCGGCTGCATCTACCACATCTTGACGACCTGTAGCTGCTAAATATCTTCTCATAGAATCATCATACCCAAATGTTGAAGTGGTTGCTCCAATTTCTGCACCCATATTACAAATTGTACCTTTACCAGTACATGACATATTGATAGCACCTTCACCAAAATATTCAACAATTGCACCTGTTCCACCTTTAACGGTAAGTATATCGGCAACTTTTAGAATGACATCTTTTGGAGATGACCATCCATTTAATTTTCCTGTTAATTTAACGCCAATTAATTTTGGAAATTTCAATTCCCATGACATACCTGACATTACATCGACAGCATCTGCACCACCAACTCCAATTGCTAGCATTCCTAAACCACCTGCATTTACAGTATGTGAATCGGTACCAATCATCATTCCACCAGGAAATGCATAATTTTCTAAAACAATTTGGTGTATAATACCTGAACCTGGTTTCCAAAAACCAATACCATATTTATTGGATACAGACGAAAGAAAATCAAAAACCTCTTTAGACTGTTTGTTAGCAAAAGCCAAATCAGTTTGAGCACCATCTTTTGCTTGAATTAAGTGATCACAGTGTACTGTGGTGGGAACTGCAACTGTCTTTTTTCCGGCATGCATAAATTGTAATAAAGCCATTTGAGCAGTTGCATCTTGACACGCTACTCTATCTGGAGCAAAATCGACATAGTCTGCACCTCTTTTAAAAACGGCATTAGGTATTTTAGACCAAAGGTGTGAATATAAAATCTTTTCCGTTAATGTAAGTGGACGTCCAACTAACTCGCGTGCTTTATCCACACGAGTTGCCATATTTGCATACACTTCTTTAATCATTTCAATATCAAAAGCCATAATACTATAGGTTAATTTATTTGCAATGCAAATTTACGAAATCGTTATATTAATAAATAAATTTTATGATAAATATATCATATTACTTTACATATTTACGAAATGGAGATTATTGATAGTTTATTATTATCAAAATCGGATTTTAAAGCAGAAAAAATGAAAATAGTTACTATTTATCTCTTAAATCCATGATTGGTTTTTCAAAATATTTATAATTTAAATACGATAATCCAAAGGATAGTATTAGAAAAACAAGAGTGAACATATGCAACTCATATTGTTTCAAATTTTCGGTCGTACAATAATGTTTCATCAATTGCAATACGATACCATAATGTAATAAATAAAAGGAATAGGAAATTAAACTAATGGTAACAATGACATTTTTAAAAGGAATTTTAGTGGTTTTCCATTCTGACAATAATGGCAAAAATAAAGCCACCGAAAATGATGTAATAGGCAAATAAAAAACATTCCAGAACATTGGGTAGTTTTCAATAATAATTCGAAAATGTCCCAGGCTATAATAAAAAATTAAAAAAAAGAGAACACCAATATAAGCCAAAATATATCTGGATTTCTTCCAAAAATTTTCATAGTTAATGGAAATCCAACTAAAAAGGACTCCTACTAAAATAGCATCAATTCTATAAATAACAACGTCTTTCATGGAAACATTCCATTGATCCATAGTTGTATTAGACGTAGTTTGATTATAAATAAATTTACTAAATATGAAAGCAATAATTATAGATACAATCACAAATAAATAAGCATTTTTTTTGTTTTTAGGTTTACAAAGTATGGCCATTAAAAACACGGAGGTCGGCATAATTAAATACGTATATTCTTCGACTGCCAAGCTCCAAGAATCAGGATAAAAAGCCAACATAGTAGTATAAAAATTTTGTTGGAAACATAAATATTTCCAGAGTGATGGCATCGGGTAACCAATAATCAGACCAATAAGTATGTTAATTATAAAAAATAAATAATAATTGGGTAAGGTTCTATACCATCTTCTTTTGAGAAAATAAATTACCGATTTAAATTTAAAATCATCCTTTAAATAAAGAGTATAGAAAATGGTTCCAATTAAAAAACCACTTAAAACAAAGAATATTTCTACTCCAAGAAAACCAAATAATTGAAAACAATATAATAGCAATGAATTTTTTAATGGATATATCCATAATAAATGAGAGCATAGCACCATTAATATGGCTCCAGCCCGCATAAGATCGAGTCCAAAAACTCTATTGTTCGAATTTACAATCATAGAATAGTGTATTTTTATTTTATGAAGAAATCAAAGATATATAAATTTTTAGGAGTTTTACTTTGCTTTTTATCCTTGGTGGCGCTATTTGGTATAAATTGTTGCCAAACAGGCATAAAGCGATTATTAAGACCACTTTTTTACAAAAATTAGCATTAGTGGATAACGAGTCGATGATTAAACAAAAAAGCGAAACGAATCGAATGATAACTCCCACTTTTTATGTCGATAGTCTTTACAAATCGACGGAAGGTCCAAAGTCATCCAATTTTGTTCAATTATCACAAGAATTGACACTGTTTTTAGCTTACCAGTTTTCATGTTAAAGCAGTTGATTCAAAAAGCTACAAGACATGATGGGAAGTATGTTTCTGTTTTTTTATGACGAAGAATTAGATCGAATTTTAAAAATAAATTGATTTATATCAACTTATCAATAATCATTTCTTCGCTAATTCCTTCAGCATCGGCTTTGTAATTCTTGATAATTCTATGACGAAGAATACCATAAGCAACCGCTTTTACATCTTCAATGTCTGGAGAGAATTTACCATTAAAAGCCGCATTAGCTTTGGCTGCTAAAATTAAGTTTTGAGAAGCTCTTGGTCCTGCTCCCCAATCCAAATAGTTTTTAACAAACTCGTTTGACAAAGCATTGTCTGGACGTGTTTTGCTTACTAAGGTAACGGCATATTCCACTACATTATCAGCAACAGGAATACGACGAATCAGTTGTTGAAAATCGATAATTTCCTGAGCTGTAAATAACGGGTTTATCACTGGCTTATCATCGGAAGTGGTACTTTTTACGACTTGCACTTCTTCTTGAAAAGAAGGATAATCTAATTTTATTGCAAACATAAAACGGTCTAATTGAGCCTCAGGTAAAGGATACGTTCCTTCTTGCTCAATTGGATTTTGCGTAGCCAATACAAAATAAGGCAAGGCTAATTTATAATTTTGACCCGCAATAGTAACCGAACGTTCTTGCATGGCTTCCAATAAAGCGGCTTGTGTTTTTGGTGGTGTTCTATTAATCTCATCCGCCAAAATAATGTTGGCAAAAATGGGTCCTTTGATGAATTTAAAATGACGATTCTCATCAAGAATTTCACTTCCTAAAATATCAGAAGGCATCAAATCGGGTGTAAACTGAATACGCTTAAAATCTAAACCTAAAGCCTGCGATATGGTATTAACCATTAACGTTTTTGCCAAACCTGGAACACCTACTAACAAGGCATGTCCACCAGAAAATATACTTAATAAAATTTGATCAACAACAGTATCTTGACCTACAATAATTTTAGAAATTTCTCTTTTTAGTTCTAATCTTTTTTCAACTAAATTTTGAATAGCGGTTACGTCTGACATGGAAATTTATGGTTTGTAAATTTAATATTTTGAATAGTGAAAAATTATTTTTTTACCCATTGATTGGTAAACTCACAATTTTGATATTCGTTATTAATTTTAATATACGTTTCTTTAATTTTTTCTTCAGTCCATTTTCCAATGGCTTTAATTTGTTTCTCTTTTAAGGCAATATCTTTAATCTTAATATAATCTTTACCATAATCCGCTGGGTGCTCGTTGATTCTATTGGTGATTGTTAAAATTTTATATTTTTTTCCGCCTTTTGGATCTTCATCAACAATTGGATTTGAAATTTCATTATCTTTTAAATTAGAAACTTCACTGTATAATGTTGGGTCCATTTTAGTCAAATCAAAATGGGTATCTTGCGTTTTTGGATTGATTAGGATACCGCCATTAGCACGAGTTTCTTTCTCGTCAGATAGTGTTCTTGCGGCATCAGCGAAAGTTATTTCTTTATCTTCAATACGTTTTTTGATCAATGTAATTTTTTCCTTAGCATCTTTCAAAGATTGATCTGATACTTTTGGCATCATCAAGATATGTCTTAACTCTACTTCTTGTCCCTTAATTTTTTCAACCATAATAATATGGTAACCAAATTCTGTTTCAAAAGGTTCAGAAACTTCACCTTCACCTAAACTAAATGCAACGTCTTTAAATTCTTTAACGAATTGTGTTTTCCTATTAATTTTATAAAATCCTCCATTGGCTGCCGAACCTCTGTCATCTGAATAGATTACTGCTCTGGTTTTAAAACTTGATCCCGCAAGCACTTCGGCTTTGATTTCTTTTAATCTCGTTATGACACGTTGTTTCTCGGATTCAGCAATAATAGGGTTTACAATTATTTGCGCTACTTCCATTTCAGCTCCAAAAACTGGTAATTCAGATTCCGGTATTTTTTTAAAAAAACTACGCGTTTCTTCGGGTGTAATTTCAATAGCATCAACAACTTTCTTTTGCATTTCAGAAGTTAATTTATTCATTTTAATGATGTCAAATAATTCTGTTCTAAATTCATCTTCATTGCTTTTTTTGAAATATTGAACCACCTTTTCCATTGAACCTAGTTGTTCAACCATGTAACTTAATTGTTCGTTCATTTTTTCTTTAACCTCTTCATCTTTTACGACAATACTATCTTGTATCGCTTGATGTGCATACAATTTATCTTCTAATAATTTGCCTAACATTTGGCACCGTGTTATATCTTTAATAGAATTCCCTTGGCTTGACAATTCTAAATATGCTTTATCAATATCTGAATCCAAAATAATATAATCACCAACAGTAGCAATAACACCATCTACTCTTTTCTTTTGCGTACTTTTTGGTTCTGATTTTTGCTTTATTGTATCTTTAATAATTTCCTGTGCATTTGCAAAAAAAGCAGTACCTAAAGTTAGTAAAACAACAAGCGCAATCTTTTTGAATATAAATTTCATATTTCTTTTATTAATAGTATTCTGGTTTATTTCTTTATTTTGAATGCAACACAATTAAGGCTTTAACTCTTGTTTTACTTTTTGAAAAACATCATTATTTACTTTAACGTTAAACTCTTGTTTTAAATCGTCAACCCAACGTTGTTCTAAGTATTGTTGATAATCGTTAATAATTTTTCCTTTGCATTCTTCGAATGATTTTACTTCAACGGGCAGCACTTTTTCTACTTTGGTAACAAAATAGTATTGTCCTTCTTTATAAATTTCTGAAACTCCAGTTTCAAATTTGATATTCTTTGGTAAAGCATTATTCCCTTCTTCAAAAATACCTGTATTAATCATGACATCAACAACGTCTTTGGTGTTTAATTTGTCTTTAATTGCTTGGTTTGTAGCATTCTTTTTTAATAAAGCTTGTGCTTTTTTAATCACATCCATTTTGGTTGAAGAAGCGATGACTACATCGACTCTCTTTTTCCACATGTGATTGAATTTTTGAGTGTCATAAAAAACTTTTAAACCTAGCGTATCTGTTTTTGAACGTTGCCAAATTTCTTTTTCCATCAAATCAAAAAGCAATAAACCGTCTCTATATTCATCAATTATATTGGCAAAATCAGGAAATTCTTTTTCTAAGTTATCATCATAATAACTATTTAATTGTTCGTCTAAAAATTTCTCGTACTGCAAATCCACTAATTTAGCAATGGGTTTTAATTTAACACCCGATTTTTGCTGTTTTTCTAGAAATAATAAAAAGTCTCTTCCATCTACTTTTCTATCATTGTTAATAG
>CALQAH020000022.1 GCA_943328505.2 Rhizobium sp. Q54 | reverse complement strand
GGTAAAAGAGCGATGGTGGGAAACAATGTTTCTCATGCTATGAATAAAACTAAGAGAAAATTTTCTGTTAACTTAGTAAAAAAACGTTTCTTTCTTGCTGAAGAAGACAGATGGATTACTCTAAGAGTAGCTGCATCTACAATTAAAACAATCAATAAAAATGGATTAGCTGCTGTTTTGAAAAAAGCACAAACTAACGGATTCATAAAATAATTATCCCTCATTTAGGGACAATAAATAAAGCAAGATGGCAAAGAAAGGTAATAGAATACAAGTAATTTTAGAATGTACGGAGCACAAAGGAACTGGTCTTCCAGGAACTTCTAGATACATATCTACCAAAAATAAAAAAAATACTCCAGACAGATTAGAGATTAAAAAATTTAATCCAATCTTAAAGAGAATGACAGTTCATAAAGAAATTAAATAATTAGAGATTTTAAAAAACTCTAATGGTTACATTTAGAGATTAATTAAAATTAAAATACACATTAATCATGGCAAAGAAAACCGTAGCAACATTACAAACAGCTTCAAAAAGATTATCAAAAGCTATTAAAATGGTAAGATCTCCAAAAACTGGAGCTTACACTTTTGTAGAAAGCATTATGACTCCTGAAGAAGTTGATACTTTCTTGAAAAAGAAATAATTTGTACTCAAAAATATATCAAAGCTACTTTCTATTAGAAAGTAGCTTTTTTATTTTTATATTTGCTTCGCTTGTTCGCTATCGCTCGAGTGTCCAAGTTTTGAATTGCTAGGTTACAACCTAATGATAAATGTACCCTTGAAGGGTTTAATACTTAATTGAAATGAGTTTTTTTAAAAGAATATTTTCATCCGAAAAAAAAGAAACAGGGATAACCGAAGAAGCAAAACAAACCCTAGATAAAGGGCTTGAAAAATCAAAAACAAGTTTCTTTTCTAAATTAACCAAAGCCGTTGCTGGTAAATCAAAAGTTGATGCTGAGGTTTTAGATAATCTAGAAGAAATATTGGTTTCGTCTGATGTTGGAGTAAATACTACCTTAAAAATTATCGAGCGAATTGAAACCCGTGTTGCCAATGATAAATACCTTGGGACAGACGAACTCAATCAAATACTTCGTGATGAAATTGCAGGTTTACTTTCAGAAACCAAATCAGGAGAAGAAATAGAGTTTACCATTCCTGCTAATAAAAAGCCATATGTAATAATGGTTGTTGGTGTAAATGGCGTTGGAAAAACTACTACTATTGGTAAATTAGCCTATCAATTTAAAAAAGCGGGACACAACGTTGTTCTTGGTGCTGCAGATACTTTTCGTGCAGCAGCCATCGATCAATTACAAGTATGGGCTGATAGAGTAGGCGTGCCATTGGTAAAACAACAAATGGGAAGTGATCCTGCTTCTGTAGCATTTGATACTATACAAAGTGCTGTTGCACAAGATGCCGATGTTGTTATTATTGATACCGCAGGTAGATTACACAACAAAGTTGGTTTAATGAATGAATTAACCAAAATCAATCGTGTTATGCAAAAAGTAATTTCCGATGCGCCTCACGATGTATTATTAGTACTTGATGGTTCAACGGGTCAAAATGCTTTTGAACAAGCCAAACAATTTACGGTTGCTACTGATGTTACTTGTCTTGCCATTACAAAATTAGATGGAACTGCAAAAGGTGGCGTTGTAATAGGTATTTCAGATCAATTTCAAATACCCGTTAAATATATTGGAGTAGGCGAGACTATTGAAGATTTGCAAGTCTTTAATAAATATGAGTTTGTAGATTCGTTTTTTAAATAATTAAAAAATTATGAATAAAGTTATATCTTTTTTTAGAGAAGGATCCCCATTAAAATTAATAGGAATTAGTATTGGAATTTCAATAATTTCTTATTTCATTGAAAAACCTTTACCTAGTATTTTTCTGGGTTTGCGAATAATATCCTTTATATTGTTTGTTTATGCTGTGACTCGTATATTCAAAAAAAAATAAATCCTTTATTGATACAAAGCACTAATCTTTGTCCATAAAGTTTCATCAAAATTCGATAAGGCTAAGTTGGAACTGTCTGCAGCCTCTCCCATTCGTATAACAACCATTTTTTTACTTGGAATCACATAAATTTTTTGGTCGTCTTTACCTAATGCCATAAACATGTCGCTTGGTCCGGTTGCAATTAAACTTCCGTTAAACTGTAATTGCGTCTGAGGTAAATGATAACTTGTCTTTCCATTCAACCACCATAAATATCCATAGGCTTGATTGATTGATTGTGAAGTATTTGATGCTTGATTAAGATAGGCTTCATTTATTATAACATCTGAATTCCACTTTCCTTTATTTAATGCTAAAAGTCCAAAACGAGCCATACTTCTTGTATTGCTATAATAAAGTCTTAACCCAAAGTTTGCTCCTGTTGCATTATACCATAATCCGTTAGTACTCATACCAATTTTATTTCTTAGTTTGGCATTAAAATAAGCATTCCACGTTTGTCCACTTGCTTGTTCAACAACATCTTGTAATTTTACGTACACATTGTGATAAGCCCAACGTGAACCAGCATCTGCAATGTATTGAAGATTTGAAGGTGATACATCATCTCCTAAGGTATCATCTAATCCGGAATTCATACTCAATAAGTTTTTGCAAAGAATTAAATTTTCTTTAGCAAGTGGAGCACTTGTCCAACCCGTTCCAAGATAATCAGAAACTTTATTATTAATATTTATGAGCCCTTCCTGTTGAGCTATTCCTGTAATTGTAGAAGTCAATGTTTTTCCCGCACTATTCCATTGCCAAAGCGTAGTTGCAGTGTGACCATTGAAATAATTTTCCATCACAATTCTTCCATTTACTAATATAATAAATGATTTTGTATGTTTTAAATCTAAATAATCTAAGAGAGGTTGCACTGAGGATTGATTCCAACCTAAATCTGCAATGCTTTTGGTTGTCCAAGTGGAACTTCCATCATTGGGTGGAAAATACATCGTTTCGTTTGTAGTAAAACTTAGTTCGTTTCCATAGGCTGTTCCTGCGCTGTTTACTGCAAAAGCTCTAACATAATAGGTGGTGTTTTCAATAAGTCCGTTTAGGGAAGAATTAAAAATACCTACGCCATCGCCATTTCCAGAAGTTGTATTTGTAACTGTCGGATTGGGTGATGTACTCCAACAAATTCCTCTAGATGTTACTGTAGCGCCACCATCATTAGTTATGTTTCCTCCACTAATTGCAGTGGTAAAAGCAATGTCTGAGATTGAATTTGTGGTAATTGTTGGCAAAACAGGTGTAGAGCCATTATCATCTTTAGAGCAAGATAAAAAGGTAAAAAGTACTACTAAGAAAATGATACTATTTTTTTTCATTTTTGCAAGTTTTCGTTGTAAGACAATAAAAGTATAAAATAGTTTAATAGTTAATACAATAATTTTGTTTCATAGTAATCATATTGATTTTAAAATTAAATTTGTGTTGTATTAAATAAAAAAATAATGAAAAAATTAGTTTTCGGGTTTGTTGTTTTTTTAGCATTTTCGTGTACTTCAAAAGTTACTATAGCGGATATTGCTAAATTGAATGGTTATTGGGAAATCAAACAAGTAAAAATGACTACAGGCGAAATAAAAGAGTATAAAGTCAACGAGACTATTGATTATTTTGAAATTAAAAATAACATGGGTTACCGTCAGAAAGTGATGCCTCAGTTTGATGGTAAATTTTTAACCAATGGGATTAAAGAATCAATTAAAGTTAATGAGATAAAAAACACTTTTTTTATTGAATACCATGTAGATAACAATAAGTGGCAAGAGGAGATCATTGAAATTGCTGACTCAACACTGATTTTAAAGAACAAAGAAAATACTACCTATACCTATAAAAAATTCAAACCATTTTCATTCAAATAATGGCAAAAAGAGTAAGTAACGAAAGTTCCATTAGTGATGTACTGAAAGAGTTTATGGAAAAAAATAAACTACAAGCTGGTATGAATAAGATTGATGTAGAAGCGGCGTGGAAATCTTTGATGGGAAATGGTGTAAATAGCTATACTAAAGAAGTTGTTTTGAAAGGAAGCACTTTATATGTCTCATTAACTTCGGCAGTATTGCGGGAAGAATTGAGTTATGGGAAGCAAAAAATTATCATCATGATTAACGAAGAACTTCGTAAAGATGTTGTTAAAGATATTGTCCTAAGATAATTTTTTGCTTTTCTACTATTTCTAATTTATTTCTTTTTTAGGAGAACTTTTTCTTGAGTAAATTGAAATGCTTCATCTAGAAACAGGGACATTTTGTTCCAATTACTATTAGGTTCAAAATAGTTTTTATACTCTTTTGTTGTTTTGACAACTAATTTATTCCCAACAATTGTAGCTATACTTGTAAAACCTCCCGTTTCGTTTTCAACTTTTTTATTTAGTTTTTCTAATCCTGATATTGTGTATCCGTTGGGAATTTCAAGAATTATTTCGTTTTCGAATGACCTAGGAAAAGTTAAGTAAACATTGTTTTTTCGTTCTTTTTCTTTTTTATCTAATTCCAATTGCGAAGTTAGAAATTTACCGATTTCAATTAAATAATTTTCTCCCGCTTTTTTAATTAAATTATTTTTTATAGTAAATTCTTCTTCATACTGCATAGGATTATTTCGGCCAAATCTACCAGTATTTTTAATTGTTAATTGGTGTTCCTCAATTTCAAAATCAAACTCATTGGAGATTACTTTCTTAAAGCTCTCTTTTTGTTTGTCTTTTGATTTGTTGATTAATGCATTAAATTCGTTTCGGTATTGTGTTTGTTTTTTCTTGTTTTTTATTTTATCCAATAAAGGTTCTGTGCCATATTTTGTATAATCTTCATTTACATAATCGTAAAACTCAAGTTTATCACTTTGTTCGCTATCTTTAAAATGCCCAAAGAAAGAGGATTCTCTTTTTACTTTAAAGTTTGAAAAGTCTTCTGATAGAACTATATTCGACACGTTTTTTGTTATATTATCTTTTGAAGTACTTGAAGGTAATTTAATGGTTTCGGCATCAACAACTTTTTTTCCTTTTGAGATTTGTAGTGCATAAGCATCGGTATTCTCAAGATTATAATCGAATTGATCGGCACTTGTAAATGGTGAAAAGTATTCTAAATAAATTGGTTTTGCTGTGTTTACTTTCAACAGTAGGGTTACATTTTTTTGAATTAACAAATCTTTTATAGATCCATTAAATCTACTGGTTCCAATAATGATGTCATAATCAATTTTGCTGTATTTTAAATAAGCCATGAAATGTTTGATGAAACTCACTTCAGTTCTTAGGAATACTGGGTTTTTGTAATATTCATAAGGGTAAAATATTTTGGCGTCATCTATAATAAATGCTTCAAAATACTGTGTAAAATAGGCATGTCGAGTAAAATAATATACTTCTCTAATTTTTTCTTCATCATTTTTAAAAGTTTTATCCTTTAAAAAATCTTTAATATCACTCAAATCACCATCGGGTGTAAAAATGGTGTTGTAGTAGTTAAGTACATCATCTTTAGAAACCGTTTTTTTAATAACACTTTCTTTTTCGGAAAGGAATGCTTTCGCTTGATTTTCAAATTTTGATGAACGAGCAAAATAGACTTGGAATTTATAACATGGTAATTCCACTAAGGGATAAAACCAACGTGGAAAATCATTTTTAGCTATATCTTTTGCTACTAATTCGTATTTTCTTTCTCCTCCTTTATTATAAACTTCTTTAAATTCGGGTGCTCCATTATAGGTGTTGAAATTGATGAAGAAATCATTTTCGGTTTCAAATTGTAGTTTCATATCCATAGTTGGGTAAACATCGCCAAGTGGTGTTTCTATTGGTTCAAAACCGACTTCAAAATAGGATTTAAAAGGTTCAATACTATAGTAATAAAAATCAATAATATCGCCAATTTCTAGATTTGGTATGGCAATTTTTTTCTCAGCATCAATTTTTTTTGCGTCTTTATCGACATCAATATCTATTTCTTTACCACTAGGTTTTATAACTTTAACACCGATGCTTGTACTACCACTTTTCCATGAATATCCTTTGTTGGTTTGAAATCTTTCATTAAATGAAAATTCAGAAAACTCGGTAACGGCCGCTTGGTCTAATAGTTTAATCCTCTTTCTAATCGCAGAGGAATAGGTTACACTTTTTCCGAATTTATGAAAATTGTAATATTCATTTTTATAAATAACCACTGCCGATTCCTCTTTCCATTTATCGGGAACAGAATTGGCTTTGCTATATTGGTCTGATTTGCCCCAAAAAAACTCTTTAATTTCGGCTTTATTTTGTGAAAAGGACAGTGTACTAAGTGTTAAAAAAACGAATAATAGTATTTTTTTCATCAGATTTTTATTGTTTTGTAAGTGTGATTTGTTGATTGTAAAGGGTGTTTAAATTTTTAACAAATTCATTCCATTTTATGATGTCTCCCATTTTAATTACACCATTTTTAAAATTAAATAATTTCTTGTAAATAATTTCATTGCCATTTTGCTCAAAAGTGATTACAACATCGTAATTGTTTTCTTTGACAATTAAATCGTCTGGTAGTTTTGTTACTTTATAACCTGAGGGAATAGAAAGTGTAATATTGGATTCGTAATTTTTTTTAAAATCAAATTCGTAATCGGTTTTTCTATCTTTTAATTCAAAATTTTTGAAATTGTTGAGATATTCAAGATCAATATAAATATCATTATCAAAACGGGAAACTTTATTGTTTAAAACTATATCGTAATTGAAATTAAGTTCAATATCTCTGTTTTTTAAATCGGAATTTTTTAGGTTGTTTACCTGAATATTTTTATCATTTTTTGACAAATAGTTTTCTAATCGTGTTTGCCTTTTATCAGTTTCAAATGAATTGTATATGTATAAAAATTGCGCACGGCTTTCACCGAGAAAACTATTAGAACATTTTCCTATTATTTTTTCATTTTCTAGAGAAAGATTGGCTTTATAAATTTCCTTATTTGTTTCGCTTGGTTTTTTAGGAATTTTATCAATGATAAATTTATCGCCATCCTCAATCATTACTTCTTTATTTTGAATTCTTTCAGCATATTCGCCAAAAGAGTTGTATTTTTCTGTACCATCTAAAAAATACTTTTTACCTTTCAAAAACAAAGTGCAAATCATGTGATTATCAACCGATAAAGATGGAGTAGTATAATCGTAGGCAATATGTTTGGTTCCTATCCAAGTTAATCGAGCATCAAAGCCCGCTAATTTTAGCATTTGTTTGATAAGGTTAGCCATGCCTTTACAATCGCCATATCGATTTTCAAAAACATGATTGGATTCGTCTGGTTTGAAGCCTGCAATACCATCTTCAAAAGCAATATAACGTATGTTATCTTGAACCCAATAGTAGATGTTTTTTATTTTTTCTTCATCTGTTTTAGCATTTTCAGTAAGTTCTTTTACTTTCTCTTTCATTACAGAGATATTGTCTTTCATTAAATCTACTAGTGATTTATACCATTTATATAAATCTGCTGCCGAATTAAAAAGAGAAGTTTCTTTTCCTTTTGCTTTAAAAGATTTTGCTATTAAGAGAATATGTGGATACAAATAACTTTTACCTGGAGCATTTTCATCTTTAAAAAAACTTGGAACATTTTTAACTGTAAAAGTATAGGTGATGTTATTTTTAGAATCTTTTGTTTGGGTTTTTTCAATTGTATTCCCTTCAAAATTGAATTCTTTTAATTCAAGGGTAAGCCATTCAGGAACAGTAATGCTAACTTGTTTTTTGATTACAGGAAATTCATCATTAAAATAAATGGATGTAAAATATTTGACATCTTCATATTTTTTTTCCAATTCAAAATTATAAGTATAGCCTTGAACTGGGAAGTCAACCTCCATGTGTTTCACTCGTGCATCGTTATAAAACAAATCCTTGTCTTTATAAAATTCGTCAACAATATAAAAATTCGTATTTTTCTCGTTTCGGTATTTTAAATTGAAGGTTTCGATTTTAGATTCGCTATCGTAAAATTCATATTTTTGAATGTCAGCTCTATGATTTACATTCATCAACAATTCTTTAATAGAATTATTAACCGTTACTTTACTATCGTTTTTATTTAAGCCAAATGTTATGTATTCGTTGCTTTCAACGATAGCAACATCATCTTTGGAATATTGTTCTCTAATTTTTTTAGCCAATTGAATATCTTCCGAAGTTGGATCAATATTTTTTTGAGCGGAAACTATAGAGATATTTAGTAAAAAAAAATAAAAAATTTTTGATAGGTTTTTCATTAAAAGCTTTTTTGAAAGGTGCTAAAAATAAAACTTCAATTATACTTGGAAAATACAATTGAAGTTAATTTTTATTTTAAATAGTGTATTATTTTAATAAAAAATCAAGACTAATAATGACTTTTTTTGACAATTTTTTACTTACTACACTTGTAATTTCGATATTAAAATCATCTGTTTTTACAGTGAAATTAGAATCAATCTCAATTCCTTCAGTTATTCTTTTATAAATTTTTGAGAGTAATCTTTTCCAGCATCATCTTTTAGAACTATGATATAGGTTCCATTAGAAAGAATATCTACGTTTATTGTTGGATTGATAAGTTCCGCCTTAATAATTAATCTTCCAGTTAAATCAAATACTTGTGCTGATTTCATAACAATATCAGCTTTACTTACAATATTCAAAACATTATTTACTGGATTTGGGTATAAACTAAATCCGTTATTTGCAAAACTACCCACTGCTAATGTTGAACCTTCAGAAATTATTAAATTTTGATTTATGCTAGGATTATTTAAGGTATCTACAATACCTGATGGCCATCTAATAATTAATTGAGTTATTGCTGTAGCTTGTCCTATTCCAAAGTGTCCAGTCATAGTACTCATATATCTAAATCCTTCACCACTTCTAATATCTCTAATTTGCTTACCCCAAGCACCATAAATTTCAATTCTAGCACCAATTCCATTACTATTACTTTGTAAACCATTTAAAGCAACAGAAATCCAGTTGTTAGTATTTGGAACGGCATAACGAACAGTACTTCCATTTAAAATATCTAGGAAACCATCACTGTTTAAATCTCCAATTGCACCAATGGTCATACCGCTATAGCTTACAGGAGTAAAAGTACTATTGCCATTATTAAACATAATTTTGCTTCCACCACCTAAAACATCGACGAATCCATTATTGTCAAAATCATAGGCAACGTTATCAATGTTTGTAGAAGTATTTGTATCCCAACCTGAACCAGCAGTAATATTGGTAAATGCTTCTTCGACGCTGTTGGTAGTGTCTAAATTGTTTCTAAAATATTTGTGTGAACCTGAACTTGCTGTTATAATTACGTCCATATCACCATCATTATCAAAATCAGCAACACCAGAAGACCATGTTTGGATTGGTGTAACATTGATTTGCGCTAAAGCGGATATGTCGGTATAAACTCCATTACCATCGTTTCTATGTAATTCACATGGTGGTCCAGAGCATTTAGAAATAAAAACATCAGTATCACCATCATTATCAAAATCTGTAAACAAAGTTGAATAATTACCTCCGATAGCACCAATACTAAATGCCCCAGGTGTAACCGTTGATTGATAGAACGTTAAATTTCCTGCACCATCATTTAAATAATAACAATTTGGAGCCACATCATGACAAGAAAACACATCTAAATTACCATCATTATTAAGGTCAGCAAAATTAGTTCTTTGACAGAAGATATAATTGCCAGGATTAAAACTTGTATAAGCAGTACCTGTATTGTTTGATGTCCATACAGAAAGCGCTTGCCCGCTTCCTAATATTAAATCATTAAAACCGTCTCTATTATAATCTCCAGCCGCCATACTCCATGTTGGCATTTGACTAGTTCCTGTTCCTGTTACAGGAATATTGGCAATTGTAAATGCACCACCAACACCCTGATAATGTACTTTTATACTATTTGTATTAATACCAACTAAATCATCTTTATGGTCACCATTCATATCTGCAATGCAAATATTATAAGAACTGTTTATTGTAGCGATGTTTTGAGAATTATATGTTATCGCTGGAGGACCAACTACAGTAGATTGAGTTAATTGAAATGTAAATCCACTAGCGGACCATCTATTATCCCATGCAATATAATACGTTGTGCCAGCTGTTACATAAAAACTAACAATAGAGGAGTAGTTTAAACCACTATCATCATCTCCTGCTAAGCAGGATAAACTAGCACAATTCCCAGTATATACATGTACACGTGTGTCAATTCTTGGATTGTTTTGGTCAATGTCAGATGTAACTGTAACATTGTAATTTGATGTCGGTGTATAAGCATACCATTCTGCTTTTGTAGGATTTGCATCCGGATCAGTTATACAAGATGGATTTGGTACTTGTGTGCCATCTACAGTTGTTACAACATACAATCCAGCTGTTGTTAAAGGTGTGGCGGTTGCACAAGTGTTTTGTGCATTTGTAAACTGAATTACAAAACAAAACATTAGTAATAGGGTAATTTTTTTCATTTTTTTAGTTTTATTAATTGGTTATTGTTTTTCTTTTTAATTACAAGGATCTAATGTATTTATCCAATCTTTTATTAAAGCCACACCTTCATCATGTATTATTGTTCTTCCATGTAATGGCATTCGGTAACTTTCATTGGTAGTATTAATTCTATAATACATCATGGATTTTTCAATTTTTCCTGGAGCTACAACTTTACTCAATCCAGCAGGAAAATCTTGAATGTCCGATGTTGGAACACAAACGCCCATATTGGTTAAGCCATTTGAATTCCCGGTTTCACTAAATGAAAATCGCATAGGTCTATAGTCACAATGTCTATCATTTTGATGACAATGAGCACAATTGATATCAACATAAGAGCGTGCTCTTAATGAAATTGATTTTGAAGTGTCGTTATAGTTAATAACCGTATTGGCTTGAGTTGGAAAAGTAAAATTATTATCTAAATATCCTAGCTCAATCCATTTTGTTAATTGGTTTTTTGTTTCGGAACCATAATTATAATTAAAATTTAGGTTTTGAGGTTTTATCCCAATGGGAACAAAAACGTTTTGTTCTGTTCCGCCAATAATTTCTTTTGCTTTATGGCACGTTATACATTGAACTGTGTTTGGAATTCTATAATTAGTCTGTTTGATCACATTATTTTCATCTTTCCATGAAATGTCGGTGTAACTTCCTTCCAAATCTAAAAAAGCTTCGGTTTGATCTTCATTCCAAATATAATCTGCAAAAATCCATCCTGTTTCTTTTCTAATCATTATTCTAGTTTCAATAATGCGAGAGCCACCAATTGGAGTAATGTTTTGGACATTTTCATAATAAAAAGTTTTTATCAAGGCAGCACCAACAGGTAAATTTAAGACTTTAATATCACTGTCATAGTTTGCAGAAGTACCGATAGGCATCCAAACAAATCTTTTCTTATGCGCATAATCAGTAAATAATGAACTCGCAGGTTCAAAAGGGATAACATTTAATGAAGGATTCTGCAACTTTAAGTCTCCTTCGAAAAATTTATAATCCGATAGTTTTGCATAAGGAACTTGAGTTAAATCTACTATAACTGGAGACACAGGAACATACTCTTCATCTTGATTGGAACAAGAAACGAGGCATAATGTGAAAAATAAAAAAAAGATTAGTGTACTTAACACTTTATTTTTTTTCATAATTTTAACTTAGGTTTTAAATATAAATTAGACAACTTAAAATTAAATTCCCCTCCATTTATAATATTGTTTTATTAAAACTTTATTTTTTAGAGACAATTTTTTAGTTGTCTAATTTATTATGGTTAATTCTTGAATAAATTAAATGGTTTTATTCAAAAAAATATTTTGCTTATTCTTTTATAAATTTTTGAGAATAGTCTTTTCCTGATGCATCTTTTAAAACTAATATGTAGGTACCGCTACTTAATTTTTCAACATTTATATTTGGGTTTGATAAAGAAGAATTAATAATTAATTTTCCAGTTATATCGTAAACTTGCGCTGATTTTATAGTAATATTTTCATTTGTTTTAATATTTAAAACATCTTTTGCTGGGTTAGGATATAGACTAAATTCAGAACTAGTAAAACTTGCATTTTCAAGTGGAGAAGAATTTTCAACAACTAATAGAGATTGATTAATTGCAGGATTTAAAATGGAATCAACTACTCCTGACGGCCATCTAATAATAACTTGAGTAATAGCAGTTGCCTGTCCGATTCCAAAGTGTGTATTTATTGTACTCATGTTTTGAAAACCAGTTCCGCTCTGTACGTCTCTAATTTGTTTTCCCCATGCACCATAAATCTCAACTCTTGCTCCAATTCCATTTCTATTGCTTTGAACACCTTGTAAATTTATGGTTATCCATTTATTAGTATTTCCATTATTTAGTAAAACAGAAGTTCCATTTTGAATGTCTAAAAAACCATCATTATTTAAATCACCAATTGGTCTGTCATTTGATGAAATTGCATAGGAGTTAGGATTAGCTACAAAATGGAAATTTCCATCACCAAACATAATATTGTTGGCTGAGCCTAATACATCAAGATATCCATCATTATCAAAATCTGCGGCAATATATTCTCTTCCTGTACTAGTCACAGTATCATAACCTGATCCTGCAGTAACGCTTGTATAGGTGTTATTTCCATTGTTTCTTTTAACATTAGTATAACCATTTGATCCTGAATTTACACCAACAATTACATCCATCCAACCATCATTGTTATAATCACCTACTGCTGAGGACCAAGTTTGTTCTGGATCAGCCATATTTGCTGCTTCAGCAATATTTGTATAGGTGCCATTTCCATTATTTTTAAATAATTGGTTAATATTTCCACCTACACCTGAACCACCTTGACCACATTTTGATAAGTGCATGTCAATAAGTCCATCATTGTCAAAATCACTCCAAAGAGAAGCATAGTTACCTCCTGTTGTAAAATCACCTATTCCACCTTGAATGTGATTTAAGAGAGTACCATCATTCATATAATATCTATTTGGGGCATTGTCATCACATGCAAAAGCATCTAATTTTCCATCATTATTAATATCAACAAAGTTTGTTCGTTGTACTAAATAAGATTGTGTTTTTCTATCAGTTGTAAAAGCTGTACCAGTACTATTTGCTTTCAAAAAGACAACACCAGATCCTGAACCAAAAATCAAATCATTAAAACCATTATTATCATAATCTCCGGCAGCTACACTCCATGAAGGTAAAACACTAGTATTAGCAACTGCATAAGTTGAAGTAGTAAATGTACCTCCGGTTTGTTGATAGGTAATTGCCATTTGGGTAGTACTAATTGCAGAAACAATATCATCTTTATAATCGCCATTCATATCCACAATACAATTGTTATAACCACCAGCAATTCCAGATACTACTTGAGAAGTAAAAGATAATCTATCTGCTGCTGGAGGTGGTCCTTCCATTAATGTGAAATCAAATGCATTAGAATCATATCTATTGTCAAAAGCGATTATGTAGGTTGATCCTATTGTTGCTGGAAAAGTAACATAGGAAGAATTAGTTCCGTTATAATCATCATTTGCTGTTACACAGGTTAAACTCAAGCAATTTCCAGAATATACAATTACACGAGTATCCTGATTATTGTTTTGTGGTAAAAGAGTAGAGATAATAATTGTTGAAGAGTTTAATGCAGTATAGGTATACCATTTTCCTTTTGATCCAACGCCACCAGTCATACCACATATAGCAGTAGGTGCGGTTCCAGTTTCATTTGTATATGCGGGCGCTGATGTTGTTGTGTTTACTAAAACATTTAAAGCAGTACTACAACTTCCTTGCGCAAATGAGGCAGAAACGCCAAAAATTAAAATTAAAAAGAGTAAAGATTTTTTCATGGTGGATATTTAATTAATATGTTTTTTTCTGATAAATTTTAATTACATGTTGTTGTTAACGATGAAATCCATTCTTCAATTAATGAAACTCCTTCTTCATGAACTATTGTTCTTCCCAATAATGGCATTCTTTCGCTTTCATCATTAGTATTCATTCTATAGCGCATGATTGATTTACTATAATTACCTGGGGAAACAATTTTTTGTAAAGTTGGGCTTAATGTTTCATCAGCAATTACACAAACACCAATGTTGGTTGGGTCTAAAGTTTCGGCAAATCCTAATCGTATTGCACGATAATCACATCTTCCTTGATCTTGGTGGCAATGTGCACAATTTATATCAATATAAGAACGCATTCTCAACTCTAAAGGTTGTGTAATGTCAGTATAGTTAACCGTAGATACTATAGAAGAAGGATAACTTTCAAGATAACCTTGCTCAGTTAGTTTTTGCAATTGATTTTTATTACCATTACTATATGCATAGCTATAGTTTAGATTTTGAGGTTTCAGGCCAATTGGTGTCGCTATTTCATTTATTTTATGACAAGCAATACATTCAGCATCTGATGGTATTCTATAATCTATAGTAACAACTTCGTTATTGTCTTTTTTGAAAGTAATGGCTTGTGAACTGCCGTTTGTAAAATCATCTCCTGTAACTAAATTGGCATCCGTTTGTTCATCATTCCAAATGTATTCTACAAATACCCATCCAGTAGCTTGCCGAATCATTAAACGGGTTTCGATTATTTTAGTTGTATTTTCAGGTTGAATAGTGGTGTAATAAAAATTTTTAATCAATACAGTTCCTGTAGGAAAAACTAAAATTTTATTATCTGCATTATAAGTTGCTTGAACATCAGTTGGCATCCAAATAAATCTTTTTTTATGAGCATAATCTGTAAATAAACTACTTGCAGGCTCGTAAGGGATTACATTTAAAGAGGGATTGAGATCTTTCATTGCTCCTTCAAAAAAATGATAATCAGACAGTTTTGCATAGGGAACTTGGGTTAAATCCACAACAACAGGAGAAACTGGGATGTAATCATCGTCTTGATCAGAACATGATTGGAAAGTCAAAATTAAGAACAAAAGTGCAGCAAGTAGGTATTGTTTTTTCATAATTTTTTTAAAATTCAGACCAAAAATACTAAATTAATAATGAATTACAAGAGATAATGATAAAAGTTGTAGTGTTGTAGGTAGTAATTTGCTGATAATGTAAAAAAAAACGGATTTTACAGAAATATACTTGAATTTACTCCTCTTTTTCAGACCTTATTACTATGTTTTCAGGTAATGCTTTTTTTGCTTTCGCTCCCATTTTTTTTAATTTTTCAACACTATTGATAAGATTACCTTTACCCTCAACCAGCTTGTTCATGGCACCTTGATATTCCACTTTGGCTTCATCCATTTTTTTTCCAATTCTCACTAAATCAGAAACAAATCCCTCAAATTTATCATACAATGCACCAGCTTGTCTCGCAATTTCTAAAGCGTTTTCTTGTTGTTTTTGATTGGCCCACATACTATCAATAGTCCGTAATGTTGCCAAGAGAGTTGATGGGGTCACAATTACAATATTTTTTTCAAAAGCTTTGTTATACAATGAAGTGTCTTCGTTTAAAGCAATTGCAAAAGCCGATTCAATTGGAATAAATAATAACACAAAATCGGGGCTTTCCATCTCGTATAAATCATGATAATTTTTTTCACTCAATTGATCTACATGACGTTTTAATGAAAGCACATGCTCCTTAAGAAATTGTAATTTTAAAGTATCGTCTTCTTCATTAATATAACGTTCATAAGCTGTTAAAGTCACTTTAGAATCAACAATCATTTTCTTTCCATCGGGTAAATTAATCACCACATCAGGAAAAACACGATTGCCATCTTCAGTGGTAAAGCTTTGTTGTACTTCATATTCACGGCCTTTTTCTCAACCTGATTTTTCTAAAACACGTTCTAAAATCAATTCACCCCAATTTCCCTGCATTTTACTATCGCCTTTTAATGCTTTAGTTAAATTCAATGTTTCTTTGCTCATTTGCTCATTCATCTCTCGTAAACCAAGAATTTGTTGACGCAGTGCAGCATGATAATCAATACTTTCTTTATGAGTGTCCTCAACTTTTTTCTCAAAAAGCTGAATCTTATCTTGTAATGGCGTTAAAATATTTTTCAGATTTTCTTTATTCTGTTCTGTGAACTTTGAAGTTTTTTCATCAAGAATTTTATTGGCTAAATTTTCAAATTCTTTGGTAAATTTTTCTTGTAGTTTTTCAACTTCCCCTTTTTGCTCTTTATTGCGTTCCCAAAGATTTTCAAAATCGGTCTCTTTTTTTGAAAGTTGAATGATTAACGTTTCTTTTTCAGTTCTAATAGTTTCTCTTTCTTGAACAATTTGGTTCATTTGATTTTTCAGCTGTTCTAATTGTTGTAATAACCCATTTATTTTTTCTTGGAGGGCAGCTTTCTCTGAATTTGATTTATTTGAAAACACTAATTTGCCTATTAAAACTCCAATGGCTAAAGCAAATAAAAAAGTCACTGATAAAAAAAAAACTGAATCCATTGAGATAAATTTTAAAAGTTTAAAGATACATATTCCTTATAAAATAAATTAAAGAAATATAGTTTTTGTTGTAAATAACGGCATCATTTTTTGCTACGATTTTTTGTATTTCAAAAAAAAACTATATTTGAAAAAAATTAAATTCTAAATAGTATGATAAAAAAAATCACTTTAGTTGGACTGTTTTTAATAACATTTATTGCTAACGCACAGATTGGTCCAGTTGGCCATTTAACCATTTTTTCGGAAGATGGAGATCGTTTTACGCTTATCCTTAATGGAGAAATTATTAATGATGAGCCTCAAACAAATCTGAGGGTTGAAGATTTAAATCAACCTTATTATAATGCCAAAGTTAAGTTTGCTGATCAAACTTTAGCTGACATTTCAAAAAATAATTTAATGTTAACCGATGTTGATGGAATTTTTTCGGATGTTACCTATAAAATCAAAAGAGATAAAAACAGTAAAACTAAAATGAAGATGAATTATTATTCATCAATTCCTGTTAATCCAGGTTTTGTTCCAGCTTCAAACGTGCATGTTATTCATTATGGTCAACCAAGACCTGTAATTGTTCAACAAGTTGGAGGTGTTTCTCAAACTACAACTACAACAACTACACAAACTGATGGAGTCAATGTGGGTGTAGGGGTAAATGTTGGTGGCATTAATATGGGGATTTCTATCAATGATTCTATGGGTGGTGGAGTTATAACAGAAACAACAACTACAACAACTCATTCAGGAAATACCGCGGTTCATTATGATGAACCAATTCACGGATGCAATGGCAATTCATGCATGTCGCCAGGGAATTTTAACGCCGCATTAGCAACAATCAAAAATCAAAGTTTTGAAGACACTCGTTTGAAAACAGATAAGCAAGTTATCACCGCTAATTGTTTGAATGTAGATCAAATTATTCAAATTGCAAATACCTTTAATTTTGAAGATAATAAACTCGATTTTGCAAAATATGCTTATGACTTTTGTATTGAGAAAAAAAATTATTTCAAACTAAATGAAATTTTTAATTTCAGTAGCAATGTTGATGAACTTTCGGATTATGTTCAAAGTAGACAATAATTACGTTTCATAAAAATGGTAAGACTGCAGACAATTTTTTGCAGTCTTTTTTATTTTTACAAAAATTAAAAGAATGGATCATCGTCACTTTCTAATTCACAAACCTTATGGCTTTTTAAGTCAGTTTGTCTATGAACTAAAACGCAAAAAAAAGTTACTTGGAGCGTTGTATGATTTCCCTCCAAACACCATGGCAATAGGGCGATTGGATGAAGATTCCGAAGGTTTACTGCTGTTGACTACCGATGGAATAATGAGTGAATTGGTGCGTAGTAAAAAAGTAGAAAAAGAATACTATGTTCAAGTGGATGGAATTATCAATCAAGAAGCAATTGAAAAAGTAAAAGAAGGAGTGGAAATTGGTTTTGACGGAAAAAAATATACCACCAAAAAATGCAAGGCTTCCATTTTAAATACGGTTCCAGAATTTGGAGAACGAGGCAAAAAAATTCGAGATGAACGGCATGGTCCAACTTCCTGGTTGTCCATAACCATTAGGGAAGGTAAATTTCGTCAAGTGCGTAAAATGACTTCTGCAGTTGGTTATCCTACTTTGCGATTGGTTAGAATCCGAGTAGGAAACCTACATTTGCAAAATCTAAAAGCTGGCGAGGTTATCGAAATTGATAATTTTGATGTCTAATACTCTAATAATCCAAAAATGCTCAATATCGTTTTAGTTGAACCCGAAATCCCTAACAATACTGGAAATATTGGTCGTTTATGTGTGGGAACTGAAAGTCGCTTACACTTAATTCATCCTTTTGGATTTAAAATCACCGATACTAATTTAAAACGCTCTGGTTTGGACTATTGGGTGCATTTGGATTGGCATCAATATCAAAATGTAGCCGAATGGATGGAACAAATTCAAGATAAATCAAGGGTTTTTTTAATGAGTTCTCATGCGACAAAATCCATTTATGCAGCCGAGTTTCAAGATGGTGATTGGCTGGTTTTTGGTAAAGAAAGTGTGGGTTTAAGTACTGAGGTTTTAGGACTATTCGAAAATCATTTGACCATTCCAATGTCTAATTTAATACGAAGTTATAATATTGCTAATTCCGTCGCTTTTGTTGTTGGCGAAGCGAAGAGGCAGTTGGCAGTGAGCAGTGCTCAATAATCAGTTTAGCACTTTTTGCAAAAAAAACTTTGCCTTCTTTGCAGTTAAGAAATAACAAACTTCCCTTTTTCTCCATCAAAAATAATAGAATCATCTTTAAAAAGAGCATTAAAAACACCTTTGGATATTAAATTACAAGGTTGGTCTTGAATTACATTTTCTTCAGTCATGACTATCATTTCATCGGCTAATTGAATCGCCAAATCAATATCATGAGTGGAAAATAAAATACATTTATTGTTTTCTTTCGCAAGTTTCTTCAATAATTTAAATACGCCAACTTTGTGAAACAGATCCAAATGGGTGGTTGGTTCGTCTAAAATTATTAATGGCGTATTTTGTGCCAATGCTCGAGCAATTAATACTTTTTGTAATTGCCCATCGCTGATTTCGTGATGCTTTTTACTTGACAAATGTGTAATTTGTGTTAGCTCCATCGCATGATTAATTTGCAGTAAATCTTCATCGGATAATTTTCCAATCCAGTTCGTATAAGGTTGTCTTCCAAGAGCAATAAGTTCAAAAACAGTTAAATTACTTGGTGGCAATTTATCTGTTAAAACCAAACTTAGATTTTGTGCCAATGCTAATGAGTCATACAAATGAATATCTTTTTCATGTAAAGTTATAGTGCCACTTAAAGGTTTTTGTATACCTGTTATTGTTCGTAATAAAGTAGATTTTCCAATTCCATTAGCGCCAATTAAAGCAATGAGTTTCCCAGCTTCAAAATTTAGATTGAGGTTTTCAGTAATAACCATTTTCTCCTTCTTGGTAGTGTAACCAATGGATAAATTTGAAGTGGAAAGGATGTTATTATTACTACTCATTTTTTTTAACACATAGTTACATAGCTTTTATTCGGATGGCAAGTTTCTAAAATAGTCATTTACAATAGTTTTTTGACCTTCTTTAAAAATATTTGAACAATTAAAATTAATAATTATTCCTTTAGGTGCTTTTAATAGTTTCATGTAGGTTTGAAGCTGCGCTTCAAAGATAGGGTTCAACAATAAAACAGATTTTAATTCAACCACTAAACAGTTTTCTATAAATAAATCGCATCTAAAATCAATATGTAATTCTTTATCTTTATAAAGAAGAGGTACTTTCATCTCTGTCAAAAAATTTATTTTTCTATGTAACAACTCTTCTTTTAAACACATATGGTATACATTTTCTAACAAACCTCGCCCCATGGTTTTATGAACCTCTATAGCGGAACCAATCACTTCATACGTTAATTCATCAAGATATTTTTGTGTAATCATTTATAAATAATTTAAAAAAAAACTATGTTTCTATGTGTTTAAAAATTAACGAATACTCTTTTTTCTAACGATTAACCAAATCACAATCGGTGCACCAATAATAGAGGTTATAGCATTTATTGGCAACGTAAAATCAAAACCTGGAAATTGTGAAACCATATCACAAAACAACATGATAATAGCCCCAATCAAAAGTGTACTCCAAAATAATATTTTATGATTACTGGTTTGAAATAATAGCTTTGATAAATGCGGTACCGCGAGGCCAATAAAAGCAATTGGACCTGCAAAAGCAGTGATGCTTCCCGCTAAAATACTGGTAGCAATAATGATAGTGTATCTTGCTTTGGATATATTCAAACCCATACTACGCGCATAGTTTTCACCTAAAAGTAATGCATCCAAGGGTTTTAGAGCAACAATACTTACTGCCAAACCAATTGTAACAACTATAGTTAAAATTAAAATATTTTGCCAAGACACATTACCAATGCTTCCCATGGACCAGAAAGTATATTTTTGTAATTGTTCTGCCGAAGTGAAATAGGTTAATACTCCAACAATGGCTCCTGTAAAGCTACTAAACATCAATCCTACAATTAAAATGGTTGCAGTATCTCGCAATCGTCTGGAAACAATTAGTACCATAATCAAAACCATAAAACTTCCCAAACATGAGGATAGAATTATACCATAGGACGACAATAAAATACTGGATAAAAATGAAGGCAACAGACTGGCACCAAGAATCACAAAAGCAACACCTAAACTTGAACCCGAACTCAGTCCCAAAACATAAGGTCCGGCCAATGGATTTCTGAAAAGTGTTTGCATTAACAATCCACTTATAGATAAACCCATTCCAACCAAAATTGCCACTATGGCTTTGGGTAATCGAAAATTTACAATAATGTATTCCCAAGTTTCTTTACTGGCATTTTGTCCCAACAAACTTTTGAAAACATCTTTCAATGGAATAGCCACTTGACCTAATGAAATGTTCAATAGCAATGTCAATAGCAATAGCAATGTCAAGGAGGAAAAGAGGAATGTAATTCTGTTTTTCAAACTATTTTAATTTTTCAAAAAAGTAAAGTTCGTAATTGGGCAATAATTCAGGATGCATTATTTTTACAATATCTTTTAAAACAATATCCGGACGATTAGGTGCTAATTCGTAATACAAAACACCTCCTTTTTCTCCTTTTTTTCTTGTAAAAGTATAGACATTTTTTTGCTGAAAAGCACTGAATTGTTGGTAATGCGGATTGGAATCGGCCATAGCTTTTAACGAACTAAATTGTCCCGATGTAATCCAAACTGTGGCGTTTTGCCCTTTTTCTAAAACAGTTTCAAAGGATAATGACAAACTCCCAGTCCCTCTTGTTTCAGCCCATAAATAATTAGCGTTGGCTTCTTTTAATAATTGTGAACCCCAACTTGTACCTTTAGGTAAATACCATTTATCTTCATACATATCTCCTGCCAAAACGGTTGGTTTGGTTAAGGCTTTTTTAGCAATTTCGATAGTATTAAAATAGTCCGTTGTGATTTTGGAAAAGATGTCGTTGGCTTCTTTCTGTTTGCCATATAATGCTCCAAAAAACTTAATCCATTCCGCTTTCCCTAATGGGGTTTCTTCATTCCAATCGCCATTGAGCATTACTTTTAACCCACTTTTTTGTAAATTATCCAATGTTGGATTGTTGTTGTCAATGCCATAACCAATAATTACATTGGGTTGTAAATCAATCAAAACTTCGGTGTTCAATGATTGATTGGTTCCAATTTCTCTTATTTTTTTTGCGTCAATCCTAGCGCGTACTTTTTCCGAAGAAATGTAATCTAAATTAGGAAAAGCTACCAATGATTTCACTTCATCGAGCATTTCTAAAGAAGGGATATGGGTGGTAGAAGTCACTACAATACTTTTTATTGGCACAGCAATAATTTGGTTTTGTTGTAAACTATCGGGAACAATTCCATTTTTTTCTTTAAGAATGTAACGATAGGTTTTGTTGGCTTTTGGCCAAGGATTTTTAACGGTTATAATGGAATAGCCATCATAATTCTCAATCGAGAATCCTTTGGCATATTGGATTTGGCTTGTGTCACTTGACTTTTCTTTAAAAGAGGATTTGTTTTGTTTGCATTGGATGCAAGTGGTTAAAACAAAAAGTAGAAGTGTCAATTTAAAAATGACTTTCATTTAATATTATTTTTTACAAAAGTAAAGTTTTGTTTCTAATAAATTCAATTACATTTGCACCCGAATAAAGGTTGTGATTTTGTTTTTAAAAATCGCATTAAAAGGGAATCGGGTGATTGAAGATTCTAGAATTATGATTGATGAGGACAGATTTAAAATCTGAAATCTAAAATCAACATTCAGAAATCAAAAATCCCGAGCTGTTCCCGCAACTGTAAGCTAGAAAGCTTGTTGTTATCTACAAAACCATTGTTCGCCTCGGCGAATGAGAAGGTAAACAACAAGACGCAAGCCAGGAGACCTGCCTCATTCATCGAGTAACAAACTTTCGGGACAAAAGGTTTGGGTATGGTAAATTCTATACTTTTCTCCCAATATTGCTAAATTAGTAGTAACTAAAAATGAACACAAAATTCATTCAATTCAGTGCAATTTTTGCATTGATTACAACGTGTGTTTTGGCACAAGAACAAGATTCAACCAAAGTAAATCAGTTAAAAGAAGTGGTAGTTTCCGACACCAAATTTGCTCAAAGCAAAGAAAAATCGGGAAAAGTAATTACCGTTATTTCACAACAAGAACTCAAAAAAAAATCAGGGCAAAGTTTAGCTACTGTTTTATCACAAGTCGCTGGAGTTGAAATTAACGGAAATCAATCGGCTAGCGGAAAAAACTTGGGGTATTACCTTCGTGGCGGAAGAAATCGTCAGGTTTTGATTGTGATTGACGGAATTCCTGTAACCGATGCTTCGGGAATTTCGATGGAATATGATTTACGATTATTACCCGTTGACCAAGTGGAAAGTATCGAAATTATGAAAGGCGCATCCAGCACGCTTTACGGAACTGGAGCAGCAACAGGAGTGATTAATATTACCTTGAAAAAAGCTTCCAAAAAAGTTCTACAAGGAAACGCCTATGTGAATATGGGTTCGAATAATACAGCGGATAATCACAAATACAACGGGCAAGATTTTAATCAAGGATTGTCATTTAATGGAAAATACCACACCATTGATTATTTGACCAGTTTGAATAGTACCGAAATCAGTGGAATGTCAGAGGCTCAAGGTGAAAATTATGAGCAAGATCGTTTTTCAAGGATTGCCATCAATCAAAAAATTGGTGTAGCAGTAACTTCAAAATTGCGATTGGATTTTTTTGGTAATTACGATCGATTGAAAAATGCGTTTGATGATTCTTATAATGGTGTTACATCATCGGATAGTTTTGATAATCAAGGCAAAACAGAACAGTTTAGAGCTGGAGTTTTATCAAAATACAAATACAATAAAGGAGAATTTGTACTTAATTCAGGTGCATCAAGTAGTAAACGAAATTTATTTGTTTTTGGTTCTGAATTTGAATATAAATCTAAAAATGTAAATGTAGATGCGTTCAATAAATATAGTTTTTCAAAGCAGTTTTTTGCGTTGTTAGGTACACAATATCAGTTTAGTGAAATGAATTTTGATTCAGCATTTGGAACAATTGATAATGAAAAAGCCAAGTTTGCCATTGTTGATCCTTACACAACGGTGGTTTACAATTCTACTTTTGGTTTTAACTTAAATGCTGGCTTGCGAATGAATAATCATAGTGTTTATAAAAATCATTTGGTTTATAATTTCAATCCGTCGTATTCGTTTGGAGAAAAAACGCCAATCAGAATATTGGCTTCGTATTCAACTGCTTATATCACGCCAAGTTTGTATCAATTATATGATGCTTATTCAGGTAATATCAATTTAGAGCCCGAAGAAAATAGTACCATAGAAGCAGGTTTTGAAGTGAAATTATGGAATAAAAAAATAACGCTAAATTCTGTTGCCTTTTTGAGAGAAGAAAAAAAGGCTATTGATGTTGATGCCAGTTATATTTATTATAACATCGATGGGAAGAACAAAGCTAAAGGTATAGAAACAGCAGTTATAGTTGATGTTACTTCAAAATTAACAGTCAATGCCAATTATACTTTTAATGAATTAGACCAACCGTTGCAACGACTAAATTCAAAGCATAAAGTGAATGCAGCTGTGAACTATCAGTTTACAGATCGATTTTTTGCAGGAATCAATTATCAGTATTTAAGTTCTAGAATAGATGCTTTTAGTTTCCCATCACAGTTAGTAAAACTGGATGCCTACAGATTGCTTAATGCAATAATGAAGTATGAATTAATCAGAAATCGTTTGACCATTTTTGGGTCAGCCACCAATATTTTCAATGAAGAATTCGTCGAAAATGTAGGCTATTCCACTAGAGGTAGAAATTTCAAGATTGGGTTAAACATAGTTTTGTAATGAATGAAAAAGGCCAACCGAAAGGAAGGTCTTTTTTTATTTTACCTCCACATACATTTCTGTTTGTAATGGATTCATGGCTTTAGCATCCATAAAATCGCGTTGTATTATTGCTGGATTTTGAGGTATTTTTTTGCCGCTGTTGATGATTTGATTTATCGCAGCATTTAATAAAAGTTCGTTTTCATTTCCTAAAACACTAAGATTGCCCAAGTTTTCAACGAAAGAGAATGTTGGTGCAATTCCTGAAGTATATTCACCAAAACCATTTTTATCCACAATTTTTAAAACAATAGGTTGCATGGCATATTTGTGATTTGGATTTACATTGGTTTTGGAAAACGTTGGCGAATCGTATAAGGTTATAGAACCCACATTTTTCCCAGTAGTAACATCGCCAATTTGTATGACATTAATGTACGGTTTTAAACAATTAATGACCAATTCACTTGCCGAAGCTGAACTTTTTGAAGTGAGAATATACACTTTTGTAAGATTCAAACTGTTGATGGAATTACTTCCTATAGTATTTGAAAAATTATTGTTTAGAGTGCTTGGATTGGTTTCTTCAAAATACGCTTGTGCTTTTAAATTCCATTGTTCTTTAGCAAAAAGTTGTCCGTTAAATTGACCAGTAATCATACTAGCTAAACGAGTTGCGCTGGTAACAGAACCTCCTGAATTGTAACGCAAATCCAATACTAAATCTGTAATATTTTGTGATTTTAATTGACCAAATGTTGTATTCAATTGGGAATCATAACTTGGGTAAAATCCATTGTACATTAAATAACCAATTTTGTGTGTCCCTTGATTAATTAATGAATTGACTAATATTGGGTTTTCCGAAAGATTGGTTTTGGTTAATGAAACCGATTGCCCATTGGGTATGATGTTGCCGCCGCCATAATCTGCTAAATTGATCGTGTAAGATTCTGTATTTAGAAGTGTCCTATAATTATCAACGGTTAAAGGTATTCCATTTATGGCATAAAAAATAGCACCACGTTCCACTCCTTTATTACTGGCATCAGAATTGGGTAACACATATCGCACCCAACCAAATACATAAGTGGTGCTTCCTGTTTTGTATCGAAGGGCATAATCCATTCCATTGTTTAATGTAGTTCCAGAAAGCACACCTTCTAAAACAGTATAATCACTAAAAATAACACTAAAGCGGTCTACAGAAGTAGCAATTCTAAGATGATTAAATAAATCAGTTGACGAAGAATACGATTCCAAGAATGTATTTAACTGACTTTGATTTTCAAATCGATCATCAGCTAAATCAGGAACATCCGATTGCCAGAGATAATATAGGTTCATGCCTTTCCATACAAAATCATTTATTTGAAGATTTTTGGGAACAGCATTGTCATCAATAGTTTCACAACTTGAAAATAAAAAGGGAATTAAAATAAAAAAAAGCAACTTCTTCATTGCTACGAATTGAGTCGTTAATGCGTAAATTTACTAACTTTAAATTAAAATGGTTATATTCTTGTAACAAAAATTATTGTACCTCGTCTTGACCATATAAGCAAGTATTAAATTGTTTTCAATGAACCAAAATGAATTTATGAATGTGGTGAATCCTTTTAAGGATAAAGTTTTCCGAATGGCGAAACGATTACTCGTTAGCACGGAAGAAGCCGAAGATGCCACTCAAGAGATTTTGGTTAAATTGTGGAATAAAAATGAAAGTTTAGAAGCCTATACCAGTGTAGAAGCATTAGCAATGACAATGACCAAGAACTATTGTTTTGATCAACTGAAATCAAAACGAGCCAGTACTATGAAAATCGTTCATAATAATTTCACGGATAGAGAAGCTAGTTTACAACAAAAAGTTGAAGATAGTGACTCGATGAATTGGGTTGAAAAAGTAATCAATGAATTGCCTGAACAGCAAAAGTTGATTGTTCAAATGAGAGAAATTGAGCAATATGAATTTGAAGAAATTGCCAAAATATTAGAAATGAATGAAACGGCTATTCGCGTAGCACTTTCAAGAGCAAGAAAAACAATACGAGAATACATGACCAAAACTCATAATTATGGAATTGGATAAAATAGAAAGAATACTAGAAAAATACTTTGAAGGAGAAACAAGTATTATGGAAGAAAAAGAATTGAAAGATTACTTTGCTTCATCCAATGTTGCGCAGCATCTGGAACACTATAAACCTATGTTTGGTTATTTCTCTCAAGGAAAACAAGAGCAGTACAAAGCAGTAATTCCATTACAAACTACAAAGCGAAAAATCGCGAGTTGGATATCTATTGCAGCAACAGTTATCGTTTTACTTGGTGTTGGGACATTTACATTTATGAATTATAATGCCACTAAATCACAAGATTTGGGTACCTATAATGATCCTGAAGTTGCTTTCAGAGAAACTCAAAAAGCCTTGGCATTAATTTCAAAACATGTAAATACCGGAATTGAAAGTGTTGGATATATTAATGAATACGAACAATCAAAAAACAAAATTTTTAAAAAATAAAATCAGAAATCATGAAGAAAGTAATTTTAACTTTAGTTGTAATCTTAACAACAAACACCTTTTTTGGACAAACCGTTTTCGATAAATTTGACGGACAAAACGATATTACTGCCGTAATAGTAAACAAAAAAATGTTCTCACTTTTAAGTAAAATGGAAGTGAAGGACAAAGAATCACAACAATATGTGAATTTAATTAAAAAATTAGACAACTTAAAAGTTTTCGTGACAACAAGCGATAAGAAATCAGATGAAATGAAAGCCGCTGCAGATAAATATTTGAAAACTGCTTCCTTGGAAGAATTGATGCGAATTAACGAAAAGGGAAAAAGCGTAAAAATTTATGTAAGATCTGGTGCTACTGATTCACAAATAAAAGAAATGTTCATGTTTATTGAAGGTAGTGGAAAAGAAGAAACCGTTTTAATGTCGTTAACAGGCGATTTCGATTTAAATGAAATTTCAGTGCTTACGGATAAAATGAATTTACCGGGTGGTGATGATTTGAAAAAAGCATCAAAAGGAAAAAAATAAATTATAGATACGTCAAGAAATTAAATTCACTTGACGTTTTTTAATCTTAACTCAACATCAAAATGAAACTAGCATTAATTACTGGGTTTTTTATAGCCATGCTTTTAGCAAGTTGTACTTCGGAACCAAGTTTACAGAAATATTTTGTAGAAAACTCAGAAAAGAAAGGCTTTATAGCATTAGACATATCTTCAAGTATTTTAAATACAGACAAATCAAAATTGACAGTCGAACAAAAATCTGCTTTGAATTCTTTTGACAAAATGAATATTATTGCATTTCAATTAAACGATAAAAATAAAGATTCCTATGAAGAAGAAAGTGCTAAGGTTTCACGAATTTTAAAAGGTAAAACATATCAAGAGTTAATGAAAGTAGGTTCCGGTAAAGATGCGGCTTCCATAAGTTTTGTTGGTGATGAAGATAATATTGGTGAGTTTGTGCTTTTTGCAAAAAGAAAAGAAAACGGTTTTGCTGTAGTTAGAATACTAGGTAAGGATATGAATCCTAATAACATCATGACAATGCTTTCCGTATTGAAAACTTCTAAAATTGATATGGAACAACTTAAACCCTTACAAGCATTAATTAAATAAAATAAATGATTAGTTATAAAAAAGTCTCTGTTTTTTCAGAGATTTTTTTTATAAACTATCCACTAATTCTTTAATAGAATGGAACATTGAAGTTTTATTTGAAATATTTTTTTGCTCAATATATTCAACCATTCTGCCTATTAACCAAAGATTAGAACTCTCATCAAGTGCTTTTATGGTGATATCGTTGATATAATTAATAACTTCTTCTTTATTGGGTTCTACAGTCATATAACAGACAAATGTTATATTATCAAAATGATTTTTAAGGTCAATCAAACTTTCTGTTGGGACACTTTCTCCAAGATAAATAGTTTTATATCCCATAGATAAGATTTCATAATTTAAATACATTAATCCCAGTTCATGAATTTCGTTCATTGGTAAAAACAAAATAAACAACTTGTCCTTCTTTGTAGGCGGAATAATTTGAAGTTTCTCAGTATTAATTAATATTTTTTGCTTTATTAAATAACTGATAAAGTGCTCTTGCGCTGGGGTTATTGTATCTGTTTGCCATAAAAGTCCAATTTCGTTCATTAATGGAATTATAACATCAAAGAAGATTTCTCTAAAAGATTTCTCGGACAATAAATTGTTATAGGTTGTAAAGAAAAGTGTTTGATCAAAGTTTATCATAGCCATCTTAAAGGCACTGATAGCATGATGTTTAACGCTTTTGTCTGAAATAATATCGTTTACAATTTCAGGAATTTTATCTTCTGAAAATTTAGATATTTTAGAGATTTTATAACCGTGATTGTGAAGTAAAGTAATATTTAATAGCTTCTGTACATTTTCTAAATTGTACAAACGTATGTTAGTATCAGTCCTCATAGGTTCAAGAATATTGTATCTTTTCTCCCAGATTCTAATAGTATGTGCTTTAATACCAGAAATATTTTCCAAATCTTTTATGCTAAAAACATTTTTAACATTGTTCATTCTTTTATTTATTTAGTTAAACAAAGTTAACAAAAAAAATGAGAACTCAATAAATTTATTATTTTCTTTTTAGTCAGAAACAAACTATATTATAATTTCAATTAAATAACAATAAAAATAACTTCGTTTTTCCCAGAAAGTTCCGGTTTGAAAACCAAAGAATTCATTTAAAAACATTTAAATAAATTCGATGTTTTTAAATGAATTTTTTGTTTTATTCGTGACCACGATGGGATTCGAACCCACACGCCCTTTCGAGCACCAGCCCCTCAAGCTGGCAAGTCTACCAATTTCTCCACGTGGCCTAAAATAAAAAAAGTTATTCACCTTGGCGAACAACTTTTTGTGACCCGACTGGGGCTCGAACCCAGGACCCCATCATTAAAAGTGATGTGCTCTACCAACTGAGCTATCGAGTCGTAGTAAGAAGAATAAAGAAATTTGTGACCCGACTGGGGCTCGAACCCAGGACCCCATCATTAAAAGTGATGTGCTCTACCAACTGAGCTATCGAGTCAATAACCTTTCTTCAATGCGGGTGCAAATATATGACCTTATTATTAATTTTTCAAAGCTATTTTATTTTAAATTTGCCTTTTTTTATTAATGTATGTTAAGACCTTAATTTATAAGGATTTATTTCTATGAATAAGATAATTTTAATAGGATATATGGGTTGTGGTAAGTCTACAATTGCTTCTAAATTAGCCAAAAGGTTAAAGATTACGTCTTTTGATCTCGATGAATTGATTGAAAATGAAATGGAATTATCTATAGTAGAAATTTTTTCAAAAAAAGGAGAAATTTATTTTAGGAAAATTGAACATGAAATTTTTAAAAATAGTATTTTGAATGATGAGGATTTTGTAATTAGTACTGGAGGAGGAACTCCATGTTATTCCAATAATCATTTATTACTAAAATCGGAAAAAGTTATATCTATATATCTTCAAGCATCTATCGATACTTTATACAATAGATTGTTGGAAGAAAAAACGCAGAGACCAGTAATTGCTGATATTCCCCTAAAAGAACTCAAAGAATTTATTGCACAACATTTATTTGAACGAAGTTATTTTTATAATCAAGCTACTTACACTGTAACAGTCGATTCAAAAAGCCCTGATGAAATTGTAAACGAGATATTTTATTTATTAATTTAAATAGGCATGATTATTATTTTCTTCAAAAACAACTTGAACATGTTCTTTTGATGATGTTGATAATGATATACCTTTAAAATCTGCTTTTACTGGAAACTTTTTGTGATTTCTATCAATTAAAACAACGGTTTTGAATTTCTTTAAAGGAACCTCTAAAAAATGTTTTACGCCATAAACCAATGTAGTACCGGAGTTTAAAACATCATCCACTAAAATCAACCCTTTATTAGAATAGTCCTCTTTATGTATAGAAGTAGTTATCATTGCAAAAGGGTTTTGTTTATTCATTGATACTTCACATAGTGAAATTTTAAGATTTGAAATTGATTTTAAAACCAAACTTATTTTTTCAGCTAAAATAAATCCATTGTTTGCAATCCCAGCAATTACAATTTCTTCTTCATCTATAAACGTCTCGTGAATTTGATAAGCTATCCGTTTGATCTTATGTTCTATCTCTTGATGGTTTAAAATAATATTTTTGTTCATGTTTTAGATTTAAAATTATTGATTTATTCTATTTCAGTTGTATTAGTATCTGTTCCATAATCTTCCAAATCTCGCCTATCTTTTTTGGTAGGTCTTCCGGTTCCGGTTTTTCTATAATGCTCTTTTGATAATTTTAAAAGTTCTAAATGCTCAAATGATTCAGCAGGTGTTTCGTCTTTTCGATATATATCAACCAATTTTGCACCAACCCGATTGAGAGGAACATCCAAAACTATTATAATATGTACAATTTGATCTTTTCTAAAGGTGATTTTATCACTTGGAAAAACTTCTTTTGAAGCTTTTGAAACTTGCCCATTTACCGTAATATGATTTTTTTTACAGGCTTCCGTTACCATGTTTCTAGTTTTGTAATAACGAACACACCATAAATATTTATCAACTCTCATAATTTTTCTAAAATCAACGTTAAATAGTTTACAAAAATAAATCAATATTGTATCTTGCGCGTTCAAAAATCAAACAAAAATGAATAATTTTTTTAAAAAATTACTTTTAGTTATAACATGTATTCTACTAATTTCATGTAATAGAAATGAAGGCAGTAGTGTTGAACCTTTACGTGATTATACGGAACAATATAATACTGATATTGCTAAAATTGAAAAATTCCTTCAAACACATTATGTAGAAATTGTAAATCACCCTGGTTTTTCTGATGATCAAGATGTAACTTTCATAGAAATACCTGATGGTGGTACACAAACTCCTATTTGGGATATGCCTAATCTTGTTAAGGATTTTACTGTGGATCAAAATGATATAACCTATAAAGTTTATTATTTAAAGCAAACAGAAGGTGTTGGAGAAACACCCTGTAATGTTGATGATGTTTTGTCAGCCTATAAAGGACAATATTTATTTACAATTAATGAAACAGAACTAGTAGATGGTGTTGAAACACAAGTTGAAAAATTAAAATTTAATACTTTCGAATCTACTCCAAATCCTCAAAACTTTTTAAGTTTAATTACTGCTATTAAAGGTTGGGGAGAAGTTTTTCCTAATTTTAAAACAGGCACCTATACTTCGAATACCGATGGGTCTGTTTCTTATAATGGTTTTGGTGCTGGAATCATGTTTTTGCCTTCAGCATTAGGTTATTACGGTTCGTCAATTAGTTCGATTCCAGCTTATTCTCCATTAATTTTTAATTTCAAATTGTATGAAATAAGAAGAAACGATCAAGACGGAGATGGAATTTATTCTTATTTAGAAGATATAAACAACGATGGATATGTAAGAGTATTGGCCGAGGGTGTTGTTAATCCAGATAATTCAGATGATGATGAAATTCCAGATTTCTTAGATGTTGATGATGACGGTGATCAAGTTAGTACTAAAGAAGAAACGGCATACACAAACCCGAGTGACCCAGAATTAAAAAAACGGTATTATCCGTATAATGGAGCTTTAATAGATGATCCATTAACACTTTATGTTGATGAAACCAAAGGAATTCCAAGTTGTGGATCGACACCCGATTATACCTCTGTTTTGCGTTTGAGAAAGCACTTAGATCCATCGTGTCAATAAAATAAGTTTATAAAACATAAAAATCCGTCAGGCAAATAACTAACTTGACGGGTTTTTTGTTTTTAATTATTTGTAAAGAAATCTATTTTCTTTTTATAACTCTTTCTACAGCTGAAACAATGGCTTGATTGTTTAGTTTGTATTTTTCCATCAATTGTTCAGGTGTTCCGCTTTCTCCAAAACTATCATTAACCGCTACAAACTCTTGAGGTGAAGGTATGTTTAATGCCAAAACTCTAGCGACACTTTCTCCAAGTCCACCTAAAATATTATGTTCTTCAGCAGTAACTATACATTTTGTTTTTGCTAAAGATTTTAAAATTGCAGCTTCATCCAAAGGCTTTATCGTGTGAATATTGATTACTTCTGCTGAAATCCCTTTTGCTTCTAATTCTTCTGCAGCTAGTAATGCTTCCCAAACTAAATGGCCTGTTGCAACAATGGTTACATCCGTTCCTTCATTTAATAGGATAGCTTTTCCAATTTCAAACGGTTCATCAGAAGGCATAAAATTAGGAACTACTGGACGACCAAAACGCAAATAAACTGGGCCATGATGATCAGCAATAGCTAAAGTAGCTGCTTTAGTTTGGTTGTAATCACAAGTATTGATTACAGTCATCCCTGGTAACATTTTCATCAGTCCAATATCTTCTAATATTTGATGCGTGGCGCCATCTTCTCCCAAAGTTAAACCTGCATGAGAAGCACAAATTTTCACATTTTTATCAGAATAAGCAACCGATTGACGAATTTGATCATATACTCGTCCGGTTGAGAAATTAGCAAATGTTCCAGTAAAAGGTATTTTACCTCCAATAGTTAATCCAGCTGCAATACCAATCATATTGGCTTCTGCAATACCAATTTGAAAAAAACGTTCAGGATGGTTTTTCTTGAAATCGTCAAATTTCAAGGAACCAATTAAATCGGCACAAAGTGCCACAACATTTTCATTTTTTTGTCCTAATTCAGTCATTCCTGCTCCAAATCCGGAACGGGTATCTTTACTTCCTGTGTTGGTATATTTTTTCATAGTTTTAATAATCTCCTAAAGTTTCCGCATTTTGATTTAATGCATTTTCCAATTGTGCGTCGTTGGGTGCTTTACCATGCCAAGCATGACTGTACATCATATAATCAACACCATTTCCCATTTCAGTATGTAATAAAACACAAACTGGTTTTCCTTTTCCAGTTCTTGATTTTGCATCTTTCATACCCGCAAGAATAGCTTCTATATTGTTGCCTTCTTTAATTTCAAGTACATCCCAATCAAATGCTTCAAATTTAGCTTTGATGCTTCCCATAGCTAAAACTTCATCAGTAGAACCGTCAATTTGCTTTCCGTTGAGGTCAATTGTCGAAATTAAGTTATCCACTTTTTTTGCAGAAGCATACATAATGGCTTCCCAATTTTGTCCTTCTTGTAATTCGCCATCACCATGAAGTGAATATATCAAATGATTATCTCCATTCAATTTTTTGGCTTGTGCTGCTCCAATGGCAACAGACATACCTTGTCCCAAAGAACCTGATGCGATTCTAACTCCAGGCAAACCTTCATGAGTTGTTGGGTGGCCTTGTAACCGTGTGTTTAGTTTTCTAAATGTAGCCAATTCAGCTACTGGAAAGTAACCGCTTCGTGACAAAACACTATAGAAAACAGGAGAAATATGACCATTGGAAAGAAAAAATAAATCTTCTCCAAATCCATTCATGTCAAAATCAGGTTTTCTGTCCAGAATTTCTTGATAAAGCGCTACAAAAAATTCAGCACAACCTAATGAACCTCCTGGATGTCCTGAATTTACGGCATGAACCATCCTAAGAATGTCACGACGTACTTGAGTTGTAAAATCGTTTAGTTGTTGTGTGTTAGACATTGTGTGTAGTTAAAATTATTATGAGCCAAAAGTAATTCTAATTTTAGCGAGTGACAAATGATTTTATGACAAGTTATTAAATGTTATTGGTTTATAATTTCCTGTTAAATAAAACCTCAAAAGCGGATACTAAAATCTCAAATCTTTTATCTTTGTCGACCATAAAATTTAAGATGAAATTCGATTTATTACAAAAAGACCCTAATTCTAAAGCTCGTGCTGGTACAATTACTACAGATCACGGTGTTATTGAAACCCCAATATTCATGCCTGTTGGTACAGTAGCTTCTGTAAAAGGGGTACATCAACGAGAATTAAAAGAAGAAATTAACCCAGATATCATTCTTGGAAATACCTATCATTTGTATTTACGTCCACAAACAGCTATCTTAGAAAAGGCAGGTGGTTTACATAAATTCATGAATTGGGATCGAAATATATTAACCGATTCAGGTGGTTATCAAGTATATTCACTATCAGCAAATAGAAAAATTAAAGAAGAAGGCGTTAAATTTAAATCGCATATCGATGGTTCTTTCCATTTTTTCACACCCGAAAATGTAATGGAAATTCAACGAACCATTGGAGCAGATATTATTATGGCCTTTGATGAGTGTACACCTTATCCATGCGACTATCGTTATGCTCAGCGTTCTATGCACATGACACATCGTTGGTTGGATCGTTGTATCAATCATTTGGAAAAAGTTCCGACAAAATATGGTTTCGAACAAACTTTTTTCCCAATAGTTCAAGGAAGTACTTATAAAGATTTACGTCAACAATCAGCAGAATATATTGCCAATTCGGGACAGCAAGGCAATGCAATTGGAGGTTTGTCAGTAGGTGAACCTGCCGAAGAAATGTATGCTATGACCGAAGTAGTTTGTGAAATTCTTCCTGAGGATAAACCACGTTATTTAATGGGAGTTGGTACGCCAATTAATATACTTGAGAATATTGCATTAGGGATTGATATGTTTGATTGTGTAATGCCTACACGAAATGCAAGAAATGGGATGCTATTCACCGCCAATGGAACCATAAACATCAAAAACAAAAAGTGGGAAGACGATTTTTCACCAGTAGATGAAATGGGCCATACCTTTGTTGATACGGAGTATACTAAGGCTTATTTGCGTCATCTTTTTGCAGCCAATGAATATTTAGGAAAACAAATTGCCACAATTCATAATTTAGGATTTTATATGTGGTTGGTTCGTGAAGCTAGAAAACATATCTTAGCAGGAGATTTTCGAGTTTGGAAAGAAATGATGGTCAAAAATATGAGTCAACGCCTATAATAAATAGGATATCTTTCAATTAAAGATGTCCAAATAATGGAATACAATTAAAGTATGCTAAAAATAATTGATAAATAT
>CALQAH020000021.1 GCA_943328505.2 Rhizobium sp. Q54 | reverse complement strand
CCTCAATAATAGATACGGATAACGATTCAATTCCAAATTATTTGGATATAGATGATGATGGCGATGGCGTTTTAACCTTCAATGAAGATTATAATACTAATGGAAATCCAGCCGATGATGATACCAATACCAACGGAATTCCAGATTATTTAGAAGCAGCAGTGGCACTTGGGGTTTCATCGAATGCAATTAATGAAGATGCGATAACAATATATCCAAACCCAACGAACAATGTTTTAAATATTGATAATAAAAGCGGTCAAGAAATCAAAAACATAACAGTTTATGCAATCAATGGTGCCAAAGTAAAACAAATAAAAACAAGTGATGCTTTAACTTCAATTGCAGTAAACGATTTACAAAGTGGTGTTTACTTTGTAAAAATTGAAATGAATGATCAAGTATTGAATTACAAGTTTCTCAAAAAATAATTGTACTATAAATTTTAAAAAAGGTTTAGTGAAAGCTAAACCTTTTTTTATTGAACAAATCTCACAGCTTATTGTTATTTTTACCAAAAATTTATTCATGCCTCGCGAATTTCAATCCCAAGTTTCACCCGAAGTAGCTGCCAACGATTCCTTACTTAAAGAACACGTTGCTAAGTTATTTCATGTTGCTACCTCTGAAATTCAAAATGTAATTGTTCTCAAACGCTCTGTTGATGCTCGTCAGAAAGCTGTAAAATTCAATATCAAAGCCACCGTTTACTTCAAAGGAGAACAATATACTCCTCATAAAATTGAATTACCACACTATGAAAATATTACCAATGCGCAAGAAGTAATTGTTATTGGTGCTGGGCCAGCCGGACTTTTCGCAGCCTTACAATTGATTGAATTGGGTTTAAAACCTATAGTTATTGAAAGAGGGAAAGATGTTCGGGGTCGTCGTCGTGATTTGAAAGCCATCAATGTGGATCATATTGTCAATGAAGATTCCAATTATTGTTTTGGAGAAGGCGGAGCAGGAACGTATTCCGATGGGAAACTCTATACGCGTTCTAAAAAGCGTGGCGACGTAGATAGAATTTTGCAGATATTGGTAGCATTTGGAGCAACGCCAGACATTCTTGTTGAAGCACATCCACACATAGGGACCAATAAATTGCCGCAAATTATTCAAGACATTCGTGATAAAATCATAGAATGTGGTGGAGTAGTGCTATTTGAAACTCGTGTTACCGATTTTACCATAAAAAACAACGAAATTCAAGGTATAGTTACTCAAAAAGGAGAAACAATTCTAGCCAATAAAGTCATACTTGCAACGGGACATTCGTCTCGAGATATATTTGAATTATTAGATAGAAAAAATATTTTTATAGAAGCAAAACCCTTTGCATTAGGAGTTCGTGCCGAACATCCACAAGAATTAATTGATACAATTCAATATTCCTGCGATTACCGTGGTGACTATTTGCCTCCAGCACCTTATTCCATTGTGAAACAAGTAGGAGGAAGAGGCATGTATTCTTTTTGTATGTGTCCTGGTGGTGTAATTGCACCTTGTGCTACAAGTCCAGGTGAAGTAGTTACTAATGGTTGGTCACCATCAAAACGAGATCAAGCTACAGCCAATTCAGGAATTGTTATCGAATTGAAATTGGAAGATTTCAAACCCTACGAAAAATTTGGTGCTTTGGCTGGAATGGAATTTCAAAAAGCCATCGAACAAAGAGCATGGCAATTGGCAGGAAAAACCCAAAAAGTTCCTGCACAACGCATGATCGATTTTACACAAAACAAAATTTCGAGTTCCATTCCAAAAACATCTTATGTTCCCGGAACAACTGCAGTTGAAATGGGAGCAGTTTTTCCAGGCTTTTTATCTCAAATATTACGCGAAGGTTTTACTGAATTCGGAAAAGCAATGAAAGGCTATTTAACAAATGAAGCCATACTGCATGCACCCGAAAGCAGAACATCATCGCCCGTTAGAATTCCACGTGATAGCGAATCATTAGAACATGTTCAAATAAAAGGTTTGTATCCGTGTGGTGAAGGTGCAGGTTATGCTGGTGGAATTATATCAGCAGCCATTGATGGAGAAAAATGTGCTTTAAAAATTGCAGAAAGTTTGTGAAAAAGTTCACTTTAAAAGAGCATTATTTTTCGATATTATCATATAAATTATGAATCTTCAAAAGTATAACGCCAAATACTAATGCTATAACTATTAGGATAATATTCATTATTCCTTCCGTGCTAAAAGACAACTTGATCAAAATGGTTGAAATTATAAAGCCAGAATTTCTGATTACTCTATTAAATTTATCAGAGTGTAAAAAAGAAAATAATAGTAATAAAACATCAACTAGGATTAGTATTGTAAAAAAATCATCAAAAAATATTTTATTGATGTCTTTAATCTCTGTTACAATTTTACTCACTGAAAATAAACTCTCATATAACCAGTGTCCGAGACTGTAAACCGATAAAATTAATAAAACTGGTACAAGACAAGTAGCCACAATTTTCTTTAAATGAATGAATTTTACAATTTCAGGGTTTATTGTTTGGTCTGCATTTGAACTGCCATCTTTAACTAATTTGTAAAAAATGAAAATTAAAAAAAACATGATAAGTATGGCAATCAAATCACTGGTAAATAAAACATCATTTTGAATTGCAAACCAATTTGAGGAAAATTCTAAATGTGATAAATCTTTAAAAATTCTTCTTATAACAATCAACGAAATTATTTCATATTGTTTACCAATATATATCGAGGTTGATTTTGGCAAATAATACAATAACAAATAGACTTCATAAATAAGTACAAAGGAAAAAGGAGTATAAATGGCTGAGATTGGATTGTGTAATAGTTCAGAATGACTAGAAATTTTAATTATATCTAAATTTACTAGACCAATTAGCAGTAAGTGCAAAAGGAAACTAATAATTGCTATGTATACGGTAACTATCTCACTCTTTTCTTTAACTTTTTCACATAAAAAAAAATTATAAAAATACGATAACACTTTATTTAGTTTAGACATAATTTTTTGTTTAACAAAATTAATTAAAAATTAAACAGTATTTTAATTTTTAATTTCTAGATTTACACAAATATAAGAAATCATATCATTAACAGTTGTTAATACTTAACTTCATTAGAAAAAAAAATATCTATGTTTAACAAATTTAAAAAATCAGAACTTTTTATATTAGTTGTTGTAATTGCATTAATTTTTATATCTGAGTATATTTATTTAGTAGAAGAAAATTTTGAAAAAGCTATGTTTATTGGGCTTTGGCCACCAACAATTATTGGATTATTAATTTTCTTTAATTTAAAAATAAAAAAGTAAATGAAAAATTTAGATATATTAATATTCACTGGGATTGTGCTACTTTGCTTTATAAGTTTTTTTGTGTCTACGTTTAGAGTCTTTGAAAAGAACTCAATAGTTAAAGATGCTTTTGCAAAAAAAAGAGGTGTAATATCTCGTCTGTTAGCATATTTTGAAAGTTTACTTTCAGAGTAGGAACCCTACTTATTAGTTTAATTATTTCTAAAAATAATTATTAGTATTTTATTTATTGATTATAAATGATGCAATATAGAAACAGCTAAAGCAGCTCTATTTTTTTAAACATAACTTAAAAATGAATTCAATTCCTTCAGAATTTAAAATTACCAAATTATTACATCAAGATACTTATTTAGTCAATGGTGAATTGAAAAAATGGACAGGAGAAACATCTGAAGTATATTCTACTATTTCATCTACTGAGAATTATTCTCCAACTTTATTAGGATCCATTCCAACTATGGGTGAAGCAGCGGCAGATGAGGTTGTACAATCGGCTGTGATTGCTTACAATAAAGGGCAAGGAGTTTGGCCGACCATGAAAGTCATAGACCGTATCAAATGTATGGAAAATTTTGTGACTCAAATGAAAGCCACTCGCAGTGAAGTAGTGAAATATTTGATGTGGGAAATTGGAAAAACTTTGGGCGATTCTGAAAAAGAATTTGACCGAACCGTAGAATATATCTATGACACCATTGAAGATTATAAACAATTGGACAGAAACAATGCGCGTTTTTCAAAAAGCCAAGGCGTGAATGCTATGGTACGCCGTGGACCATTAGGTGTCGTTTTGTGTCTTGGTCCTTATAATTATCCATTAAATGAAACGTTTTCATTATTGATTCCTGCGATAATTATGGGGAACACAGTCATTTTTAAACCAGCGAAACATGGAGTTTTATTGATATCTCCGTTGCTCGAGGCGTTTAGAAGTAGTTTTCCAAAAGGCGTAATCAATATTGTTTATGGTAGAGGCAGAGATGTAGCTTCTCCCATAATGAAATCTGGTAAAGTTGATATTTTAGCCTTGATTGGAAACAGCAAATCTGCTATTGCATTGCAAGATCAGCATCCAAACAAAAATCGTTTGCGTTTGATTTTAGGATTAGAAGCTAAAAATCCAGCTATAATTCTTCCAGATGCCGATTTGGATTTAGCCATACAAGAATGTATTATGGGAACACTATCTTTTAATGGACAGCGTTGCACAGCATTAAAAGTGCTTTATGTACATGAGACTATTGTAGCAGAATTTAACCGAAGATTTGCTGAAAGAGTAGATGCACTTCCTTTCGGAAATCCATGGGAGAAAGGTGTTTTGCTAACACCATTACCCGAAGTAGAAAAACCAAATTATATTCAGGAATTGATTGACGATGCTTCAGCAAAAGGTGGCAAAGTAATCAATGCTAAAGGTGGTGAACGCAATGAAAACTATATTTTCCCTGCGGTCTTGTTTCCTGTCAACAAAGCGATGCGTGTTTACCACGAAGAACAATTTGGTCCTGTTATTCCAATTTTAACTTTCAAAGACATACAAGAACCGTTGAATGATATGGCGGAATCTAATTACGGACAACAAGTAAGTTTGTTTGGTAGAGACATAAAAACGATTGCGCCACTTATAGATACATTGGTTAACTTAGTATGTCGCGTAAATTTGAATAGCTCTTGCCAGCGTGGACCCGATGTGTATCCGTTCACCGGCAGAAAAGATTCAGCAGTAGGTACTTTGAGCATTCATGATGCCTTGCGTTCGTTTTCTATTCGAACCTTTGTAGCATCTAAAGACAATGCTTATAACAATGAAATCCTGCAAGCGCTATTGAACAGTAAAGAATCTAATTTTATTAATACAGATTATATATTGTAAAAATTCATTTGTTTTCCCTTAAACTATTGAATCGGTTACTTTTTCTTTTTCAATCGATCTTTAAAAACCTTTTCGAATTTTTCAATCTTTGGCTGAATTACCATTTGGCAATAGGGTTGCTCTTTATTATTTTCATAATAATTTTGATGATAGTCTTCAGCTTTGAAGAATTTTTTGAAAGGTTCTAAGGTGGTTACAATTTTTGAACCATATACATTTTCTTTTGTCAACTCAGCAATAATACTTTCGGCAGCTTTTTTCTGTTCTTCATTTTTGTAAAAAATCACAGAACGATATTGTGTGCCAGAATCAGCACCTTGACGATTTAATGTCGTAGGATCATGAACAGTAAAAAACACTTGAAAAATTTCATCTAAATTAGTTATAGATTTGTCAAAAGTGATTTCTACCACTTCGGCTGCGCCTGTTCTTCCTGTGCAAACTTCAGCATAACTAGGATTATCAACCGTTCCTCCGGAAAAACCTGAAGAAACACTTTTCACACCTTGTAAATTTTCATAAACAGCTTCTACACACCAATAACATCCACCACCAATTACAATGGTTTCCAAATTCCCAGTACTTTTTGCGGAAATGCCTTCTGGAACAAAATCCAAGGACACTGCATTCATACAATAGCGTTTTCCTGTTGGCTCCGGTCCATCGTCAAATAAATGCCCCAAATGGCTATCGCATCTTCCGCATAATGCCTCTGTGCGTTTCATCCCATAGGAATTATCATCTTTAAAAGTAATACTGCTTTTGTTTTCTTGTTCGAAAAAGCTTGGCCATCCGCAGCTACTTGTGAATTTTTGGTCAGATTTGAATAATTTATTGCCGCATGTTGAACAATAATACGTTCCTTTAGTTTCTGAATTCCACATTTTTCCAGTGAAAGCTCTTTCGGTATCGGCGTGTCTTGCTACTTGGTACAAATCTTCGGGTAACACTTTTTTCCATTCCGCATCAGAAACAGTTAATTTTTTTGTATCAGTATTAGAATAATACGGATTTTCAGGTTTGTTGATTACATTTTCCATAGCAATTGTTTTTTGGGTTGTATCTTTTTTATTATTGGGTTGACCACAGGCATTCAAAGCTAAAAGGGGTAAAATTACTAAATAGTTAAAGAATGTTTTTAATTTAGACATAGCATTTCGATTAATAATTACAGTACAAATTTACAAGCTAAATAGGTATCGTTTTTTAAAGTAGCTTGCAAAATTGAAGTAATTAAGGAAAGTTTAACGCTTGTTGAAAATGGATTGCTAGAAGTTCCCATTTCTTTTTTTGTATTTTTGACAAGAAAATTTAATTATGCCTGAAGAACAAGTCATTTTAGTGAATGAAAAAGACGAGCCAATTGGCTTAATGAACAAACTTGAAGCTCATGAAAAAGCTGTTTTGCATCGTGCTTTTTCTGTTTTTATATTGAATGATAAAAACGAAATCATGTTGCAACAACGTGCCCGTCAAAAATACCATTCACCTTTGTTATGGACAAACACTTGCTGTAGTCATCAACGTAATGGTGAAAGTAATATTGAAGCTGGTTCACGTCGATTGTTTGAGGAAATGGGATTTAAAACCGAGTTGAAAGAGTTGTTTCATTTTATTTACAAAGCACCTTTTGATAACGGATTGACCGAACATGAACTGGATCATGTAATGATTGGTTATTTCAATGGAAAACCTGAAACAAATCAAGAAGAAGTGGAAAGTTGGAAATGGATGTGTATTGAAGATGTTAAAAATGACATGCTTATAAATCCTAAATTTTATACAGTTTGGTTTAAAATCATCTTTGATGAATTTTATCATTATTTAGAAGATCATAAATTATAATTCAACATTATGAAAGTTACCGTATCTAGAAAAGCCCATTTCAACGCCGCTCATCGATTGTTCAGAAAAGATTGGTCTATGGAAAAAAACGATGCTGTTTTTGGAAAGTGTAATAATCCAAATTTCCATGGACACAACTACGAATTGATTGTTTCTGTAACTGGCAAAATCGATCAAGAGACGGGTTTTGTTGTAGATGTAAAAATACTTTCTGATTTGATAAAGGAGCATATAGAAAATGCCTTCGATCATAAAAATTTAAATCTGGATGTAGCCGATTTTGCTAATTTAAATCCTACAGCCGAAAATATAGCTGTAGTGATTTGGAATAAACTTAGAAATCACATTGACTCTAATAATGAATTAGAAATAGTTCTTTATGAAACACCTCGAAATTTTGTAACCTATAAAGGAAAGTAATGGCATTACAAGTAGGGGACAAAATCCCAAATTTTACTGCAATAGCTTCTGATGATTCTGTTTTTGACAGTCATGTCATTATTGGGAAACAAGCCGTTGTGATTTATTTTTATCCAAAAGATGATACTCAAGTTTGTACAGAACAAGCGTGCACGTTTCGTGATCAATACGAAGATTTTAAAGCATTAGGTTCTGAAGTTATTGGAGTTAGCAGCGATAGTGTTGCTTCTCATCAAAAATTTTCAAAACGCTACAACTTACCTTTTATACTTTTGTCAGACCAAGATAAAAAAATTCGCAAATTGTTTGGCGTTCCCAATGATTTATTAGGTTTAATTCCAGGAAGAGTTACTTATGTTGCCAACAAAGAAGGGATAATTCAGTTAGTTTTTAATAGCATGTCGGGTAAAATTCATATTAAAAAAGCCTTAGCAATAATTAAACAACATTAATTTTTACCTTTAATCTTTTAATGTTACCCACTTCACTAAAGTCTTTTGAGTTTCAAAGAAATTGAATCCTATTTTTTTTAATTTGATAGAAATTTGCAAATAAAATAAAAAAATGAAATTATATCCCTTACAATTTGAACCCATTTTAAAAGAAAGAATTTGGGGCGGAACAAAACTTAAAACGCTTTTAAATAAACCAATAACATCAAAAATTACAGGCGAAAGTTGGGAAATATCTACAGTAGAAAATGACGTAAGTAGAGTCGCAAATGGTTCTTTTAAAGGAAAGTCACTTAATGAATTAGTAGAAGAATTTCCAGTAGCAATTCTTGGAACAAAAGTTTATGAACAGTTTGGGAAACAATTTCCACTTCTTTTTAAATATCTTGACGCTCGAGAAGATTTGTCTATCCAATTGCATCCTAATGATGCTTTAGCCAAAAAACGTCACAATTCTTTTGGAAAAACAGAAATGTGGTATGTGATGCAAGCCGATGAAGAGTCGAGTTTAATTATTGGTTTTAAAGAAAGATCTACACCCGAAGAATTTCTTGAAAATTTAAATAAGAAAACACTTTTAAATATTTTAAATACCAAAAAGGTAAAAAAAGGAGAAGTTTTCTTTTTAGAAACAGGAACGATTCATGCAATAGGAGCCGGGAATGTTATTGCCGAAATTCAACAAACATCTGATATTACCTATCGTATTTACGATTTTGATCGGGTAGATGCAAATGGAAACTCTAGGGAATTACATGTTGATTTGGCTTTGGACGCTATAAATTACGATGTTGTTCAAGCGCAAAAAAAATATAATAAAATAGAAAATGTTTCCAATGAAATAGTTCATTGTAATTATTTCACTACCAATTTTATTCCACTTGAAGGTAGTGTAAATGTCAAAAAGAATAAAGAATCGTTTACTGTTTATATGTGTGTTGATGGAAATTTTGGAATTGTTTATGAAGGGCAAAGCTATTCCTATCAAAAAGGCAATACGGTTTTAATTCCTGCTGAAATGAATGATTATCAAATTTTTGGAAAAGCATCACTTCTAGAAATTTATATTTCGTAGTCGATATTCTAAAGTTTTAATGTAGTTTTGCACCAAATTTAAAATATACAAGAAAATGGCAAGTGTTAAAAATTTAAAGAAAGACATCAACTTCGTTTTAGGAGACATTATTGAAGCAGTTTACCTTTATGAAATGGCTACAACTGGGAAACCAACTGAAGCAACCAATGCAGTTATAGATGAGGCAATTGCGTCTTTTGATACTTTAATTGAAAAAGTAAATGCAAAAAACGTTGAAAACAAAAAAGCACATTTCAAACAAATCAATATAGATTTAGAACAAACTGCTAACCAATTGGTTGAGAAAATCAACACATTGTAAGCAAAAAAACTTCAAAAAAACGTAAAAATATTTTGGTGAATTCAATTTCACTGCTATATTTGCACAAGTATTGAGTTGCCAGCGTAGCTCAGTTGGCTAGAGCAGCTGATTTGTAATCAGCAGGTCGTGGGTTCGAGTCCCTCCGCCGGCTCAATCGAAAACCATCACACTTTGTGGTGGTTTTTTTGTGTTTTTAAGTTGAGTGAAAGGAAAATAAAAGCTCCAATATTTAAACTGAAGCTTTTTATATATAAATTATAAAATGGTTATTCCATTTTTTTTCTTTCAGCAATATAAGTAGTTAGCTTTTTACCATATAATGACTTGGCTACTTTTGGGGACATTCTTTTTTGAATAGTATCAAGATATTTTAGATTGATGTCGTAAATATCTGCTAATGCAATATAAGCAGCTACTTCATGATCACCATTATTTACAGCGAAATTGGTTGTGTAAAGGTATTTTCTTTTTAATAAAGCATCTTGTTTGTTTTGTATTTTAGCTACTTCCGCAGTATTTTTATCTTTGAATGCAATAAATTTTTCCTGTGTAAGACCTAAATCTTGATCGTTGTATCTTGAAATTACTTTTCGGTAATCGTCATATAGCTCTTGATTTTTAGAACCTGTAATTTTTACATCGGCTGTAAAAAAATCAAGGCTTGTTTCAAGATTTAAAGTGCCTTGTTCGGCAAAAAAAGAAATATTGTTGTCCAATGAATTACTCACGCCTCTGTCCAGAAATAAGTATAGCATTTCAGGTGATTTTAAATCAAATTCACTAACAAAGTGAGAATCACCATTTATTTTAATGGTATCAATGGCTACCAAAGTTGTGTCTGCTATTCTTTGGATATATAATGTTCCTTTTTTTAATCCTTTAATATTTCCATTCAACACAAAACTTTTATGAGTTTTTTTACCTTCACACGATGACATTAAGGCTATAGAAATAAGGGCAAGTAGTGATTTTTTCATTGGGTTTTATTTTTGGCAATAATACTAAAAAAAATCCTCAATCTGTTGCACAAATTGAGGATTTAAAATTGGTTTATAAATTAAGGATTAACCTTTAAGCCATGCTTCTTTTAATTTTAATTTTGAAGTGTCGGTAAATTGATATCCTTCACTTTCTTCCATGGATAGTTTCACTTTCCCATTAATTACCTCTTCTTTATCACTACCACTTCTTTTAATTTTCAAGCTAATTGCATCATCCACTTTCCAATTTTGACTTTCCATAATCAAGTCATAAATATTATCTAAATTATAGCTTTTATCATTAATTGCTAAAATAGTATCACCACCTTTTAATCCTAATCCATTCATGAAATCATTTAATTCTGAATTTGGAATGACCAAAATTTCTTTTGTAGCTTGATTTATAGTTACATAAGGTGATTGTCCTTTTAAAAACGGATTACTAGGAACTAAGGTTTTAGCCTGAGTTACTCCAGTTTTTGCAAAATAGGTTGCATAAGGAATAGGTGTAGTACCAGAAACATAAGTTGTTAAAAATTCTCCAACTTCAGGATAAGTAAGTTTTACAATTTTATCAAATAACTCCTCATCATTGAAAGGTTTTTTTGAACCATATTCTGCGGATAATTTTTTCATTAAATCTAATATTCCTCTTTCACCATTACTTTTCTCACGAATGATTATGTCGATGCACATTCCAATTAAAGCTCCTTTTTCATATACATTTAAATACTGATCTTTGTAGGGTTTGTCTAAAACATTTGCGCTCATTAAAGTAAATGGCATCGTGTCGTTTAATGTAGCTGCGTGGTCAATTTTACCTGCCATTCTTTCATAAAAATCACTTTCGTCAATCAAACCTTGATTAACTTGGAATAAATTGGCAAAATATTCTGTAACACCTTCATACATCCATAAATGTTTAGACATTTTTGGTGCATTAAAATCAAAATTATGAATTTCTTTAGAGTGTATGCTTAAAGGCGTCACGATGTGAAAAAATTCATGTGAAACCACGTCTTTCAATTGCTCTCCAAGTGCAGCAGCAGGCATCATTTCTGGAAAAACTACCGTTGTTGAGGTATTGTGTTCTAATGCGCCAAAACCTTTTGCATCGGCTTTATCCATTTCTGAAAGGTATAATAACACAGTATATTTTTTATTGCTGTTAATGACACCTAAAAATTTCTTTTGAGCACGCATTGTTTTTTCTAAATCTCCAGAAAGTGTTTTAGCATTATGAACACCATTTGGTGAATACACACTAAATAAAATTTCCATACCATCCACATTAAAGGTAACTGAGTCTGGTTTTGAATACATTATTGGATTGTCCAAAAAGTCATTATAACGTGCTACTTCAAAAACATCTTTTGTGGTACTAGCATCAGTGTCAATTAAAGATGTAGCTCCGAATAAATCTGCAGGGTGCATAACAGTTACTCTGTGAGTAATATCTTTTGAGTTTTCAAAATAACCAACAAACATGTGATTATTCAGCATGAAGTTTTTCGATTCTGAAATGTTTACACCCGCTGGAGAAAAAATATCTTCTGTTCCAAAACCTTGTCCTTTTTCAGTATCAAAAGTATCGTTAACCCAATACGTCACTTTTGCTAAAGTTTTTACAGCAGTAATGTTCCATGAATTCACATCCAATTTTGTAGTTGTAATTTCATTTCCTTTTTTGTCGTAGGCTTTAAAATCATCAATATATTTTCCATAATCGTCTGAAGAGTAGGTTCCTGGGACAATTTTTGGCATATGGTATACAATTTCGTTTGATATAAATGTTGGTGGAATAACTGTCACCATAACTTTATCATCTTTAACAACGTTCAAATCTATAGCTACCTGTATAGTTGGAGAACTTTCTTTTTTTTGCGCAACGACAGTATTGTTCCAAAATGCTGCAGTAATAATAGCAACCATAATTATTTTTTTCATAAACTAAATTTTATATTTTTTTATAGGTCAACAAAAATAGTTAATAGTTACAATGAAAATCAATTTTAAGATTTGATTAACTAAAGTTTCCCGCAAAAAAAAACTCTTGTAGTACAAGAGTTAAGTTTTTAATCTAATTTATTTTTGAAATAATATTTGCCTTCTAAATCTTCATCAAAGTCATCATATGTAGGTTTTGGCTTTGGTTTACTTGCGGATGCTTTCTTTTTCCATAGTTCGAAACGATCTTTCGATAATCGTTTGCGCATAATTTCAGTGACTTCATTTTCATTGAGTCCAAATTCTTCTTTGATTACCTCAAAAGGTTTTTTCTCCTCTTGCGCCATACTGACAACGCGTTCTAATTGTTCATTGTCAAGTGAAATTTGTTTACTTTTTTTCATTCCTCGAAAAGCATTTTATAGAGTTTTTAATAGGTTTATTTTCTAAATCAATATTACTAAAAAATATAATCACTTTTTAAAATGCTATTATTTTTTTTTAATTTTTTGATGAACGCTTTTTTTGAAATGGGATTTTTAAAAGATTTTCTAAATCATTATGTTCATTCGGAAGGCTATGTGTATCAATGCCATAAACAATTTTTTCTCTATCCAAATATAAAAATGTACCGAAAAATCTGTCCCAAACGGAAAATATATTTCCATAATTACTATCTGTATAGGGTAAAACATAATGATGGTGTACTTTATGCATATCTGGCGTAACAATAATATAACTCATTAAATTATCTAGCTTTTTGGGTAAAGAAATATTGGCATGAGAAAACTGAGTGGCAATAATTGATAGTGTTTGGTATAAAAAAACCATCCACATTGGCGTTCCAATTAGTAATACACCAAGTGTTGTAAATAAAAAACGCAAAACACTTTCTCCTGGATGATGTCTGTTTGCTGAAGTGGTGTCAATCCAAGTGTCGGTATGATGTATCAAATGGAATCGCCAAAGAAAAGCTATTTTGTGTTCAATTAAGTGTATTAAATAAGCTCCCATTAAATCTAATAAAAGCAATCCTAAAAAGGTATAAAGGTAAATATTCATTGTTGGTAGCCATTCTAATAATCCAAAATGAGCCTTGGATGTCCAATTTGATGTTTTTAATAGTATAAACGCTAAGCAAAAATTAACAAGTAGTGTTGTAATTGTAAAAAATATATTAATTCCAGCATGTTGCCATTTGTTGTATTTAAATTTGATAAATGGAACAACACTTTCTATAACCCAAAAGATGGCTATACCACTAGCTAAAATCATTACACGATGTGGAGATGGAATTGAATCAAAGTAAGTTATAATTGTATCCATTGCTTGTATTTATATCAAATATAGGAATAAGGGATATTATTTAATGACTCTAAAAGTTAAATTAATTCTTTCACTAACTGGTTTTGTTGTTTTTGGAATTTGATGTTTCCAAAAATGTTGCGTTGTACCTTTCATTAGTAGTAAACTACCATGTTCGAGCGTTATTTTTATTTTTTGTTCTGTTAAAGTATTGTGTTTTAAATGAAAACTTCTCTCTGCACCAAAACTTAGAGAAGCAATAATTGGATTTGTACCTAATTCTTTTTCGTTATCCGCATGCCAACCGTTACTATCTAAACCATTTCGGTATCGGTTTAATAAAACGGTAGTAAAATTAGTTTCTACAACACTTTCAATATGGAATTTGATCTTTTGCAAAAGTAATGTCCAATGATGGGGTTGCATTTTAATATTGGAGTAGGAATAGGTTTTTCCTTCATTGCCATACAAAGCAGTTAAACGGGGCTGTTTGTGTTTATTGCCATAAACCGTGATATCATCTTGTTGCCATGGCGTATTTTTTAATAAAGAAGCAAAAATTTCATCAGCATCTTCTTTAGAAAAAAAATTGGGGAAGTAACGCACTTCAGCATCGGGGAGATTTAAAATAATTGGGTCTGATTGGAAAAGAGTATTCATTTTGTAAAAATAAAAAAAAGCGTTAATAAAAATTACCGCTTTTTAAATATAGTTTTAATACGTTATTCTTCAGAATGATTTTGCAAAAGATTTTTATAAATAAATCCATCGGCAATTGCTCCTAAAATTGGTGCTGTCCAAAACAACCAAACTTGTTATAAAGCTTCACTATGTACAAAAATTGCTTGTGATAAAGAACGCGCAGGATTTACAGAGGTATTGGTAATAGGAATACTTATTAAGTGAAATAATGTTAAACCTAATCCGATTGCAATTCCTGCAAACTTTCCGTTAGCAAATTTATAAGCATTTGAATGTTCATTACTTTTGCTTTTTTTTTAAAAAATAGTATTGCTGAATTTTAAATAAAAAAGCTATTTCTTTTGACTAAAGTGTTTATTTAGATAAAAAATATTCACTCCTAAAATAAATGTATTCGTAATAATTATTGGCCAAGAAATGGCTAGCATAATACCATAAATAATAAATAAAATAGCTCCGAAAGAGTTGATGATTCTTAGCGTATTGATGTTTTTCATCAAAAATGAAATCATTAATACAACTGATGCTAAATAACCAACCCATTCTGTTAATTCAATGTCAAACATTTTATGTTTTTTTAAATGAAGCGCAAATGTACTACATAGTTATAACTTAACTATAATTACTATTTAGTTTTTAAAAAAGTCCGTTTAAAGGGTTGTTATTGATGCCTATTTTTGAAGAATCAAAGTTCATTTTATTTTGTAATAGTGAAGCATAAACCGAACGAAAATCTACTTCATGTTTCAAATCACCTTTGTCTAAATCATAAAGATTGGGATTATTACCGATAATTTTTCCTTTGTTGTTTCCGCCAATGACAAACATTGGAGCTGCAGTTCCATGGTCGGTGCCATTGCCATTGTCTTTTACACGTCTTCCAAATTCAGAAAACACTACAATAGTAACATTTTGTAGTAGCTGCGCTTTTTTTAAATCGGTATAAAAAGCAAATAGAGCGTCATTTAATTCAGTTAGATTGCGTTGGTGAATCGCAAGTTGATTATCATGGGTGTCAAATCCACCAAGTGAAGTATAATACACTTTTGAATTTAAATTGCCTTTAATGAGTCGGGCAATCCATCCAAGATTTTTGGCTAAACCTGTTTTAGGATAAGTCAATTCAGCATTGGATTTGGCTAACGCTTTTTGAATTTCATCGGAACCTTCGGAAACAGAATTGGCAATTTTGCGCACAAAATCCAATTGTGGATTGTCTGATAATTTGACAGTATCATCTATTTCATTTCTTGTTTTGAAACGATTTGGGTCTTTTATTGTAATTGCATTGGGTTCTTTTCCTTTTAATGATAAAGTATCTATGCTGTCAAAGTTGACACTGGCTGTAGGTTGATGTTCTTTGCATTGTAAATCGAGATAGCGTCCCAACCAACCTTCATTCAAATATTGATTAGAATTTGAGGCAGTTTGCCAAATTTCTTGACTTCGAAAATGCGAACGATTGGGTTCTGGATAACCAACATTTTGGATAATAGTTAAGTCTCCATTTTGTTGCATGGTGGCAAAACTTTTTAACGCTGGATGTAAAGCCATTCCTTTGTTTTTGGAAATAACATCCTCTTTGGAAATTGCAATTTTTGGTCGCGAATCATAATACAAAGCATCTTCGTATGGGATGAAGGTATTTAATCCATCGTTTCCTCCATTGAGTTGTATAAATACCAAACATTGTTCTCCAATCACTAAACTCTTTTGTGATCCAAAAGCGTGAAGAAAATCGGGTAGGAGTAATGTGCCTCCTGTAAAGGTTCCTGTTAGGGTTAAAAAATTTCTTCTGTTCATAATCGAAGTATTAAATCAATTGGTATTCTGGCGTTTTGCTGATATAATTGAACAATCTTAATACGGCTTGATTAGCATTTTCACTTCTAGCATCGAAATCATATTTTAATAGATTTTCCATGTCTTTTTGCATCGATTCATCGACTTGGAATAATAATCGGTTACTTAATTGAGCAATGATTTTTTTATTGTTGGCATTCGTATCAAAATCGATTTTTGGTTCTATCTTTTCGAATGTTAATTCGGTTTGTTCATCATTTTCTGGAATTGCATTTAATGCTTTTCGATTGATGTTTCTTCCGCTACATAATAAATCGGAAGTGTTGTTTCGTTGCAAATAAATTTGAGAACTCAGCCATGAATTGCCCCCAATCCAACCTTTAACATTGGGTTGATTGAACAAATCCATTCCTTGTTGTTTGCAGAAAAAAATAATCAAAATGCTAGAAATTTCTTTTATTTGAAGCTCTTCTGTAATTTGTAATAAATATACCAAAGGATCTTTTATCTTACTTCCAGAGTTTTCTTTGGTATATTCTTCAGTAAAAATTTTCATTAATAATGGCTCAATTTCGAAATTCATTTTTCGTAAATAATCACCATAATAAGTTACTAATTCTTCTGAAGGGTTGTCATAAATAAACCACTTTAATATTTTTCTAGTGATTAGATACGGAATGTTTTTTTGTTCAAAAATAATATCTACTAAGTCATCGACTTTGAAGTTTCCTGTTTTTCCAAAATAGGTTTTGATAGTGTTGTCTTCAAAAAAAGGTCGGTAGGTTGCATCCATTTCACCTAAGCCCAAACCGGCAAGTGCTTTGGCTCCATTTTTTATATCCTCTTCGGTGTAATTTCCAATACCAAGCGTGAATAATTCCAATAGCTCACGACTTAAGTTTTCATTAATTTTATCTTTCTTATTGTCAACGTTGTCCAAGTAGCGTACCATGGCATTGGTTTGCAACATGACTTTTGTTAATTGTTTGAAATTGCCAAATGCGTTTTCTCTTAAAAGATAATTTTGTTGGTAGATCCAATAACTTGATTTTACTTTTTGAAGTGTACAAACAAAATGATTGTGCCAAAAGCCTACCATCTTTTCTCGAAGTGGATATTCTTCGGTTCGTATTCTATCAATCCACCATGTTTTGAGTTGAATCCCTTTTTTTAACTGTTGTTTGAGAATTTTTTTTTGTTCCTCGCTATCTGCATTTTTTATGCTTTGGCGTAATGCCTTAAGTTCAGCAATGGTTTTAGGCTCATCGTTTAAAAAATCGGGAATATCATTGGAGACATTCAAATTCATTGATTTTTGAATGAATTTTTCAATGCCATTTTTTTCAATTTCAAGAGCTTGTTTGTTTGAAAAGCCTAAACGTAATGACCACAGATTGCTTTTATTCATGATAATGATGTTGGTATAAATTTAGACTTTATTTAACACGGATGGTTTAAATAATTTATAAAAATAAAAGTTATAGTTCTAAACGGAGCGTTATGAAAAAAATAATTTTACTCATGTTATTGAGTTTTGCATGTTGTAATAATTCAGAAAAAAGACTTGTTAAAAAGGATTATTCCAAAATACATAATGAAGCATTAGTATTTTGTAAAGCCAATAATTTTAATGAAAAATATTATTTTTTATTGGATTTAAGTTTGCCATCGGGTAAGCATCGATTTTTTGTATATGATTTTACAGGAAAAAAAGTAACCGATAAAAATTTGGTAACCCATGGTAGTTGTGATAAGTTTGACGATAATCCTGACAAATGGGAGAAAGCCAAATTTAGCAATACAACCAATAGTCATTGTTCGATGAAAGGAAAATATCGAATAGGAAAAAGGGATTATAGCGGTTGGGGAATACATGTAAAATATTGGTTGCACGGTTTGGAAAAAACCAATTCAAATGCTATGAATAGAGTGGTAGTTTTGCATTCTTGGGATGCGGTTTCCAACGAAGAGATTTATCCACAAGTTTCACCACTAAGTTGGGGTTGTCCTGCCGTTTCGGATGATTTTATGAGGATTTTGGATGCTAAATTGCAACGAACAAAAAGTTCTGTTTTACTTTGGATTGTGGAATAAATAATTTAATCTTATTTAGATTTAGGGTGTAAATGTTTTATTAGAAAAACAATTTCTAAAATAATTTTATATAATTATTTATTCCTAATATAAATATGTTTAATATTTCCTTTACCGCTTTCTCGCTCTTCAATTTCAATGCTATCCATGCTTTTAATTAAAGGTAAAAGCTTTGGAAATCCATAATTTCTGGAATCAAAATCGGGTTTTTTCTTAAGCATAAGATTGCCAAGATCGCCAAGAAACGTCCAACCATTTTCATCGGCTAAGTCATTAATACTGCCGGAAAAAAGTTTGATAATACGAGGGTTCATTTGACTCAATGGCTCGTTTTTGATAGCGACAGTTTTTTTGGAAACTTTTTTAGTAGTGCTTTCCTCTTGATGGGAGGTTTGTGGCTTCAAAATTTCGATATATATAAATTTATCGCAAGCGGTTATAAAAGCGTTGAGTGTTTTCTTTTCGCCTATGCCAATTACTTTCATGCCTGCTTCCCGGAGTCGGGTTGCCAATCGGGTAAAATCGCTATCGCTGGAAACAATACAAAAACCATCCACATTTCCAGTATATAAGATATCCATTGCATCAATAATCAAGGCACTATCGGAGGAATTTTTTCCTGAAGAATAACTGTATTGTTGAATAGGTGTAATAGCGTTTTCTAGAAGTACATTTTTCCAACCCGAAACAGTTGGTTTTGTCCAGTCGGCATAAATTCGTTTAAAAGTAGGAATGCCATATTTGGCTATTTCTTCAAACATCTCTTTAACGTTTGAATAGGGTACATTGTCAGCATCAATTAATACTGCAAATTTGAGTTCTTTTTTGGTTTCCATGATTTTTAATTACAACAAAATAAATAGTAGTTGTCATTCAAAGGTACGGTTTATTTTTTTGATTTTTTTTTCAATCATGCCAGAGATGTATTACTATTTTAATAAACCTTTACTTCTTTGCAATGGCTTCTTCATACCTTTCGGAGACTTTTTTCCAATTAATGACATCAAAAAATGCTTCAATATATTTTTTTCTTTTGTATTGATACCCTAAATAATAGGCGTGTTCCCAAACATCAAGAGCTAATAAGGGCTTTCCCGAAATGATTTGTTTTAGCATCAAAGGATTATCTTGATTAGGTGTACCTGTAACTTGAAGTTTTCCACTTTTATCCACAACAAGCCATGCCCAGCCAGAACCGAATTGTTTTTCTGCCGCTATAATAAATTGTGTTTTAAAAGCTTCAAAAGAACCAAAATCTCTATCAATGGTAATGGCAATTGAATCTTTTGGAGTTCCACCACCTTTTGGCGTCATGCTTTCCCAAAAAAAGCCATGATTGTAATATCCACCAGCATTATTTCTTAATTCAGCATTGTTTAAATCTAGCTTGGTTAAGATATCTTCAATAGATAAATCAACTAAATTAGGATCTTCGGCTACCACTTTATTCAGATTATTGGTATAGGTTAAATAATGTTTAGAGAAATGCATTTCCATGGTCAAGGCATCAATGCTTGGAGCTAATGCAGTGTATTCGTAGGGTAATTTCACAATATCAAATTGTCCATCTTCTGCATTTACATCATCGGGATGACCAATTGTCATTTTCTCTGTAGCGGTTGGTAAAGGAACTTCAACTACTTCTTGAAGTTTTTTTCTATTACAGGATGGTAAAGAAATAGCAAGAACTATGACTAATACTATTGAAAACAATTGTTTCATTATAAAGTTATTTTTGGTTTGCTAATGATTGTATTGCTTCTATATATAGAAGTTTTGCTTCATCAATGGATAAATGACTAATTTGCATCCAAGCATTGGTTTTGAAAGCATTGCGTAAATCGAAGTTTGGACTATAAGTATTTTCAATCATTCCCGATGTAGCTTGTTTGTAATAGGCATAAAGGCGCAATTGAACATCTTGAGGTAGCGATGCTTGAGTCATATTTGAAGCTATATCAACAGCTTCTTGAAAGCGTGTATCTAAATCTTTTTCTGTCATTTAAGACTTTATTGCTATAATAGTTTCTCCGCCAACGGCGGTTTGATTTAATTGTACATTTATAGTTGTTCCAACTGGAAAAAATAAATCAACTCGAGATCCAAATTTAATAAATCCAGCATCTTCGCCTTGAACCACTTGCATTCCTTCTTCGGCATAGTTAACAATTCGTCTAGCTAAAGCTCCAGCAATTTGACGATAAAGAATTTCTCCAAAGACTTTTGTTTCAATAACAACCGTTGTTCGTTCGTTTTCGGTACTGGCTTTAGGATGCCAAGCTACTAAATATTTTCCAGGATGGTATTTACTAAAATTGATTTTACCATTAGCTGCATATCGTGTGACATGAACATTTATAGGCGACATAAAAATAGACACTTGCATTCTTTTATCGTTAAAATATTCGCTTTCAAATACTTCTTCAATAACAACTATTTTTCCATCAACGGGTGCAATAATATGGTTATCGTTGATGATAACATTTCTGACAGGATTTCTAAAAAATTGCAAAATCAAGATTAAAAATCCTAAGGTAAGAATTTGGACTGTTTTTTGAATCCAATATACTGCAATAAATTGATCTGATAAAAGTAAGATAGCAACCGTTAATGTTGTTGCTATTAAAATAATTTTTGCACCTTCTTTATGAAACATAATATAGTATTTGATATAATAAATAAATAATTGGTGCTACAAATATAATACTATCTAGTCGATCTAAAACACCTCCATGCCCAGGCATTATTTTTCCACTGTCTTTTACACCAGCAATACGTTTAAATTTAGATTCGATTAAATCGCCAGTTGTTCCTAAAACACCAACAATTAATGCAATTGTTATCCAAATTAAAATTGATTTTGTACTAAATTCGGGACTAGCCTTAATGTAAAATTTAGAGATTAAAATTCCAGCAATAACGCCAAAAAAAATCCCGCCAAAAAAGCCTTCGATTGTTTTTTTTGGTGAAACCCGTTCAAATAGTTTGTGTTTGCCAATTGATTTTCCGACGATATATGCAAAGGTGTCATTGGTCCAAATCAGGATGAAAAGTCCAATGATAATTTTAGGGTTATAACCATTTATCCCAAATGAAATTTTTGTAATAAATACAAAAGGGAGTGTTATATAACCCAATAAGTACAAATATTTAGAAGAAGTACTTATTTTTTGAATATTGTCATAAAAAAGAAAAAGGATACACTTTACAGATATTACAAGCGTAATAACTAATAAAACAATATTTAATTGATTACAATTCACAGTTAAACCTATCTGCTTATTCAAAACATTACTTAAAAAAGCTTCAGTTTCGTTTTTATAATAACAAAGTAATGTTACAATTGTATATAAAAGTGTTGCTAAAAGTAGAGGGAAAACTTTATGAATTTGAATTAAACTACAAAATTCATAAACTGCAATAATTAAAAAAAGGCCGAATAAAATAAAGTAACTTTCAGTCGAATAACTAATAGCCGCAATTAATAAAATTACATAGACTAAACCTGAAATGGCCCTTTTTAAAGTTTCATTCATTTTATAAATCTTCTAGAAGCAATAAGTATAAATTTTTAGCGGTACTTCCATATTGAAGAAAGTCCTCTTCTTTTGCTTTTTCAAAATATTTAATTGTGGTAATATTGGTTGGGTAATCTTTATCGTATTTCTTTTTTATAACTCGAAGGCCATCACTTTTGGCCTCTAAAATTTGACTTGTAGTAGCCAAAATAATAATGTTTGTTGGTAATTCGTTGGGTTTATTTTGTTTGATTTGATTCGATGAAAATAAAACGGAACCTTCTTCTGCTATAAGGTTTTCACAACTTGCAAAAAGGAAAACTGGATTTTCAGGTTTGTCATAGTGTAATTTATTTTCATCAAGAATACTATGTAATTTTGGCTCAAAACACATGGCTTCACATTCGAACCAATCATTTTCTTCTAATATATTTAGAAATTGATCCTTTACTTCATTTAGGTTTTCACAGTAAATAAACTTCCCTCCATTTTTCTTAAAATTATAAGTAAACTTCTCATCTACAGGCAGTAGTGAAAAACTTGAAGGTGTTGTGTTAAATTCACTCTGGTTGTCATCATCTGAAGGATTATTGCCAGATCCAAATATTTTTCTGAAAAGACTCATAATTTTAATAATTGTATAATCTGTGATAGAGAATTGGAATTGTTCAAAGATAAAAAAATCTTAATTCAAAAGTGATTTTTGAATTAAGATTTTAAATATTTGTTAAAAATAATACGAATTATTCAGTAGCAAATTCTTCGTGAGTAGTATCAAAAGGTCTTTTCCCAAAAATAGATTCCAAATCATCTTTAAAAATAACTTCTTTTTCGATTAAAATATCTGCCAATTGATTCAATTTTTCTTTATTTTCTTCTAAAATTTTGATGGCTCTTTGGTACTGACCTTCAATTAAATTTGAAATCTCTTTATCAATTACTAAAGCTGTTTCTTCAGAATATGGTTTTGAAAAATTATATTCATTTTGTCCTGAAGAATCATAATAGGTTACGTTTCCAAGTTTTTCATTCAAGCCATAAATCGTTACCATAGCTCGTGCTTGTTTGGTTACTTTTTCCAAATCGCTCAAAGCACCTGTAGAAATCATGTCAAAAACTACTTTCTCAGCGGCACGTCCGCCCATTGTTGCACACATTTCGTCCAACATTTGATCAGGTCTAACAATAAGTCTTTCTTCAGGAAGATACCATGCTGCACCCAGACTTTGACCTCGAGGGACAATGGTAACTTTTATTAACGGAGCTGCGTGCTCTAGCATCCAACTTACCGTGGCATGCCCTGCTTCGTGAACTGCAATTGCTTTCTTTTCAGATGGTGTTACAATTTTGTTTTTCTTTTCTAAACCACCCACAATTCTATCAACAGCATCTAAGAAATCTTGTTTATCAACAGCAGTTTTATTATGTCTGGCAGCTATAAGTGCCGCTTCATTACAAACATTGGCAATATCTGCACCCGAAAAACCTGGAGTTTGTTTAGATAAAAAGTCGGTATCTAAACCTTCTACTTTTTTTAGTGGCGCTAAATGCACTTCAAATATTTCTGCTCTTTCACGAACGTCTGGGAGATCAACATAGATTTGTCTGTCAAAACGTCCAGCTCTCATTAATGCTTTATCCAAAACATCGGCTCTATTGGTTGCCGCTAGTACGATTACGTGTGTATTTGTTCCGAAACCATCCATTTCTGTTAGCAATTGGTTTAACGTGCTTTCACGTTCGTCATTACCGCCTGACATATTGTTTTTTCCTCTTGCTCTACCAACAGCATCTATCTCATCGATGAAGATGATTGCCGGCGATTTATCTTTTGCTTGTTTGAATAAATCTCTAACTCGAGATGCTCCAACACCTACAAACATTTCCACAAAATCGGAACCCGATAATGAAAAGAAAGGCACTTTTGCTTCGCCTGCAACCGCTTTAGCCAATAATGTTTTTCCAGTTCCTGGAGGCCCAACAAGCAAAGCGCCTTTTGGAATTTTTCCGCCAAGTGCCGTATATTTATCTGGATTTTTAAGAAATTCAACTATTTCTTGAACTTCTTCTTTGGCGCCTTCTAATCCTGCAACATCTTTAAAGGTTGTTTTTAAATCGGTTTTTTCGTCAAATAATTTTGCTTTGGATTTACCAATATTAAATATCTGTCCACCAGCACCACCGCCACCGCCACCAGACATTCTTCTCATAATAAAAAACCAAAGTCCAATAAGTACAATAAAAGGTAAAAAACCAATTAGAATATCTGACCAATTGTTTTTCGCAGCAAAATTGAAATCTTTTAATTTTTTTTCACGAACTGCTTTTTCAAGTTTGTTCTGAAAGAGTTCATCGTTACCAATTTCAAAAGTATAATGTGGTCCTTTGTTGGCTCTTCCAAGTAAATCTTTAGCAACTTTTTTCTGAGATTTATCTTTTAAAGCGGCTTTAGTCAAGTAAACTTCGGCTTCAACTTTGTTGTAAACAATTACTTTTTCAACTTGTCCGTTTTCCAAATACTCATTGAATTTTGAAGAACTTAATTTTGCCGATTCTTGAAAGCCAGAACCACCTAAAAATTCTATTGCCAAAAAGATGACAATTAATGTTCCATAAAGCCACCAAGGACTTAATTTGAAATTATTAGATTTATTTTCGTTTGCCATTTTTTAGTATAGGTGCTTAATATTTATTTTGAATGGAAGTAATTTTTGCATCACCCCAAAGTCCTTCGATATTATAGTATTCACGAATTTGTTTTTGGAAAACATGCACAACAATATTGACATAGTCCATAAGTACCCATTCTGCATTTTCGGTACCTTCAACGTGCCATGGTTTGTCTTTTAAATCTTTTGAAACTAATTTTTGAATAGAGTTAACAATAGCGTTAACTTGTGTATTAGAATTTCCGTTGCAGATTACAAAATAGTCACAAACTGCGGAATCAATTGCTCTTAAATCTAGTATATCAATGTCATTTCCTTTTACTTCTTCAATCCCTTTTATGATGTCTGCTAATAGAGCATCACTATTACTTTCCTTTTTAGTCATTTATTATTTTTATATTTTGCAAAGGTATTACTTTTTGTGTTTATTTTTGTCTCTTAACAAAAGTTTAAATACTGTTTTAGCCACTTTGATTTATGATTGTAATCAAACTCGATGCCATAAAATCTACTAATGAATATTTGAAAGCATTAGCCAAAGAAAACCCATTAGAAAATTTCACAACTGTTATTGCCAAAAACCAAACAAATGGTAAAGGACAGATGGGAGCAACGTGGATTTCTGAAAAAGGTAAAAACTTAACAATGAGTGTTTTGGTTAAAGATGTTTTGTCCTCGCATGATGCAATTTTTAGTCTAAATGCATCCGTTGCAATAGCTGTTGTAAAAGTGCTGCAGGACTTAGAAATTCCAAAAGTAAGTATCAAATGGCCGAACGACATTATGGCAGATTCTAAGAAATTGGGAGGCATACTTATTGAAAGTACTTTGAAGTCTGACGGATCAACAATTTCTATAATTGGAATTGGACTAAACTGCAACCAAACCAATTTTGTTAATTTGCCAAAAGCAACTTCGTTTGTTAATGAAATGAAGCAAGAAATTGACCCCGAGATACTAATGGAAAAAATTGTAAAAATGCTGCAACAACAGATATCAATTTTACCCAAACAAGCAGTTTTTTTATGGCAACACTATCATGAATTACTATTTAAAAAAGGAGTTCCAATGGCATTTGAAAGTACAAATGGTATCCGATTTATGGGTATTATTGAGCGAGTAACCCAGGATGGAAAATTGGAATTATTACTTGAAAATGATACACTAGAAAATTATGGAGTTAAAGAAATTCAAATGTTGTATTAATTCTAAAAACAGATATTAAATTTATAACTCTAGAATACTAGTTTTTTATTGCATTAATTGCTTATCACAACTTGTCCATATTTTGAACCAAAGTTTCTATAAATTTACTAATTGGACCTTTAATCATCATAGCCATCATTGGATTAAATTCGCCTTCAAAATCAAGTTGAACCTCGCATGATGTTGGAGAAATTTCATTTATTGCTGCAGTTAAATTAAAAGGCAATTTATCACTTGCAGCACCAAGCATTACTTTGCTATATGCTACTTTGTCTTTCATTTTTAATTTTATTTCTGGCATTCCTTTCAATCCAAACACAAAAATATCATCACCTAACACTTCAAATTTCGCAATATTATCGGGCATTAGTTTTTCAAAGTTTTTAACATCAGTTAATGCATTGAATATGTATTCTGCTGATTTTTCGATGGTTACTTTTGGACTTTCTAAATTCATTATAAGTTTATGGTTTATAGTTCTTTGTTTATTATTGTCTGCTATCTGCGTTCTATAATTGTGCCTTCTGCAATTTATACACTCCATGTTGAAGGGCTAACTCTCCATTCTTGTAATGTTTTTAATTCTTCTTCCGTAATATATTGTTTGTGAACCGCAAGATGTAAAAGGTGATCGTAGTTACCTAAAGTATACAAATCAACATTCGCTTTCTTGAAATTTTCTTCGGCAATTGCAAAGCCATAGGTAAAAATTGCCACCATGCCTTTAATATTAGCTCCGGCTGCTTTTAGTGCTTCCACGGCCATTAAACTACTGTTTCCTGTACTAATTAAATCTTCCACCACAATCACATTTTGACCTTTTTGAAGAAAACCTTCTACTTGGTTTTGCTTCCCATGTTTTTTTGGTTCAGGACGAACATATACGAAAGGTAATCCCATGCATTCAGCTACCAACATCCCAATTCCAATTGCGCCAGTAGCTACACCAGCAATAACATCGGGTTTGCCAAATTGCTTTTCTATATTCTTGGCAAATTCATCGCGAATGTAATTTCTAATTGCTGGAAATGAGAGTATTAATCGGTTGTCGCAGTAAATTGGCGATTGCCAGCCAGAAGCCCATGTAAAAGGATTTTTGGAATTTAATTTAATTGCGTTTATTTGTAAAAGCAATTCGGCTGTTTTTTCGGCTGTTTCTTTATTAAAAATCATAGTACAAATGTATAAAGTTTTTGTCAACGATAAGCCACTTTTTTTAACAAATGAAATCGCCAAAGAAACCGATTTTCAATTATTTTTACTAGAAAGTATTGATATTGAGCAGCTCATCATCAAAATTTACCAAAACAAAGTGCAAAAAGCCTATTTGTTTTATCCCGATGAAAAAGAAATCCTAAAGAAGTTGAAAGAGAAAATTCCTGTTTGTAAAGCTGGTGGAGGTTTTGTCTATAATAAGAAAAGAGAGATCCTTTTTATTTTCAGAAACGGGAAATGGGATTTGCCCAAAGGCGGAATTGAAAAAGGAGAGGAGATACAAACCACTGCAATTCGTGAAGTTGAAGAAGAAACGGGTGTTGATAATTTGGTAATAACTAAAAAACTTCAAAAAACCTATCATGTTTTCAAACGAAATGGCAAATACAAACTAAAAATTACCCATTGGTTTGAAATGGAAACCGACTTCGAGGGCATACCCTTGCCACAAGCTGATGAAGGTATTGAAAAAGCAGTTTGGCTCAATCCAGAACAAGTAAAAGAGGCAATGAAAAACTCGTATGAAAACATCAAATTGCTGTTTGAAGAGGAAAATTTTTTGAAATAAGTTTTCAGTGATCAGTTTTTAGTGCTCAGTTGAATTTTTTTAGAATCACGTTTATTTTAATGTAGTTTGAAACCTTTTAGTTTCATTTAGGTAGTTAAGTTATTATCTTAATGGAATTTTATTCCTAAAATGGAAAATAATTATATCCCTTATTTTGAAACTACCTCATTTAAAAACTAATACAACTGAATACTAAAAACTGAACACTGCCCACTATTGCCTATCTTTGTCAAATGATAAATAAGCACCATTCCAACAATCTACTTTTAAATTTAGGCATTGAAAGTCTCAATGAAATGCAAATTGCAGCGCAAGAAACTATTCTTAACGATGCCAATGTTTTGCTTTTATCGCCAACAGGTTCTGGAAAAACTTTAGCGTTTTTATTGCCTATTTTTGAAACATTGGAACCCGAAATTACGGGCGTACAATGTCTTATTTTGGTGCCTTCACGAGAATTGGGTTTGCAGATTGAACAAGTTTGGAAAAAAATGGGCACCGATTATAAAGTAAATGTTTGTTACGGCGGACATTCGATTGATACTGAAATTAAAAATTTGAGTACTCCACCGGCTGTTTTAATTGGAACTCCCGGAAGAATAGCCGATCATATCGATAGAGCAACTTTCAAATCGGATAATATTCAAACTCTAATTCTTGACGAATTTGATAAATCGTTACAATTGGGTTTCCACGAACAAATGTCATTTATTATTTCAAAATTAACTAAAGTCAACAAACGCGTTTTGGTTTCAGCAACTTCAGGAATTGAAATCCCAAAATATACTCGTGTTGTTAATCCAACTGTTTTGGATTTTATTCCAAGTGAAGATGAGAAAGTGAATCTGACTATGAAAATGGTGGTTTCCAAAGAGAAAGATAAAATAGGAAGTTTGTTTCATTTAATTTGTTCTTTGAAGTCACAATCGGCTTTGATTTTTTGCAATCACCGAGATGCTGCCGAACGCATTAGCGACACACTTAATGAAAAAGGAATTTATGCCACCTATTATCACGGTGGCATGGATCAAGACGAACGAGAACGCGCTTTAATTCAATTTAGAAATGGCAGTGTGAGTTATTTAATCACGACAGATTTAGCGGCTCGTGGCCTGGATATTCCCGAAATGAAACACGTTATTCATTATCATTTACCCTCCAAAGAGGATGAATTTACGCATAGGAATGGCCGAACTGCTCGTATGTTAGCTTCTGGCACAGCGTATATCTTAATTCATGAAAGTGAAAAAAAAATGGATTATATTGATTATAATATGCCCGTTTTAAAAGTGGACTCGGCTACTTCATTGCCAAAACCACCTGAATTCCAAACCATTTATATCAGTGGTGGCAAAAAAAACAAACTCAATAAAATAGACATTGTAGGTTTCTTTTCCCAAAAAGGAAAACTCGAAAAAGGCGATTTAGGTTTGATAGAAGTAAAAGATTTTATTTCGTTTGCTGCCGTAAAATCTAAAAAAGTCAAAGACTTACTATCGGCCATTCGAGATGAAAAAATGAAAGGCAAGAAATTTAAAATTGAGGTGGCGAGAAAAGTGATTAAGAAAGAGGAGTAGTCTTCAGTGTTCAGTTTTAGTGTCCAGTAAACCCTTTTTTAAATACGCTATTATCATTCTTAAAGACAATTGACTATGATTTCTAATTCATAGGAATGAAAAATTTTATACTATGCTTCAAGTTTTTATTTTTAAAATGAACACTAAATACTGAACACTGAACACTATATTTTTTTTACATATTGTGTAATGATAACGATAGTTTGTCCATCAACTCTTCCTTCTATGTATTCGGCATTTTCGTGGTCTAGTCGGATGTTTCTAACCGAAGTTCCTTGTTTGGCAACCATGCTGGAACCTTTTACTTTCAGGTCTTTTATTAATACTACTGAATCTCCTGTTGCTAGAATAACACCATTGACATCGCGGTGAACCACTTTGTTTTCATCGGCTTCGCCTTCGCCAGTGGCTTGTGCCCAAGCTAGCGTTTCGTCGTCAAAATACATTTGGTCCAACAATTCCTGAGGCCATCCTAAAGCACGAAAACGACTCAACATTCTCCAAGAAACCACTTGTACGGGAATGTTTTCGTTCCACATGCTGTCATTCAAGCAACGCCAGTGATTGGCATCTACATTGTCTGGGTTTTCAATTTGGTCGATGCAGGTAGCACAAGCCAATATACTTTCGTCAATACCCCCTTTTTTGGTTGGAAGCACAACATATTCTTTTAAATTTTCTTCGATTGCACAAAGTTCGCATTTGGAACCACTGCGTTTGTTCAATTCTCTTTCGAAACCCATTTATATTTAATTTGATTTAAGTTAATTTCTATTTTTTTATGACTACACTATCAGGTACCAACATTTGATACTCACCACCATTGCGAATCACATCACGCACAATGCTCGAACTGATATAGGAAGTTTTGGAAGCCGTGAGTAAAAAGACGGTTTCAATTTTAGACAATCTTCGGTTGGTGTGCGCTATGGCTTTTTCAAATTCAAAATCGGCTGGGTTACGAAGCCCACGCAAAATGAAATTGGCTTTTAGTTTTTTGCATAAATCAATGGTCAAGCCTTCATAGGTTACTACTGAAATAGTAGGTTCATCGGCAAAAGCTTCTTCGATAAATCGTTTTCTATCTTCTAAGGAGAACATGTATTTCTTTTCAGCATTGATACCAATGGCCACTACAATTTCATCAAACAAAGGAATACTTCTTTTGATAATATCATAATGTCCTAAGGTGATGGGGTCAAATGAACCTGGGAATATTGCTTTTCTCATTGTGTTTTATTTATTTTATTAAAGCCAATTCTATTGCATTGGTAAACAAATCTTCTAAGGAAATCCCAGCAGCTTTAGCTTGTTGTGGAATCAAACTTTCGGTGGTTAAACCCGGAATGGTATTCATTTCCAACATATGGGGTTCGTCATTTACGATGATAAATTCACTTCGTGAAAAGCCAGACATTTTTAAAACTTCGTAAGCTTTTTTGGCAATGGCACTCACTTTGGCAGTCATTTCTTCTGAAATTCGGGCCGGCGTAATTTCTTGAGATTTCCCTAAATATTTGGCTTCATAATCGAAGAAGTCGTTGTCGGAAACAATTTCGGTGATGGGTAAAACGGTAATGGTTCCTTTGTAATTAATCACACCCACAGAAACTTCAGTGCCATCAAGGAAACTCTCAATGATGATTTCGTTGTCTTCTTTATAAGCATTGGCAATGGCAAAAAGTAATTCGTCTTTGGTTTTTACTTTTGAAATTCCAAAACTCGAACCCGATTTGTTGGGTTTTACAAAACAAGGAAGACCAACTGTTTTTATAATGGCTTCTTGATTTATTTCGTCACCCAAATTGAGATAATAGGAAGTTGCGGTTTTAATTCCGTACGGTTTTAATACAGAAAGTAAATCACGTTTGTTAAAGGTTAAAGCCGCTTGATAATAATCACAGGAACTTTGAGGAATATGTAGCAATTCAAAATAGGCTTGCATCAAACCGTCTTCGCCTGGTGTGCCGTGAATGGCGTTGAAAACACAATCGAAAGTAATTTTTATTCCAAATACAGTTACTGAAAAATCATTTTTGTCAATTGGAAATTCTTGGTTGTTGTCGTTAACATAAGCCCATTTTTCTTTAAAAATATGGATGCGATAGCCGTTGTATTTTGTTTTGTCTAGAAATTGATAGACTACATTTCCGCTGGTTAATGAGATTTTGTATTCGCTGGAATAACCGCCCATGATGATGGCAATATTTTTCATTTTAAATGCAGTTTTGATGTTAGGCGTCTTTTAGCCCCGATAGTAGTGAATATCCCACGCTTTTTTGGCGTGGATAGTAACGGATAGCGGGAAATAGCTCCAAAAATTTATGAAACAAAATTATCATTTTTTTTCAAACAAAATACCTTTAGGTTTTTTATATCTTTGCTCAAATTAATTTTTATGAGTTTACGGAATTATTTAACAAGTCGTGTGTTCTTTGCCCAAGTTTTAGCAGCCATGTTAATTGTTGCAGTGTTATCATATTTGGCGTTTCATTGGATAACGTATACAACACATCACGGAGAGGAAATTACCGTGCCTGATTTGAGTAAGCTTTCTGCGGAACAAGCGGAAGAAAAATTGGATGCCTTGGATTTGGATTTCACAATATTGGACACAGTTGATTTTAAAGCAGAATTTCCAAAACTTACTATTGTTGACCAAGAGCCAAAACCTGGAGCGAAAGTAAAAGAGGGTAGAAAAATATATTTAAAAATAAACGCCGCCAAATTCACAATGGTTTCTGTACCTGATTTGGTTGAAAAAACCTATCGTCAAGCGGTTCCAACTTTAGAATCGGTTGGATTATTAGAAGGAACAATTACGTACAAGCCTTATTTAGGGAAAGACATGGTTTTGGAAATGCGCATGAATGGAAAAAAGATAAAAGCGGGAGATAAAGTTTTGAAATCGTCTAAAATCGATTTGGTTTTAGGTGATGGGAATGTCGTTTTTGACGATACTGAATTAGACAGTCTAGCTGTCGATACTACACAAATTGCACCTATAAATGAACCCTAATAACGATAGTCAAGAGCTGGAAGAGGAATTATTTGAACATTTTAAAATTGAAGTTCCTAAAGGCCAAGCTTTTTTACGCATCGATAAATTCTTGATGGGATTTATTCAAAATGCTACCCGAAATAAAATTCAAAATGCGGCCACTAACGGTGATATTTATGTGAATGATATTGCTGTAAAATCCAATTACAAAGTAAAGCCTTTAGATGTTATCCGATTGATGCTAACCCATCCGCCATTTGACAATACGGTTTTGCCCGAAGACATTCCATTGGATATTGTGTATGAAGATGATGCGTTATTGCTAATCAATAAACCACCCGATTTTGTGGTACATCCAGGACACGGAAATTACACTGGAACTTTGGTCAATGCTCTGGCTTTTCATTTTGATAATTTACCGATGAATTCAAGCGAGAGACCAGGATTGGTGCATCGTATTGATAAAGATACTTCTGGATTATTAGTCATTGCTAAAACCGAACAAGCCATGACGTTTTTGGCCAAACAATTTGAAGATAAAACTTCCGACAGGGAATATATTGCACTCGTTTGGGGGAATGTGAAAGAAAATGAAGGTACAGTAGAAGGCAATATTGGACGCCATTTGAAAGATAGAATGCAAATGGCTGTTTTTCCAGAAGGCGATCAAGGAAAACCTGCAGTTACCCATTATAAAGTTTTGGAACGATTAGGATATGTTACGTTGATTTCCTGTAAATTAGAAACAGGAAGAACACACCAAATTAGAGTTCATATGAAGTACATTGGACACACTATATTCAACGATGCTCGATATGGAGGTGATTTGATTTTGAAAGGAACCACATTTACTAAATACAAGCAGTTTGTAGACAACTGTTTTAAAACGTTACCGCGACAAGCATTACATGCTAAAACTTTGGGTTTTCAGCATCCAACGACTAAAGAATACATGAGTTTTGATACCGAATTACCTCAAGACATGAAAGATTGTATTGAAAAATGGCGCAATTATTCAAAATCAAACAGTAGTTTGGAAGAAGAATAAAATTTTTTATACTTGATTTTGTATTTTTGAAAATCCTAAAATTACCCTATGAAAATAGTTATATCACCTGCTAAATCATTAAATTTTGAATCCGAATTGCCAACCAAGCAGTATTCGGAAGCTAATTTTTTAAAAGAAGCCAATACGATTCAAAAAGTTTTAAAAAAGAAAAAACCAAAACAACTCATGTCGTTAATGGATATTTCTGAAAAGTTGGCGGATTTAAATTGGCAACGCAATCAAGCTTGGGAAACTCCATTTAATCTTGACAATGCCAGACAGGCTATTTATACTTTTGATGGCGAGGTGTATTCGGGATTGGATGCTTTTACTTTGTCTGAAGCTAACTTAAACGATTTACAAGACAAACTTCGAATTTTGTCCGGATTGTATGGTTTGTTAAAACCATTGGATTTAATGCAAGCGTATCGATTGGAAATGGGAACTTCAATACCTATTGGAAAAAATAAAAATTTGTATGCTTTTTGGAAGAGTAAACTAACCAAATCCTTAAATAGTGAATTACAAAAAGATGAATTGTTTGTCAACTTAGCGAGTAATGAATATTTTAGCGCTGTTGATGTTAAATCGTTGAAAGTTCCTGTAATTACACCAGAGTTCAAAGATTATAAAGACGGCAAATTAAAAATGATTAGTTTCTTTGCAAAAAAGGCGAGAGGATTAATGGTTCGGTTTATTGTTGATACCCATGCAGAAACTATTGAAGATTTAAAAGGTTTCAATTACGAAGGATATGCATTTGATGCTAATTTGAGTAAAGGGAATACTTTAGTTTTTACTCGATAGTTTAAACGTGAAGATATTCTTGATATTCTTGTATGGTTTCGCTTGTTACTTTTCTTTGATCGCGAGATAATTCTCTCATGGCTTCAATACCTTTTTTAGCACAACGCTTTACTTTGTACATTCGAGAGGAAAAAGTTTGAAGTTTTTCAATTTCTTGTGGTGATAATTTGTTTTCTAATTCATTTACAAATGCATTAAACTCTTTTATAGAAGTTTTGTTTTCTTCGTAATCCGATTTCAAATTGGTCAAGTGCTCATCAATTTCTTTACTGATTTCTTTACATAAACCTTCACTTTTTTTGCAAAGTTCGGCTATTGCTTTTTTTTCTTTTGTTTTGAAAAGTCCCATAAGAATTTGATTTACAGAATAGTGGTTTTAACATTGATAAATCAAATCTAGAAAAAATTTTTATTAAATAAAAATAATGTTAATAAAAATGTTGATAAATAAGTTTTTCAGCATTGAAAAACAATTTTAACAACTAAAAATCAATTATAAGAAAAATCTATAATGATTATTTAATTTATTACTTATCAATTATATATATAATATTAGTTAAAGTATAATTTATATAAAATTTCTAGATAGTATTTCAGTTCTTAGAAATATTTTCAATAAAGCTACTGTCTTTATTGAATTTATATACCAATTTTTTTCATCCTAATTACAGTACCAGAAATAGACTAAAGCACATTTCATATATTTTCTAATCTGGATTACTGACCAATACTTCTTTGGCTTTTATTTTGTCAAGTTTTCGTGATTAATTAAGCACTGTTTTAATCTATTTATGAGTTAATCCAGTTTTCTAAAATTTTTTTACCATGAGACGTTAAAACACTTTCAGGATGAAATTGAACTCCTTTTACATCAAATATTTTGTGTCTTAATGACATGATTTGGCCGTTTTCATCGAGAGAAGTTATTTGTAATACTTCTGGAAAATCTTTTGGATTGATTGCCCATGAATGATAGCGTCCAACTTCAAATTCATTGGGTAGGGTTTTGAAAAGTGCTTCATCAGTAACAGTAACATTTACTTTTGTGGCAACACCATGAAATACTTTTTCCAAGTTGATTAAGTTTCCACCAAATACTTCTCCAATAGCTTGTTGACCTAAACAAACTCCAAGGATACTTTTACTAGAAGCAAATTTTTGGATTACTTGTTTTAAAAGCCCTGCTTCATCAGGTTTTCCAGGTCCAGGAGAAAGCAATATCTTATCAAATTTTTCTAATTCATCTAACTCAAATTCGTCATTTCTGTAAACAGTTACAACAGCATTTAGATCTTCTAAATAATGAACTAAATTATAGGTAAAACTATCGTAATTATCAATGACTACTATCTTTTTCATTTTTTATTCATTTTTAACAAATGTATAAATCTATTTCTGTTAACCAAATTGAAAAAAAAACCTTGAAAATTTCTTTCCAAGGTCTTTTAACATAGCAATTGTTCCCTTTTTTAGAACTGTAGATTAACAGTTAAATCGAATTCGTCTGAAATAGTTTTGTCACCAAGGTTGTCAAAGAAACTTCCAGAACCGTATTTAATATCGAATTTTGTTCTATCTACTTTGAAAGAAGTAGAAGCAGTAGTATCGGTTACATTCATGTCAAATGTCACAGGATTTGTAATCCCTTTAATTGTTAAATCAGCAGTAACTGTATAGATTCCATTAGATTTAGTAGCAATTGTTTTAAACTCTATGGATGCAGTAGTAAATTTAGTTGTTCCAAAAAAATCATCAGCTTTCAAGTGACCTTCTAATTTTTCTTTTCCTTGTCCTGCTTTTAAATCAGTAACTTCAATTGAGGTCATATTAACAGTAAAGCTTCCGCCAGCCAATTTTCCTTTTTTAAGAACTACTGTTCCTTCTTTAAAATTTATCGTTCCAGAGTGTTCACCAGTTACTTTTTTTCCGACCCAACTAATTTTACTTTTTTCTGTATTTATTTTTTTGTTTTGAGCAGTAGCGATTGTTGTTCCAAAAGTTACTAATAAGGCAATGGCAATAGTTTTTAAATTTTTCATGTTTTTTATTGTTTTTAGTTTTAGATTATAAATTGATAAATAATTCTTCGTTTGATTTTCTAACTTTAGCATAGTATTGAGTAGCGTCATCATCATGACGATAACCAATAGCAGCAACTACTGTAGCATTTAATCCAAGTTTGTCTAAACCAAGGATTTCATTAAATTGAGCAGGATCAAAACCTTCAATTGGTGTAGCATCTATTTTTAATTCGGCTGCAGCGTTTAATAAATTTCCTAAAGCAATATAGGCTTGTTTTGCAGTCCAATTTTTTCTAGTTTCTAATGGCAATGGTAAAACCTTAGATTTCATAAAATCAGCATAACCTTGAACGGATTCCATTGGAATTCCTCTTGTTTCGGTTAAGTTTTTAAAGTAAGCTTCTATCTCTTTTTCATCAAAATTTGTAATATTAGCAAAAACAATAAGATGAGAGGCGTCTACAATTTGTGATTGACCCCAAGCTGCAGGTTGTAATTGAGCTCTCAATTCAGGGTTTTCTATAATTAATATTTTATAAGGTTGCAAGCCAAAGGAAGAAGCAGTTAGCCGGATAGCTTCTTTTAAAGTTGCAAAATCTTGGTCGGATATTTTCTTTGTGGCATCAAACTTTTTAGTTGCATAACGCCAATTTGCAGCAGATATTATTGTATTCATTATTCATTAATGTGTTAAAGTTCTATATTTTTCTAATAAATGGTTTAATTGTATTAATTCTTTATTTGAGAGATTCTTTGCGAAATATTTTTCATGTTCAATTACTACAGGGTCTAATTCGGTTAAGATATCTAATCCTTTTTGAGTAATTAAAATTTCCATTTTTCTTTTATTTTCTGGACAAACTTTTCGAGTTACAAAATCTTTGAGTAGCAGTTTATCAATTAATCTAGTGGTATTGCTATTCTTGGCTAACATTCGTTCCTGAATAACATTCATGTTTACTGGATTTCCTTTTTGACCTCTTAGAATTCGTAACACATTATATTGTTCTCTTGATATATCATAGGGTTTTATGATTTCATTAAACTTATCGCCAATTACGATTTGAGTATAGGTAAAGTTTAAAATCACTTTTTTTGCATCATCAAGTGGAACATTTGATTTTATAACCTCTTCAATTTTCATTTTGACCTGTATGATGTTTGTAATTACAAATTTATAAGTATTTTTTATTTGTATATACAAATGTGTGTTATTTTTTTGTTAATATTTTTCATGTGAGATGATAATGTAGATTTTGAAATAAAAGTTTATTTTTGAAGAAAATATAGATACTAATGGATTTATCACAGAACGATTGGACTTCAAAATTGAAAGCCGAAACTAATGCAGTAGTTTTAGATGTAAGAACTGAAGAGGAATGTTCAGAAGGAATTATTCCCGATGCTATAAATATTGACATTTATAAAGGACAAGGTTTTATATACCAGTTGGAAGCGTTGGACAAGAATAAAAATTACTATGTGTATTGTAAAGCAGGTGGAAGAAGCTCACAAGCATGTAGTATCATGAATCAATTGGGTTTCGAAAACGCCTATAATTTATTGGGAGGTTTTATGAATTGGGAAGGAGAAGTTGCTGAAGTTAAAAAGTAGCATACTGCATTAAAATAATAAAAAAGGATAACTCAATAACGTTATCCTTTTTTTATGTGGAAAAGCGGGGAGTTATTTCGAACTATTTTATGTCAGATTTACAACTTTTAATTAAAAAAATAACCCCTAAATTTCTTTAAAGTTTATTGGTACGACACTGGAAAAGAGGGGAGTTATTTCGAACTATTTTATGTCGGATTTACAACTTTTAAATAAAAAATATCCAAGTAAATCCCTATTCACATCAACAATTGTTATTTAATTAAAAAATGAAAAATGGCTCATTTATTTTTTATTCCTTTTTGGTCTGTGGAAATCTTTACCTAAAAGATAATAAATTCTTCTTTTCTTTTAACAGTAACTTATTTTTGCTTTATTTCAAGATTCCTTTCTTCTATGCTCTGTATTCGATTGTATGTATGCTTTAAAAACTTTAATTAATATAATTACCGCCTTAACAGTAATTTAGTATAAATAGTAATTAATCAGGTTTCTTTTTCTTAAATTTGATTAAAATTACTGATTAAGCAGTAAAAAAGTATAGTTTTAATTGTTAAATGTATAATTATTTTGCAAAATGTATTATATTTACTGCTTAAACGGTAAAATATGAATAATTTTGATTTAGGACTCTTTATAAAAGAGCATCGTAAGAAAGCAGCATTAACCCAATTGCAATTGGCAAATCTTGCAGGAATAGGAAAGACAACGGTTTTTGATATTGAAAAAAATAAAACAACTGTTAGCTGGAATAATCTGTTAACTGTCATTAAGGTATTGAATATTGAAGTACAATTTAAAAGTCCGATGGATAAATGATTATG
>CALQAH020000020.1 GCA_943328505.2 Rhizobium sp. Q54 | reverse complement strand
GTGGTGGTGGTGCATATCGATATAATACTATAGCAGGTTCAAGTTCAGGTGGTGCTGGTGGCGCAGGTAAAGTTGTTTTAACATACTCTTATTGTGCATCTGCAGCGGTCAGTGTTGGTCAGGGTACTTGGCCAAACAGTCAAAATGATAATACATCCGGATTAGGTGCCTGGTCTTTATCTAGTGGAGGTGGAGGAGGGCATTATGCTGCCGGTTCAGGTAGTACTGGGATGAGTATCCTTAATGGTGGATCTAATGCCTGGGGTATGTATTCCGGAGGGACAGGGGGAGGTACTAACTTCTCTAATGCCACTCGAACAGTTACGATGAATGTTGGAAACGTTATTAGTTTTTCAATGGATAACAATTCGATATCATCATCAGGTCCCGGATCGGTAGGGATTAGTCTGCAAAATAGTAGTGGGCAAAATCTTATGGAGTTTTATTTTCGTGGCGGTGCTACTAACTATGAAATTGCTGATAATGCCGGTTCAAATATTTCAACAGGAGTTCCTTTTACAACTAATGGTCTTGATATAACTATTACTTACGTTTCAGCTACCACTTACGATATAAGTATCACTCCTAGAAATGGTTCTACTACAACCATGTCCGGAAGAACTTTTTCTAATCCAGCAGCAGGTCGTGTGCCTGGAATTATTCGTTTTTTCAGTGCCGGTGCAGGTAGTGGTGGTAGTTTCGATTTGTATTTTAATAGTTTGACAATAAGCAGGCCAATCATAACGGCTCATCCTTCTACTGGCTCTCAAAGTACTTGTACCGTTAGTGGTACCAGTTTGTCTGTAACAGCTACGGGCGAATCTTTTTATCAATGGTTTAGCGCTACTGATGCTGCAGGAACTATGTCAGTTACCAATCTGGGTAGTGATAACGGAGCACAAACAGCAACGTATACCCCAACAAGTGCGTCTGCAGGCACATTATATTATTATTGCGTAGTCACAGGTTCTTGCGGATCTACTGCCAGAAGTAATGTTTCGGGAGCAGTTACTTTCAATGCACAAGCAGTAGGAGGTACAGCATCTGCATCATCTACTTCCCTCTGCTTAAATTCAAGTACGGGTTTAAGTTTAACGGGGCATACAGGAACGATTCAATGGCAAAGATCGGAGGATAATTCAAGTTGGAGTAATATCAGCGGGGCAACTTCAACCAGTTATACTACCCCCAATCTTATTGTTACAACCTATTATCGGGCTGCGCTTACCAACGGGACCTGTACTGCAAATTCAAACACGCTTACATTGACCGTAGCTTCTGCTGCAAACGTAAGTAATGCATCTCTTTCAACTTACAACAGCGCGTGGACTAATTCTCAAAATGATAACACATCTGGCTTTGGCGCGTGGACTTTGTCATCATCAGGAACAGCAGGATTTTTTACCGGATCTTCAGACATCAATAACGGAGGATCACGTTCTTGGGGCTTATTTGCAAATAATGGTTCTGTTGCTAATGCTGTGCGTACCGCATCAATGTCCATTGGAAATACAATCAGCTTCTCAATGGATAATAACTGGATTGATAATTCATATAGTGTTGGCTTTAATCTGCAAAATGCAAGCGGAGAAAATTTAATGGGCTTTTACTTTACAGGCGGCGGATCAAATTATATGATCAGTGACAACGCCGGCGCAAATTTATCCGGAGTTGGATATACAGCCGGTGGTTTGGATGTATCAATTGCTTATAGCGGAGCCAATACTTATGCTATTTATATAACCGGTAAAGGAGGTACAACTGTATCCTTTACAGGTAGAACCTTCACTACACAAAGTGGTGGACAAGTGCCTGCACAAATTCGTTTTTACAATGGTGGTTCGGGTAATGGCTCCAACTATGACTTATTCTTCAATAGTCTTTCTATCAGCAATCCTGTAATCACTGCACATCCTTCTAACAGTACACAAACGGTCTGTCAGAATGCATCTGCTACAGCGTTAAGCGTAACTGCAACTGGTGCTACTTCTTATCAATGGTTCAGCGCTACAAATGCAGCTGGTACAACAGGTGTTACCAATTTGGGCAGTGGTAGTGGAGCGCAAACAAATTCTTATACAACTTCTACTGCATCAGCAGGCACACTATATTATTATTGTCAGGTTACGAATAGCAGTTGTGGAACTGTAACCAGTAATTTGTCGGGTTCGGTAACGGTTACGTCTAATAATGCCGTTAGTGTGAGCATAACGTCCAGTGATGCGGATAATATTATTTGTTCCGGCACAAGTGTAACTTTCACAGTTATACCAACCAATGGTGGAACTTCACCATCCTATCAGTGGAAGTTAAATGGCGGAAATGTTGGTACAAACAGCTCAACCTATACGACTACCACATTGGCAAATAATGATGCGGTAACGGTTGAGCTGACATCAAATGCAACATGTCCTACTGGTTCGCCTGCTACATCAAATAGCATATTAATGACTGTTAATACTAATAATTGGATTGGAACTACTACATCATGGACAACATCAGAAAATTGGTCTTGTGGTGTTCCTTTACCAACTGCAGAAGTTAGGATTAGTTCGGCAGGAGCTTATCCTGAAATTAATTCAAATGTCACTATCAATAGTTTACTATTAGATACAGGAACAACATTAAAAGTAAACCCAACATTCAATCTAACCGTTACAGATGTGATTAGTAATAATGGTACATTGACCATTGAAAATAATGCAAACTTATTACAAACAAATAATGTGGCAAATACAGGTTCGGGCTCAACTATAGTAAAACGTAATTCAAACCCATTAATTCGTTTGGATTATACGTTGTGGTCATCACCTGTTGCTAATCAAAACTTATTGGCATTTTCACCATTAACATCTATTAGTCCAAATATTCGTTTTTATACTTATAATTCAACTATAAATGCACCTGCTACTACAGGATTTTACCAATCTGTTCCTTCTCCATCAACTACTCCTTTTACTTTAGGTAAAGGGTACTTAATCCGTTTGCCTTTCAACCATCCGACAACTGGGGCTATTTGGAATGGACAATTTACAGGTGAACCTAATAATGGTACTCAAAATGTCTCTATTATAAATCAAGGTGATCGATACAATGCCGTGGGAAATCCTTATCCCTCACCCATAAGTATTTCGCAATTTGCATCAGAAAATAGCAACAATATTGAGTCTACCTTATATTTTTGGAGAAAGACCAACAGCAACACTTCTAGTCCTTCTTATTGTACTTGGAACACTGCAACGAGTACTTATGGAGATAATGGTCAGGCATATACAGAAGATCCTGCAGGTATTATACAAACAGGGCAAGGTTTTTTTGTGCGTGCAAAAGTTGGAGCAACTACCTTAGCTTTTAACAATGGGCAAAGAATTGGGAATAATGCTAATCAATTTTTTAGAGCACCTGAAAACTCTTTAACAACTATAGAGGCGAACAGAATTTGGTTGAATATGACAGATACTACTGCCGGATTTTCACAATCGGTAGTGGGATACTTTTCCAACTCTGCACTTGGCTTAGATGATACTGATAGTAGATTTTTTAATGACGGTCCTATTTCGCTCACAACCACTATTGCTGGCGAAGATTATGTTATTCAAGGAAGACCATTGCCGTTTGATGTCACTGATTTTGTTCCAATGAAATATAAAGTTACTACTGCAGGAAATTATACTATAGCTATTGATCATGTTGATGGATTATTTACTTCAGGGCAAGAAATATTTTTACGAGATAATTTGAACGCAGTAGTGCATAGTTTGACTGCTGGTGCCTATACTTTTTCATCAGATGCGGGTACTTTTAATAACCGATTTGAAGTGGTGTATCAATCTCAGTTAGCTGTTGACGACCAAATATTCAATAGCAATCAAGTTGTCATTTACAAAAACGAAATAAATGACTTTGTTATTAATTCAGGAAATGTTATTATGGCCAATGTAAAAGTATTTGATGTAAGAGGCCGATTGCTTCAAGAGCATAGAAATGTTAGTGCGTCTCAAACAACAATAAGTGTTGGTTTAGCCAATGAAATGTTATTAATTCAGGTAACTTCACAAGATGATATTACAGTAGTTAAAAAAGTGGTCAGATAATAGTAAAGCTTTACTGTAACTTACAGATTTTATGGTATAGTACCTTTAGAGAGTATCAAAAACTAATTAATAATGATTTAAAAATGATTGCTAAGGGTGTATAAAATTTCTACACTTTTTTCTATGAATTCCGTTTTGGATATATTATACAAAGCCCTTTTTTTGTAAATACAAAACAACTCTTTTTAAATATAGTTATATCCAAGGGTTAAAAAAAAGATGTTTTTTTATGATTTCATCGGTAAAAAATTAATGCTTAAAACAACTAATCATCGGTAATTGCCGATAAAAACCGCTTATTATTAATTTCAACTAGATTAAATCAGTGATTAGCGATGATTAGCTATTATCACTGATTTTTTTTGCTTAGACTTAATTTAGTTTTTTTCTTTTGTTTTCTTGGTGGATTTGGTAAACTGTATATGAAATTATTCCTATTGTAATTGTTACAAACACACCAATTAAAACATAGGTTGCTATTTTATTATTTTCCATTTTTTCTGTAGTTTGAATTAATCCCATTTCATAGGAAAGTAGTTCAGGAGATAACATTCGTTGTCTAGAGGTAATTATGATTTCTTTCAATTTTTAGAAACCACTTATATTACGGTGGTGTTTTTATCAAAGGTTATAAAGACGAAGAAGAAACTGTTGTTAATGGAATACACGAACCAATAATTACTAAAAAACTTTTTCTAAAAGTACAGGATGTTTTGAATAATAGATGTAAAAAGTACCATACTGCCCATAAAAAAATAAATGAAAAATTTCCTCTTAAAGGATTTTTAACTTGTCCAACATGTTCAACACCGTTAACTGCAAGTTCTTCAAAAGGCAGGTCTAAGCATTACACCTATTACCATTGTATTAGCCCTTGTAATGAAAGATACCGACTTGAAGATGCAAATCTATGGTTTGCAGATTTTCTTCAATCAATTACTTTAGATAAACCGGTTCGGAAACTATTAGTTGAAATGATAAAAGATCAATTATTGAAGCAAACGGGAAAATCAGAACTTGGACCTAAACATTATGAAAAAGTAAAAAATATTGAAGATAAATTAGTACGGTTACAGGATTTATACATTGAAGGAAATATTGAAAAATCAGAGTATAAAATTGCAAAAGAAAGATATGATGCAATTCAAGAAGAATTAAAATCCAATGAAGTTGAACTAAAAGATAAAAAGAGAGTTATTGAAATTTACGAAAGTGCTTTAACAAAGCTAGAATCTATTGAATATCAATATAATGAATCGGATATTGAGGGTAAACGAAGAATAATTGGTTCGATATTCCCGAAAAAATTCCAATTCGAAAATAAAAAAGTTCGAACCGCAGATTTGAACCCACTATTTTTAAAAATATCCAGTAATAACGGACTTTCGCAGAGGACAAAAAAAAGGACAAATTCAAAAAAATTGAATTTGTCCGGGATGGTGGGCGATGAGGGATTCGAACCCCCGACCCTCTGGGTGTAAACCAGATGCTCTGAACCAACTGAGCTAATCGCCCTTAATAGGAGTGCAAATATAGGCTACTTTTTTGAAATTGCAAACTTATTTCAATAAAATTATAAAATTTCTGCAACAACAAAAGTACTTCCTCCAATGTAGATAAAATCGTTTGCAGTTGCATTTAGTTTTGCTGTTTGATAAGCATTTGAAACAGAAGGGAATATTTCTCCAAAAAGTTTAAAATCTGACGCTTTTTCTTTTAAAATTATAGCATCGAGTCCTCTTGGGATATTTGGTTTGCAAAAATAATATGTTGCGTTTTTAGGAAACAAAGGAAGGATTTCATTCAAATCTTTATCACTTACAACTCCTAAAACTAGGTGTAATTTATCAAAAGTGTCTTTTTGAATTTGGGTTAAGACAATTTTTAAACCATGTGAATTGTGTGCTGTGTCACAAATAATTTTAGGATTTTCTCCCAATTGTTGCCATCTGCCTTGCAAACCAGTAGTAACAATAACATTCCGAAATCCATTTTTTATGTTATCCTCTGAAATTTTAAAATTGCTTTGTTGCTCTAAAACTTTTAAAGTTTGCAAAACGGTTTTCTTATTATGAATTTGATAATCCCCAATGAGAATAGAAGGATAGGTCTCTGATATTAAATCGGAAGCAAAGAAAATTTTAGAATTTGTTGTTTTAGCTTTTTCCTCAAAAACGGGTTTAGTTTCGGAGGTATATTCACCAATAACCACAGGAATAGTTGCTTTTATAATACCCGCTTTTTCTCCAGCAATAGCATTTAAAGTAGTTCCTAAAAACTGCATATGATCAAAACCAATATTTGTAATTACTGAAACTAAGGGTGTAATAATATTTGTGGCATCCAATCTTCCTCCCAATCCTACTTCAATAATAGCGATGTCTACTTTTTCTTTTACAAAATAGGTAAAAGCCAAACCAACTGTCATTTCAAAAAAACTCAGTTGATTGGCTTCCAAAAACGGCTTGTTTTTTTGAATGAATTCACAAACAAATTCTTCAGAAATTTCAATGCCGTTTATTTTTACGCGTTCTCTAAAATCTTTTAAGTGAGGCGAAGTATATAATCCAACTTTATAACCCGCTTCTTGTAAAACAGCCGCTAAGAGATGAGATGTTGATCCTTTGCCATTGGTTCCTGCAACATGAATACACTTTAAATTCTTTTCTGGATTGCCAATATGATTTGCCAGTAAAATTGTGTTGGTTAAATCTGCTTTATAAGCAGTTGCTCCTTGTAATTGATACAAAGGAAGTTGTTGAAACATCCAATTTACAGTTTCTTTATAGTTCATTATTTTTTTAATAAAATATTCATAATGTAAAATAAAATACGTTTTTTTTAGTTTAATATTGTAGTGCAGTTTATAATATTGCAAAATTGAAATTATTTTCAGAATTAATAGCCAAAAAGCAAAACAATTATGATTAGTTCATTCATTCAGTTACAAGTCGATACCTTATCGCAAGCCATTCCTGACGCAGTTGACAAATTGCCTGTAAACACCGAAATTTCTGTTTTAGAATTTATTTTAAAAGGAGGCTTTTTTTTAATACCAATTGCAATATTACTTTTTTATACGCTGTATTTAATTTTCGAAAGAATATTTTACATTAAAAAAGTTGCTAAAATTGATCATCATTTGATGTCTGATGTTAGAAATAATCTAAACGCTGGAAATATTGAAATGGCATTATCTGTAGCCGAAAGAAATGGGACCGCTTTAGGAAATGTGATTGCCGAAGGTGTAATGACTATTGGAAGACCTATTTCAGAAATCGAATCCAATATGGAACGCGCTGGCAATATAGAAGTTGGTCAAATGGAACAAAAATTGGGGCAATTGGGATTAATTGCAGGTATAGCACCAACACTAGGATTCATTGGAACGATTTCTGGAGTTATTAAAATATTCTATAGTATTTCAGTAACCGAAGATATTAGTATTGGGAATATTTCAGGTGGATTATATGAAAAAATGATCAGTTCTGGTGCCGGTTTACTCGTGGGTATTATTGCTTACAGTGCCTACCATTTATTAAACGGTAGAATTGATGATTTTGCCTTAGCCATTCAAAAACAAGTTTTAGAGTTTGTAAGTATCATTCAAAGACCAAATCATGCCAATAAAGCGAAATAAAAGATTTCATGCAGAAGTTGCCACTTCTTCATTGAGTGACATTATGTTCTTCTTATTATTGTTTTTCTTGATTATTTCTACATTGGCAAATCCGAATGTTATCAAAATGACATTGCCAAAATCAAAAACAAACGAGAAGACCAATAAACAACTCATAACTATTTCGGTAACGGAAGAGAAGAAATTTTTTGTGGATAAAGAAGAGGTTTCTTTCGAAACTTTAGAAACTACATTATTAGCTAAAATGAGTCCTTCAAAAGATCAAACCATAGTAATTAGAATTCCTTTTAACATGCAAGTTCAAGACTTGGTAGATGTGCTTCAAATAGGTGTGAGGAATAAATTAAAATTTCTGATTGCTACCAGTCCCAAATAAATTATAGTATTTAAATTTATATAAAAAATGAAGAAATTACTTTTACTAATACTAGTGCTTATTGTATCAAAATCTTTTGCACAAGACACTGAATTCAAATTTTCAAAAGAAGGGATAACAGATTTTATTGTTACCAATGTTGACACTTCTGCCAAAGACTTATTTGCCAAAACAACCACTTGGATTAAAGAGAATAATAAAAATTTGGATGCGATAAAATCTACTATAGAAAATGAAAAAATAGTTTTTCAAGGCTATAAAGAAAATTTTTCATGTACAAAAGCAGGGGGAACTAATATTTGTTCCAATGCCAAGTATACTATTGAAATTACTTTTAAAGACGGTAAGTATAAGTTTGATTTATTGGATATGGAATTGATTGGAGCCAATGGAAAAAGTTCAAAACCAAACCTAAATGATTTTTCTGAATATTACGATAAAGACGGAAATTTGAAAAAGTATATGGGCGATATTCCAGCAACCTTTGAAAATTTCTTTAACGGATTAAATAAAAACTTGGCAACTTATATTGAGAAAAAATTGAAGTCTGAAAAGTGGTAATCTAAAAATAAAAGTCATAAAAAAAGACCCAAATAAAAATTTTTATTTGGGTCTTTTTTTAGTTTAAAGTAAAACTATAAATAATTTTGCCAACTTGCTTTTCCGGAGCATTACTATCGGGTTGCCATTTTGTATTCATAGCAGCAATTTTTGCTTGGTCGAGTAGACATTTTGCGGTATTCGTTGTGCCCTGTACTCCAGGAGTTGCGCTTATAGTATTTCCATTTCTATCAACAGAAACTTGCACAGCAACTTTACCTTGCTCTTGACAATTATAATTTGGGGATGGCTTATTTAAAGCTTTTCTATTTCCTAAAGAATAACCCGAACCGTTTCCAATGCCGCTTCCATTTCCACCACCGCTTCCTGAGCCAGAACCAGTGCCAGAACCAGTTCCGTTTCCAGTTCCATTGCCGCCACCAGAACCACCGCCTGTTCCACCACCATTAGCATAACCACCAGAACTTAATCCACCATTTGATTTTCCTTTGTTACCTGCAACTTTATCATCGCCATCGCCTCCTTTATTTGAGTTAAGGATACTTGACAAAGCATCATTGGTGTTTTTAGTTACTTTGGGTTTTTCAACAACTGGTTTAACCTCTTTTTTAACAACTATTGGGATTTTCTTAGCATTTTCTGTTTTTGTAATGGCAACTCTATCGTCATCTGAATTATCATCTGAAATAATATCTTCTTCAGGTGTTGCTTTTGTAGGCTGAACTTTGACTTGATCTTTTACATTAAGGACTTCACTTTTAAAATCTTTTCCCAAACCATAATCACTGTCGCCAAAGTTCATTTCAACTCCGCCACCGCCACCGCCACCAACAAGCTCTTTCAAGTTAGAGGGAGGCCAAAAACGAATGAGAAATAATATAAATAGCAACAATATATAAATTGCCGTGGCAAATCCAATAGATTTCTGCTTGTCAGTTGGAGCGTAACTCATCGTTTGGTTTTTTTACTATTACATTTAAAACGTTTAAAATTACTAAAAATTGTATTTAAAAATATTAAAATATCGTTAAACCAATTGTTTTAAAGCAATTTCAAAAGCTGTTGCGCTGATATTTTTATTGTTTGAATTTAGAGAATGTGCTTTTTCTAAGGCTTTTTTAATGGTTTCCGAGATGTCATAGAAAATAGCTTCGTCGGTCATTTGTACTTTTTTCTCCATAAAATAAGCAAAAACTCTAGCCATTCCGCAGTTTGATATAAAGTCTGGAATTAAACTCACTTTGCGATCGGTTTCTTCCATAATGCTACCAAAGAATATTTCTTTATCGGCAAAAGGCACATTGGCACCACACGAAATTACTTCTAATCCTGAAGCAATCATATTGTCCAACTGCTCTTTGGTTACCAATCGTGAAGCTGCACAAGGAGCAAAAATTGCTGCTCCTAAAGTCCATATTTTCTCGTTTATTTCATTAAAAGGAATCATGTTTTGAGCCACTAATTTGTTACCGTCTTTATTTAAAAAAAGTCTTTTTACTTCTTCAAAAGAAAACCCATTTTCGTTTATAATTCCGCCATCACGGTCAATTATTCCAACAATAGAGGCACCCATTTCTGATAAATAAAAAGCGGCTGCTGAACCAACATTGCCAAAACCTTGTACGATGGCTTTTTTACCTTTTACATCGCCACCATAAATATGATAGTAATGACGCACAGCTTCAGCAACACCATAGCCAGTAATCATATCGGCAACCGTGTATTTTCGTATAACATCAGGTGAGAATTTTGGGTTTTCGATAACTTTAATTACGCCTTGACGCAGTTGCCCAATTCTATTAATTTTATCCGCTTCTGTGGGTTTAAAGTGTCCGTTAAAAACACCTTCCTGCGGATGCCAAACGCCACATTCTTCTGTAAATGGAATTACTTCATGGATTTCGTCCACATTCAAATCGCCACCCGTTCCGTAATAACTTTTTAATAAAGGAGAAACTGCTTTATACCAACGTTGTAAAACGCCTTTTTTTCGTGGGTCATTCGGGTCAAAATTAATCCCCGATTTTGCGCCACCAATTGCTGGACCCGAAACCGTGAATTTTACTTCCATCGTTTTTGCCAATGATAAAACCTCATTCATATCTAAGCCCTTTCTCATTCGTGTTCCACCGCCAGCAGCACCGCCACGAAGTGAATTGATTACAGTCCAGCCTTCGGCTTCGGTTTCCACATCTTTCCAGTTGAATACAATTTCGGGTTGCTTATTCTCGTATTTTTGAAGTAAATCTTTCATTGTTTTGGTCTTTTTAATGGTGTACAAATATAAAAAAATGCTAATGTGAATGATGGATTTATTATTTTAATTAGCATGATAAATAAAACCAGAGCAATGATCTGTTTTTGCCCCTGTTACGCTACTCATAACATTCACTTCACCACGTAATTTTAAAACGCCAAGCAAAGCAAAAATCAGCGCTTCTTTGAATTCTAAAATTTTTGTATCTGGAATTACAATTTTAATTTTTGGTAAATAATGTTGGGTTCTTTCAATAAGAAAATCATTGTAAGCGCCACCGCCGGTAATCAATAGTTTTCCTTCTTTTTTTGGTAAGGCTTTTGCAATTTGCATAGCAATATGTTCTGTAAAAGTGTTTATCTTGTCTTCTATGACAATGGAATATTTTTCTAATATTGGTAAAACAGTTTCTTTTACAAATTCAAATCCGAGTGATTTTGGAAATGGTTTTTTGTAATACTCCAAGGCATTCAATTCAGCTAATAATTCGGAATTTATTTTTCCGGAACGTGCTAGTAATCCTTTGTCATCGTAATCCAAACCTAAAGTATTGGCGTAAAAATTTAAAACGGTATTCACTGGCGAAATATCAAAGGCAATTCGGGTGCTGTTTTCTTGAAAAGAAATATTAGAAAAGCCTCCCAAATTCAAGCAATACTCATAATCCGAAAATAAAATTTGGTCACCAATAGGGACTAAAGGCGCGCCTTGTCCACCCAATTGAACATCCTGAATCCGGAAATCACAAACTACGGTTTGATTAATAATTTTTGCCATTTTTGGTAGGTTGCCAATTTGTAACGTATATCCATTTTGTGGTTGATGTAAAATGGTATGACCGTGAGAACAAATAGCATCAAGATTTTTTAAAGTATGTTTTTCAATAAATGTTACAATGATATCGCTAAGTAAGTCGGTGAAGTTTTTATTGAGTTCCACTAATTTATCTTCAGAAAAAGTAACCGCATTTTTAAGTAGGTTCAACCAATATTCCGAATACGGAATGGTTTCACTTTCCAGCATTTCGAATAACCATTTGCCATCTTTATTAGTGAAAAGAATATGTGATAAATCCACGCCATCAAGCGAAGTTCCGGACATTACCCCAATAACATTATACGAATTTTTAAACATATCCTAAATTTACGAAATCGTTTGAAATTTTAATTTTAAAATCTTACTTTTGAGCACCAAAAATAAACAAACTACAATTCAAATAACTTCAAATTATGGATTTTAATTTAACCGAAGAATATTTAATGATACAACAAGCAGCTAAGGATTTTGCAGTTGCTGAATTGTTGCCTGGAGTAATTGAAAGAGATGAACATTCAAAGTTTCCCACCGAGCAAGTCAAAATGATGGGTGAACTCGGATTTATGGGAATGATGGTGGATCCAAAATATGGAGGTTCTGGTTTGGATAGTGTTTCTTATGTTTTGGCATTGACCGAAATAGCCAAAGTGGATGCATCTGCTGCTGTGATAATGTCGGTGAATAATTCGCTAGTTTGTGCCGGAATGGAAAAATATTGCAATGAAGAACAAAAAATGAAGTATTTAGTTCCATTGGCCAAAGGCGATGGTATTGGTGCTTTTTGTTTGTCTGAACCAGAAGCAGGAAGCGATGCTACTTCTCAAAAAACAACAGCAATTGATAAAGGTGATTATTACTTATTAAACGGCACAAAAAACTGGATTACTAATGGATCTACAGCATCTACATATTTAGTAATTGCACAAACGGATATTGAAAAAGGGCATAAAGGAATTAATGCATTTATAGTTGAAAAAGGGTGGCCTGGGTTTGATATCGGACCAAAAGAAAAGAAAATGGGTATCCGTGGAAGCGATACACATTCACTTATGTTTACCGATGTAAAAGTGCCAAAAGAAAATAGAATTGGTGTTGACGGTTTCGGATTTAGTTTTGCTATGAATGTTTTGAATGGAGGAAGAATAGGAATTGCTTCGCAAGCCTTAGGAATTGCAACTGGAGCATACGAATTGGCATTAGAATATTCACAACAACGTAAAGCGTTTGGTAAAGAAATTTTCAAACACCAAGCTATTGCTTTTAAACTGGCCGATATGTATGTGAAAGTTACTGCCGCAAGATTGTTAATATTAAAAGCAGCTTGCGAAAAAGATGAAGGGAAAGACATTGCGCATTCAGGTGCGATGGCCAAATTATATGCTTCTGAAATTGCTTTAGAAGTTGCCAATGAAGCCGTTCAAATTCACGGTGGAAACGGTTATGTAGCCGAATACCATGTAGAAAGAATGATGCGCGATTCTAAAATTACTCAAATTTATGAAGGGACTTCGGAAATCCAACGAATCGTAATTTCAAGAGGATTGGTTTCTTAAATTTTATATATATGGTTAACCCTAGTTTTTAAAGTTTTAAATTAATATTCATTAAACCCTTTCAGTAATGAAAGGGTTTTTTGTTAAAAAAAATTATATTTACCCCATCTATTAAGAACTAAAATATTGGTATTTCTGCAATCATAAATTGTTTTGGACATTAAGAATGTCAAAAATCAAACAGTGTACCATAAAATAGTTTCATTACAATACACAGTGTCATCCCGAGCACAGTCGAGGGAAGAAGGGCTTTGTTAAATCTATAACTTTAAAAATCTAAATTATGAAAAACTACCTATTTATATGGGTAATCAAACTCGTAGCAGTGGTCATATTAGTTCAAACATTATATTTTAAATTTACTGGTGCAGAGGAAAGTGTTTATATTTTCTCCACGATTGGTGCTGAACTCTTCGGAAGAATTGGTTCCGGAATTGTAGAATTGATTGCTTCAATATTAATTTTAATCCCAAGAACCACTTTACTGGGTGCTTTACTGGGATTAGTTACCATGTCTGGTGCGTTACTGACTCATTTAGTATTTTTAGGAATTGAAGTGAAAAACGATGGTGGAACTCTTTTTATTTTGGCAATAATTACGTTTCTTTGTTGCTCAATATTGGTTTACAACCAAAAAAGTAAAATTCCAAATTTATTAAAGTTTAAAATTTAATAGTACTAATATACTTTTTAAAAATAATTTATATGTTAATACCATCTATACATAAAACTTTAAACGAGTTGTCTGATTTACTGACGCAATTTACCGATAGCGATTATACAAACCCTTGTTTTGGTCTTAGTAATGCAACAATTGGTGAACATACACGTCACATTATTGAAATGTTTCAATGTGTTGAGAAACAGTATGAAGGTGGAATTATTAATTACGATGCTCGAAAAAGAGATTATCTTATTCAAACCAATATATCCTTCGCTAAAGAGGCTATCGAAACTGTTTTAAACCAATTAGACAAACCCAATAAAAATCTTCAGTTGCAACAAATTGTAGATGGTGAAGAATTACTAATTGACAGTAATTACAATCGTGAACTACTCTACAACCTGGAGCACTGTATTCATCATCAAGCGTTAATAAAAGTGGCAATTTTGCAAATGGATCACATTCAAATTGATGAAAACTTTGGAGTAGCTCGTTCTACCATTGAATATAAAAAACAATGTGCACAGTAAGTTTTGTAAATGCCAATGGAAAAATTATCATTACATCTAATCGCGATGAAAAAGTAATTCGGCCTCAAGCCATTGAACCAAAAAATTACCTTATCAACAACAAAAAAATTATGTTTCCCAAAGACCAGAAATCGGGAGGAACTTGGTATGCTGTTGATGAATATTCCAATGTGTTGGTGCTACTTAATGGTGCCGAAGAAAAACATATTGTTACTGGAAACTATGATAAAAGTAGAGGCTTAATTGTTCTCGATATTATTGGAAGTTCTTCGCCATTTAATGCCTGGCAAACGATAGATTTAGACCGAATAGAACCTTTCACTTTAGTGCTTTTTGAAAATTATAAATTGTATCAATTGCGTTGGAATGGTGCTGAAAAAAATGTTTTAGAATTAGATCCAAATCAAAACCATATTTGGTCTTCATCCACTCTATATCCGACAGCAATTCGAGAAAAAAGAGCCCATTGGTTTACAACATTTCTAGATACTACCCGATGCGCAGCCGAACTGAGCGGAGCTAAACCTGAAGTTACCCAAACCGAATTGTTCAATTTTCATCGCTACACCGAAGAAAAAAATGAAGAACATGGATTGGTAATTAATAGAGGTGATCTAATGAAAACCTTAAGTATTACTCAAACCGTAATTGATAAAAATAAAGTGGAGTTATTTCATCATGATTTGATAAATAAACACGATTTTAGCAATTCGTTTATTGTAATTTAATTCAGATTCATTGAAACTATTTTTCCACAAACTTTTCCATTGGGAATACTGGCCATTTCAAATTGTTTATATTCCAATTTATTTTTTATGGGCTTTTTATGCCTTAAAAGCAAGGACAATTTTCTTTTTTAATGCTTCTAATCCAACCATGAAAAACGGAGGTTTTGTAATGGATAGCAAAATTGAGATTTATGATTTAATTCCTCAAAAATATTATCCTAAGACGAAATTTGTGAAAGAGGAAATTCCTTTTGAAGATGTTATATCAATTTTTGAATCTTCCGCAATAAAAATTCCTTTTATAGTAAAACCTGATATTGGTTTGCGTGGTTCTGCGGTAAAGAAAATCCATACATTAGATGAATTAGAAGCGTATCACAATAAAGCCAATTTCGATTATTTAGTACAGGATTTGATTCCTTACGAAAACGAAGTTGGTATTTTTTATGTTCGTTTTCCTAATGAAGCGCATGGAAGAATTACTGGAATTGTAGCTAAAGAATTCCTAATTGTTGAAGGTGATGGTTTTTCTACTATCGAAGAATTACTAAAAACTAATCCAAGATATGAATTTCAACTAAAAGCATTAGAAAAAGAATATGGCAGTCAACTCAAAACTATTTTAGCTAAAGGCGAAAAACGCAATTTAGTACCTTATGGCAATCATGCTCGTGGTGCTAAATTTCTAGATTATAGCCATTTAATTTCTACTCAATTAACAAAAGTAATTGACGCGATGTGTTTGCAAATTCCGGAGTTTTATTTTGGAAGAATGGATGTGATGTATACTACTTGGGAGGAATTGGAACAAGGTAAAAATTTCTCCATTGTAGAATTAAATGGAGCAGCGAGTGAGCCAACGCACATTTACGACCCAAAACATTCCTTGTTTTTTGCATGGAAAGAATTGGCACGACACATTACTTATATGTACAAAATTAGCGTTGCCAATCACCAACGCGGATTTCCGTATCTTTCGCACAAAGCAGGTATGGAACAATACCGATTGCATTTGGAACAAAGTAATAAAATTGTTAATTTTTGATACAAAATCTCAAAAATATATTCCTTGGCTTTTTAATTAGCTTCATTGGTTCTATCCCTTTGGGATACTTAAATGTGGTTGGCTTTGATATTTATAATCAGAGAGGTTTATTAATTACAATTTGTTATCTATTAGGTGTTATCTGCATCGAGTTTTTTGTAATTTTTTTTACTTTAATCTTCGCCAATAAATTAGCGTCTAATAAAAAACTAACTAAATACATTGAAGGATTTTCGGTGATTTTCATGTTTGTCTTGGCTTATATTTTTTATGCTAGTGCTACCAAAAATGGTAACCAAGGTAATGAGTTTTCCCACTTTGGGTATTTGGGAACTTTCACTACTGGCGTTGTTTTAAGTTGTTTAAACTTTATTCAAATTCCATTTTGGACCAGTTGGAATCTCTATGTGTTAAACGGAAAGCACATTGAAATTAGCGGCAACAGAAAATATTTTTATGTTATGGGAACCGTTGCAGGAACATTTTTTGGGATGTTGGTTTTAATTTTATCTTTAAATTACTTTACTAATCAAACGGATTTTTTAGCGAAGTATTTAATGAAGGCTATTATTCCATTAGTATTTATTGGATTGGGAATTTTTCAAGGATTTAAGTTTTACAAGAAATATTTCAAATAGTTTTCAATGCTGCACTTTTAGTATCTTTACGACAATATAAATTCAAATGAAGAACATCATCATCACCGGAACATCTCGCGGAATTGGTTACGAACTCGCTTTACAATTTGCTAATGCAGGACATCATGTGCTAGCAATTTCTAGAAAAATACCACAAGGGTTTCTTGGAAATCAAAACATCACTTCACTTTCGATTGATTTAGCAATAGAAGATGATTTGATTCAAGTTCAAAATTTTCTTTCTCAAACGTGGAAAAATGTAGATATCATCATTCATAATGCAGGAAGATTGATAAACAAACCCTTTGCTCAAACTACACAAGAGGATTTTGAAAACGTCTATAAAGTCAATGTTTTTGGTGTTGCCAATCTCACTCGAGTTTGTTTACCGTATTTGCAAAATGGAAGCCATGTGGTTTCTATTAGCTCTATGGGCGGGATTCAAGGAAGTATGAAGTTTGCCGGACTTTCGGCGTATAGTTCCAGTAAAGGTGCAGTAATCACGCTTTCAGAACTTTTAGCAGAAGAGTATAAAGAGCAAGGCATAGCATTCAATGTGTTAGCACTTGGAGCTGTCAATACCGAAATGTTAAACGAAGCTTTTCCGGGTTATGAAGCTCCAATTTCTGCCCAAGAAATGGCGGAGTATATCTTTAATTTTTCGCTTACAGGAAATAAATTTCATAATGGAAAAATAATTCAGGTTTCATCTTCAACGCCATAACCTTTGAGCGAAGTCCTTTCTAAATATTTGCCCGAGCATGCTGTTGTATCTGTTTTTGAATTAATCAAAAGCAATAGTGTGCATTTAAAAATCGTCAACGAACGTCAAACACGTCATGGTGATTATCGCAAAGCTATCAATGGGAAACACGAAATCACAGTAAATGCCAATTTAAATAAATATCGTTTTCTAATTACTCTAGTACATGAAATTGCTCATTTAGCTGCATTTGAAAAATATGGTCGGATGATAAAACCTCATGGCAATGAATGGAAATTAACCTTTCAACGATTGATGGTGCCTTTTATTCGCCCAGAAATATTTCCCCATTCGGTGTTACCCTTAGTAGCCAATCATTTTAGAAATCCAACCGCCAGTAGCGATACTGATGCTCGTTTGGCCTATGCTTTAAAACAATTCGACGAAAGAAAACCCGATATTCTTTTCATTCATGAACTTCCAACAGGAAGTCTGTTCCGAATAAAAAACGGAAAAATATTTAGAAAAAATGGATTGAGAGTCAAACGCTATGAATGTTTAGAAATAAAAACGGGTAAGTTATATTTGTTTAATGCTAATGCTGAGGTTGAAAATTTACCAGGTTAAGCTACAAAACACTTTTTAACTTTGTAACTTTGCGACTTTGCAACTCTAAAGAAAATGAATAAAAATTACTACGCAATATTAATGGCCGGTGGCGTTGGTTCCCGATTTTGGCCAGTTAGTACCACCGATTTTCCGAAACAATTTCACGATATGTTAGGTTCGGGTGATACTTTGATACAAAAAACGTTTAGTCGCTTGGCAAAGTTAATTCCTGTGGAAAACATCCTGATTTTAACCAATGAGCGATACAATGATTTGGTATTGGAGCAATTGCCCATGGTGAAACAAGCCCAGGTTTTATTAGAACCAGCCATGCGAAACACAGCACCTTGTATTTTATATGCTTCCTTAAAAATACAAAAGGAAAACCCCGATGCGGTAATGGTGGTAGCGCCAAGTGATCATTGGATTGAAGATGAAGGCGCGTTTACAAGAAATTTGCAACAATGTTTTGATTTTTGTCAAAACGAAAATGCATTAATGACTTTAGGAATTCAACCTACGTTTCCAAACACTGGTTTTGGCTATATTGAGTATGATAAAAGGGATACAAATCCAATAAAAAAAGTAAATCAATTTCGAGAAAAACCCGATTATGAAACCGCAAAATCGTTTTTGGATAGCGGTAATTTTTTGTGGAATGGTGGTATTTTTATTTGGAGTGTTAAAGCAATTATTGCCTCTTTTGAAAAATTTCAGCCTCAAATGGATGCTTTATTTAAAAGAGGGATGGAAAGTTACAATACACCTTTAGAACAAGATTTTATAAATGCCAATTATGCACTTGCCGAAAATGTTTCTATTGATTATGCGGTTATGGAAAAAGCCAAAAACGTATTTGTACTTCCCGCAACTTTTGATTGGAATGACTTAGGAACTTGGGGGCAACTTCATGAAAAATTAGAAAAAGATGAAAACAACAATGGTATTATTAATGCTAAAGTTGTGATGGAAAATGCTTCTAATAATATTGTGCGTTCTGATGCTGATAAAATAATTGTTATCGATGGTTTACACGATTATATTATTGTAGATAAAGAAGGGATTCTTTTAATTTATCCAAAAAGTAAAGAGCAGGACATCAAACGAATTACGGCAATGGCAAATAAATTATAAAAGTCAACTCGCACGTCGTCTTTTTTACCCCTCTTTATTCTGTGCCTTTCTAATTTTTTTGAAAAGATTGGAGGAATAGACAAAGTCAACAATAGCTTCATTATCGGTTTTAAATATGTCTTTTTTGGTTCCTTCCCAAGCCAAAATCCCTTCTTTAAGGAAAATGATTTTTTCGCCAATTTCCATTACTGAGTTCATGTCGTGAGTATTGATGACGGTTGTAATATTATATTCTGTAGTAATTTCACTAATTAAATTATCAATAACAATGGCTGTTTTTGGATCCAAACCTGAATTGGGTTCGTCACAAAACAAGTACTTTGGATTGTTAACGATAGCTCGAGCAATAGCAACTCGTTTCTGCATTCCTCCAGAAATTTCAGATGGTTTTTTGAGATTGGCATTGACTAATTGGACTCGGTTAATTACAAAATTCACTCTCTCGGCAATTTCAGCTTCGCTTTTATTTGTAAACATTTTTAAAGGGAAACCAATATTTTCTTCCACGGTCATACTGTCAAATAATGCACCTCCTTGAAAAACCATACCAATTTCTGTCCGCAATTCCCGACGATCAGCATCTTTAAGTTCTGAATATATTCTGCCATCAAATGAAATTGTACCTTTATCGGGTGTATGAATACCTAATAAGGATTTCAATAAAACAGTTTTTCCTGAACCACTTTGTCCAATAATTAAATTGGTCTTTCCAGTTTCAAAAACTGTTGAAATACCTTTTAAAACTTTGGTATCGCCAAACGATTTTTCCACATTTTTTACCGCTATCATTAGGTTAAAAGTAATTGCGTTAATATATAATTCATCAAAATGATAGTCACAGAAGTCCAAACAAAGGACACGGTACTTGCTTTGCCCACTTCGAGTGCGCCACCTTTCATATAATACCCATGAAAGGAAGGAATTGTTGCTAAAATTAAAGCAAAAATAAAGGTCTTGATAAACGCATAAGTGATGTGAAATGGAATGAATTCCATCTGAAGACCGCTAATAAAATCAGTACTATTTCCAAAACCTCCATAAACACTAGCGATAAAGCCACCATAAATTCCCAGAAACATGGCAATACCAATTACAAATGGATAGAGTAGTAGTGCGACGATTTTTGGAAAAACTAAATAATTCAAAGAATTTACGCCCATAACTTCGAGCGCATCAATTTGTTCGGTAACACGCATGGTTCCTATACTTGAAGTTATAAAGGAACCCATTTTACCTGCCATGATGATGGAAATAAAAGTGGGTGCAAATTCTAAGATTATTGACTGTCTTGTTGCAAAACCGATGAGGTATTTTGGAATTAAAGGATTGGTTAGGTTCAATGCGGTTTGAATGGCTACAACACCGCCTACAAAGAACGAAATGAAAGCAACAATACCTAGGGAATCAATAATTAAATCATCGATTTCTTTGAATATTAAAGTACGCATTACGGACCATTTTGTAGGCTTCCTGAAAATTTCAGCCAACATCAAAAAATATTTTCCTATTTGTGATAAATAGCGGACAAGCATCATAGAATAAAAATAATGGTAAAAATAGTTATAAGTTGTGAGTTATGAGTTTTTACTTTAGAACAATTTTTGTTTCATCTTTTGTAATCTGTAATTTTTAATGAATCGTGCTTGTTCAGGAGTAACTAAAAGTGGTTTTTTTTCTGATTTGGCTTTCCAAAAACCTTGGATATAATCTAAAAACAAGAGTGGTCTTTTCTTCATCATGGCTAATTTAGCAGATGCAATAGTGGTAATGAGAAAGCCATAGCCTAAAGTGTAAAAGGCTTCCCCTTGTTTGTAACGTGCTGTTTTGTTATAGTTGGCGCCCGTTGGTTTGAGGTGTTTTACTTTCAAACTAGCATCGGTTACAACTTTCCAATTGTAAAATTTACAAAGCAATTCGTCAACAGTGTCCCATCCCATGGCAGGTTTTAATCCGCCAATTTGAGCAAAACATTCTTTTCGATAGGCTTTAAAAGCTCCACGAATATGATCTTTATCAGTTAGATTTTCTAAAATCCAATCGCCATTTTGTTCGATGTAAGCAAATCCGCCCACCATTCCAATTTTTGCATCGGATTGAAAATGTTGGATAATCATTTCAAAATAATTAGATGTGAAAATCAAATCGGCATCAGCTTTTACAATAAAATCGTAATTATCATCCAAAGTTTCCAATCCTTTTTGAAAGGCTTGAATGACTTTACTTCCTGGTAAATGTATGGCATCGGAGGTTTTGTTTATTAAGGAGATAAAAGGATGGTTTTTGGTAAATTCCATTACAATGGCTGCAGTTGCATCGGTAGAATTATCATTAACCACCACAATTTTAGTTGGTAAAACAGTTTGTGCTACCAACGATTGTAAAGTAAGCGCTATAAACGCTTCTTCATTGTGGGATGGAATGACAATATAATAGTTCATTATTTTACTTTTTCAGCAAAAACAATATAATATCTCGGAGTGAAATAGCGCAACAAAGGTCTAAATCCAATTTTCTTAACTGGATGTGTGAATTTTTCTCTTGCAGTTATTTTCCAACCTGTTTTTTCTAAAAGCCAATCCAATTGCCAATCTTCAAATTCATGATAATGGCGATCCCACATATCGGTTTTGCTGCGGTAAGCAGGAGAAAACCATAAACGCAAAGGAATTGAAATGAGTAATTTATCACACTTTACGTTTTCTAAAATGGTATAAGGATTCAGTAAGTGCTCGAATATTTCAAAAGCAGTAAAAACAGTGTAGCTTTCTTTTTGCAAAGCGGTTTGATTGTTGTCTAAATCTTCGCCCTTTGTGTTTTTTACGGTATATCCATTTGCTGACATGATTTTAGAAAACGGATTGGGAACTCCTAAATCAAAGATAGTTTCAGAAGTTGAGATGTGTTTTTGTAAAAATTCTAGAGTGTGCTTAAAGCGTTTGTTAGGAAATGTTTTCTCGTACATAATTGTTTTTTAGCCCTGATAGTAGTGAAAATCCTTTTTTGGATTGCCCTATAGCGAAGCGAAAGGGAATTCAATTCAAAAAAGATTGCAACGAATAGCAGGAGATAGCTACCAATAAAAATTATAATCTATAAACGATGGCGTTGATGTTCATACCGGCGCCAACCGATGCAAAGATAATAACATCTCCTTTATGTACTTCTTGATTTTCTAATTTTCCTTTAATAAGTAAATCATATAAGGTGGGAACTGTTGCCACACTTGAGTTTCCAAGTTTATGGATACTCATTGGCATGATACCTTCGGGTGTGTTTTGATTATAAAGTTTGAAAAATCGATGAATAATGGCCTCATCCATTTTTTCATTGGCCTGATGAATGAGTACTTTTTTCACTTGACCAATATCAATGCCTGTTGCATCCAAGCATTCCTTCATGGCATTGGGAACTTGATTTAAAGCAAACTCATAAATTTTTCGTCCATGCATTTTTATGTAGCGCACATCGGGATTCAATTCTTTATTAAAAGAGTTGCCGAAAAATAAATAATCAGCTTCATCTGTAGCAAAAGTTGCCGAAATATGGTTTATAATTCCACCCTCTTCGTTTGTAGCTTCAATAATTGTTGCACCCGCACCATCAGAGTAAATCATACTGTCTCTATCGTGAACATCTACAACTCGGGATAAGGTTTCGGCACCTATAACCATACATTTTTTTGCCATTCCAGCTTTGATAAATGCATTGGCTTGTATGACGCCTTCAATCCAGCCTGGGCAACCAAAAAGCACATCGTAAGCCACGCATTTCGGGTTTTTTATGCGGAGTTTTTGTTTTACTCTTGCTGCTAAACTGGGTACAGCATCTCCTTGAATCGTGCCTTGCTTTACATCACCAAAATTGTGCGCAAAAATGATGTAGTCTAAGGTTTCAGGATCAATTTTTGCATCGGCAATGGCCTTTTCTGCTGCAAAAAATCCAAGATCTGAAGTTACTAAATTTTCATCGGCATAACGGCGTTCTGAGATTCCAGTTATTTCTTTAAATTTTTCAGCAATTACATCATTTGGATGATGAAAAGAAGTTCCATCATCATTTAAGAAATTGTGTTTTGAAAAATTAATGTTGGGAACGATTTGATTTGGAATATACCTTCCAGAACCTGTTATTTTTATGTTCATTCTAAATTGCTAATGAAAAATTTATTGTAAATTTAAAGATAATAAATTAATTAACAGTATAAAAATTGTTATGCGTGCATATATTTATTAAATCGTCATTATAGTTCAAAAAAAATAGTAACAACATAATATTATGTATTTTCTTGTGCGATTTTAATTTGCATAATAGTGGCAATACTTAACGCTTGTGTTTTTATTTTTTCAGCTTTTTCTCCAATAAAATTTTCATCAACAGTTGCATAAAAATGGTTGAGCCAAATTGTAAATAATTCAGGAGTTAAAGGTTCTTTTTTATTGATGTCTAAGTGTATTTGAGTCAAATTTTTTACATAACCGCCGGTTCCTAAAATGGCTTGTGACCAAAAAGTAACTAAAATGGGTAAATGTTCTTCAATTTTTATTTTAACAACATCTGTAAAAATGTAACTGATGGAATCGTCGGAAAGTAGTTTTTTATAGAATTCGTCAACGAGTAAATACAAGTCGGCTTGATTTTGAATGTCGATCATAATTGCTGTTAAAATAAAATGTCCCGATTTCTCGGGACATTCTTATGAGAACTTAATTTTCCATATAAGCTTCAATAGGAGCACAACTGCATACTAAATTTCGATCGCCATACGCTTCATCTGCACGACGAACGGTTGGCCAAAATTTATTATCTGCAATATAATCCAAGGGGAAAGCTGCTTGTTCACGAGTATAAGGATATATCCAATTATCTGTTGTGATCATGGCTAAAGTATGTGGAGAATTTTTAAGCACATTGTTAGTATCAGCTGCAGAAGCGACTTCTATTTCTTTTCGAATTGAAATCATCGCATCACAAAAACGATCCAATTCGGCTAAGTCTTCGCTTTCAGTTGGTTCAATCATTAGTGTTCCAGCAACTGGGAACGAAACCGTTGGTGCGTGAAAACCATAGTCCATTAATCGTTTGGCGATATCGGTTACTTCAATTCCTTTTTCTTTAAACGGACGGCATTCTAAAATCATTTCATGAGCGGCACGACCCATTTCTCCTGAATATAAAGTGGCAAAATGGCCATTTAATCTTTCTTTGATATAATTGGCATTTAAAATAGCATGTTCTGTAGAACTTTTTAATCCTTCTGCACCCAACATACAAATGTATCCGTACGATATTAAGCAAACCAATGCTGAACCCCAAGGCGCTGCAGAAATGGCTGTAATAGCATGTTCTCCACCCGTTGGAATTACGGGATTTGTTGGTAAAAATGGCACTAATTGAGGAGCTACACATATTGGACCAACACCAGGTCCGCCACCACCATGAGGAATAGCGAATGTTTTATGCAAATTCAAATGGCAAACATCAGCGCCAATAGTAGCAGGATTTGTCAATCCAACTTGAGCGTTCATGTTGGCGCCATCCATATATACTTGTCCACCGTTATCGTGAATCAGTTTCGTGATTTCGATAATAGCAGCTTCGTAAACTCCATGTGTTGAAGGATAGGTAATCATTAAACAAGACAAGTTGTCTTTGTGTAAAATGGCTTTTTCACGCAAATCATCCACGTCGATGTTTCCGTTTTCTAATGTTTTCGTCACTACTACTTGCATTCCCGCCATAGCAGCAGAAGCCGGATTGGTTCCGTGAGCCGATGATGGAATTAAAGCAATATTTCTATGATGATCACCACGCGATTGATGGTAAGCACGGATAACCATTAGCCCAGCATATTCACCTTGTGCACCTGAATTAGGTTGTAATGTAGTTCCGGCAAAACCAGTTATTATATTTAGTTGTTGTTCTAGTTTAGCCAACATTTCTTGGTAACCTTGTGCTTGATCCAAGGGAGCAAATGGATGAATGTTGTTCCATTGAGGCATACTTAAAGGCAACATTTCCGATGCAGCATTTAATTTCATGGTGCAAGAACCAAGTGAAATCATTGAATGATTCAAAGCCAAATCTTTGCGTTCTAACATTTTGATATAACGCATCAAAGCACTTTCGGAATGGTATTTATTAAAAACATCGTGTTGCAAAAAGGGAGACGTTCTTTCTAAACTAGATGGCAATTGATTATTTTCTGATAAGTTTTGAATGGTTGAAGCCTGCTTATCATTTGCTTTAGCGAAAATTGAAATGATTAAATTCAAATCGGCAATAGATGTGGTTTCGTTTAACGAAATTGAAACCGTATTGTCGTCAATATAATAAAAATTAACTTCGTTTTGTTCTGCGATAGTGCGAACTTTTTTGGCATCGGCTTTAATTGCAATGGTGTCAAAATACGCTGTATTAATTTGGTACAGACCAAGTCTTTCTAATTCGTTTGCCAAAGTCACCGCCGAAGCATGCACTTTATTAGCGATATATTGCAATCCTTTTGGACCATGATACACAGCATACATTCCAGCCATAACAGACAATAAAACTTGTGCGGTACAAATATTAGAAGTGGCTTTATCACGTTTGATATGTTGTTCACGAGTTTGTAATGCCATACGTAAAGCACGATTACCATTGGTATCAACGGTAACGCCAATAATTCTGCCTGGCATCGATCGTTTGTATTCATCTTTGGTTGCAAAATAAGCAGCATGTGGACCACCGTAACCTAGCGGAATTCCGAAACGTTGTGTGGTTCCAAGTACAACATCAGCACCCATTTCTCCCGGAGAAGTTAATAGCGCCAAACTCAAAATATCTGCTGCAACGGCTACTTTTATTTCATTAGATTTTGCTTTTGCAATAAACCCAGAATAATCGTTTATTTGACCATGTTTTCCAGGATATTGAAGTATAGCGCCATAAAAATCAGTTGAAAAATCAAAAGTTTCATGGTTTCCAATAACTAATTCAACGCCAATTGGAGTAGAACGTGTTTGTAAAACGGATAAGGTTTGTGGCAAAATTTCTTCGGAAACAAAGAACTTACAAACGTTATTTTTCTTTTGGTCACGGGTTCTAACATCAAATAGTAGTGCCATGGCTTCAGCTGCTGCTGTTCCTTCATCTAATAAAGAAGCATTCGCAATTTCCATTCCCGAAAGTTCGATAACCATGGTTTGAAAATTCAAAATAGCTTCCAATCTTCCTTGTGCAATTTCTGCTTGATACGGAGTGTACGCAGTGTACCAACCCGGATTTTCAAAAACATTACGTTGAATGACCGCAGGAATAATTGCTTGATTGTATCCCAAACCAATATAGGATTGGAACACTTTATTTTTATTTCCTAAGGCAAAAATGTGTTTTGCAAACTCATATTCGGTCATAGCAGGTTCCAAATTCAAGTCAGATTTTAACCGAATATCGTCTGGAAGTGTTTCATAAATGAGCTGTTCCATAGTCGAAACACCAATAGTTTTGAACATATGTTGAAGGTCAGTTTCTCTTGGGCCAATGTGTCTTAAAGCAAAAGCGTCTGTTTTCATATAGGAAAATCTAAGTAGTAATTTGTGTTGTTTTTAACGCCTACAAAAGTAATTATTAATGTTCTAATTTTGTCCTAAACAAAGGCTAATGTTTAGAGAATTTTTCAACTAAAAACAGTTCTTATCAACAGTTTGAGTATTTTTGAATATGCAAACACTCAAAAAACTTTTTGATTTTTATATTCAATCATCACTGCATGTTGGTTTGGCGGTTTTTAGTTTGGTTTATGTTACTGCTTTTTCTAATGATGTTTGTAAACATATTACTTATCCGTGTTGTCTTTTATTCGGGACAATTTTGGGGTATAACTTCCTGAAATACTTTGAGGTTTTTAGAAAAGGAAGATTCCATTCGTTCAAGTTTTATGGATTTGTAGCGGTATCTTTTTTAGCCATTCTTGGTTTTATGTTTTTTTTTATAAGGATGATCGATGCAATTAAAATCCAATTAATTATTGGAGGAATTATGGTTTTGGTTTATCCGTTATTGAGAAAATACGGCATTGTTAAAATGTTTTGGGTAAGCTTTGTAGTTGCTTATTTAACCGCTTTCATATTTATTCATGCACTGCCAACATTTAAAGGAAACGTAGCTCTTGAATTTATAAAAAGATTCGTTTTTTTGAGTGCATTGATGATACCTTTTGAAATTTACGACAGCAGTACCGATGTGCTTACAACGAATACTTTTCCGCAAAAATTTGGAATTCCCAAAACAAAGATCTTCGGTTATATTTTGTTGGTAGTTTTTTTGTTGCTTTCCGCCTATACGAATAATTATAAACACTTCTTTGCGGATGCTCTAACGACTGTTTTATTGAGTTTTTTTATTTATTTTTCTAATGCTGATAGGAATAAATATTACACTTCATTTTGGGCGGAAAGCGTTCCGATATTTTGGCTCGGATTATTATTACTTTTTCAATAAAAAAACCGAAGTGTTAACTTCGGTTTCTAATTATCTAAGTAATTTAACATCTATATCAATCCCGCTCTTTTTAATAAAGCATCAGCCTTTGGTTCTTGTCCGCGAAAGCGTTTGTATAATTCCATTGGGAGTTCTGTACCACCTTTTGAAAGTACGTTGTCTTTGAATTTTGTTGCCACTTCTTTATTAAAAATTCCTTTTTCCTGGAAATAGGCAAAGGCATCGGCATCCAAAACTTCTGCCCATTTATAACTATAATATCCCGAGGAATAACCACCGTTGAAAATATGGGAAAATGAAACGCTCATGCAATTTTCAGCTACATCAGAATACAAAGTAGTGCCTTCAAAAGCTGCCTTTTCGAATGCTTTTACGTCGCTAATAGCTGTTGGATTATTACTGTGAAATGCCATATCGAGCAATCCAAAACTGATTTGTCGCAACGTTGCCATGCCTTCCTGAAAGCTGGCGCTTTCCTTTATTTTTTCTACATATTCTTGTGGAATAACGTCTCCAGTTTGATAATGTTTGGCAAATAACGCTAAGGCTTCCGGTTCGTAACACCAGTTTTCCATCACTTGACTTGGCAATTCCACAAAATCCCAATAGACCGATGTTCCAGACAAACTTGGGTAAACCGTATTAGCTAACATGCCATGTAATCCATGCCCAAATTCGTGAAACAAAGTCGTTACTTCATTGAAAGTTAGTAATGATGGTTTGGTTGCTGTGGGTTTTGTAAAATTACAAACGTTGGAAATATGTGGTCTCTCGTTGGTATTTTCTTTGATGTATTGCGATTTGAAACTGGTCATCCAAGCGCCATTTCGTTTGCCTTTTCTTGGAAAGAAGTCGGCGTAGAAAATAGCAACTAGTCCGCCAACTTCGTCAGTTACTTCATAAGTTGTTACTTCTTCGTGGTATTTGTCAATATCGAAAACTTCGGTGAAAGTTAAACCATATAAGTTGCCTGCAATTGCGAAAGCACCATTCAATACATTTTCCAATTGAAAATAAGGCTTTAGTTTTTCATCATCCAAATTGAATAGTTGTCGTTTCAATTTTTCGGAATAATACGCGCCATCCCACTTTTCAAGCTTTTCAATGCCATGTAATTCTTTTGCAAAAACGGAAAGTTGAGCAAATTCGAGCTCGGCTGCTGGTTTTGCTTTGGCTAATAAATCATTTAAAAACGATTTTACTTTATCCGGATTTTGAGCCATTCGTTCTTCCAAAACAAAATGGGAATGGGTTTCATAACCTAATAAATTGGCTCTTTCATGACGTAGTTTGGCAATTTTTAAAGTTATTTCTTGATTGTTGAATTGGTTGTTTTGAAATGCTTTTTTTCCGGCTGCAATGGCCATTTCTTTTCGCAATGCACGATTGTCGGCATACGTCACGAACGGAAGATAACTTGGAAAATCCAATGTAAAAATCCAACCTTCTAACTCTTTAGATTGCGCTAATGCTTTGGCTGCTTCAACAGTTCCTTCAGGCAAACCTTTTAAATCATTTTCGTTGGTAATATGTAATTGATAGTTGTTGGTTTCTGCCAAAACATTTTCGCCATAGGTGAGTTTTAACTTGGCTAACTCAGTATCAATTTCGCGTAGTTTAGATTTTTTTTCTTCTGATAACAGGGCTCCATTTCTAGAAAAACCTTTGAATTTCTTATCTAATAAAGTCGCTTGTTCTGCAGTTAGATTTAATTTGTCTCTTTGTTCGTATACTGTTTTTATCCTTTTGAATAAATCTTCATTTAGCGTAATATCATTACTGAATTCGGTTAATAATGGCGAAACTTCTTGGGCAATTTTCTGCATTTCGTCACTGGTTTCCGCCGAATTCAAATTGAAGAATATGGAGGACAATCTGTCTAAAGCGTCACCTGAAAAATCTAAAGCTTCAATCGTGTTTTGAAAAGTTGGAGCTTCTGTATTGTTCGTTATTGCATCAATTTCTGCTCTAGCCTTAGCAATATTTTCGATAAACGCGGGTTTGTAATCTTCAATATGTATTTTCGAAAAAGGAGCTGTATTGTGTTTGGTTTGGAATTTTTGGGTTAGTATTTTCATTTGCTCACAAAGGCACAAAGGCGCAAAGTTTAAGTTAATGTTGAATTTATTATTTTGTTTTAGCCCTGATAGAAGTGGAAATCCTTTTATTTTTTTTCTTTAAAAAAATAAAAGATTGCAACGTATAGCAGGATTAGCTTCTAATGAAATTATTTTTTCATATCATCCGATGATTTATTCACCGCATCTTTTAGGCTTTCTTTATAAAATAGGATTTTGTCAAGCACGCATTTATCATGACTGCCAATAATTTGAGCCGCTAATATTCCGGCATTTTTTGCGCCGTTTAAGGCAACAGTGGCTACAGGAACGCCGCCAGGCATTTGTAAAATAGACAATACGCTATCCCAACCATCGATAGAATTACTCGATTTTACAGGAACGCCAATGACTGGCAATGGCGACATAGAAGCAACCATTCCGGGTAAATGTGCAGCGCCACCAGCACCTGCAATAATTACCGAAATACCACGAGTGTGCGCATTTTTACTAAAGTCGAATAATTTTTCTGGAGTTCGGTGTGCTGAAACAATATCTACTTCGGTTTCAATATCAAAACCTTTTAGAATGTCGATGGCTTCTTGCATGATAGGCATGTCGGAGATGCTTCCCATTATTATGGCTACTTTGCTCATTTTATTTGTAGTTTGTTGTTTATGGTTTTTAGTTTTTAAACTGCGACTGAACACTAATCACTCTAATACTATTCTTTACTTCTTCAGCAATTTTTCTTGCTTCAGTCATATTGTCATTTACAATGGTAACATGTCCCATTTTTCGGAAAGGACGCGTTTCTTTTTTGCCGTAAATATGTGGTGTAACGCCTTCAATGGCCATTATTTTTTCGATATTTTCGTAAATTACATTTCCAGAAAAACCTTCTTCGCCCACCAAATTTACCATAATTCCGGCAACTTTGCTTTCACAATTTCCCAAAGGAAGATTTAAAATAGCGCGCAAATGATTCTCAAATTGAGAAGTGTAACTGGCTTCAATGGTATGATGTCCTGAATTGTGTGGTCTTGGCGCTACTTCGTTGACTAGAATTTCACCTTCTACCGTTTGAAACATTTCAACAGCCAGTATACCAACATGATGGAATGCTTTGGAAACTTGTAATGCAATTTCGGTTGCTTTTTGAGCAATTTTATCATCAATTCTTGCTGGGCAAATCACATATTCTACTTGATTGGCTTCAGGATGGAATTCCATTTCTACCACAGGATAGGTTGCTACTTCTCCAGAAACGGAACGCACAACAATAACTGCCAATTCATTATAAAACGGCACCATTTCTTCGGCTATACATTCAATATTTGGTAAATTTTCTAAATCGGCGGTAGTTCTAACAATTTTTACACCATTGCCATCATAGCCAAATTCGGTACATTTCCATACGAAAGGGAATGTGATTTCTGATTGTTGATTAACGATTGTTGACTTTAGATTTTCTAAAGAGTCAAATCTTTTAAAATTAGCTGTTGGAATGTTATTTTGAACATAAAAATTCTTTTGAATTCCTTTATTCTGAATTAGTTTCAAGGTTTTTGGAGATGGGTATACTTTTTTTCCTTCTGCTTCCAATTTTTCTAGAGCTTCAAGATTGACTAATTCAATCTCGAAAGTTAAAACATCAACTTGTTTTCCAAAGTTGTAAACGGTTTCAAAATCCATTAAGCTTCCTTGAACAAAAGTGTTGCAACCTATTTTACAAGGTGCGTCATTACTTGGGTCAAGTACATAGGTTTGGATATCGAATTTTCTGGTTTCGGCCAAGAGCATTTTGCCGAGTTGTCCGCCACCGAGAATCCCTAGTTTAAAATCGGATGAGAAATAGTTCATTCGTCGTAGTTATTTTTTTTACGGTCTCATGCAGTCGCTTCGCTCGTGTCATTCGTCGTAGTTATTTTATTTTCAAAGGTCTCATGCAGTCGCTTCGCTCGTCTCATCATTATGTTGCCTGTCTTCTGATAAACAGATTGGTGCAAAGATAGTTTTTTGAGTAGAGTTTTAAAAATACAATCTAAACTAATTAGTATTAATATTTCATACTTTTGTAAAAAAATAAATTCTATTTAAAATGCTTCGTTTACAACTTCCAACTGACCCACGATGGGTAAATATTGTAGAAAAAAACATTGAAGAAATTCTGACTGATCATGCTTGGTGTGAACAAAAAGCAGCATCGAATGCAATCACAATTATTACCATCAACTCGGAATATCCTGATTTGGTGACCGATATGTTGGCTTTGGCAAAAGAGGAAATTGAACATTTTGAAATGGTTCACGAAATCATTAAAAAGCGTGGTTTGAAATTGGGCAGAGAGCGAAAAGACGAATATGTTGGCGAATTGGCGCAGTATATGAAACGCAGTAATACAGGAAGTCGCGTTTCGGGATTTGTTGAAAGATTACTTTTTTCAGCCATGATCGAAGCCAGAAGTTGTGAGCGTTTTAAAGTACTTTCAGAAAATATTAAAGACGAAGAATTATCGAAATTTTATTGGGAATTGATGGAAAGTGAAGCGGGACATTATACCACTTTTATCACTTATGCTCGAAAATACGGTCACGGTATTGATGTTGAAAAAAGATGGCGAGAATGGCTTGAATTTGAAGCTTCAATTATTGAAAACTATGGGAAAAGCCAAACTGTTCACGGCTAATTGATTTTAGATTTTTGATTAACGATTTTTGATTTTAAAATATCATTAAACAAGAATATTTATTTATTAAACCATAATAAATCTGAAATCAAAAATCGATAATCATCAATCACTAATCTTATTTTTTTCTTCAATCCATTTACTCATGTATTTGGTGCTTTTCAAAGTATGGTGGTGTAATAATTCCCCAATAAAATTTGCCATTCGATGCTTATCTAAGTTGTCTTGAGTTGCTCTTATTTTTTCTATAAAAAGTGTGCCAAAAACGGATTTATTGTATCTTGAGTTTATAATTTTTACACCATTCTTCTGAGCTGTTTTCCATTTTTCTGAATCTGTGTAAAGTAATACAGCTGCGTTTACAAATTCGGTTGCATCGTCAGTAATTATTCCATTCCAATCTAAATCGCCATGCATGGCTTCGGCTCCCATTGATGTAGTGATGCTTGGAGTTCCACATTCCATCGCATCGGTTAATTTGCCTTTTATACCAGCGCCAAATTGCAAAGGGGCAAGGAGTATTTTAGCTTTTTTAATTTCAACTTTGGCATTTTCTGCCCTTCCTTTAATTAGAAAACCCTCGGTAACATTATTTAATTGTGTTGCTTTTGCAGTAACATACGAACCATAAACATGCATTTCTGCCTTTGGAAGTTGTTTTCGTAGTAATGGCCAGATGGTTTCTTTAAGATACAACACCGCATTCCAATTGGGTTCATGTCTGAAATTTCCAATGGATATAAAATGATTACGAGTTTCAAAATTTGGATAATTTTCAATATCTTTTTCTGAAATTTCATTTAACAGAAATGGTAAATAATGCAATAGTTGTTGGTCTATTTTGAAGGAATTAGTAAGTAATTCCATTTCGGTTTCTGAAATGATTAAAGTAATATCGCATCTATAAATACTAGCAATTTCCCTTTTGGTTGCTTCCGATTTTAGATAATCGTTTACTGTAGTGTTTTTTCCTTTCTTGTGATTTTCATAACGAATGTTTCTAACAAAATGTAAATCTTCAGTATCTAGGATTCGCAAACAATTGGGACAGTTTTCTGCAACACGCCAACCAAATTGTTCTTCAATCATGAACCGATCAAAAACTACAATTGTTGGGTTTAATTGTTTTATAAATTCATCAAAACTGGCGTCGTTTAATTCAATAGGAATGGTATTGACATTAATAGTTTTCAAGTCAAACCTAAACTCACTTTCAGCTGCTGTACAAGTAAAAACAACTTCCCAATTTTGCGATTGTAACTGTTCTATAATTTGTAACATCCGATTTCCGGCTGCAGTAGAATTTGGTTCAGGCCATACGGTTCCAATTATTAAAACTTTGTTTGAAATCATAAATTCAAAATAATTGAGTTATTTTTCAAAAGTAGTAATTATGAATTGTTAAATATCAACAATCAATTGATTATATTTGCACCTTAATTTTTTATTTGAAAATTATGATACAACTTCACGATAAATCTTTTGAGCCCTTTATTTCTGCAGAAGAAATTGATTTCGCATTGAAGAATATGGCAAAACAAATGGACGATGATTTCTTTGATGAAATTCCTGTTTTTGTGGGCGTTTTGAATGGTGCTTTTATGGTTATGGCAGATTTGATGAAACATTATAGAGGAATGTGTGAAGTGAGTTTTGTAAAAATGGCTTCCTATGAAGGGACACAATCTACTAATGCTGTGAAACAATTGATTGGTTTGAATCAAAACCTTGAAGGTAGAACAGTTGTAGTTGTTGAAGATATTGTGGATACTGGAAATACAATTGAAGAGCTAAAAGCAATTTTTAAAGAGAAAAAAGTAAAACATTTTAAAATTGCAACTTTATTTCTTAAACCTGACGCCTATAAAAAAGACATCAAATTGGATTATGTTGGGATTAGAATACCCGATAAATTCATTGTTGGATATGGTTTGGATTACGATGGCTTGGGAAGAAATTTAGCAGATGTTTACCAACTAGCATAATAAAACAATTCTTTAAAAAACAATAAACTTTATAATTTTTTTAAAATGATTAACATCGTTCTTTTTGGAAAACCTGGAGCAGGTAAAGGCACACAAGCCGAATTTTTAAAAGAAAAATACAATTTGACACATCTTTCAACTGGAGATATTTTCAGATACAATATTAAAAATGAAACAGAGTTAGGGAAACTTGCCAAAACCTATATGGATAAAGGCGATTTAGTTCCTGATGAGGTAACGATAAAAATGTTAGAAAGTGAAGTGGATAATAACCCACATTCTGCCGGATTTTTATTTGATGGTTTTCCTAGAACACTTGCTCAAGCAGAAGCATTGGATGCATTTTTAACATCAAAAAATCAAAAAATTACAGCAACAATTGCTCTAGAGGCTGATGATGATATTTTGGTAAAGCGTTTGTTAGAAAGAGGAAAAACATCAGGAAGACCAGATGATCAAGACGAAGAAAAAATTAGAAATCGATACCAAGAATACAACGAAAAAACTGCGCCGTTGATGGCCTATTATCATTCTCAAAATAAATTCTACACTGTGAATGGTATTGGAACTATTCAAGAAATCACAGAAAGAGTAAGTAAAGTGATTGATAATTTGTAATTTAGCAGTAATTAAGATTAACCAAAATAAAATAAATTGGAAATTCTCATCATTTTCTTTTTAATTCTACTTAACGGAGTTTTTTCAATGTCGGAAATCGCATTGATTTCAGCACGAAAAAACAGACTTGAGACAGCAGCGAAAAAAGGAAATACCAACGCACGAGTGGCACTAGATTTAGCTAACTCGCCCAACAAATTCTTATCTACAGTACAAATCGGAATTACCTTAATCGGAATTTTAACCGGTATCTATTCTGGAGAAAAAATTACTGACGATGTTAAGTTTTTTTATGATGGATTTACTGTGTTGCAGCCCTATTCTTTAAGTTTAGCTGTAGGAACAGTAGTAGTAGTTTTAACTTATTTCTCTTTGGTTTTTGGAGAATTATTGCCAAAAAGAATTGGATTAAACTATCCTGAAGCTATTGCAAAAGGTGTTGCAGTACCCATGAAAATTGTATCTATTGTTACCATGCCTTTTATTTGGTTATTAACTAAGTCCACGGATTCTATTCTAAATATTTTAAAAATAAAACCAACTGCCGACGGAAAAGTTACCGAAGAAGAAATTAAAGCCATCATCAAAGAGGGAACCGAAGGTGGTGAAGTTCAGGAAATTGAGCAAGATATAGTAGAGCGTGTTTTTCATATTGGCGATCGGAAAGTTAATTCATTAATGACTCACCGTCAATCCATTGTATATCTTACTTTGGAAGATACTGTTGAGGAATTAAAATCTAAAGTTTTGGAAGAATTACACACGGTTTATCCCGTGTGTGAGGAAAATTTAGACGAAGTTATTGGCATTGTTAGACTTAAAGATTTGTTTTTAAGTTTTGAGAAAGGCAACTTTGATTTAAAATCAATAACGATAGATCCCTTTTATTTTATTGAACATACTTCTGCTTATAAAGCGTTGGAAAATTTCAAAAAAACAAAAGGACATTATGCATTAGTAACCGATGAATATGGCGTTTTTCAGGGTATTATTACATTGAATGACATCCTTGAAGCCTTAGTTGGTGATGCTTCCGATTTTGATGAGGATGAATACCAATTAACAGCAAATGAAGATGGAACTTGGTATGTTGAGGGGCATTATTCACTACACGACTTCTTGACTTATTTTGATATGGATGATTTGACCAATGACTACGATGTGACTACTGTGAGTGGATTAATCATGACTGAATTGGGCAATATTCCATCACAAGGTGAAATACTTATTTGGAACAAACTTGAATTGGAAGTTGTCGAAATGGACGGTATAAAAATAGATAAAATACTTGTGAAAGCAATTAAAGAATAGTAATCGGTTGCAGTAAACAACATGAAAACAGAAAATAGCAATTAGAAAAAATGACAGAGGGAAATTTTGTTGATTACGTAAAAATTTATGTTTCTTCCGGTAAAGGAGGAAAGGGTTCTACACATTTACATAGAGAAAAATTTATTGAAAAAGGTGGTCCCGATGGCGGTGATGGTGGTCGTGGTGGTCATGTATATTTAGTCGGGAATAAAGGATTATGGACCTTGTTTCATTTGAAATTTGCCCGACACGTAAAAGCAGGTCATGGCGGTGATGGTGGAAGTTCTAGAAGTACGGGTTCAGACGGTGAAGATAAATTTATTGAAGTACCTTTAGGAACAGTAGTTCGAGATAAAGAAACAGATGAAATACTTTTTGAAATTACCGAACATGGTGAGAGAAGAATTGTAGCACAAGGAGGAAAAGGAGGTTTAGGGAATTGGAATTTTAGAAGTTCTACCAATCAAACACCACGATATTCACAACCAGGGTTACCTTCAGAAGAAGTGGACATGATTTTGGAATTAAAAGTCTTGGCTGATGTTGGGCTTGTGGGTTTTCCAAATGCTGGAAAATCAACCTTGCTTTCCGTTTTAACTTCGGCAAAACCAAAAATTGCAGATTACCCTTTTACAACATTAAAACCCAATTTAGGAATTGTCGCCTACAGGGATTTCCAATCTTTTGTTATTGCGGATATTCCTGGAATTATTGAAGGCGCAGCAGAAGGAAAGGGATTAGGACATTATTTTTTACGTCATATTGAAAGAAACTCAACACTATTGTTTTTAGTTCCAGCTGATGCTGATGACATCAAAAAAGAATATGATATCCTACTTGATGAATTACGCAGATACAATCCTGAAATGTTGGATAAAGATAGATTAGTTGTAATTTCAAAATGCGATATGCTTGACGCAGAATTAAAAAAAGAATTGAAAACACAATTAGATAAAGAATTTAAAGAAACACCCTATCTCTTTATTTCTTCCATTGCACAAGAGGGTTTAACGGAATTGAAAGATAAATTGTGGCAGATGTTAAACATTGAAGATTCTATTGTTGAAAACAGCCATAACCTTTAGATTAAATAATTAATTATATTTATTAAAAAAATACTGCTATGAAACTAAAATTATTTTTTACTTTATTTGTTGTACAAATAGCATTTGCTCAGCAACGTACTTGCGGAATGCAAGAGAAGATGCAGCTTATTATGGCTGATCCAATTCAAAAACAACACTATCTTGAAAGACAGGCCAAGTTTAAAATTGAGTATGAAAAACTTCTTGCTTTACAAGTAGCCAATAAAGCAGGTAATTCCGAAAAAAATGTTACTGTTACTACAAGAATTCCTGTAGCTGTACATTTTCCTTCGGTCTCAAATTCAAGCAGTGCTGCTATTAAAACTTGTCTTAGAGGATTAGCCCAAACACAAGTAAATGTGATAAATGCAGACTATAATGCTTCAAATGCTGATATTTCAAATTGGGCAGCAGCTAGTGCCTTCTATCCAGGTGTTTCTGTTGGAAATTTAGATGTTCAATTTATTTTAGCAACACAAAATCACCCTGCTGGAACTGGTTTGACTAATGGGACAGTTGCTGTTACTTTTGGTACTGATTTTTTATTAGGAGATAATGATGCCACTTGGAGCGGTTATATGAATTTTGTAATTAAAGATATTGGTAGTAATTTATTGGGTTATTCTCCATATCCAGGTTCTCCTTCAGGCGGCGAAACTGTTGTAATGAATACCATTTGTTTTGGTTCTGGAGCTGGATGCACAGGTTATGTGCCCACTTCTCCTTACAATTTAGGAAGAACAGTTACCCACGAATTAGGACATTTCTTTAACTTAGATCATACTTTTGGAAATGATAATGGTTGTGGAACTGATGACGATGGTATTTCAGACACACCTAAAGTAGGTTATGCATCTTATGGTTGTCCAGGAAATGGTTCAGTAAACGGATGTGTTTCTGGTCAAAAAGCACTTACTATGAATTATATGGATTATGTAGATGATCCTTGTATGTATATGTTCTCAGCGGGCCAGAAAACGGTAATGCAAGCGTATATAAATTCAATTTATAGTCAGTTTTTAACGAATGTATTAACAAATGATAGTTTTGTAAAAAACAATTTTTCAATTTTTCCAAATCCTAATAAAGGAAGTTTTAATATTCAGTTTACTGATGTAATTAATCATTTTTCGGTTGAAATTTTTGATTTAATGGGTAGAGTGGTTTATGAAAATAATTTTAATGAATCAAGTAGTTTAGTGCATACCATAAATATTGAAAACCCGAATCGAGGCGTTTATTTTGCCAACATCAAAAGTGGGGATGGTATTGTAACTAAAAAAATTATAGTAGAATAATATCAAAAAATTTAAATTCAAAACCTTTTAGTTACACTAGAAGGTTTTTTTTGTCCAAATATTTCTAAAAATAAAGTTAAAATTTACTATAACGTTATCGTTTTCAAAGTATCTCTTAATTCTAATTAAAAAAATGGATTATATTCGCACATCTAAAAAAAAGATTAAAATTTCAAAAATTTATTTTAAATCCAAATTTTATTTTAATCTCAATTAACTAACTATTATATTTTAAAAATGAAAAAAATTATCTTATCTCTAATCGCATCGATTATACTTATGCCAATGAGTGTAAAAGCTGACGAAGGAATGTGGTTTTTAATGTTTATTGAACGTCTGAACCACAGAGACATGCAAAAAATGGGTTTGCAATTGACAGCCCAAGAAATTTATAGTATCAACAATCACAGTTTGAAAGATGCTATTGTACAATTTAATGGTGGT
>CALQAH020000019.1 GCA_943328505.2 Rhizobium sp. Q54 | reverse complement strand
TAATTATTTTTTATGGCTAATTTATACTAAATTGTCACATTGAGCTTGTCGAAATGTATCCTTTTTAATGTCTTCGACAAGCTCAGACTGACATTTTTGTTCTAATTGGATATAAATTTCAAGCAAAAAATGCAGTACTAATAGATTTTCATTAATTACACCCAACGGTTTAATATATTGTAAAATTACAAAAAACCAATCCAAACAGAAGTTTAATCCATTATAATTTTAGGCAAATTTACATTGAGCCAAAGGTATTTTGTTATAATCATAATGTGTGTTCCTCCTGCAACTGGGATACAATTTTTGATGTATTTCATTGGAAAAACCTCATCGGCATCACCATGAATATGGATTATAGAAGTATCAATCGCAACTCGATTCCAATTTACAATGTGCTCAATAGCCCAATCCAAATATACTTTGTCACGCATGGAAAGAAACTTTTCATACAACTTTAAACGCTTTTTAATAATGGAAGATCCAAAAGTGTACTTGACCAAAGATTCTATATTTTCAACCAATTGGGTCGGAATTAGTTTATAGGCTTTGGTGGTTTTGGCAATTTTCATTGTTCTTGGTAATTCTGTATTTGATTTTACGCTAGAAATAATGATTACCTTTTTTACCTTTAAAAATGGTTTCATTTCTTGAACCAAAATACCTCCAAAGGACACACCTATTAAAACCGCATCTTCATGCGTGATTTTTTTTGCCATTCGCTTTGCATAGTCTTGTAATGTTTCCTTTTCTTTTGGCAAAACCCACTCTAGCAAATGCATTTCAAAAATCGCTTCAGGTAATTTTATTTTTTCAAAAATGGTCGAACTTGCAGCCATTCCTGGCATCAAATAAACGTGAATTTTATCCATTATTGATTTGGTTTAATAATTTTATAAAATTAAAGATTTTAAATACTACAAAGTCACAAAACAATAAAATTAACAGGAATAACTTGTGTAATGTATTCACAAATAAGGAGAAATTGAAAATTTAACTTTAAAAACCTTTGACATACAACAAAATAAAGTTAACTTTGTACCCCTTTATAATCGAATGTTTTCAATTAAATAAGTAAACGATAGTATAAATCTGTATTGCTTTAAAGAGTAATACAACAATTTTTTAAGTTATGGAAGTTCAAGAAATTATTCAAATCAAGGATAATACCTTCGCAAGACAATTTGAAACAACGGTAAATGAAGGGCTAATTTCTTTGGAATATTCATTTCAAGAAAAAAAGATTTTTTTAACAAAAATCAATACTCCGGATACTTTTTCTGATGAGGAATTTATTAATGAGTTTTTAAAAACCATTATGAATATTGCCTACGAACGTAAATTAAAAGTGGTTCCAATTCTTCCTAAGATTGCACTTTTCTTTAGAAAAAACACCATTTACAAAGATTTATTACCTCCGGGAATTAAGATATAATTATACAAAACGTCCCAATATTACGGGACGTTTTTTTATACTTCAATATTTAAAAATTCCATTCGAACGCTTCCATCCTCATCAATTTTAGACAAATTAATTTCGTGCAAAGTATTGATTAAATCGGGATTCCAAGGCGTTTTTACTTTTACATAATTTTCGGTAAATCCATGGATATAACCTTCTTTATTTTCGCTTTCAAAAAGTACTTTTCTGTTCGTGCCAATTTGACTTTCGTAAAAAGCCCTACGTTTTTTTACGGATAATCCTCGCAACATTTTACTGCGTTTAGCGCGAACATTGGATGCAACTATTCCTTCCATTGCTGCAGCTTCGGTATTATCTCTTTCGGAATAAGTAAAAACATGTAAATACGAAATATCCATTTCGTTTATGAAATTATAGGTTTCCAAAAAGTGCTCATCGGTTTCTCCAGGAAAACCAACAATTACATCGACACCAATACAAGCGTGAGGCATCACTTCGCGAATTTTATTGACTCTTTCGGTATACACTTCTCTTTGATAACGACGTTTCATCAACTTCAAAATGTCGTTGCTTCCTGATTGCAACGGAATATGAAAATGAGGAACGAAAATATTGCTTTGAGATACAAATTCGATGGTTTCGTTTTTTAACAAGTTAGGTTCTATGGAAGAAATTCGCAAACGTTCAATTCCTTTTACTTCATCCAGCGCTTTTACCAAATCAAGAAACGTATGTTCATGCTTTTTATTTCCGAATTCCCCTTTTCCATAATCGCCAATATTCACGCCCGTTAAAACAATTTCTTTAATGCCTTGTTGAGAGATTTCTTTGGCATTCTGCAATACATTCTCCAAAGCATCGCTTCTCGAAATTCCTCTTGCTAGAGGAATGGTGCAATAGGTACATTTATAATCACAACCGTCTTGTACTTTTAAAAAAGCACGCGTTCTATCGCCAATGGAATAACTACCTACATAAAAATCGGCTTCAGCAATTTCGCACGAATGCACTTCTCCAAAATCGTTTTTGGACAAATCATTAATATAATCGGTAATTTTGAATTTTTCGGTAGCACCCAAAACCAAGTCCACACCATCCACTGCAGCCAATTCTTCGGGTTTCAATTGCGCATAACAACCCACAGCAGCAACAAAAGCTTTATCGTTGAGCTTCATCGCTTTTTTGACTACTTGCTTAAACTGTCTATCGGCATTTTCAGTAACCGAGCAAGTATTAATGACATAAATATCGGCAACATCTTCAAAATCGACTCTGTCAAAACCTTCATCGGTAAAATTACGGGAGATGGTGGAAGTTTCTGAAAAATTCAGTTTACAACCTAGCGTGTAGAACGCTACTTTCTTTTTGTTTTGCATATGGAAGCTCAATTAATGAAATCGTTGTCAAAAAATTGAGTAGGCAAAGATAATTAATTTGGTTATTTGTTGATGTGGTTATTTGCTAATTTGATGGATTTCAAAACACATCTACTCTTTTCGGTACTTTTTAGTAATTTCAAAAACGTGTTCTAATATTTTAGCATCTTCTTCAGTAAATTCGACTTGACGTCGTGCCATGACTATTTTAGCGGTTTGAAATGCTTTGGATGTTAAATACGTTGTGAATCCAGAAGCGCCACCCCAAGAAAAACTAGGCACAAAGTTTCTAGGAAAACCAGAGCCAAATATATTTGTAGAAACTCCTACAACAGTTCCGGTATTAAACATGGTATTGATACCGCATTTACTGTGATCACCCATCATCAATCCGCAGAATTTCAGACCTGTTCGGGCAAAACCTTCAGTTTCATAACTCCACAAACGTACTTCTTCGTAGTTGTTTTTTAGATTGGAATTATTACTGTCGGCTCCAATATTACACCATTCACCCAAAACGGAATTTCCTAAAAAACCATCGTGTCCTTTATTAGAATAGCCCATCAAAACCGAATTACTCACTTCGCCACCAATCACAGAATGTGGTCCAACCGTTGTAGCACCATACACTTTAGAAGACAACTTCACTCTCCCCGATTCGCATAAAGCAAATGGCCCACGAATCACAGAACCTTCCATGATTTCGGCATTTTTACCAATGTATATTGGACCTGTTGAAGCGTTTAAGGTTACAAATTCAAGCTTTGCTCCTTCTTCTATAAATATATTCTCTAGAGAAAGAACGTTCACACTTTTAGGAATAGGTTGTGAAAGTCTACCTTCAGTAATCAATTCAAAATCTTCTCTTAATGCGATATCATTTTTGGCAAAAATATCCCATGTATGCTCAATTTTCATACATTCTTCATCGAACTCAATAATTTCATAGGTATCAAAATCAACTTCCTCCTGTGTGTCGTTAGTGAAAAATGCTATCACTTCTTCTCCATGAAAGATGGCCTGATTTTTTTCTAAACTACAAACCATTTCAACTAAAATGTCATTCGGTAAAAATGATGCATTAATCATTACATTTTCTTCCATTTCAACCATTGGAAACTTATCGGATAAGTATTCTTCGGTTAAAGTTGTAGTTGTAGAACCCAAGTGTTTTTCCCATTTTTCACGAATAGTCAATATGCCAATTCGAATATCAGCAACAGGTCGTGTAAATGTAAAAGGAAGTAGGGCATTGCGAACAGTACCGTCAAAAAGTATGTAGTTCATTTTCGAAGTTTAAAAGTTTTAAAGTTTAGAAGTTTACCAACAACAAATAAACACCGTTCAAAAGTACGAAGTTTTAGTAAATAAAAAAACCATTCACTTTCGTGAATGGTTTTGTATATAATATAACACTTAAAATATTATTTAGCGTGTTTGGCGTATTTCGTTTTAAATTTATCAATACGTCCTGCAGTATCAATAAGTTTAGATTTACCTGTGTAAAAAGGATGAGAAGTTCTAGAAATCTCCATTTTGAAAACTGGATATTCAACACCTTCGTGTGTGATTGTTTCTTTAGTTTCTACTGTAGATTTTGAGATAAAAACATCTTCATTTGACATGTCTTTAAAAGCAACTAATCTGTAATTTTCTGGGTGAATTCCTTTTTTCATTTTTGTAAATCTTTATTGGTTATGAAGTAGTTTGTCTTGATGCTTTACTTTTAAAGGTATCGACGTGCTACAACGTTTAATTATTCTTATTTTTATTAAGAGTGCAAATTTACATCTTTTTTTTAGAAATCAAAGCACAAACAACTTTTTTTAATTCTATATAAAATGTAACCCGTAATAGTGTAATTAGTATATTTGTTGATTAAACTAAAAATTTAAATTTATGGAAAATACTGTATCGCCTACAAAATCCGGAGTTCTATACGGAGTTCTTTTTGGAATAATCATGATTTTAGAATTTGTGGTTTCTTATGTTTTAGATATCGATCCAATCAAAAATAGCAGTATTGGAATTGTTATGAATGTTTTTAATTATTTAATATTTCCTATCCTTTTTATTTACATAGGCTGTAACAATTATAAAAACAAATTGAATTTAGGATTTATAACTTTCGGAGAATGTTTAAAAATTGGCGTTTCTATTTGTGCTTTAGCCGGCCTACTTTATGGCTTGTTCTCTGGTGCTTTTGGATTAATTTTTCCTGAATTTACAGAAGAAATATTACGAAAAACTAAAGATGTAATGTTAGCGAAAAATCCAGATATGCCATCCGAACAAATAGAAATGGCATTATCATGGACCAAGAAATTCATGAATCCTGCAATCGCAATTCCATTTACTATAGCCATGTTTGCCTTCTTGGGTTTAGTCTACTCATTAATAATAGGAGCAATCATGAAAAAAGAAAATCCACAAAGTTTTTAATTGAATGAATTTAACCATTTTAATTCCGCTTCTTAACGAAAAGGAATCCTTGCCCGAATTACACCAATGGATTGTCAAAGTAATGACAGCCAATAATTTTTCGTATGAAATCCTCTTTGTTGATGATGGAAGTACCGATGAATCATGGCAAATAATTGAGGAACTTTCCAATGAAAACAAAGCTGTAAAAGGTATTCGCTTTCAAAGAAATTTTGGCAAATCGCAAGCACTTCATGCTGGTTTTGCGAAAGCTCAAGGCGATGTTGTGATTACTATGGATGCCGATTTACAAGACAGTCCCGATGAAATACCCGAATTGTACAAGATGGTAATGGACGGTAATTTTGATTTAGTTTCAGGCTGGAAGAAAAAACGCTACGATTCGGTTATGTTTAAAAACCTTCCTTCCAAATTATTCAATTGGGCTGCACGTCGGACATCGGGCGTTTACTTAAATGATTTTAATTGCGGATTGAAAGCCTACAAAAACAGTGTCATTAAGAACATTGAAGTCTCTGGAGAAATGCATCGTTATATTCCTGTTTTGGCAAAGAATGCTGGCTTTTCTAAAATTGGAGAAAAAGTAGTTAAACATCAAGCGCGAAAATATGGCGAATCCAAATTTGGTATGAGCCGATTTATCAATGGTTTTTTAGATTTGATTACCATTTGGTTTTTATCGCGTTATGGCAAAAGGCCAATGCATCTTTTTGGAGCTTTTGGTGTTTTGATGTTTATTATCGGATTTTTAGCCACCGGATTTATCATCACCTTGAAATTAATCAAATTATATTCAGGCTTGCCCACAATTTTGGTGACTGAAAACCCATTATTTTATATAGCTTTAACTACGATGATTATAGGAACGCAATTGTTCTTAGCTGGATTTCTGGGCGAAATCATTCTTCGAACTAAGAATAATGAAGAGCGTTATAAAATTGCTGAAGAAATCAATTTATAGATCAAATTCTTCAACTTTGGTGAATCAAAAATAAAACTATGCACATCGAACAAAACATTTTAGATACAGTAAACGAATGGTTAACTCCATCCTTTGATAAAGAAACCCAAGATAAAATTATAGCAATGATGACTTCTTCTCCAAAAAATTTGGAAGAGAGTTTTTATAAAAATTTAGAATTTGGAACTGGTGGAATGAGAGGAATTATGGGTGTTGGAACCAACCGTATTAATAAATATACTTTAGGAAAAAATACTCAAGGCTTGTCCAATTATTTGAAAAAATCGTTTCCAAACGAACCCTTAAAAGTAGTAATTGCTTACGATTGTCGTCATAATAGTGATACTTTAGCCAAAGTAGTAGCCGATGTATTTTCAGCCAATGGTATCAAAGTCTATTTGTTTTCTGACATGCGTCCCACACCTGAACTTTCTTTTGCTTTGAAACATTTAGGATGTCATGCAGGAATTGTGTTAACAGCTTCGCATAATCCACCAGAATATAACGGTTACAAAGTATATTGGCAAGATGGCGGACAGTTAGTTCCTCCACAAGACGAAGAAATTATTCAAGTAATTGATAACTTAAAATACAGTGAAATTAAATTCGATGCAAACGAAAGTTTAATAGAGTATATAGATGCTGCAGTTGATAATGCATTTATTGATTCAACCATCGAAAATGCAAGTTTTAATACTTCGGCAAAAGCTAAAGAAAATTTGAAGATTGTTTATACTTCTTTACACGGTACTTCAATAAAATTAGTGCCAAATGTATTAGCACAAGCCGGCTATACCGATGTCAATATTGTACCCGAACAAGCAGAACCTAATGGTGATTTTCCAACTGTTAAATCTCCAAATCCAGAAGAACCAGAAGCCTTGACTATGGCTATGGCTTTAGCCAATACAATCAATGCAGACATTGTTTTTGGAACCGATCCTGATAGTGATCGATTGGGAGTTGCAGTGAGAAACAACAAGGGTGAAATGCACCTTTTAAATGGCAATCAAACTATGGTTGTCATGACGCATTATCTTTTAGAACAATGGAAAAAAGACGGCAAAATTGACGGTAAACAATTCATCGGTTCTACCATAGTTTCTACACCAATGATGCTAGAATTAGCTTCGGCCTATAATGTGGAATGCAAAGTAGGATTGACAGGTTTTAAATGGATAGCAAAATTTATAAAAGACTTTCCACAACAAAAATTTATTGGTGGTGGTGAAGAAAGTTTTGGCTTTATGGTGGGCGATGCTGTTCGCGATAAAGATGCTGTTGGTGCTATTTTATTAATGTGTGAAATTGCAGCACAAGCCAATGAAAAAGGCAGCTCGGTTTATAAAGAATTAGAACAATTGTATGTTGATTTTGGTTTTTATAAAGAGCATTTGATTTCTATAACAAAAAAAGGAATTGAAGGTGCCAATGAAATCAAACAAATGATGGTGGATATGCGCGAAAAACCAGTTGCCGAAATCAATGGACAACGGGTAATTATGCTGGAAGATTATCAAAATTCTACAGCTAAAAATTTATTGACTAACGAAATCGAACCTTTAAACGTACCCAAATCGGATGTGTTGATTTATTATTTGGAAGATGGTTCAAAAATTTGTGCCCGTCCAAGTGGTACCGAACCTAAGATAAAATTCTATTTCAGTGTGAATGTAGCTATTGAAAGTTTGGAAGAGATTCCGCAAGCAGAAGCAGTATTAGAAGCTAAAATTGCGACCATAATTAAAGAAATGCAATTAAACTAATGGATAGTAATCTCAAAAAATTAATTCCTTTTGCTACAAAGTATAAGAAGAACGTAATTCTTAATATCGTCTTCAATATTTTTTATGCCTTATTTTCAACACTCGGAATGGTTTCCATAATTCCAACTTTAAAAGTTCTTTTCAAAGAAACGGAACAAGTAACCATTCATCCAACTTACAATGGTATTGGCTATTTAGGTAAATATGGGGAAGATTTATTAAATTATTATATTACGAAATTATCAACAGAAAGAGGCGAAGAATATGCACTCTTACTTGTCGTTTCCATTGTAATTGTAATTTTTTTACTTAAAAACATTTTCAATTATCTAGCTTCTTTTCATGTAACTCGATTAAGAACTGGTGTTTTAAAAGACTTACGAGAAAAATTATACCAAAAAATTATTCATCTTCCTATTTCCTATTATTCTGATGCAAGAAAAGGCGATGTGATGTCCAGAATGCTAGGTGATATCAACGAGGTCCAAAGCTCCTTTTTTCAAGTATTAGAATTAGTAGTTCGTGAACCGTTAACCATCATTTTTTCTATTGCTGCCATGCTAGCCATCAGCACAAAACTCACACTCTTTGTATTTATTTTCATTCCTGTTTCGGGATTAATTATTTCCAGTATTGGTAAAAATTTGAAAGCAAAATCCAAAAAAGCACAACAGGAAACCGGCTATTTTATTTCGATTTTAGACGAAACTTTAGGCGGAATGAAAGTGGTAAAAAGTTATAATGCCGAAAATCTTTTTATTTCAAAATTCAACACTTCGGTTAAAAAATTACAGCAGTTATCCAACAGCATCGGAAACAAAAGCAATCTCGCGTCGCCAATGAGTGAATTTCTGGGAATACTAACCATTGCTGTACTTTTGTATTATGGAGGCTATATGGTTTTAGTCGATAAATCCTTGGCAAGTACTGCTTTTATAGGCTATATTGCCTTGGCTTATACCATTTTGACTCCCGCCAAAAACATTTCAAAAGCATCTTATCAGGTAAAAACGGGATTGGCTGCTGCGGAACGTGTTTTCACTTTGATGGAAGAAGAAAACACCATTACCTCCAAACCAAATGCTATTCATAAAGGCTCTTTTGAAACTGGCATTTCGTTAGAAAACATCAATTTTAGATATCACAAAGAGAATGTATTAAAGGACTTTTCACTTCATGTTGCCAAAGGAAAAACAGTAGCCTTAGTTGGGCAATCGGGAAGCGGAAAAAGTACTATTGCTAATTTATTGACACGTTTTTACGATGTTAATGAGGGAAAAATCACCATTGACAACGTTGACATCAAAGAAATGGATTTACAATCTCTGCGCGGCTTGATGGGATTGGTAACCCAAGATTCTATCTTGTTCAACGATACTATCAAAGCTAATATTACTTTGGGAAAACTAGATGCCACTGATGATGAAATCCTTGAAGCTTTGAAAATTGCCAATGCGTATGAATTTGTAAAAGACTTACCCGAAGGGATTTATACCAACATTGGCGACAGCGGAAACAAACTTTCTGGTGGACAAAAACAACGCTTATCTATTGCCCGTGCGGTATTGAAAAATCCTCCAATAATGATTTTAGACGAAGCGACTTCAGCGTTGGATACAGAAAGTGAAAGATTGGTTCAAATTGCGCTAGAAAACATGATGCAAAACAGAACCTCTATCGTAATTGCCCACCGCCTTTCCACAATTCAAAAAGCCGATTTAATTGTGGTGATGAAAAAAGGAAAGATTGTTGAGCAAGGAAATCATGAGGAACTTTTAGCCAAAGATGGAACTTATTCCAAATTGGTTTCTATGCAATCATTTGAATAAAAAATTATGAAAAGAGAATATTTTGGAATGCTGTTTATACTTGTATTTATTCTTTTAATTTTCCTGGCTAAATATTTATTTAGCGAAGAAAAAATTGAACATTACTTAACCACATTTATCGTAATCTGGGTTTTATTGGGATTTTATGTTGGGCAATATTCCATGCGCTTTCCAAAAGCTTTCTAAAAATTTATAGTGGTTTGTATTCCAGTGCTTTTAAGTCTTTATCCAAAAGATTTACAAAGTAATAGTGCAATACATCTTCCTTTTCGAATTCTCCATTTTTACTGGTATCTTCAATAGTTCTGAAATATAATCTATTGTAAACGCTAATCAAACTCCAATCAATTAACTCTTGAAAGTCAGGGGAAAGTTTGGTGAACTGATGTCCGGAAATAGCACTAATGTATAAAGATTTAATATCGTCGGTATCCAACTTATTGTCTTTGTTAGTATCCATATCGGCCAAAGTATAAACCAATAACTGCTGTTTTGTTTTTTCTGAAACCGATTTTAAATACGTTGCCGTTTGGATTAAAATTGGTTTATCCGTCAAAGTGGTTAACGTATCCTTCCCTATTTCTTGAAACTTCAAATTCTGCAAATAACCTGTAATTTGATATTCGCCATAGTTAGAAATCGTAAAACCTTCTTGGGAACTATAAGAGGAAGCCTTTGATCCTTTACTGCTACTATTTAAATTCCCAATTGGAAAAATTAAATAATTGGTTCCTTCCATATGAATAGGCAAATCAGCAACTTTTAAAGCGGTTGTATCCACTTTTATTTGGCCTTTAGTAGTATTTTCATAAATCACTTTTGGCTTTTCTACTTCTTCTTTACAGCTTGCGAAAAGAAAAATGATTGAGAGTATAAAAAATTTAAGGATATTCTTCATTTTGAAAAATTTAGCAACTCAAAAATAGTAAATAATTTCTACAATCTCGCAGTCAATTTTATACTAAAAACACGCGTGGTTAAATAGTTTGGAATTCCGTATTGGTTTTTGGTATATACATCTCTAACCCAAGTATTGGTAATAGCGTTTTGATTGTTAAACATGTTAAAAATTTCAAAACCTAATGACAAATCTTTGAATTTTTTTAACCAATGTCCATCAGGTCTTTCGTTATTTCTTTCGGTTAAAACATACGAAAATCCAATATCGGCACGACGGTAATCTCTCAAACGGTTTTGGTATTGATACGCATCAGCATACGATGGCGATCCACCTGGCAATCCCGTGTTATAGACCAAATTCAAATATAATTTCATGCTTGGAAGATTGGGCATATAATCTTGAAACAATACACCAAACTTCAATCGTTGATCGGTTGGACGCGCAATAAAACCTTTATCATTTTGATTTTCTTCGGTTTTTAAATACCCAAAACTCAACCACGATTCGGTTCCAGGAACGAACTCACCATTCAATCGCAAATCCAATCCATAGGAATAAGCTTCCGCATCATTATTAGCACGATAACGAATTCTAACGTTTTCTAAAGTATAAGTATTAACATCGGTCATGGTTTTATAATACGCTTCGGAAACCAATTTAAAGGGTCGGTTCCACATTTTAAAACTGTAGTCGTTACTCAATACAAAATGAATCGATTGTTGCGCTTTTACCTCTGGGTTTACCACACCATCTTGGTCTCTCAACTCCCTGTAAAAAGGTGGTTGATAGTACATTCCAACAGATAATCGAAACAACATATCTTTTTTCCAATCCGGTTTAATAGCAAATTGCGCCCGTGGACTAAACACAGTTTGATTTTTTCCCGTTGCAATATTATCCCCTGAAACTTGCCAGTTGTGCGCACGAACTCCAAAGTTGACCCAAATATCATTTTCCCCTAATTTATCCTTAAAACTCCATTGGGTAAATCCCGAAATTCGATTGATATCTACAAAATTAGTAGCTCTTACATTTTTATAAGGTACTAAAGGTCCAACATAAGGATTATAGGGTTGGTCGTTTGGAAAATTAACCTCTGGAGGATTTATAGAAAATCCAGCGGAGTCAATTACTTCCCACTCCACTATTCTATCTCGAATATTTTCACGAGTGTATTTAAAACCCCATTCTACTATATGTTTTTTGTTGATGGTATGATTTCCTTTAATTTCCGCATTAATAATCAACGCATCCAAATCGTTTCTACCATGATTGAGTTGCGTTCCAATACCCCGATTAAAAGTAACATCCCCTAAAGTTTCTGAACCAATATTGGTATCTACTTCCCCTAAAAAATAAGCGGCAAAAATATCAAAATACTCTTGTTCTTGAGTATGATAAATGGAACCAATTAGTTTAAAAGTATTGTTTTCATTGGCGATAAAAGTATTTTTTAAGGCTCCAAAATAGGTTCTATATTGATCTTTTTCTTGACCTTCATAAAACACTTGCAAGGCAATTGGTTCGTCAATAGTCCCAAAGTTGGTTTGACGCGTCAAAGGTTGGTAGTTGTATTTATTTTGAGAAATATTCCCCAAGAAACTGAATTGCCATTTTGTAGAGGCATTATAATTTACATTGGTTTGAACATCGGCAAACGTAGGTCTAAAATTGGTTTGCGTTTCTTGACTGTTCACCAAAAGCGAATTGTCTCTATAACGAATACCAGTTATGGCTGACCATTTTTGATTTTTAGAAACACCTTCAAAAGATAAGCTTCCTCCAAGAAAACTAGCTTCGGCTGAAGCACCAAATTTTGTTGGTTTTCTGTAGGTTATATCCAAAACCGAAGATAATTTATCGCCATATTTCGCTTGAAAACCACCTGCAGAAAAATCAACGTTTTGAACCATATCCGTATTGGTAAAACTCAAACCTTCTTGTTGCCCTGAGCGCACTAAAAAAGGTCGATACACTTCCACTTCATTAACATACACTAGGTTTTCATCATAATTTCCACCACGAACATTGTAGCCAGTACTCAATTCATTATTATTATTGACGCCACCAAATGTTTTAATAATATTTTCAACTCCAGCATTGGCACCAGGTATTTTTCTAATTACATCGGGTGCAATAGTGGTAATTCCTTGAACACGTTTACGGTAATTGGTAATCACAACATCGTTCAATTGTTCCGCTTTGTCATTCATGACTACATTCAATTCAAAATCCTCGTTCGGTTTTAATTGAACAGAAGCCGTAATGCTTTTTAAAGTAACATGTGTAAAAACCAAAACCACTTTTTGATTGGCTGGAATTTTTAATTGATAAAAACCATTGGCATTTGTAGATGCTGATTTAGTTTGATAACTAACATTTACGTTTTCAACAGGTTGGTTATTTTCATCTAAGATGATTCCTTTGATTATAGCCGTTTGATTTTGTGCAAAAGTCACAAAGCATACTAATAGGAAAAAGAGCGTATAAATTGAATTTCTTGTTTTCAAATGACTTATATTATGGTTTTTGACTTCTAGAAAAATGCGATTCAAAGATAGTAGAATTTCCAACATTATCGCTTACTTCTATTTTAAAAACATTATCGCCTTCTTTAACAATTCCATCAGCTAAATTGTGTGTTAGTGTTTTTGTTTTACTCTCGTATTCAAATAAAATCCAATCACCGTTTAGATAACCGTTATAACTTTTTATACCAGAGAGTGCATCAGAAATTTGAAATTGTAGCTCGTTTTGATTCGTTATTCTTTTATTTACTTTATTCTTATGATAAACAATTTTTGGTCCTTTAGTATCTTTCATCAATTCATATTGACCTAAATTTTTGGTGTAGCAAGTAAACGAGTTTTTGTATTGTTTTGTTGTGTTAAAATATATTTTTTTATCATTAATAGAGGCAATAAACATTTTTTCACGGTCCTTTTTGGCGGCAATGCTATCCTCAAATGTGATAGAAAAATTGGTGTGAGCAGCTACTGTATCGTCATGGAGGTATAACATTTTATTTTTTACTTCAAAATTCATATAAAAATCATCGTAAAATGTATTCGCAGGAAATGAAACCGATACATTTTTATGAGCAAAGCTATTTTCTCGTTTTGCTTTTACAAAATATTTGGAAGTAATGGGAATTTCTGGAACTTTGGCTGGCAAATCAGAAAATTGAATTGGAATAGTAATTTTAGTAGTATTACCATTAAAATCGGAAACATCAATGCGATAAGATTGGTTAAAATTTGGAGTTATAGTAAGCAACCCATTTTCATCTGTAGATCGAATTATACTTAAAGGAAAGGGATTTTTCATGAATAATCGCTGAATACGTTGCCCTTGCTTTTTATATTTTGAATAATCTAATAGCGCATTTACATAGCGTGTTTCATCAAAAGAGAAGGTGTCAAATTGATACCCAAAATATGGCGTTCCGTTTAAAAAAGATTGAATTTTGTAAATACCATTGGCATTCCAAGAAACATTATCAAAATCAACAGTTGTGATTCCAAAACCAATTTTACCTTTTGCCAAAACATTTTCGGCTACATAACTTCCGTCTTTTTGTTGAGATAGACTAACTGAAATTGGTCTTTTGGATTCATTCACGATAGCATTTTCATCTATTGGATAAACTAACAAACTTGATATTGTTGGCGCTTTTGTGTCCATTATTTGCAAATCAAAACCAAAAAACATGGGATTTATTATTTTTTCCGTTTGCGTATCTCGAATTTCAAAATGCAAATGTGGTCCATCCGAACCACCCGTATTTCCAGAGAGTGCAATAATTTCTCCTTTTTTAACCTTTAAAACATCTGGATTTAGTAACAAATCCATTTCATAGGTTTGCTTTTTATACTGTTCTTTTTTGATGTATTTTTCAATTGCACCAAGGGCAGATTTTAAATGCCCATAAACTGTGGTATACCCATTAGGATGTGTAATATATATTGCTTTACCATAACCACCATGAGAGATTTTTATTCGAGAAATATAGCCATCTGCAGCAGCCAAAACATTAAGTCCTTCCACTTTTTGAGTTTTAAAATCAAATCCAGAATGGATATGATTTGGGCGCAATTCACCAAAATTTCCAGACAATTGAAGTGGAATTTCCAAAGGTGCGATAAAATAGTCCTTTGGATAGTTTTGTTGTCCAAAAAGGCTTAAAGAGAAGCATAAAAGAAATCCAAGAAACTTCATTTAGAGTTGTTTTGGCTAAGATAAATAAAAGTGAGTAAAAAATTACAATACTATAAAAAATATCTTAACTCATTAATTCACAAAAACTTATGTGCATTAATAAATAAAGAAGTAAATAGTTGCAAAAAATATTGATTTAATAAAATAGATTTCTAACTTTGTGAATTAAGAAATGAATAAAGTATTTCATGAGTGAAATTGCAGAAATAATTGATTCTCTTGAAAGTAGAATAGAAAAACTTTTTACAAAAATAAATAGTTTAGAAAAAAATTCTGCTGCATTACAAGAAGAATTAAACATAGCAACTACTGTGATTCAAAAACAGAATAATGAGATTACTTCTCTAAAAGCTGGATTTGACACACTCAAAATGGCTAATTCATTGCTTGGCGGTGACGAAAATAAACGAGATACAAAACTCAAAATAAATTCATTAATTCGTGAAATAGATTATTGTATAGCGCAGCTATCTGATTAAAAACTATGGAAGAGAAGCTTAAGATAAAATTATCAATTGCAGACAGAGTTTACCCGTTAACGGTTGATGTTGCTCAAGAAGAAGGCCTAAGAAGCGCTTCTAAAAAAATTGATGTAATGATTAAGCAATTCGAAGAAAACTATGCTGTTCGAGACAAACAAGATGTTTTAGCCATGTGTGCTTTACAATTTGCCTCTCAAGTAGAACAAAAACAAGCTAGTAATGCCATAGATGGAACTGCAACTATAGAAAGGTTGAAAAAAATTAATGATTTATTGTTCGATTATCTCGAAAAAAAATAACGTTCTTACACAGCATACGACACTGCCTATATTAGATTTTATTTGGTAAACTCAACACTAACAAATTAGAATGAGCAAATCATCGTTACTAAAGTATGCCATGCTTCGGCGAGGAAACTTGAACAACGAGTTAGCTCAAAACTTGTCCTTTCGAGTTTATGCATCGACCTGATATAGGCTTTTTTTATATATAAACACAAACAAAAATGGAAATTACATTTATATTACTTGCAGGGATAATAGGTATTGGTGGTGGTTTTGGAATTTCAAAATTTCTCGAAAAAAGCAATGTATCCAATATGATTAACAACGCTAAAAAAGAGGCTTCTTCAATTTTAAAAGACGCCAATCTTCAAGGTGAAAACATCAAAAAAGACAAATTATTACAAGCAAAAGAAAAATTTTTAGAACTTAAATCAGAACATGAGGTTGAAATTCTAAACAAAGACAAGCGATTAGCTGAAGTTGAAAAAAGAATAAGAGACAAAGAATCTCAAGTTTCAAGTGAATTGGCTAAGGCCAAAAAAGTAAATGACGACTTTGAAGCGAAGACTTTAGAATACACTTCAAAAATTGAATTACTAGACAAAAAACAACAGGAAGTTGAGAAAATGCATAAAAGTCAAGTGAATCAATTGGAAGTCATTTCTGGACTTTCCGCTGAAGATGCTAGAGAGCAATTGGTTGAAAGTTTAAAAGCCGAAGCGAAAACCAAAGCAATGGCGCACATTCAAGACACTATTGAAGAAGCAAAATTAACTGCACAACAAGAAGCTAAAAAAATTATTATCAGCACTATTCAACGTGTTGGAACCGAAGAAGCCGTAGAAAATTGCGTATCCGTTTTTAACATTGAATCCGATGATGTTAAAGGAAGAATTATTGGTCGCGAAGGTAGAAACATACGTGCTTTGGAAGCTGCAACTGGAGTTGAAATTATTGTAGACGATACACCAGAAGCCATTATTCTTTCCTGTTTTGATCCTGTTCGAAGAGAAATTGCTCGACTGTCTTTACATAATTTAGTAACTGACGGTCGAATTCACCCAGCCAGAATTGAAGAAGTGGTAGCTAAAACAACCAAGCAAATTGATAATGAAATTATTGAAATTGGTAAGCGTACCGTAATTGATTTAGGAATTCATGGATTACATCCAGAACTTATAAAAATCATTGGTAGAATGAAGTATCGTTCCTCTTATGGTCAGAATTTATTACAACACTCTAGAGAAGTTTCCAACCTTTGTGGAATCATGGCTGCCGAATTAGGTTTAAATGTAAAATTGGCTAAACGCGCTGGATTACTTCATGATATTGGAAAAGTGCCAGATGCAGAGAGTGATTTACCACACGCCTTATTAGGAATGCAATGGGCGGAAAAATATGGTGAAAAAGAAGAAGTATGCAATGCCATTGGAGCGCATCATGATGAAATTGAAATGAAATATTTGATTTCTCCTATTATTCAAGTTTGTGATGCTATATCGGGTGCTAGACCAGGAGCAAGACGACAAGTATTAGACTCTTATATACAAAGATTGAAAGATTTAGAAAATATAGCCTTTGGATTTGGTGGTGTTAAAAACGCCTATGCTATTCAAGCAGGAAGAGAATTAAGAGTTATTGTAGAAAGTGAAAAAGTAAGCGACGAAAATGCAGCCAGTCTTTCATTCGAGATTTCGCAAAAAATTCAAACCGAAATGACCTATCCAGGACAAGTAAAGATTACCGTAATTCGTGAAACAAGAGCTGTAAATATTGCCAAATAAAAACGGATTAAAACAAATAAACAAAAAAGGCGTCCACTATAATGGACGCCTTTTTAATTGTAAAATATACCTTTTAGTTCCTCGGCAGAAATTGGCTTCAAATAGTAATTGGTTACTTCCTCTTTAAACTCTTTTGCTTTATCTAAATCATGTTGATTATCGGAAGAACTAATGATGTAAATAACAATTTCTTTATTTAAAAGCTTCTTCAAAATTTTAAATTCTTCTAGAAATTGCCAGCCATCTAAAACGGGCATATTCAAATCTAATAGTATTAAATCAGGTTGCGTTTCTCCGCTATGTAATTTCTTTTTTAATCCTTCAATGGCTTCTTTTCCATTTTCAAAATAAGAAGGATTAACATTTATATTATTATTGACTAACAGTTTTTTGATAATAAAATGAAATATCTTATCATCATCAACAACAAAGACATCTTTAAATTTCATTCAAAACAGATTTAGGATTAAAAATTTCTTCTGACCAGACAAAAATAGTAAAAAAACTGACAACCTATTTTGTTCTTGGATGGAATGTATTCACTATTTGTGTTAAATGTTTCCTGTCGAGATGCACATAGATTTCTGTGGTTGTAATAGACTCGTGTCCTAACATCATTTGAATGGATCTTAAATCGGCACCATTTTCAAGCAAATGTGTTGCAAACGAATGACGAAGTGTATGTGGACTAATGGTTTTTTCTAAATTTATTTTGGTTGCCAAATCACGTATAATCGTAAAAATCATGGCTCGTGTTAGTTGTTTACCTCTTCTATTAAGAAACAAGGTATCTTCAAAACTTTTAGCAATAACCATGTGGTTTCTTATAGTATTTCGATACAGATTGATAAATTTTTCTGTTGAAGGCGCAATGGGAACAAAACGCTGTTTGTTTCCTTTACCCGTAATTTTAATAAATCCTTCTTCAAAAAACAAATCGGATATTTTTAAAGTGACTAATTCTGAAACACGCAATCCGCAACTGTATAACGTTTCTAAAATGGCTCTGTTGCGTTCTCCTTCTGGCGTTGATAAATCAATCGCTAAGATGAGATTATCAATATCGGTGATCGAAAGTGTGTCAGGCAATTTTCTTCCAATACGAGGCGCTTCAATCAACTCCATTGGATTGTCTGTCCTATAGTCTTCAAATATCAAATATGAAAAGAAACTTTTTAATCCCGAAATTATTCTGGCTTGCGACCGCGCATTGACTTGTTTTGAAACGTGATAAATAAATTGCTGAATGGTTTCTTCTTTAATTTTTATAGGTGAAATTTCAATATGGTTCTCCTCTAAAAAAAGACAAAGCCTTTCCAAATCGAAGGTATAATTATCAAGCGTGTTTTTTGATAAGCCCCGTTCAATTTTTAAATAGGATTGAAAATTTTTGATATAACTGTTCCAGTTCATAGGACAAAGAAACGAAAAGTATGGGTATAAAAAAACCGCGCCAATGGCGCGGTTTAAATCTGTATGTTGTAAACTAATTACAGTTTGTATAACAAACCGAAAGATATGCTAGACATACCAACGCTTAATCCAAAATCTGAAGCTTTATCAGTTGAACCATCATCTACAGATGCATAACCTAAACCACCCCAAGTTGATGAGATAGCAAAATTGTTTGAAACAAAATAATGCAAACCTAATGGTACACTTAATGAAGTTGTTTTTACAGTTGATTCTGCAATACCATCATCTTCTTTGTTTGATGCATAACCTAGTTCAGCACCAATAGACATTGAAAATTTACTTGCAGGTGTTAAAAAATATCTTACCCCTGCAGCAATTCCAAAACCAGAATTTTTAACTTCAGAACCAGCACCATCATCAGTTTTGCCAGAAGAAATTGATAGCTGTCCAATAATAGCTAAGTTATCAGACATCATGTAACCTAATCCTGGAGATAAAGTCAAATCGTCAGCTTTAGCATCACCTTTAGTAGCAGAAGAGAAATTGAAATCACCAGTTAATAATACATCTCCTTTAGATAAACCTTCAGATGCTTCTTTTTTGTCTTGTGCATTAGCAAACGTTAAAGCGAATACTGCTGCAACTGTTAAAATAATTTTTTTCATTTTTTGTTTAATTTTAAAATTAGTTAGGGCAAAGTTATATCAAACATTTCTTTCCCTCCAAATATCAATTTGGAGTTCTTAACAATGTTATCAACATTTTTGTAAAGTAAGTCGCTGATAAACATAATTTTAAAATGACTTAACTACTTTTTGCTATTTTAAATCATTTTATTTTTCTTAAAAAAAAATCCATTTGAAAGAAAAATACTTCGCGCAAACAATAAAAAAAAACTGTGTTGCATAAAAATTGCTGTGTTTTTTTCTAAAAAAGCGGTGCTGTTTTCTAAAAAATAGTCCCTTTATAATGGTAATTTTGCTATTTTTACTCAAATATTTAATCATGAAAATTATCATTATCAACGGACCTAATTTGAACTTATTGGGAAAACGTGAACCCGAATTATACGGTAGTCAAACTTTTGAAAACTATTATACGCAATTACAATCGCTATTCACTACCCTTGAATTATCCTATTTTCAAAGCAATGTTGAAGGTGAATTAATTAATAAACTACAAGAAGTGGGGTTTACTTATGATGGTATTGTCTTAAATGCTGCTGCTTATACACATACTTCAATTGGCATTGGTGATGCAGTGAAAGCCATTACTACGCCAGTAATCGAAGTTCATATATCCAATACGTTCTCACGTGAAACGTTTCGGCACCAATCTTTTATTTCTCCAAATGCTAAAGGAATCATAATTGGTTTTGGTTTGAAAAGTTATGAGTTAGCTTTGCAATCGTTTTTGTAGTTACAATTAATTACACAGAGATACAAAGAAGTTACACAGAGACGCACAGAGAAAAAGGAGATGCACGGAGAAATTTTAAATTATTCAAACCTCTGTGAATCTGAAAAAAAGAATAAATAAACCCGTTGGGTGTAATTGTTTTTTATGGCTAATTTATACTAAATTGTCACATTGAGCTTGTCGAAATGTATCCTTTTTAATGTCTTCGACAAGCTCAGACTGACATTTTTGTTCTAATTGGATATAAATTTCAAGCAAAAAATGCAATACTAATAGATTTTCATTAATTACACCCAACGGGTTAAATAAATAAAAACTTTATAAATCTCTGTGAAACAATAAATCTCCGGGAATCTCTGTGAAACAAAAAATCTCTGTGAAACAAAAAAAAATATGAAAAAAATTACCTCACTCCTATTATTACTTATCGCCTTTCAAAATTTTGCTCAAATAAAAGGAACTGTTACCGATGACAAAGGAAACCCACTACCTTTTGTAAACATCTTTGAGGAAAACACGTATAACGGAACAACATCAAACGATCAAGGTAAATATGAACTCAATATAAAAATACCCGGTAATCATAAAATCATTTTTCAATATTTAGGATACAAGACTCAGAAACAAAGTATCACTGCGGAAAAGTATCCCCAAAATTTGGATGTTTCCATGATAGAAGAAAACTTTACCTTAAACGAGGTTGTTATAAACGCCAAAGACAATCCTGCCAATGATATCATTCGCAACGCTATAAAAAACAAAAAAGACAATTCTGAAAAAACAGCCCGCTACAAAGCCGATTTTTATTCTCGAGGCATTTTCCGGATAAAAGAGGCTCCTAAAAAAATTATGGGACAAAAATTCGACTTTTTTGATGAAATACTTGACTCCACTAGAAGTGGCATTCTTTATTTGTCTGAAACCGTTTCAAAAATTAAGTTTCAAAAACCAGATAAGATGAAAGAGGAAATCATTGCTTCCAAAGTGAGTGGTAAGGACAATGGTTTTAGCTTTAACAATGCTGCTTCTGTCAATTTTGATTGTTATGAAAATTACCTTCCTTTTGAAGTAAATGTGGTTTCTCCCATTGCTGATAATGCCTTTAATTATTATAAATACAAATTCGAAGGTTCCTTTTTTACAGAAAACAATCAACAAATTAATAAAATAAAAGTAATCCCACGCCGTGAAACCGAACCCGTAATGGAAGGTTACATCTATATAGAAGACAATACTTATTCTATTTATGCAGTCGATTTAAAAATTAAGGGCAATCAAATGCAAACCCCAGTTATTGATGAACTGCTATTGAAACAAAATTTTAGTTATAATTCCAATGATAAAATTTGGGTGAAAAAAACACAAACTATCGATTTTATTGCCGGAATGTTAAGTATAAAAATATCGGGTAAATTTACTTATGTGTATTCAAATTTTGAATTTGAAAAACAATTTGATAAAAGAACTTTTACACGAGAAGTATTGTCATTTCAAGAGAATGCGAATAAAAAAGACGACGACTTTTGGAATGCCATTCGACCTGTTCCATTAACCAATGAAGAAACTACCGATTATATTAAAAAAGACATTCTCCAAACCAAAAAGAAATCGAAACAGTATTTAGATTCTATTGATACCAAAAGAAATAAATTTGGTTTTATGGACATCCTTTCGGGCTACAGTTATAATAATTCCTTTAAAAAATGGTCTTTAAATTATGATGGCCCATTACTTTCTACAGCCTTTAATACCGTTCAAGGATGGAATATTAATGCAGGCTTGTCGTATACCAAAAGAAATGAAGAGAAAAGAACTTTTACCCGAATTGGATCCCGTTTTAACTATGGTTTTTCGGAAGAGAAACTACGAGCTACCGGAAATTTTGTTCACAAATTCAACAACACCAATAACAGCATCCTTAGTGCCACTGTTGGAAGTAGTGCAAATCAATTTAACGCTAACAATCCGATATCCAATGTGGTAAACACAATCAGTACTTTGTTCTTTAAAAACAATTTTATGAAATTGTATGAAAAGAATTTTGCTAATGTCAATTTTGGTCGTGAAGTGGTTAATGGGTTGTATCTGAATTTTAATGCGGAATACTCCGAAAGAAAACCATTGTACAATACTACTGATTACACAACTATAAAAAGTGATGACTTGTATTCCTCTAACAATCCGCAAAATCCATTGGACGAAACCTTAGCAGCAATTTCAAAACACAATTTGGTAAAAACTTCTGTTTACACTCGAATTGTATTTGGACAGCAATATTGGTCTCGACCAGACGGAAAATTCAATATCCCAAACAATGATTATCCGACTATTTCATTAGGATATGAAAAAGCTTTCGCTGCTACAGAAAAAAACTATGAGTATGATTTAATTTCAGCACGGGTTAATTATGATGTAACACTTGGAAATAAAGGAAACATGCAAATGAATATCAAAGGTGGAAAATTCTACAAGGGAGAAAACATTTCTTTTGTGGATTACAAACATTTTAATGGAAACCTAACCCATATTGGCCAATCGGAAAGTTATACCAACGTATTCAACTTGTTACCTTATTATACAGGAAGTACGAATGATAGCTATTTTGAAACCCATATTGAACACAATGATAAAGGGTATTTGATGAATAAAATCCCGTTGCTGAACAAACTTCAAACACAATTGGTTTTAGGATTTCATAATTTGGCTATTCCGGACAGAAAACCGTATCAAGAATTTACCATTGGGTTGGATAATTTAGGCTATGGAAAATACCGATTATTGCGAATCGATTATATTCGTTCTTACCAAAACGGGTATCAAGGTGATGGTGTTATTTTTGGCTTGAAATTTTTGAATGTGTTGGAGTAATTACTTAAAAAACACATCATACCCAAAACGAAGCAATGTTCCAATAACGACTATCAAAAAGAAAATCCGAATAAATCCATTTCCTTTTTTAATGGCTAGTTTAGCGCCAAGCCAGCCGCCAAAAGCATTGCAAACCGCCATGGGTAATGCAAATGCCCAGATTATTTTTCCTTTTAAAACAAAAAGACAAATGGAGCCAAAGTTGGTTGCCAAATTGACCATTTTTGCATTTGCTGAAGCATGAAGAAAATCGAAACCCAAAATGGCTACAAATCCAACTACTAAAAAACTTCCCGTTCCAGGCCCAATAAATCCATCATAAAAACCAATGCAAATACTCATCAAAATTGCATAACATAACATCTTGTTTTTTGAAAGGCTTTTTTCTTGATGTTGCCCAAAGTTTTTTTTAGAAAACGTATAAATTGCCAATAGTGTAAGAACAACTAAGAGTAATGGTTTCATAAAATCGTTACTAACAATAACCAACAAACTTGAACCCAAATAAGCCGAACAAAAGGCTACAATTGCCATTATGGAAAGTAATTTCCAATTCATCTGCACTTTCTTCAAATATTGAAAGGCTGCAAAACTGGTTCCGCTAAAAGCTGGGATTTTTAAAGATCCAATAATACTAGAAACCGCTAAGTTTGGCATTAGTATCATGGCTATTGGCGTTTGAATTAATCCGCCACCGCCAACAATTGCATCCACAAATCCTGCAAAGAAGGAAGCAATACAAAGCAATACAATAATGTAAGTTTCCATAAATATTAAAAAAACTAAAATAAAAAAACCATTAAGGTATTAAGTTTTATTAAGTTTTTCTTAATTATCTTAATACCTTAATGGTTTAACAATTAAATAAAATTGCTTTATACTCTTACGATATTAGCACCCAAAGCACGAAGTCTTTCATCAATACGTTCGTAACCTCTGTCGATTTGTTCAATATTTTGAATAGTGGATGTTCCTTTGGCGGAAAGTGCTGCAATTAATAACGAGATTCCGGCTCTAATATCTGGCGAACTCATGATGGTTGCTTTCAATTGCGATTGGAAATTATGTCCCATAACTACTGCTCGATGCGGATCACACAGCATAATTTTGGCGCCCATATCGATCAGTTTATCTACGAAGAACAAACGGCTTTCAAACATTTTTTGGTGAATTAACACATCGCCATTGGCTTGGGTGGCAACTACCAAAACGATACTCAATAAATCGGGGGTGAATCCTGGCCACGGCGCATCGGCTATGGTTAAGATAGAACCGTCAATATCGGTTTTTACGGTGTATCCTTTGGTATGGGCAGGAATATAAATATCGTCTCCTTTTTTCTCTAGTGTAATTCCCAGTTTTCTAAAAACATTTGGAATAACACCTAAGTTTTCCCAGCTTACGTTTTTAATGGTGATTTCACTTTTGGTCATGGCGGCAAGTCCAATCCAGGAACCAATTTCAATCATATCGGGTAGAATTCTATGTTCGCAACCTCCTAATTTTTCAACACCTTCAATGGTCAATAAGTTAGATCCTACTCCAGTGATTTTAGCACCCATGGAATTCAACATTTTACATAATTGTTGCAAATAAGGTTCGCAGGCAGCGTTGTAAATAGTGGTAATTCCTTCGGCTAAAACGGCAGCCATAACAATATTGGCGGTTCCAGTTACGGAAGCTTCGTCCAATAACATGTGGGCACCTTTCAATCTTCCTTTCATTTCTACACCATAAAAATGGTCTTCTCTTTCGTAACGGAATTTTGCCCCTAAATTGATAAACCCTTCAAAATGGGTATCTAAACGGCGTCTTCCAATTTTATCACCGCCTGGTTTTGGGATATATCCACAACCAAATCGGGCTAAAAGCGGTCCAACAATCATAATTGAGCCTCTCAAACTTCCGCCTTCCTTTTTAAAAGCTTCGGTTTTTAAATAATTAATGTTCACATCATCGGCTTGGAAAGTGTAATCTCCAACTCCATTTTTTTGAATTTTAACGCCTAAATTTCCAAGTAAAACTATTAGTTTATTAACGTCTATAATATCTGGAATATTGGTAATCCTAACTTTTTCTGAAGTTAATAACGCAGGACATAAAACTTGTAAAGCCTCATTTTTTGCACCTTGCGGCTGTACCTCTCCTTTAAGTTGGATTCCTCCTTCAATTTTAAATGTTCCCATATTTTTAGTTATCGGTTGTCAGTTGTCGGTTGTCGGTCAATTAATAGAACAGACAACGGATAACAAGCAACTATTTATTATTGTTATTATTATTTTTTTGATACGGCTTTGGTTTTCCAATTTTAACAATTTTTGGCTTTCCGCCAATCGGCATGTTTTTATTGGACATTTTTTTGTTGGTTCGAAGTAATTCGGTTGAGTTTAATAATTCCTCACTACTTTTTGTTAAATTGAATTTCCCTTCTGAAAGTTCCAATAAATGTTCGAAAATCACATCATCTTTAACAGTGTCTTTATTCCAACTCAAATATGATTTTTTCATGTGATTGGCAATGACTTTTACCAAAGCACTTTTCATTTCTCCTTCTTCCCAACCATCAGCAACATCAATCATGTACTTGATATTGTTACCGTAGTAACGGTATTTTGGGTTTTTTTGAGGATACGGTAATTGTTCGGGTTTTAAGTTAACCACTTCACGCGTTGGAACTGGATAAGGCGAATCGACATCCAATCTAAAATCGGACATGATAAAAATTTGATCCCACAATTTATGTTGAAAATCAGGAACATCTCTCAAATGAGGATTTAAGGAACCCATCACTTGAATGATGTATCGAGCGGCTTTGTTACGCTCTTCTTTATCAACAATTGCAGTTGCTTGGTCAATCAATTTTTGCAAATGACGACCATATTCGGGAATAATTAAATGAGATCTTTCTGCATTATACTCCAAATGATGTACGGTATCATTGGCATTTTCTTTTATATATTTTTCAGTCATTATAATGAGATTATACCTTCTATAGTTGAAACGTCTATATATTTTTCTATTACAGTTTCTGGATTTTCCATAGTTACATTAATAGAAATTGCTGTGTATTTAGCGTTTTTTGATTTTTTGGTTTTTATAACAGCGCCCATATTGTCAAATGCATTTTCTAAAGCTTCAATTTTTTTTGGATCAGTTGGAACAATAAATTTATATAAATATTCCCCAGGCCATTCAGAAGTATTATGCAATTCTTCTTTCAACCTTCCATAAAATTCTTCTGTTTTCTTGTTCATGCGTAATTTAAAATAAAGGCAAATATACAGTTTTAGATTTAGGAAATTATAAATAGAAATTGAAGATCGTTCTTTTTTAATAATTTTTTTAAGAAACTCTATTTTTTATAATTTGAAGTGTAAAGCTATAAAAAAACTCTTCAATTTCTTGAAGAGTTTTTAAGGTTTGATTTGTAAGTTATTTGTTAAATTATTTATTTTTCAATTTTGCAATGATTTTCAATAATCCTTCCCTGTTTTTGGCTTCGTGGTAAAATTTGGGTAGTTTTTCTAATAAAGTAAATCCGGTTCGGTCTTTATGTTCGCGTATCGTTGCCGAAATATAACATTCCAAATATTCCAAGTGCTTGTCGTTGTACGCCCAGAAAATTTCATTCTTGAAAGGCGTTTGTAACCAAAGTTCCGCTTGGAAATAGTGGTTTGCCGCAGTATTTATTGTTCCATTAGAAATGGCTGTTGTCGTTTCTTTGTTGTAACCGCAACTGGTGCAAAACAAACGAGCGGTTTTAGTTTCAAAATTGACTTTGGCGATTGCTTTTTTAGCACAAGATGGACAAACAACCAACACTTCTTGGTAGAAGTTGGATAAGATTAAATTTTCGTCTTGAAAGCGATTTTGGTTGGTCATTTATATTTCAAAATTAATTAATCATGTTTATATTTTGGATTTTGCACGTTATAAGTAAAAGCGAAATAAGAATTAGTTTTTCCATAGTTATTAATGTACTTATTTTGGTGTAATTATGGCTTCTTTTTTTTTAAATTATTTTGATATAGAAATGTACTTTATTTATTCACAAATTTCATCCACCCAACGATGGATTATTTTTCCTTGTAAGTCAATATTGAAAACGGCACCAACGGGACATTTGTTCGGACTAATAGAATCGGTTAAATAACGGTAATCAAAACCATTGTCAATGGGTTCGCCCAATATTTTTTTTACTTGCGACGTAGTAATAGCTGTGGGCATCAACTCGACCGCTTTGACAAGACTCTTAAAATCTTGGTGCTTTTTATAATGTTGTCCATATTTTACAACATCTTCTTTTGGTGCGCAACCAGAAAATAGGGCAAGTAGGAATAAGCAATTGATGTGTTTTTTCATTTCATTATTTTTTTTCTAATTTACAATATCTCGATAGTTCCTTTAGTTTTTTCTACATTATTTTGTATTGTTCTTTATTTTTAAGTTTCAAAAGGAGCCCAATTTACTTGGAATTCTTATATAAATTGATAGTTATTAGCTTTGTAATTTTATTTTTGATTGTAGAAAAAGTTGTTATAAAAAATAATAAATTGTTTTTTCAATGAAATGTTATTCAATATTTTTTTCAAATTCTTCCATAATTTTTTCTACTTCTTTTTTATCTTTTGTAAAAATGTAACAGATGAAATAATTAATATTCTCTGTTGAATTAGTGGGTGTTGATTTAAATGAATGAGTAGTTGTTAATTTCATCTTATCTCCAAAATAGAAAACACATATTGTATATTTATTATTTTCTTTTAACTCTTTAAATTCTAAACTACTAAATGACTCCCAATTCGTATTTTCGTAATAAAAATTCTTTTTATCTCCAATATCCCATATTGTATTGCAAGTAAATGTTTTTCCTTTCAATTTTTGTGATATTTGCATAATTTCCCCATCCATATTTATTTTTTTTACACTCTCTAAATATTTTTGAATTTGAGGAAATTTATCAGTTTGTTTGCCATAGTTTATAAAACTTATTGTAGCAAAAGAAATTCCAATTAATGCAATTAATGTGATTCGTTTTTTCATTTTTATTAATTTAAGGGTTTTTATTTATTTTTAATTTTAAAATTCTAATTTGTTAGCTTCGTACACCTATGATTGTAGGTGTTTCTTTTTTCATTTTGATTTGCTAAATTCAGTCTACTTAGAAAGTACCACACGAAAACCGCGGCTTTCATAACGGTCGCTTGGGCGATTCCCACTACGGAAGGCAACACGACAAAACGAAGCCGAATGATACCAGCTGCCGCCACGCAAAACACGATTAGATCCTGATTTTGGTCCTTGAGGATTTATGGCTGGACTAGTAGCATAATACGAATCGTTATACCAATCATTGCACCATTCCATCACATTACCACTCATATCGTAAATACCCAATTCATTAGGTGTTTTAAGTCCAACTAAATTTTCTTCACCACGAGAATTATCCCCAAACCATGCTACCAAATCGAGTTTTTGCCCACCACTATATTTATACCCTTTACTTTTATTACCACCTCGTGCAGCATATTCCCACTCGGCTTCTGTAGGCAAACGATATAATTTGCCGGTTTTTTTGCTCAACCAGCCACAATATTCCATTACCTCTTCATAGTTTACATTTACTATAGGGTTATTATCTTTCAAGCCGTAAATTGGGCTTGGGGGCATTTTTGTGCCAGTTGCATCACAATAAACCCTCCACTGTAATACCGTAGTTTCGGTTTTGGCTATTTTAAAGGTTTTTAAGGTTACTTGATGTGTGGGTTGTTCGTCTTTTTCTCCCTCCATTTCGGTGTCGCCCATAGTAAAAGTGCCGCCTTCAACAGTAATCATTTCGGGTTTATCTGGTAGTGTGATGCTGGTTTGTGCTTTTACCGAAAAGGTAAAAAGTAAGAGTAGGAAAAAGATATTTGAGTTTTTCATTTTGTTTTTGAATTATTCCCCAAAAGGGTCGTCCTCTGCTTTGTATAAATCCCGGAGATATTCAAGTGCTTTTTTAATTTTGTTGTAATTCTCGGGATCAGCATTTAAAAAAACCAATCCGACCTCAGATTTGCTAGAAATTGCAGTTGGATCATGATAAGAAAAACTATTACCATTATGGTATTTAACAGATTGCTCACTTACACATGAATTTGATTTTAATGTTATTAGTATTAAACCTAATGGTTCATTTAAGTTCGTCGTTTCGTTAGCTATAGAGATTATTTGACTGGGATTAAAGCTTTGCTTATTATATCTTTCAAAATAACTCTTAGAGTAGTCATTTTCACTATTGTTGCTGCTCATTACTTTTATACTAACTTTTTCGTCACTAAGTTCAAAGCTTAATTCTTTATAGTACATTTTTCTTGCCACACCATTGGCAAAGGCAGAGCCGTCCGGGGTTCTGAAGTGTCCTTCACATTCATTGGCTTTTTTATTCAGATATTGAATTGTCTCATTCTTTGTCAAAGCTGATTTTGCTTGCGCGCTTACCGTAAATGTTATTGCTATTAACAAGCAAATTGTGATTAGTTTTTTCATGGTGTTTTGTTTTTAAATTAAGGTTTATGTTTTTTTGTAATCGGACTAGATTTTTGGGTTAATAAAATACGTGTGTTTTTAAATTAAACTGCACTTTAATTTTCTGTTTTTTATACTACGAGTTCTAATAACAGCTGTTAATTATCCTCTAACGCCCCATACTGAAATGTTTGAAGACTCTACCTTTCCATTTTCATTAGTAATTATTTTTTTTAACTTATCCTTCACAAAATTATATATAGTTGTTGATTCGGGTTTTGGTTTATTGCTATCCTGATAAAGCACTTGAATTTCCAGTTTTTTTGTGTTATACTTTTTCGTTAAAACCTCTCCAGGGTTAATGTATTCAACCATCATTTTACCATCTTCTGTTTGCAGTAAAACAGTCGCTAATTTATTAGATGTTTTGTTCGATAATTGAGCCACCACAATGTCAACACCTTTTGAGTCTCCAACTAAATAAAACTTGCCTGCAACACCTCCAAAATCTTCAGTAACGGTTTGCTTTTGTTTGCCACCAATAGCTTGTCGCTCATATATTGATTTAGGTTGAACGGAACGATTCTTTTCAAATAAAATTCTGTCTTCTTCCATCAATTTTCTGCAGTCTTCAATTGTATAGGATTTAAAGGCCTTGTTCCCTTTTGGAAAACACTTGAATACAGAACGGTTAGTTGTAAATTCGCAAATAATAACACACTGTTTTTCGGTTACATATTCAGAGTTAGGACTAAAGCCAATATGCTCTGCCTTAAACTGCTGACTACGTATTTTGTATTCTGCTAGGTCTTTAATTTCTTCACGAACACAAATTCTATCGCCACAAATTCCTTTTGCAGTGTCGTAATATCCAATAAATAGCCACGGTTTTGTTTCCTGTGCAAAGATGTTAAAGCACAGGAGAAGCAGTGGTATGAGTAAAATTGCTTTTTTTGTCATAATTATTGTTGTTTAAAAAAATCGGGAATAATGCTATATTGCTCCCGATTTCCTGATTTTGAATTAATTTATTATTGGCAACTATAAGTAAAATTAGTTTCTGCAGTTTTATACTTATCATAATTTTGGTCAAATTTCCAATCTTTTAATGCATCATTGACTTGTTGTATATTTCTAAAAATTTGATAACCCTGCTTAGGTAAAACTAGAACATTTTTAACGTTATATGGAAATGCATTTGGGTAATTTGTTTGTAAATATATGCCGAAAGCTGCTTGTGCTTTGGTACGAAAATCCCAAAGCCCTATGTCACCACAGTTTTCCTGAGAACTAAAATAAATAGGCTGACTTATATAGCTAGTTTGATTTTCGGAAAAAATTCCCGATACATATACATAAAAATATTCTTTACCACGTTGCTGCGCAAATGTTTTATTGCTATTGGGGAAAAAGGTAAAAAATAGTGTTATTGCGACTACTAATTTTGAAATTGTGATTTGATTTTTCATTTTGTTTTATCTTAACCTTTCTGGTATATATTGAAATTCGTTGATTTTAACAACACTCTCGTAACGTTTTAAGGTGCTTCTATAATATTCTGTTGCCTTTGCTTCATCAAAATACCCACTAAAATAAACATCTCCTTTTGAAAAAAATCTTCCATTCAAATTATTATATTCTGCCTCCATAAAATCTCTAAATTGATTTGCTGCACCAGCATCTGTAATTGGAAAATGCGTTTTTTCGTTGATGGTAATAGTTTTTAAGGGTGTGATATATACTTTATCAGGGATACCAGTTTCAGTGCCGAAGGCAAAATAGTAATAGGTTTTACTTTCTTGTGCTTTTACTGCATAAGATGTTGCTATTAATAAGCAAATTGTGATTAGTTTTTTCATAATATATTGGTTTTAAAAGGTTATTAGTTTTTTACGTAAGTATTTATTTTAGTTCTTTGTTGCTATTTTTGCCCATTCTTGAAATAATCGCATTAATTCTTTATTATCAGTAGCCAATGTAATTTTTGTTTCGTATTCAATATCAGTCCAATCTTGATCATAACCACGTTTATATTGAATATTAAATACATACTCATCGCCAAACAACGCTATGCATTTATACCCAAAGTTAGTCTTGTTAGAAATAATACCTGTTACTTTACTCATGTCAATTGTAATTGATTTTTCATCTGAACTTTCCCTTTCGCCAGATCTTATAACGCCTGGAAATTGTCTTACCTGAAGAAGGTTTTCATCTATAAATTTGTAATAAAAAATCCTATTGTAGCTACCATTATCAGTATAAACTTTTTCCTCTTTATCTAACTCATCGCAAATTGCCGCTTTGATTGAAATCAGGTCGGATTGCCCGTAAGATTTTGCTATTCCACCAAAAGTAAAACACACAATGGTTGCCAATAAAAAATTTTTCGTAACTGTTCTAATTTTCATTGTTTTCATATTTAAAGATTTATTAATTTATTTGTTTTAATCCCAACCAAGCAATTGTTTCTTCTTTAGTTTGTCCATAACTAAAGGTTTATAGCAAGAAATAACTATTTGCTAAAAAGGTGTTTTTCATTTTTGTTTTCATGTTTAATTTATTTTTAAAAGTTACTAATCAATTGTTAACCCGATCAATTCTCCATCGTTTTCAGAAATCAACCACAAGTTGTTTCCGTCCAAAATAACTTGATGGGGTCTCCAGGGAGATAAATCAATGGTTTTAAGGGTTTGATAATTGATGTAATCATAAACCACAACCAAATTTTTATAGAAAAACCAAATGGTAGTGTCGTCTATTTTAAGAATTTCTCGGTAGTCGTTTATTGCCTTTTCCGGTAGGGTTACTATTTCATCTATGTTGATCTCTTTGCCAATTTCAAGGTTGTCCTTTAAAATCATCAATTTTGAGTAGCCCAATAAAAAAGTATAGTTATTGTTGGAACTAACTTTTAGATTCTCATAATCTTCAAAATACTCTTGCAAAAAGGTTTGTGAAATGCCTTTGTTGTCGTGGGTTCGATGCACATAGTTTTGTACGCATTTTATGTCTTCCACAAACAAATTGGTTTTATACTCACAGGTTGTGTCTAACATTTTACCGTTATAATCTAATTCAAACCAGTTGTCTTCTTCTGCATTGGCAATGATTTTGTCTTTTAAAAAATAAGGTTGCCTATCTACACCGTGGGCAATGAATTTTTCCCATATAATGTTGTTTTTTTTCAAATCATAAGCGATGACGGCCCCTCCAATTCCGCCGTCAATTCCTGTGCAATACATCACGTTTTCCTTGAAAATGGGTTTAGTGTTTATGGATTGAATGACTAAGGTTTGAATCGTATCTCCAGTTTTGGTATTAAGCTGGAGACATTTGTCACCATATTCGCTGGAATATTTGCTTACTATTAAATTGTTTCGATAAGCTATTGGGGCTGTATTCGTCTTACTTTCAAGACGGTAAGACCAATTTAAAACCCCTGTTTTCTTATCGTAGCAATGAACATAATAATCATTGGCATTAAAATAAACTTGGGAACTATCCATACTAAAGGAAGAATAGAATTTGTCTAATTGGCTTTCAGAAAACTTAATTTTAGAATTAAAAAATTCAGTTTGAGCTATAATTGGAAAACTATATAACAAACAAATAAAAACGAGTTTAAGTGGTAATAAAAGTATGCGCTTTGATTTTTCCATTTTTTTGCTAATTATTTTACCAAAGATGGTTTGTTTTTTAACATTAAACAATACCCAATAATGGGTATTGTTTTTCATAAAAAATAGTTTTCAAATTGTTGATTATTTTTCAATAATTCAAAATAAAATATTTAATATCAATTGTATTTAATTGAAAAACAGTATGTTTATAAAAATATCGTTTTTGGGAGTTACGATTAAAAATTATAAAAAGGTAAAATTGAAGTAGAAATTATAGGGAATTAAATACTAGAAATTATGCAATACCAATTTACACCTTTTGTATTTTTAAAATAGTCAAAAATCAAGTGGTGTAATATGGTATTAAATGAAAAGTAGTATTATTTTGGAATACTAATTTGAATAATTGAACCCTTATTTTCGGAGCTGTTAATTTCAAAAACCCCTTTGTAAAATAAAATTCTTTTCTCAATATTATACAAACCAAAACCTTTTTCAAAACTTTTATCATTAAAACCAATTCCATTATCAGAAAATTGAAACACATAACAATCAGGATGACCATAAAATTCTATTATAACAGACGTTGCTTTTCCATGTTTTAAAGAATTATTTATTATTTCTAATGAAATGAGGTACAAATCATAAACCCAAGGCGCCACTATTTTTTCAGGAAAATCATACTGATAAAAATCTATTTTTTTATTTTTAAAACCCTGATTAAGGATTTTTATTTGACTTATTAAACTGTAAGTTAATGTTCCTTCGTCTAACGATTTTGGCAAAATCCCATGCGATATGTCTCGAATGTCTTCCGCAAGTTCATTTAAATTTTTATTTATCAAACTCAAATTTTTCAATTCTAATAAATGAATTAAATAAGCTATTTTGCTACCTAAATTATCATGTATAATATTAGAAATAGTTCTTCTTTCTCGAATTTGAACTTGTGTTATTACCTTAATTGAACTTTCTTTTTCGGCTAAAATTTCAAGATTTAAAGCATTATTTATTTGAAAGGTTTCAATATAATTTTTAGTTAATACATAACCGAAAAAAAGCACATCATACAATCCAATATAAACCACCCAATCCTCATGAAAATCACCCTGAATAATACTAAATGATTTTAAAACAAAAATGGTTCCCCATACAAAATGAGGCAGAAAAGCGATTAGAACATAAATGCTATTTTTTTTATTTATTTTATAGTTTGCAATTGATGCCACTATTATTGTTGAAAAAATAATTAAAAAAGCACTATACGTTAGGTAGAAGAACAATTGTAATATATTTAAAAAATTTGTATATAATATAACCAAACTTGAAAGTATTGACACAAAAATTAGAATAGTACAATAGTAAATGATTTTATGTTTATGAGGTTGATACTTTTTTAATTCCAGAAAATCCATCATAAAATAACTTAAACTTATAAACCAGAAACAAGAAGTATAGATTTGCAATTCACTAAAATATATAAATTCGTTAAATAGTATGTTTTTAAGATAGTTAGAGATTATTGTAATATATAATACTGTAAGAATGGAGTATAAAATATATTTTAAAATCAATTTATTTTTAGTAATGGAGTAGAGAATGAGATTGAAAATTAACAAAAAAAGAATACTTCCTAAAAAAAGCGTTATAAATGATATTTGTCTCAAGGAACTAATGGATAATGTTTTTTCGTTTTCAAAACTATAGGAAAATTCAAAAAAGGAAATATCTTTTTTTAATTTAACTTGAATTGTCCTATTTTCATCTGGCTTTAACGTGATACTGAAACATTGTCCTTTCATAAAAGGACTTGAAAAATTTGTTCTGTCGCCTAAAAGCTCTACTTTGTTTCCATTATAAAAAAACAAACTATCGATGTGATTGTTGTCAAAACACAACCAGGTTTTTACATCCTTCTTTAAATCGGTATTTTTTATCTTAAAAACACACCAAATCGACGCATTATTATTATAACCGATGCTAATTTTTTTGTTTATAAAGGGATGAAAAGTTTTCGTTTTTAATGAAGAGAGCGTGTAAGTTGAATTCCAATCAACACTATATTTGGCATCTATTTTAAGTTTATTCTTTTCTTGTGAAAATGAATAATTGAAAACTAATAAAACGCTAAGAAAATAAATTGTTTTCATTGGCGAATTTTATTAAGGAACTGCTATTTGTTAACTCTAATTTTTTATGAATATTTTTACGATGGGTGTCAACTGTATTTTTACTAATATATAATGCAACCGAGATTTCCTTACTGGTTTTTCCGGCTACGATATATTTAATAATTTCCTTTTCTTGGTTGGACAATCTAAATTTATTGATAAGAGCTTCATCTACAACCCTAAATTTATTGATACCATTATTACTATTTTTGTTTGTATAAAAAGGAAAACTTTTTTCAAGTTCTATGACGTTAATAAGTTCCTCTGAACTTGTTTCTTTTTTTAAGAAAGCATTAATGCATAATTTTTGTGCTTTTTTTATTAAGAAATCTTCGTAATATGCTGTAAGAATGATGATTTTAGCATCTAATAGTTGCTCTTTTAACTCTTCTATCAATACAAAACCGTCAACATTGTCGATGTTTAAATCACAAATAAAAACATCCACTTTGTTTTGTTGAATATAGGATTTACAGGATTGCGAATCATTGAATGTAAACACATTATAATCTACCCCAAATTTATTTAAAATTTCAGATAGTCCATTTAAGAAAAGTATGTGGTCATCACAAATAACAATGTTTTTAGACATAAATACTACTATTTACAAAAAATATTGGTCATAAATATACATAAAAATGCATAAGGCAAGCCCGAAGGTCTAATTATTATACATACTTAATTTGTAGCAATTTGTGTCACTATGCTTATCGAAGCACTATTAAAATGATTTTTTTATTCTTTCAGAATCAGAAGTGGTGGCTCAGACTGACACATTTTTTTATTTGGTATTTATTTAAACTTCAAAAAAATATTTTTTGACTCAATTTATTAATTACACACAATAGGTTACTATAAATTTAAAATTAGACCTGTCAAGTAGCAAGTGATACCAACTTATATTTCAAAAAAGCCAATTACAGTTTTCTCAATATTGGGTATTGATAAAAAGCCCGCCATAATTGGTTGCATTGGTTCCAAAACCTCTATTATTCTGAGCTTTGGCTTTGGCTTTAAATTTTTTAAGAAACTCTATTTTTTTTAATTTGAAGTGTAAAGCTATAAAAAAACTCTTCAATTTCTTGAAGAGTTTTAAGGTTTGATTGTAAAAATTATTGTTTGTTTTATCGTTTAATCACTCGAAGCGTTTTAACTTCCGAACCTTGCGTTACAATTACATTGTAAACTCCAGATGGGAAACGAGTACCAATTTCTTGCATCACTACATCTCCTGATTTAACTTCTCTTTGTTCTACTAGTTTTCCAATCATATCGTAAACTCTAATAGAAACATCTTGAGTACTTGTAGAATTCAAGAACATACCAAAGTTGGTATCAAATGGGTTTGGACTTGCGGTTACTTCAAATACATTACTATCTACTTCTGTTTCAACAGTTCTTGCAAATGCCGGTGATGTAATAAAACAAGCATCGCCATAATCAGAATAAACTCCTGAAGATAACAATCTAACTCTCACTCTAAATTGTGTATTTGGAGCATAGTTTGTTAGCATATTCAATCGGAACCAATTCAAATTATTACTAACATTAGCTGTCGCTAGAGTTGTCATGTTTTTTACTTCAAAATCATACGAAGACACATAGGCTAAACTTGAAGTAGCAACAATTGTAGTTTTCGCCGCTATTATAGTATTACATTGTGACATCAAACTTGGTACTGTTGGAGCGGTAACTTCACATGGACTTCCATATCCTGTGTAATCTCCAGTAGTTTTAACTGCTACTTCCACTGTATACGTATCACCATAAACATATTGAGTTAACATTGTTAATGAGAACCATTGTAATCTTCTTGGTAATTCTTGAACAAAACCAGTTCTTATATTTGTTACTTTAAATTTATAACCTGTAGCACCTACTAAACTGGTCGTTGCAATTAGAGTATTGATACTTGGTAACGTAATTCCACATTGTGATGGTGTTATTGAACTTGCTCCACCTGGATCTAAAACGGCTGGAGAAGAAATGTTACAAGCAGGACCATAATATCCTAACCAAACACCATTTTTTTGTAACATACATCGAATAGAATACGTTGCTGCATAACTATGTTTTGATAATTGTGTTAAACTAAAATATTGTATTGGTCTATCAATAACTTGCACTTCTAGTGGATTAGAACCTAATTTGGTTACTTCAAATTTGTATCCTGTAATACCAATTGCTGGTGAACTGACAGCAGAAATTAATGAATTAATTACTGTTATTGTTGAACCACAACCCATCATTGGTGTTGTAATTTGGAAACCTTCGTCTAAAGTACCATTACAATTATCATCGTATCCATTGTACAATATTTCAGCTTGACTAGGATTGATCGCTGCAATAGTATCATCGCAATCTAATCCAAGATTTACTGCACTATAACCATTTGGTTCTGAAGCACCATAACATAAAGAAAAAGTTGCGTCACTTATTGAATAGTTATCGCCATCGGCATCTATATAGAAAATACCTGTTTGAAAGATTGAACCATTAGTATCGTCACAATCTAATCCAAGATTTACAGCACTGTAACCATTTGGCTCTGAAGCACCATAGCATAGAGACGTAGTTGAATCCCCAGTTGAATAGTTATCTCCATCAGCGTCAATATAGAATAATCCTGTTTGAAATATTGCGCTATTAGTATCGTCGCAATCTACTCCTAAATTGATTGCGCTATAACCATTTGGTTCTGTGGCGCCATAACATAAAGAAAAAGTTGTGTTACTTGTAGCATAGTTATCTCCATCAAAATCGACATAAAATACACCGGTTTGATATACTAAATTGTTATTATCATTACAATCTCCTGAACCAATTGTAGTAAGAGAAGTTCCTGATGGCAAAGTGGCACCATAACAAGTAATTGCTGAACCAACATTGTAGCCATCACCATCTACATCAATATACAATAATGCACTTTGGTATACTAAAGTATTATTGTCATCACAATCACCTGAACCAATTGTAGTAAGTGAAGTTCCTACTGGTAATGAAGCGCCATAACAAGTAATTGCTGAACCAACATTATAACCATCTCTATCAACATCGGTATACAATAAAGCACTTTGATATACTAAATTATTATTGTCATTACAATCACCTGAAGCAATTGTTGTAAGAGAAGTTCCTGATGGCAAAGAAGCTCCGTAACAGGTAACTGCTGAACCTACATTATAACCATCATTATCAACATCTGTATATAATAATGCACTTTGATAAACGGATATATCATTATCATCACAATCTGTGCTATTAGCAACATATCCAGATGGAGCTCCAGTGCAAGAAATTTGACTGTTCGAAAGATTACCAAAACCATCATTATCAAAATCTCTGTAATAGGTTACATTTAGATTAACCGTAATGGATAATGTTGTAGTTGTAGCACATAATCCTGATGTTGGCGTAAATGTATAAGTATTTGTAGCTGTATTACTTAACGTTGGAGACCAAGTTCCTGTAATACCATTATTGGATGTTGTTGGCAAAACCGATAAACTGCCACCTGAACAAATTGGAGCAACAGCCGTAAAAGTTGGTGTTACATTTGGATTAACCGTAATGGTTAATGTTGTAGTTGTAGCACATAATCCTGCCGTTGGTGTAAATGTGTACGTGTTTGTAGCTGTATTACTTAATTCTGGAGACCAAGTTCCTGTAATACCATTATTAGATGTTGTTGGCAAAGCCGATAAACTTCCTCCTGAACAAATTGGTGCAACAGCTGTAAAGGTTGGTGTTACATTTGGATTAACCGTAATGGTTAATGTTGTAGTTGTAGCACATAATCCTGCCGTTGGTGTAAATGTGTACGTGTTTGTAGCTGTATTACTTAATTCTGGAGACCAAG